>JAQUWL010000003.1 GCA_028692875.1 Sulfurospirillaceae bacterium
TTAACTAAGGGTAAATGATGGCAAAACAAAAGCCTTGCAATTGTCCAAAGTGTATGCCCCAATGGCTTGCTGCATTTGGGGACTTGATGTCATTGCTTTTATGTTTTTTTGTATTGCTTTTGTCAATGTCTTCCATGGATGCTAAAAAAGTTCAAGAAGCTATAGGCTCACTCGCTGGAGCTTTGAGTGTTTTAGAGGGTGGCACAAAAACAGAAATAAGTCGTGAGAAGAATCAGCAAATATCTCCAGCGATTAAACAGAGCCAGAGCATGGATTCTGCAAAAATGGCTGTTCAGAAGAGTGTTGTGGAGGTAAATGAGATGCTTAAAACCTCTGGTGCACCTGAAGTTTTGGTCGAAGAGGCGGAAGATGGTTTTATTATAAGACTACCTAGCGGACTTCTTTTTAAAGAGGGTTCAGCCATGATTGATAGCGAAGATGCGTTTTTGTTTTTAAAAAGAATTTCGCTTATAGTTGCAAAGCTTTCTGAAAGATTAAATATCAACGTAAAAGGTCACACAGACAATCAGCAGCCAGACTCAAATAGTCTTTTTAGAGATAACTGGGAGCTATCTACTGCACGTGGTGTTAGTGTTGCAAAAGAGCTTATGAAAAACGGTGTAAATCCCGCAAGAATTATAGCGTCAGGAAGAGCCGAGTATGAGCCAATAGCCTCAAATGCAACCGACGAGGGCAGGGCTAAAAACAGAAGAGTTGAGTTGACATTTTTCTCGTTAGACAAAGGCACAAAAAAAGAGGCTCAGCAAAGTGTACTAGATGCCCAAACGTCAGTGCAAGAGTAAAATGTGAAAAAAATTATTATTTTTTCTTTTTTGATGATAGGCGTTTATGCCTTTGGTGCGGATACTATTCCAACTGTAAATCTCTCTTTGAGTGCCCCAGATACGCCTGAACAGCTTGTTACAAGTTTAAATCTTCTTATCGTTCTTACGATACTAGCTCTCGCTCCATCGATGATTTTTGTGATGACAAGTTTTTTGCGACTTATCATTATTTTTTCGTTTTTGCGTCAAGCTTTGGGAACGCAACAGATGCCTCCAAATCAAGTGCTTGTAACATTGGCTCTTATATTGACATTTTTTATTATGGAGCCTGTCGCCAAAGAGTCGTACGAGAAGGCGGTTAAGCCCTACCTTGCGAAAGAGATTAGCTATCAAGTTGCTTTTGAAAAAGGAAGTGAGCCATTTAAGGCTTTTATGGTAAGAAACACAAGAGAGAAAGACCTCGCACTTTTTTTTAGAATACGCAATCTTGAAAATCCTTCAAAAGTTGAAGATATTCCTTTGCTAGTAGCGATCCCAGCTTTTATGATTAGTGAGTTGAAGACCGCTTTTGAGATAGGCTTTTTGCTCTATCTGCCGTTTTTGGTTATCGATATGGTGGTAAGTTCCGTTCTTATGAGTATGGGTATGATGATGTTACCACCTGTTATGATTTCTTTGCCTTTTAAGTTGCTTATCTTTGTGCTGGTGGACGGCTGGAATCTTCTAACGGCAAACCTTGTGGCAAGTTTTCACTAAAGACAGTAAGGAAATAGATTTTGAGTAAATACAAAAATTTGTCCAAAGAAGAACTAATCACGCTTTTACAAAAACAAGAAGAAGAGTTAAAACCTAAAAATCCAAAATCGAATTATGCTGTTGTAGGTTTGTACTTTTACCCAAACTCTGTTGTTAAATTGGCTAAAGAAGTTAAACCAAGTGATCGAGGAGAACTTGAAATTACTTCTATAAATCAGGCTTATTTACAAAGTAATGATTTAAAAGTTGAATTAATGGGAAGAGGTTTTGCGTGGCTTGATACAGGAACGCATGAAAGCTTATTGGAGGCAAGCTAATTTATTCAAACGATAGAAAAACGTCAAAGCCTTAAAAAAAATGTATCCAACTATTGTTGCAACCACAACTGGAATCAATATAGCTTTTGCAAGGTCTGGATTTATGACGTACATCTCTATAAAGATACGAATTAGCATTATAGAGCATGCCAAACAGACACCAATGGCTAGGTTTTTTGCAAAATGAGGATTTTCCTTGCTACGTCTTGCAAAACTTAGTGATACCGCAGTTGAAGAGACGATACCTCCCAAAAGACCTGCTATACCTATACCTCTTTTGGCGCCCACAAAACGTACGGCGATGTAGCCAAAAAAAGAGATACCAGCCACCAATACAACCATAAGCCATATTTTATAGAGATTAAAATAGTTCCACGGGTCAATGGTTTTATTTGGCAAAAGAGGCAAGATAACAAAAGTCATCATTAAAAAGACAATAGCTGCACTTAAATCTTTTTTCTCAATAACTTTTTCATAGCTGAGTATTTTTTCCTTGAGATTTAAAATAAACAAAACCATAATGGCTATAAATACTGAAAGCATGGGAGTTTCAAATTCTAAAAAAACACCTACAAAAAAGGTCACAAATGCTGAAAATTCGGTTGTCATACCAGCCTCTTCTGGAGTTTTATTTGCATAGTAAGCACAAACAAGTAGTACTCCTAGTATAAGCATCGCAACCACAACACTTAAAGGAATGTATGCACTAAGCAAGGCAGACAAATACCCCAAAAGACAAATCATCGAAAATGTTCTTGCACCAGCAAAATCATTTTTACGCTTATCATAAAAAATATGCATTTCTCGTTGTAGTCCAATCAAAAAACCTAGAACAATCGCCATAATTATATTTTGAAAAACAAGCGTATCCATAATTTTCTCCTTGCAGTTATATTACGAGTCAAACCCGCTTTTAAAACACCTCTCTTTGGCAACTACTATCTGTTTTTGCCTCTCTTTTTTAAGTACGTCTTTTTCGACAAATAGAGGCTTTCTTGTTTTTGGGTCTAGTTCGGTATAGTACATAAGTGTTGAGTAAGTCGAAGGTGTTGGTGTAAAAACTTGTGCTTGTTCAGGGCTCATTCTTAGGATATTTGTCGCAAAATCTTTAAGATGAAGCATATGTTTCTCTTTGCATCCAGGATGTGCGGCGATGAGATAATAGGTAAGAAATTGTTTTTTGCCAGACTCTTTATTTAGCTTGTCAAACAAAACCTTAAAATCAATCAAAGCTTGTTTGTTAGGCTTGCCCATAAGTTCCAATATCTCGTCGTCAATATGTTCAGGTGCTATCTTCATTTGACCGCTTATGTGGTGGTTTACTATCTCTTTAAGATACTCGTATCCATACGCTTTGTCATCGCTGATAAGGTCGTATCTTACGCCTGAAGCGACAAACGCCTTTTTGATGCCGTCTATTTTTCGCACCTTTCTTAAAAGCTCAATTTGCCTCTGGTGTGTTGGCTTGAGGGCTTTGCACATTGTCGGGAACATACAGCTTTTCTCTTCGCAAGAACCTTTGGATAGTTTTTTAGAGCATTCAAATCCATACATGTTCGCCGTAGGTCCTCCGATATCCGAGATGATGCCTTTAAAGTCTTTATATGTGGTAAAAAGTTTCGCCTCTTTAAGGATAGACTCTTCGCTTCTGCTTCGTATGGTTCTGCCTTGATGGACACTGATGGCACAAAAGCTACATTCTCCATAGCAACCTTGATGTGTCGATATGGAAAACTTGATAGTCTCCAAAGCTTTAACCTTGCCATCTTTTTGATGATATGGATGCAAATCTCGCTCATAAGAAATCTCGCTCACTTCGTCCATCTCTTTGGCATCTAGATAAAGTGAAGGGGGATTTTGAATGAGATACCTACTGTCTACTTTTTGGCACAAACCTTTTGCGGTTATGGGGTCGTTGTTGTCATAAAAAAGCTCAAACATATCTATAAATCTGTTTTTGTCCCTCAACACTTCATCATGGCTTGGAAGTTGGAGATACTCATCTTTAGGCTCTTTTGATATGTAGCTAAGCCCTCTTACATGTAGAGGTTGTTTGCCGTTTTTTATAGCATCAGCAAACTCAATAACGCTTTTTTCAGCCATTCCGTAGATAAGATAATCCGCCTTAGCATCAAAAATGATAGGCTTACGAACTTTGTTTGACCAAAAATCATAATGACTCACACGTCTCAAACTAGCCTCGATGCCGCCCAATACTATAGGTGCAGTCTCTTTGTAGTATTGGCGTATAAGATTTGTGTAAACTAGACTTGCTCGGTCTGGGCGTTTAGTGTTTTTTCCACCGGGCGTGTAGTCATCATCACTGCGAAATTTTTTAGTCGCAGTATAGTTTGATACCATCGAATCAACACTCCCGCCACTTACACCCCAAAAAAGTTTTGGCTCTCCCAATCGCTTAATGTCTATGTCAGAGGCGATGTCAGGCTGAGCGATGATACCCACACGGTACCCAGCTTTTTCTAAAATTCTTCCAACCACAGCCACTCCCATATAAGGAGAGTCGATATAGGCATCAGATGTAACCAAAATAACGTCCAAATGACGCCATCCTCGCTTTTTCATCTCAGCTCTAGTGGTTGGCAAAAACATAGCTTTCCCCTCGTATTTATGGATATGGAGAATATATCACAATGACCATTATGTTTGCCTTTTAAGTAATTTATAGGTATCAAAGTTGTAACATAAGTGCGAAATATTTTGGAGGCAAAACTTGAAAAACATACTTCATTTTGATATTAAAATAGAAGATGGAATATTTGAAAAAATTGTTGGCGAAAAAGATAGTATTGGATACTATGATTTGCCTACGCAAGACCTAAATTATCTACAAAAATATATTAAAGAGCTTAAAAAAAACACAGATTATGACACCATTAAAGATATTGTAGTTATAGGCATTGGCGGAAGTTCTTTGGGTTCAAAAGCGATTTACAGAGCCTTAAAGCCTATTCGCTCTTTTTCAAAAAAGCTCCATTTTTTTGAAAGCACAGACCCAGTAGCTATACGCTCAACCCTCGAGACGATTGATGCTCAAAATGCCCACTTTCTTGTTATTAGCAAGTCAGGAACAACTGTTGAGACAGTTTCTGTCTATAAGTATGTTCTAGGTTATTTGGGTAAAAAAGATATCTGTTTGGATTACCGTTTTACGTTCGTGACTGACCATGATTCGAAACTAGAGTTGCACTCAAAGACAATGAAGTCGTTTTTGCTTCATATTCCAAACAATGTAGGTGGAAGATTTTCTGTTTTAAGTGCTGCTGGATTGGCTCCTCTTTTTCTTATAGGGGTTGATGTTCAAAAACTTCTTGACGGTGCTCTAAATATTAAAAAAAGTTTTTTTGAAGATGGTTATATAAAAAATACCATACTTAAAAAAGCAACATATTACGCAAAGAACTCTATGCGCTACAACATAAACACCCTTTTTGCATACAGTGAGAGTTTGAAATACTTTAGTGAATGGTATGTTCAGCTTTGGGGCGAGAGTCTGGGTAAAAAACAAAAAAATAGTAGTTTTAATGTAGGTTTAACGCCAATAGGGCTTATTGGTCCAAAAGACCAGCACTCTTTTTTACAGCTTATTGTTGAAGGGCTTAGAGATAAAAGCGTTACAGTGCTGAAGGTTGAAAACTTTAATGACACTATAAAAATCCCAAATGTGACACTTCATGGTATTGAAGAGTTGGATTTGATTAACAATATTGCTTTTTGTGATTTGATTAACATGCAAGCAGATTCAACCATAGAGGCACTTTTGGACAAAGAAGATATCCCTGTAGATACGATTACGATTAAACAAGTCAATGAAGAAAACATCGGGAAATTGATATTTTATTATGAATTGTTGACATCAGTCGTTGGTCAAATGATGGATGTCAATGCTTATGACCAACCAGGAGTTGAAGATGGCAAGCAAATTTTGAAACGAAAATTATTGAAAAAATAAAAAAAGGTAACAATAAATGAACAGCCTAAAATCTATAAAAAAATGTCTTTTTCCAGCTGCGGGGTATGGCACTAGATTTCTTCCAGCGACAAAAGCTATGCCAAAAGAGATGTTGCCGATTCTTACTAAACCACTAATCCAATATGGCGTAGAAGAGGCAATGAGTGCAGGAATGAGTACAATGGCGATTGTGACAGGTCGAGGAAAAAGAGCGATAGAAGACCATTTTGACATAAGCTATGAGCTAGAGCATCAAATCAAAGGCACATCAAAAGAGTACTATTTGGCGGACATTCGCAAGATTATAACAAAATGCACATTTAGTTACACCAGACAAACCCAAATGAAGGGCTTGGGACATGCTATTTTAACAGGCGAAACGCTTATCGGAAATGAGCCGTTTGCTGTTATTTTGGCGGACGACTTATGTGACAATAATGGCTTGGATTCTGTATTGAAGCAGATGGTAGAAGTGTATGAAAAATACAAATGTGCTATTGTTGCGATTGAGGAAATTCCCAAAGAAGAGACAAATAAATATGGCGTAGTGGCTGGAAAAATAGTCGATGGAGATGATAGGATATATCGCGTTTCGGATATGGTTGAGAAGCCAGACCCAAAAGATGCACCTTCAAATTTGGCGATTATTGGTCGCTACATTCTTATTCCTGAGATTTTTGATGTTTTGGAAAACACTCAGCCGGGGAAAGGCGGGGAGATTCAGATAACCGATGCTCTGCTATCTTTGGCAAAAGAGGGAAAAGTTATAGCCTACAAGTTTGAGGGCAAGCGTTTTGATTGTGGCTCCATAGATGGCTTTATCAAGGCGACTAACTATTTTTATGAAAAAGAGAAAAAAGCTGGAAACGTTTAGTTTTTAAGGGAGATTGGGTGGACAAAAAGAGAAAAAAAACTGAAAATATACTAGAGTCCGCCCTTCTTCTTTTTGCTAAAAAAGGTTTTTATGCGACAACTATCCCAGATATTGCCAAATATATGGGAATGAGTGCCGGCAATCTTTATAACTACTTTCCATCCAAAGAAAATCTTGCCAAAGAGGTTATCAAATACTCATCCGATATTTTGGGTGAGCGCATACGCAAAGTCAATGACCTTGATTGTTCCACAAAAGAAAAAATAGACAAAATCGTCTATTCCTACTTTGAGATGGCTACTCAAAAACCACAACATATAGACTATTTTCTAAGAGTTTATCTCTCAAACAAAGAGGTTTTTAAAGATGGTTGCGAGGGAATGTTGTGCGTGTCGTCTTTCGTGACAGAGATGATGATATTTTTTGAAGATGGTGTGGCAAGGGGAGAGCTTAGAAATCAAGATTTCTTTTCTGCATTCGGTCTTTTTATGGGCTATTTGGGCGGATTTGTATTTTTAAATGGAGAGGGTGTTTTACAAAAAAGCCTTCTTGAATATGCTGATGAAATCGCCACCAACATCTACTATGCTTTAAAATCTAATGCGTAGAAAAAAATCTTCAATAGTCTGGATTCAAGGCATTACATGTAACGGCGATAGCCACTCTTTTTATAACTATGAGTCGATGAAATCTTTTTCAAAAGATTTTGAGATGCTTTATCATCCACTGCTTTTATTAAAAAAGAGTTTTCAGGAGATAATTGAAGGCGAAGATGCTTTTGACTTTCTGATAATAGAAGGAGCGTTAAGCAAAGATAAATCTATTATTGAGAGATTTGGTTATGGCATGGAGGATATTGTAGATGCTTTATCAAAACGTGCAAAACATATCATATGCGCTGGAAGTTGTGCTTGTTATGGTGGTGTTTTTAGGCTTAGGGATGAAAAAAGTATTTTTGGATTGCTTTTTAGTGGTAAGCAAAAAGGAGGTTATTGGAAAGACTCCTCCAATGTAATAAACCTTTCAGGTTGCCCAGTTCATCCATCTTGGATAGTCGATACACTGTATGCTCTAAAAGAGAATAAAAAAGTTATTACCGATGAGTTTTTGCGACCAAAAGAGATTTATGCTTATTTGGCACATCACGGATGTATTAGAAATGAATACTTTGAGTGGAAGGTAGATTGTAAAGGGTTTGGACACAAAGAGGGTTGTCTTTTTTATGAGCAAGGATGTCTAGGACCTATGACGCATGCTAATTGCAATAAAATTCTCTGGAATAACGTCAGCAGTAAAACGAGGGTTGGCTCGCCTTGTGTTGGCTGTACCGAGTTTGATTTTCCTAGAAAATCACTTTATGAGACACAAACCAATATGTCTTTGCCTCAAGCACCTGTGGGTATCAGCAAAAGAGCTTATTATGCTTTGGCGGGTGTTGCAAAGGGCTTTAAGATAGAGCGTTTAGAGAAAAGGTTGATGGATGAAGATAACTAAAGAGATTGTTGAGCGTATCGAAGGAGAGGCAGTTTTAGAGTTAGAGTGGGAAAAAAACAAAATCAATTTTGCGAAAATAAAATTTTTTAACTATCGAGGGCTTGAGCAAATTATGGTTTCAAGACCACTTTATGATGCTCTTGTTATAACTCCTAGAGTTTGTGGTATTTGCTCAAGTGCACACGCTAACGCTTCTATACTTGCGATTGAAGATTGCTATACCTCTTTTGGCGAAAATTTGAATATCTCCGCTAAGGCTAAGGCTATAAGAGAGATAGTTTTAAATATTGAAAAGATTCACAATCATATAAAGTGGTACTACTTCACAATCCTCCCAGAGCTAAAAAAAATAGACAATAACGGCAAAAAAACAGCTTATGCGTTTGCTCAAAAAGAGTGGTTTGAAGCCCAAAAGGCAATCGTTACCATCTTGAAGGCAGGTAGTATTTTTTCAGGACAGTGGCCACACGCCTCTTTTTTAATGGCAGGAGGCGTTACATGTGACCCTCTTAGGTCGGATGTAACTCAAGCACAAAATATAGTGGATGAAGTGATTGATTTTTGCGAAGAGCATATTTTTGGTATGAGCCTTAGTGAGTTTTTGGGTATCGACTCTTCTATACAGATTATGGGTTCTAACTCTTCGTTGTCCGATGGCATGGATATTTTGATGCGTCACGGATTTGATAGTATTGGGCGTAGCTTTGATAAGTTTATAGCTTTGGGTGAGTCTTACATGTATGATGAGGCTAGCAAGGCGGTAAAAACTACTGTTGTTAAGGCAGATGTAAAATTTGTGAGCGAAAGTTTGGAGCATACTTTTTTTGAATCTAAAGCAAATGGTTATACTTATTCAAAGAGTGCCATGTATAAGAAAAATTATTTTGAAGTTGGACCAATGGCTCGTTTAATTATTGGCAAAGACCCATTGATAAGGGATTTTCATAGACGATTTAAAGATTCTGTTGTGACGCGTGTTGTCTCCAGAGTCGCAGAAATCGCCCATCTTTTAAATAGAACACAATATCTCTTGAGGCATTTGGATATTTCTCAAGTCTCTTGCAAAAAACCAAAAATACATCTAAAGGTGCTAAGTGGCGAAGGTGTTGGTGCGGTCGAAGGTGCAAGGGGGAGCTTGATTCATCGAGTTAGGGTAAAAGAGGGTATCATTAAAGAGTATGACATCATAACCCCAACAGTATGGAATCTAGGTAATGGGTCGCAAGAAAATCCATCCATTGCTCAAGAGGCAATTATAGGTATTGATAGCATTAGTAAGGCCGATATAGTATTTAAAAGTTTTGATGTCTGCTCCGTATGTACTACGCAATAATTTTTTTAATTAAAATTAATGTTTAATGCTTATTTAATAATTTTTTAAAAAAATAGAATTTTTATCCTATTGTTTTGTTACAAATATTCACAAACCAATTAAAGTAAACCGAAGTTTACCGATAGATATTATTACATTTAGGTTTGATTGGATTAAATAATAAATGAACAATCATTCATTTGCTTGTTGAAATATTTTTTATAAAGATTTGGAAATTTTAAATAGGAGAAACTCATGGAGCACACCGAACTGTACCAAAAGCTTACCGACAGGCTCAGCAAGCTTGAGAAGTTCCCTCGCATCAAAGAGGAGAAGTCTATTGCGACCTTAATGGATGAGCATGGCATTAGTCGTAGGGATTTTATGAAGTGGGCAGCTGGCATGACAGCAATGCTTTCATTGCCCTCAACATTTACGCCACTTATGGCACAAGCTGCAGAGCTAACTGATAGACTGCCCGTTGTTTGGTTGCATATGGCAGAGTGTACGGGCTGTAGTGAGAGCTTGCTAAGAAGTGATGCACCGACTATTGATAGTTTGATATTCGATCATATATCTTTAGAGTATCACGAGACTGTTATGGCAGCGGCTGGTTGGCAAGCAGAGCATAACCTTGAAAGTGCTCTTGAGCGATTTAAAGGTAAACTGATCTTGATGGTAGAAGGCGGTATTCCAGCAGGAGATAGTCAATTTTACTTGACCGTTGGACCGCACGGACAAACAGGACAAGAGAGTGCTAGAAAAGCGGCTGATGCAGCAGCAGCTATATTTGCTATCGGTTCTTGTTCAAGCTTTGGTGGAATTCAAGCAGCGTATCCAAACCCAACAAATGCCCAGCCATTAAGTAAGATTACAAATAAGCCAGTTATAAATGTTCCAGGATGTCCTCCAAGCGAGAAGAACATTGTAGGAAACGTTTTGCATTACATTTTGTTTGGCACATTGCCAGCACTTGATGCTTACAATCGACCAAAATGGGCTTATGGTATGCGTATCCACGATTTATGCGAGAGACGTGGACATTTTGATGCAGGTGAATTCGTACAGCAATTTGGCGATGAGGGTGCTAAAAAAGGATATTGTCTTTACAAAGTTGGTTGTAAAGGTCCTTATACTTTTAACAACTGCTCTCGTGAGAGATTTAATCAACATACTTCGTGGCCAGTACAAGCAGGTCATGGATGTATCGGATGTTCTGAGCCAGATTTTTGGGACAACATGGGACCATTTGAGGAGCCTTTGGGTAGCAGACTGTATCACACGGTTTATGGCGAAGGCGCAGACAAAACAGCTGATAAAGTTGGTGTCGCATTATTGACCGCAACTGCCGTAGGTATTGCTGCTCATGCCGCTATTGCTGCGGTTAAGGGCAGTCCGAAAAACGATGAAGAATAAGTGTTAAGGAAAAATCATGAGTAAAAGAATAGTAGTTGACCCAATCACTAGAATAGAGGGGCACCTGAGAGTTGAAGTCGTTGTTGACGATAACAATGTTGTGACAGAAGCCTATTCATCCGCAACACTGTGGAGAGGAATAGAGACCATTCTAAAGGGTAGAGACCCTAGAGATGCAGGTTTTATGACACAAAGAATTTGTGGCGTTTGTACCTATTCTCACTATAAAGCGGGTATTCAAGCAGTTGAAGATGCTCTTGGTATAGAGCCTCCATTAAATGCAAAACTTACAAGAACATTGATGAATGTTGCACTTTTTTTGCATGACCATACAGTTCATTTTTATCATCTTCACGGACTAGATTGGGTAGATGTGGTTTCTGCTCTTAAAGCTGATCCGCACAAAGCTGCGGCAGAAGCTTTTCAATACACTGATGCTCCTATCGCATGTGGTGCTGATGATTTGGTGGCAGCTCAAAAAAGAGTGGCAGAGTTTGTTAAAAGAGGGCATCTTGGACCATTTGCAAATGCTTATTGGGGACATTCAACTTACAAGTTGACACCAGAGCAAAATCTTATTGCGTTGTCTCACTATCTTAAGGCACTAGAGCTACAAAGAGTTGCAGCACAGATGATGGCTATATTCGGTGCAAAACAGCCTCACCCACAAAGCTTGACAGTTGGTGGTGTGACGTGCATTATGGATCTTGAATCTCCAGCACGTTTGGGTGAATATATGACAAAGTTTAAAGAGATGGCAGATTTTGTAAACCGTGCTTACTATCCAGATGTTGTTATGGCAGGTAAGGCATATGCTGGGGAAATGAGTGTTAATGCTGGACTTGGTATTCCTAACTTGTTTACATATAAAGAGTTCCAAATCAATAGCAAAGAGTATCTATTTGATAGTGGTGTTATGTTTGGAGAAGATGTTATAAATCTTGTAAGTGGAAAGCCGTTCAAGGTACATCCTCTTGATGAGAGCAAGATTACTGAAGAAGCAACACGTGCTTGGTATAAAGATGATGCACCTCTTCATCCGTACGATGGAAAGCAAAATCCTCACTATACTGGCTTTAAAGAGGCACAAACAGTCAACGGAAAGGGCGAGCTTGCTCCAACGCAAGTTATTCACGAAGATGGAAAATACTCTTGGATTAAAGCACCTCGTTATGATGGAAAACCTTTGCAAGTGGGACCATTGGCAAATATCGTTGTTAACTATGCATTGGGCAATAAGCGTGTTGTCAAGGTAGTTGACCAATTTTTAAAAGATACAGGTCTTCCTATTACGGCAGTTGCTTCAACTTTGGGAAGAACAGCTTGTCGTATGCTTGAGACAAAAGTTATCGCCGACAATGGACTTGAGGTTTTTAATGCATTGATTCAAAATCTTAAAGTAGATAGTTCTACTTGTGCAACGTACAAAATCGACAAAAACAAAGAGTATAAAGGACGCTATATTGGCAATGTTCCACGAGGTGTCTTAAGTCACTGGGTTAAGATTAAAGATGGTGCTATTGAAAACTATCAAGCTGTTGTGCCTTCAACTTGGAATGCTAGTCCAAAAGATGCAAAAGGTGCTAGAGGACCTTATGAAGAGTCATTGGTTGGTTTGAAAATCGCCGATTTGTCTCAGCCGTTAGAGATTATTAGAATTATTCACTCTTTTGATCCTTGTATTGCGTGTGCTGTACATGTAATGGATACAAAAGGCAATGAAATGAGTAGTTACAAGGTAAATCCTAGTGGTTCGAGTTGCTAAAAAGCGAAAGGGAGTCTACAATGGGAAAAAGAAAAACAGAATTTGAATTCTCTGCGGGGTTACGCTGGACGCACTGGATTAGGGCAGTTTCTATATTTGCTCTAACCGTTAGTGGCTTTTACCTTGCTTATGTATTCATATCGCCAGAAACATCAGATGAGCCTGTTTTGTTTTTAAATGCGAAATTCAGAATGTGGCATGAGATAATAGGATTTGTTTTGATTGCAGTTACCATTTTTAAATCGTACCTCTTTCTTGCCGATAGAGTAAGCATTAAAGAAAGGGTGGCTTTTTGGGATCTTGTAAATCCAAAAATATGGTATCAGCAAATTATGTATTATCTATTTTTAGGAAAACACCCAGAGCTTAAAGGTGCATACAACCCTATCCAGTTTTTAGCATATATTGGATTGTATGCCATGGTATTTTTGATATGTGTTACAGGTGTTATATTGTATGCACACTCATACCACGAAGGACTTGGTGGTGTTTTGTTGGGATTTGTTAGACCACTTGAAGCGTGGATGGGTGGTTTGTCTATGGTAAGAGAGATTCACCATATAGCGATGTGGGCAATATTAATTTTTGTTCCTGTACATATCTATATGGCTATATTTAACTCTATTATGGGCAAAGAAGGCTCTATCGATGCGATTATTAGTGGTTACAGATTTAACAAAACTGATAAACATTAATCAAGAGTTTGATTTTTGAGAGTATTGGTTTTAGGCATTGGCAATGTGATGTTCTCCGACGAAGGCGTCGGAGTTCATCTTTGCCGCCTTGTTGAACAAAAGTATGCGTTTTCTTCGGAGCAGCACTCTTTACATTTTGTGGATGGTGGAACACTCGCTCAAAGACTTATCCCCGTTATTGCTGAATATGACTATCTGATAGTTTTGGATTGCGTTGATGCAAATGATGGTAAAATAGGCGATGTCTATTTTTTTGATTTTGATAATGTGCCAGAGAGTATCTCGTGGCAGGGTAGCGCTCACGAGATTGAGATGCTACAAACTTTAAAGATGATGGATATGGTGGGCGACCGTCCGCCAACAAAAATCGTAGGTATTATTCCAGAAGTCGTTAACGACACGACCTTGCAAATGACTCCAAGTGTTATAAAAGGTAGTGAAGTGATGGAAAAAACGCTATTAAAACATCTTGAGGAGCTTGGTTTTTCTTATAAAAAAATGTCTGATATTGGCATTCAAGAAGTTGCCGATGCCTCATGTAAAGAGGATAGATGATATTAAAATTTGAATTTAACTATATCTCAAACAACAATGTTTTAGAAAACCTGCTTGAGTTTACATGTAAGGATTTTGGCATACGATATGCCATAAAAAAAGAGAACAGCATCGTTGTTCTTTATGTGCAAGATGATAAAAATTCTACACTTGAGGCTTTTGCTGATTTTTTATCCCAAAGAGTTCCTTTGTCTATCTTTTTTAAAGCCTTAAGTGTAACCGTTGAAGATATTTTTCCAAAAGAAACAGATGTTTTGCCAGAGTGTACGCTTAGCTTGCCTTTTACGCCTTGTGTGCTAACTCGCATAAAGGATGAGAATAGCGAAGACTACCAAAATCCATTTGCAAAAAATGAGATTGGCGCTATTGATTGTGACTCAAAAATATTGGTTCTTTTCAAGGACAATGAAGATATTTTAGTGGCAAATACTTCGGGCGAATATTCGTTGATTTGTGACAAAATAGCTCAATTGCTACTTCAAGGAGAGATGGTAAAGATAAACACCGCAACAGGTATTTATACATTTGGTGTGATTGAGCATATTAAAAGTAGGGCGCTTGACTCATTTGAGGTTGTGGCAACGGATTTGTCTGTGGTTGAAAAAATGGTCGTCATTAAAGATAATGAGATTAAAGCTTTGGCTTCATTTGAAAGACCCATTATAAAATTGCGTGTAAATACACTTTATGCCTCTAAAGATATTTTGCCTTGCACTAAGGTTAGGCTTGGTTTGGCAGATGATGCTCTTACTTACTTGATTTGCCAGAAGGCTTTTGAAAAAGGTGTTCACTTTTTATACAAAACAGCTCAAGTGGTTTCTACATGTAGCTATTGTTTAGAGACAGGCATAAAGAGCCATAGAGAGCCTGTTGAGGTTTGTGTGTTGGAAAATGGCGAGATGCTTATCGTCAAGGGGTCGTACTACGCAAGCTCTGCTCTTAAGGGCAATCTGGCAAAATTTGAAAATTCATGTCATGCTCAATTTGCCTCAGTGATGCAAGAACACCATCTTTTTGATGTGAAGGCGGGCTGTTTTTATATGAGTAAAAAAGGCGATGATAAGCTTATGTTTCACTCCAAAGAGAGGGGAATGTTGGACTTTGTTAGCTTTCCCACTCCTTCGTCGTTTCTAGAGATTTTTGAGACTATCGCAAATAGTAGTGAATCTGGCAAAAAGTTGATAGAAAACTATCGAGCAAATTTTCCGCACATTTACGATGTCGCTATTGGTACAAAGATTCCAGAAAATGCACCTAAAAGTATCTATACTTTATGGAAAATTGTCTCTATCGTGATGGGATTTAGTGAAAATTTTAATGAAGCAAGTGAAGTTTTAATATCTAATGCCGAGACGTTTAGCGGAAAAAAAGGCCCTCGAATGGACTATTATCTTCAGAATAAAGAGGCACTAAAGTCTGATTTTGATGCTATAAAACTTATTAAAAGTGGTATGAGTTTTAAACTAGCAGGAACGGATGATATAACGCTGAGTTACGGATATATGGAGAGTTTGTGCTATTTTCTATCTGATACAGCAGATGCATATAAGGAAAACATCGGAAGCCAAAAGATTGTACTATGTGGTTCTCTTTTTGGGGTTAAAAGATTTTGTGAAGTTACATGTAAAAACATTATGCCAAACCACACCATCTGTTTTAACAAAGAGCTTCCAATAGATATTTTACAGTGTGATGACTAGGTTTTGTTATCGCATTGAGGGTATTGTGCAAGGGGTTGGATTTAGACCCTTTGTCTATACGCTTGCTCTAAAACATCGCTTGTGCGGTTATGTTTTAAATGACACCACAGGCGTAGAGATGGAGCTGGAGGGAAAAAAAGAAGATATAGAACTTTTCGATAAAGAGTTTCAAGCAACTTTACCACCTTTGGCTCGTGTGGATTTTATAGAAAAAAATGAAAAACCAATTTTTAACTTTGTGGATTTTAGGATTGAGCAGAGCTCTTCTCAAGTATCAAAATACTCCCTCGTGTCGCCCGATATGTCGTTGTGTGATGATTGTCTAAAGGAGTTAAAAGATTCGTCAAATTTTAGATATCAATACCCATTTATCAACTGTACTAACTGCGGACCTCGCTACTCTATTGTCAAAACCATACCATACGACAGACAAAATACCTCAATGGCAACATTTGCAATGTGTGAGAATTGTAGAAGCGAGTATATCGACCCATTAAATAGACGTTATCACGCACAGCCTATAAGTTGCCCCAAATGTGGACCATCTGCGTTTTTGAAAAATATAAAAGGCGATATATTAGAACATGGCAATAAAGCAATAGAGCGATTGGCGGAGCTGATTAACGAGGGCTTTATCGTTGCGATGAAAGGAATGGGAGGCTTTCATCTGATATGTGATGCCACAAATAAAAACGCAGTTGAAAAGTTGCGTTTGCGTAAAAAAAGACCCACAAAACCTTTTGCTGTTATGTTTAAAGATATCTCTAGCATAGAAAAAGAGTGTATTCTAAGCAACGATGAAAAAAATGCAATCCTTCTTCTGAAAAGACCTATTGTTCTTGTGAAGCGCAAACAAAATGATATTTCAAAAATAGATTTTGGCGTGGCGCCAAATATCGACAGATTGGGCGTTTTTCTTCCATATACGCCACTACATGTAATGCTTTTTGAGTACCTTAAAAACCCAATTATTGCGACAAGTGCCAATGCTTCGGGCGAGCCTATAGCTACGAGTAGCTTGAAGGTACAAGAAGCATTACATGATGTGGTTGATTTTTATCTGGACTACAATCGTGATATCGTAAATGCAAGCGATGATAGCGTTATGCAAATAGTGGGCGACAAAACGCTGTTTTTACGAATGTCTAGAGGCTATACGCCTGCTAGTTTTAGATTTGAAAGTGATGAAAAAAGAAAAATTTTAGCCCTCGGCGCACATCAAAAAAATGCCATTGCGATATATATGGACAATCAAATTATACTTAGCCCGTATATTGGCGATTTGGATAGTGTTGAAAATATTCATTTTTTTGAAAAAACAGTTCAGAGTTTTAAAAATTTTTATGATTTTGAGCCAGATATCATCGTGTGTGATAAGCATCCAAATTACACCACTACAAGGTGGGCAAAAGCCCAAAACAAGCCATCGGTTCAAATCCAACATCATTATGCTCATATCTTGGCATGTATGTTTGAGCACAAAATAGACGAGCAAGTTTTAGGTGTTGCGTGGGATGGAACGGGATATGGAGATGATGGCACTATTTGGGGTGGCGAATTTTTGCTTTGTACTAAAAAAACCTATGAGAGAGTGGCGTATTTTGAGCCGTTTTTGCTTTTAGGTGGCGATGCAAGCATTAAAGATATTAGACGTATTTTGCTTTCAATATTGCTAGATAGCGAGTATGAAAAAAGTTTATATCAGCCCTTCTTTGATAAATTTGAAAATTCAGAGTTAAAACTATTAAAACAAGCACATGAAAAAAGGATAAATTCTCCTCTTTGTTCATCTGTTGGTAGGATTTTTGATGCAGTAGCTGTTGCATGTGGTATTTGCGAGCGTGTTAGTTACGATGGAGAGAGTGGTTTGCTTTTGGAAAAGTTTTACAACCCATCAATAACTGATGCTTATAGTATCTATCTTGACGGAAAAATTATACGCTACAAGCATATCTTCGATGAAATAAGGCGTGATAATGATGTTGAGACAATAGTTAGTAAATTTATAAATGCACTTGCAAATATTATCATTTTATTATCTGGAAAATATGCAAAAAATACATATCTCTCTGGCGGAGTATTTCAAAACAGAACGCTATTGGAGTCGATTTTGTCGAGAAAAACATCTAAAATATTTTTTCACAATCATCTCCCCTCAAATGATGGCTCAATCGCTTTAGGTCAACTATTTTCGCTTATTTAGTTTAATTTATTAATATTTAGTCTTATTTGCTTTTAAGATAAATATTAATAAAATCTTTATGTGGAAATAAAGTTACAAAGGATTAGTGATGGATAAAGTTATTCGTTTTAGTGTTTCTCTGCCGGAAAAACTATTGATTGAACTAGACAAGAAGGTTACTACTCAAGGCTATGCTTCTCGTAGTGAATTTACAAGAGATCTCATTCGTGATAAAATTGTTAGAGATAACTGGAAAGATGATGATACTGAAGTTATAGGTGTTCTTACTATGATATACACTCATCATCAAAATGATTTAGTTGAAAAAATACTTGAGATTCAGCATGATGCGGATATAAAAATAATGTGCAATACTCACGTACATGTTGACCATGATAATTGTCTTGAGACAGTTATGGTGGCTGGAAAAGTTTGCAAGATTAAAGATTTTGCCCAAAAAATTGGCGGATTAAAAGGCGTTAAATTTTCAAAGCTTGTTGAAGCTGCAGTCCCTGCCTCTTAGTTTTCTCCAGAATACGGGCAATTGCGTCCGTATTCTATTTTTTTCTTCAATAAATTCATAACTAGCCCAACTTTTACCATACATTTAGAGAGTTAGCCTATAATAAAGCAAAAATATTAGGAGCCAACTTATGTGTAAAGATTGTGGATGTAGTATTGAGCATGGACAACACAGCCATGACCACCACCATCACGACCATCACGCCAATCCTCAGCTAAATGACAAAAAAACGATTGAGGTAATAGCGAAAATTTTGGATGCTAACGATAAAGAGGCAAATCATAACCGTGAGCATTTTGAAGAGCACGGTGTTTTAGCAATCAATCTTATGAGTAGCCCTGGAAGCGGAAAAACCACTTTACTAGAGGCTACTATCGACACAAAAGAGATAAAGCTAGGTGTTATTGAGGGGGATCTGGAGACAAATCAAGATGCCGATAGAATTATCGCAAAAGGAGCACCTGCTCATCAAATCTCAACAGGTCAAGCGTGTCATTTGGACGCATTTATGGTGCACGATGGCTTGCATCATCTGCCTATTGATGGTTTAGATGTTGTATTTATCGAAAATGTCGGCAATCTAGTATGTCCTGCAAGTTATGACGTGGGAGCACATCTTAATATTGTTTTACTCTCTGTTCCAGAAGGGGATGATAAACCAGCAAAATATCCTGTGATGTTTAGAAGTGCTGATTTGCTTTTGATTACCAAGTGTGATTTGTTGCCGTATTTTGATTTTAGTGTTGAAAAGGCGACAAAAGAGGCTAGAAAGTTAAATCCAAAAGTTGATATTATTGAGATAGATAGCAAGTCTGGCAAAGGCATAGACAAGTGGATAAGTTATCTTAAAATGAAAAAATCTTTACGATAAGGAGTCTGTATGTGCCTTTCTATACCTTCAAAAGTTATTGAAATAGACAAGGATAACGTTGCTACCGTTGATACAATGGGAGTTAAGAGAAAAGTTACATTAGACCTTATGGACGAAGAGGTAAAAATAGGAGATTATGTACTTATACATGTAGGTTTTGCTATGGGAAAAATCAGCGAAGAAGAGGCTAAGCAGAGTATCGCCCTTTACAATGAAATCGTGGAGCAGATGCAAAGCGGTCAAATTGACGACGAGGAAGGGAATATGAATTATGCCTAAAGTTGATTTGATAGAGGGCTTTCGTGACCCTTGTCATATGAAGGCATTGGCTGAGATTATCGCAAAAGAGTGTCACAAAAAGATAAATATTATGGAGGTATGTGGCGGTCATACGCATACGATTATGAAATTTGGTTTAATGCAGATATTGCCAAAAAACATTGAGTTTGTGCATGGGCCAGGATGCCCAGTGTGCATTATGCCAAAAGAGCGTATCGACCACGCAATAGCACTTGCAAGTATGCCAAATACTATTTTGGCAACCCTGGGAGATATGATACGAGTTCCTGGAAGCAAGACATCTTTGCAGAAGTTGCGTGCCGAGGGCAAGGATATTCGCTCTTTGTATTCCCCTTTGGATGTGCTTAAAATAGCCAAAGAAAACCCTGATAAAAATGTAGTTTTTTTTGCAATCGGCTTTGAAACAACTACTCCAATGACCGCAGTGCTGATAAAAGATGCAGTTGAGCATAAAATTAAAAATCTATTTTTTCATATAAACCATGTTACTGTGCCTGAGCCAATTGATGTGATAATGCAAGGTGGCGATGCACATATTGACGCATTTTTAGGACCTTCACATGTAAGCGTGATTACAGGATATAAAATCTATGAGCCTTTAGCACAAAAGTATAAAACTCCTATCGTTGTTTCTGGTTTTGAGCCTACCGATGTGATGGAGTCGGTGCTTAAGATAGTTAGACAGATAAACGAAGGCAGAAGCGAAGTTGAAAATGAGTATAAGCGTGCCGTTACGCAGGACGGAAACGTAAAAGCTCAAGAGTTGATTTCGACCTACATGGAACAGCGTTCGCATTTTAGGTGGCGAGGTATCGGCGATATACCAAAGAGTGCACTAAAGATAAAAGACGAATATGGCTTTTTGGACGCTGAGATTGTTTTTAAAGACTTTTTGCCAACCCAAGAGATTGATGACCATAAGATGTGTATCTGTGGTGATATCCTTAAGGGTAAGGCTAAGCCATTTGATTGTAAAGTGTTTGGCAAAGCGTGTACACCTACAAATCCTATGGGCTCTTGCATGGTATCTTCCGAGGGAGCTTGTTCGGCATACTATAAGTATGGAAGTTTGCTAGAAAAAGGAGCCAAAGCATGAGCAAGAAAATACTACTCTCTCACGGTGGTGGAGGCGAAGAGACGCAAAGTCTTATAAAAGAGCTTTTCTTTAAACATTTTTCCAATGAAACTCTTTTGAAGTGCGAAGATGCGGCGGTTTTGAGCGTTAGCGGTCGCATAGCTTTTACAACTGACTCTTTTACGGTTAGCCCAATTTTTTTCAATGGCGGAAATATCGGCAAACTGGCTATTGCTGGAACTGTAAATGACCTTGTTATGATGGGTGCTCATCCAAAATATCTTACATGTTCATTTATGATAGAAGAGGGATTTGCCTATGATGATTTGGAGCAAATCGTTCTTTCAATGCGTGATGAGATGCTTAAAAGTGGCGTTCAAATCGTAGCTGGCGATACAAAAGTTGTTCCAAAAGGCGGAGTTGATGGACTTTTTATAAATACTTCTGGTGTTGGAGAGATCGTTTGTGAGGGGATATCCGCACACAATCTTCAGAGTGGCTGCTCAATAATAGTCTCAAATGAAGTTGGCAATCATGGAGCTTGTATATTGGCAAAACGTGAAGATATAGAGCTTGAGAGTGAGCTTAAGACTGACTGTGCCTCTCTTTGGAAACCTGTTAAAGCTCTTATAGATGCAGGTGTAAATATAAGAGCACTCAGAGATGCCACCAGGGGCGGACTAAGTGCAGTTTTGAACGAATGGGTTCAAACATCAAATGTTTGCATTGAAGTAGATGAGAGCAAGATACCTGTTTCGCCAGAAGTAAGAGGCGTTTGTGAGTTGCTTGGTTTTGAGCCTTATGAATTTGCAAATGAAGGCACGATGGTTTTGTGTGTAGAAGGGGGTGAAGAGGAAAAAACTTTGAAGATTTTGAGAGGATTTGAAGAGACTAAAAAAGCCTCTTGGATAGGAAAGGTTAGTCATCTTTACAAAGATAGAGTTATCTTAAGTACGCCTTGGGGTTCAAAAAGATTTTTAGAGCCACCAAAAGGCGAGCTATTGCCTAGGATTTGCTAATGCATGAGTTTTCGATAGTAAGCTCACTTTTGGAGATGTGTGAAAAAAATGCCAAACAAAATGATGCAAAAAAAATTACAAAAGTAGAGGTTAAGATAGGCAAACTTAGTGGAGTTGAGCCACATTTGCTAAAGACTGCTTTTGAGACTTTTAAAGAAAAAACAATATGTGATGGTGCAGAGTTTGTGATGCATATACAAGACCTTGTGATTCGATGCAATACCTGTAATAGCGAATCCACGCTAGAGAAAAATGAGTTTTGTTGCCCTACATGTAAAGGCAATGATGTTAGTGTAATCGATGGGGAAGAGATGTATTTGATGCGTTTAGAGATGGAGTAAAGAGTGTGTAAAATATTTAAAGATGGGGAAATGCTATGATTAAGCCTTTGAGAGATGCTTTGATTGATGATTTGCCAGAGATTGTTAAGATTTACAATAGTGCTATTGCTGATGGGATTTCTACTGAAGATAGCCATGAAGTAAGCGTTGATGAAAAGGTGGCGTGGTTTAGTTCTCACGATATGCCCACTCGTCCTTTGCTGGTTAAAGAGTATCACGGAAAAATTATTGCGTGGATTAGTTTTCAGCCTTTTTATCCAAATGTTTTTGCCTATAAAGATACAGCACGTATTCATATCTACATTGAGAAAAATTTTCAAGGTAAAAAACTCGGACAACAATTTCTCTGCGAGGCATTGGAAAAAGCCTCTCTTTATGGAATAGAGACGCTTTTGGCGTTTATCTTTGCGGATAATCAGGCGAGTTTAAAACTGTTTAAAAAAATGGGCTTTAAAGAGTGGGGAAATCTCTCTTGTGTTGCTAAAATTGAGGGCGTTGAAAAAGATTTGGTTTTGCTAGGACTTAAATTGAAAAACAACGAAAATAACTAAATGAAAGAGAGTTTTTCTTCTCCAAAGTGTATCATATTTGATATGGATGGAACACTTATAGACTCTTCGCAAGCGATGACAAATAGTGTCAATTTTGTGCGTCAGAGGATAGGTCTTTTGCCTATTGCTAAAGATGATTTAGAATACTATATAAATATTCCAGATCAAAATCTTTCAAGGATATTTTATAACACCGATACATATAGCGTGGAACAAAGAGCGATGTTTACAGAGCATTATTTGAAAAGTGCACCCCAGAGCATCTCTCTTTATGCTGGAGTGAGTGAGATGCTTCAAAAACTTCAAGAATCTTTTATTTTGGCTATTGCCACAAATGCTTATGATTGTTTTGCAAAAAACATGACGGAGTCTTTAAAAATTGATAGCTATTTTTCACATATTGTCGGTGCAAACAATGTCAGCGAGCCAAAACCAAGTGCTCAAATGTTAGAGTTTATTTTAAAAGAGGCTAATTGTTCTCATCAAAAGGCTATTGTTGTAGGGGATAGTATCAAGGATGAATTGTCAGCCCAAAATGCAAAAATTCCATTTATCTTTGCGGAGTGGGGTTATGGAAAAAGTGATAGTGCAACTTGTCGAGCCAAAAGTGTTAAGTCCTTAATAGATTTATTGGAAAATTTTTAACGGAAGCTCTACCGTGCGTTTGATTATATTAATAGGTGTCTTAACCGTATCTTTAAGAATATGTGTTTCGATGGTTGGGTTAGCAATAGTGCCTCTAACATCAATATTTGTGTAGATATGTTTATCCTCCCCCAAAATCAAACCGCCAACGATAGGTATCATATCGATAGCACTACTAAATGTCTTAAGCGTCCTAATCTTTAAATCAAGGCTTAGCTTATTGCTGTCGGTATCTATAAAACCTTTTCCTACTATATCAGCGTTATTTCCAGTTAGTTTCAGTTCGGTAATAGCGATAATGTTTTGACTTCTTGAAAAATTTATAAAACCATCCTTGATAAAATATCCATCTTGATTGAATTTGGGGTCTTTGAAGATAAGCAAAGATGGCACAGCGTTGATGGTTGCCATAAGATTATCAAAGAATGACAAATCCTTAACAATAGCCTGATGTATTTGTAGTTTTCCACTCAATGTTTTTTTATCTTTTCCCTTTACATGTAAGGAGAAATTTCCATCGTCAAAATACGATACGCCCGCAAATAGATTGAGAAAATTTGAATCTATCGACTCAGCGGCTATCTGTATACCTTCACGGTTTTTATCGTATAAAAAAGCTGATGTGTTTTTTTGGCAAGAGAGTTTTGTGGTGTCTTTAAAAAGAGTGGCAGTAAAACTATCGCAAGGTATAGTGCGATTTGCATCACTGTCGATAAAGGACGAATTGTTGCCCAATATATTGACTTTGATAGGAAAATAGTTGGTTGTTTCGTCTTTTATGGAGATGTTATAGTCCTTTACATGTAAAGTGATGTCTTTCTCTGCTTTTAAAGATAGTTTTTCATTTTTGCTTTTGGCACTAAATGTTTTTGTATCGGTATCTAAGTGAATAGTAAAATCCAAAATCGTTTTATTGTCCTCCATGAAAGGAGTTTTAACCTCTTTTAGATTTAAATCTGCGGCAAAATTCTTAAAATCTTGCGTGTAGATTGTGGCATCGCCGTTTTGAATATCGTACGTTTTTAGTAGAGGAGAAAGTTTGCTTATTGAAGATAAAGAGCTAAAGTCGAACACATTATTTGCTTGCCCAAAAAATATCTTTGTGGATAGTTCATCGATTTGAATAATTGTGTTTCCAAGCTTGTCTATCGCTACATGTGAGCTTAGATTTTGTATGTTTTTAGCCTCGATAAGCTCCAAGGCATCAAGTTTAACGGAAAGATGGTTTATGGAGCTTGAGCCTTCGTAGGTTTGAGCTAAGGTGTTAAACACGCCTGTTGTGTTTATGTCAAAAAGTTTTTGATATTGCATGTTGGTATTGTCAAGATAGATATTGTAGTTGTCTAGTCTTATTTTTGCATTTGATGAGTACATATTTAAATCAGAAAGCGAAAATTTGGCATCTTTGACTATAAATTCGCCCGTCGCATTGATATCAAAAGGCAAAAATTTTATGTCAAGATTGACTTTTGCGTCAGTTTTTCCAGAGTGTTGAGTTATTGGAACATTTATGTTAAAAGCTCTTAAAATTTTATGGATATTTTCATCCAGCAGACTTTCTGCATTGAGATTTACAACGATTCCAGATGGTTTTGCGGGTGCTAAAAGATTGTAGATATAGATATTTGTTTTATCTATTTTTTTGCCCTGATATATAGGCTCAACAACATCAAAAATCAAACTATCCTTTTCAAAAGTAACGCCGATTTGCTTAGCTTTTGCACTGGGAACATCAGGATTAAATTTTATAATAGCATCTTTAACAGTGGCGTGACCTTTCATGCTTAGGGGAAAATAATCAAGCGTATTTAGGTCAAATTTTCCCTCAAAATAATCAAGTATATACTCACGTCCTACGATATTTTTATAAATCCAATCTTGTGCAATAGGGTCAAGTTCTACCTTTGAAAACAAAAACTCCATGCTTGGAGCAAATTTTTGAAAACTCTTAGTTGCTAATCTATAATTTAAAATATCATTACTGATTTGCGTTTCAATTATGCCTTCAATGCCAAATGTCTCAAATTTTCCCAAAAACTGGTAAACCTTTTGCCTTAAATTGATATCCAAATTTCCCTCAAGGCTGATATGAAAATCTTTCAAAACAAGTTTTTTTATCTGTGTATGTATCTTGCCGTCTTCTTTGGGTAATACATTTGCATCTAGGGTAATGTAGTCGCTGTTTAGGTAAAAAATATCGTCTTTAAAATAGAGTGTAACAGTTTTATTGTCATGTGTGATATTTGCGATAGATATGGTCTCAAAAAATTGGTTAATATATGGAAAATAGGTTACTATGGAAGATATCTCTTCGACAGATGTGTCACTTTTTGTCTGCTTGTCTATATTTATGCTCTGAATATCTAAAATCAACTTTTTATCTAATTTTATATATAATCCATATACTTTAATTTTAGGTAACGCTATCTCATCTATTTTGATGCCATAGACAAGTGTTGCGGTAAGAGCGGTAAATAATAAAAAGATGAATAAAAGAAGTATCCAAATTTTATTAATAGTATGTGATGTGGCTTTAATAATCATATATTCACTTATCTTTCACTTGAGTAGACCAATAAATTCAACCTCGGTTGTATACGTACCTCAAGGCTCAATTGCTCAAATTATAACATATCTGGGTGAGAAAAATTTTAACCTTTATCCGCAAGTCGACAAGTATTTAATGTTGCTGATTGGAAGACCTCAGAGTGGCTGGGTGGATATCGGAGTTCAAAATATCACAAGAGGTGATTTTTTATACAAAGTAAGCCACTCCAAAGCGGCACTTCGTCCACTTACTCTAGTTCCAGGCGAAACTACAGAGATATTTTTTATGCAGATTCAAAAAGATTTTGGTTTAGACTTGACGCTTTTAAAGAAAGAGTACGCCCATTTGTCTCCAGAGATTGAAGGTTTTATTGTTCCAGAGACATATTATCTGCCAATAGGCATTAGTGAAAAACATATTATTCATTTTCTTGTGTCACATGCAAAACGCTATCACAAGGTCATGTCCGAAAAAATTTTTGGCGAATACAATACTATAAAGTGGCATAAATTTTTAGTGATAGCCTCAATTATCCAAAAAGAAGCTGCAAACAATGAAGAGATGCCTCTTATCTCTTCTGTAATTTATAATCGATTGAAGAAAGATATGAAACTGCAAATGGATGGAACGTTAAACTATGGAAAAAATTCACATGTTGCTGTAACGCCAAAAATGATTAGAGAGGATATATCTTCCTACAACACTTATTTGCATAAAGGTATACCGCCATCAGCTATTTGTGTTGTTGGCAAAGAGGCTATTTTGGCAGCTATTTTTCCAAAAAACACGCCATATCTATATTTTGTTAAGGGTAAAAATGGCAAACATACATTTTCTCAAACCTATGAGGGACATTTGCAAAACTTTAATAAATAAACTGATACGATAACGGTTAAAAAATTCGACAAACAAGGGGTTTTATGAAAAATTGCACAAGTAAAATTATCTATACTCAAGTGGATGAAGCGCCTGCTTTAGCAACGTACTCTTTTTTGCCGATCGTGAAGGCTTTTACGAAAAGTGCTGGCATTGAAGTTGAAGTGCGTGACATCTCACTTTCAGGAAGAATTATTGCAAATTTTCCAGACAATCTTAACGATGCTCAAAAGATAGATGACGATTTGGCGTATTTGGGCGAGTTGGCAAATCAGCCCGAGGCAAATATTATTAAACTGCCAAATATAAGTGCCTCTTTGCCTCAACTTAAAAGTGCCATAAAAGAGTTGCAAGAAAAGGGCTATGATATTCCAGATTATCCCGAAAATCCGTCAAGTGAAAAAGAAAAAGAGATAAAAGCAAGATATGCAAAAGTTTTAGGAAGTGCTGTAAATCCAGTGCTTAGAGAGGGAAACTCGGATAGAAGAGCACCGCTTTGCGTTAAAGAATATGCACGCAAAAATCCTCACAAAATGGGCGTATGGACAAAGGACTCCTCTTCACATGTAGCATATATGGGCGATGGCGATTTTTATGGCAATGAAAAATCATACACTGCCCTAGAAGATACCATCGCAAAAATTGAGCTTGTTGGCAAGGATGGCAAAACAACAGTTTTAAAAGAGAAATTGCCACTGCTAAAAGATGAGATTATTGATGCAAGTTTTATGAGTGTAAAAAAACTTAAAGCATTTTACGAAGAGCAAATCAACGAAGCTAAAAAGAACGATATTTTACTCTCTTTGCATCTAAAAGCAACCATGATGAAAGTCAGCGACCCTATAATGTTTGGTTACGCAGTAAAGGTTTATTTTAAAGATGTTTTTGAAAAACACAAGAGACTTTTTGAAGAATTAGGAGTAAATCCAAACAATGGATTGGGCGACTTGTATGTCAAAATATCAACCCTTCCTGTCGCACAAAAAGAGCAAATTGAAGCAGATATTAAAGCGTGTTATGCGACAAGACCAAAACTAGCAATGGTAAACTCTGATAAAGGCATTACAAACCTACATGTACCAAGCGATGTGATTATAGATGCCTCCATGCCTGCATGTATCAGAGAGTCTGGAAAAATGTGGGGCGAAGATGGAAAACTACACGAAACAAAGGCTTTAATACCTGATAGATGTTATGCAACCATATATGAAGAGACAATGAATTTTTGCAAAAAGCATGGTGCACTTGATCCAAAAACAATGGGATCAGTCCCAAATGTTGGCTTGATGGCACAAAAAGCCGAAGAGTACGGCTCGCACGATAAAACTTTTGAGTGTATGGAAGATGGTGTTATGAGAGTTGTTGATGGCTCTGGAAAGATTTTGATGGAGCATTGTGTTGAAAAGGGCGATATTTATAGAGCTTGTCAAGCCAAAGATGCACCGATTCGTGACTGGGTCAAGTTAGCAGTTAGTCGTGCAAGACTTAGCAATACTCCAGCTATTTTTTGGTTAGATTCAAACAGGGCTCACGATGCTCAGATGATTTTAAAGGTTGAAAAGTACCTCAAGGAGCATGATTTGTCCGGTCTTGATATCTCCATTATGTCGCCACAAGAGGCGATAAATGTATCGCTTGAGCGTATCGTTCAAGGCAAAGATACGATTTCAGTTACGGGCAATGTTTTAAGGGATTATTTGACGGATTTGTTTCCGATTTTAGAAGTTGGTACTTCGGCAAAAATGCTATCCATCGTTCCGTTGATGAGTGGAGGCGGATTGTTTGAAACAGGAGCAGGTGGCTCAGCACCTAAACATGTTCAGCAGTTTTTGCAAGAGGGACATTTAAGATGGGATTCTTTGGGTGAGTTTATGGCTTTAAGTGCATCGCTAGAGCATCTTGCAAATACATTTAAAAATGACAAGGCTGAAGTTTTAGCAAAAACATTGGATATCGCAACAGGCAAGCTTTTGGATAATAACAAATCCCCACTTCCAAAAGTTGGGGAGCTGGATAATAGAGGAAGCCATTTTTATCTTTGCATGTATTGGGCGGAGGCTTTAGTTGAGCAAAGAGAAGATGAACAGCTTAAAGCTCTATTTGCTCCATTGGCACAACAACTCAAGCAGAATGAATCCCAAATCGTAAAAGAGCTAAATAAAGCACAAGGGCATAGTGTGGATATGGGTGGCTATTATAAGCCTGATATCAAGTTTGCTGAAAAAGCGATGCGACCTAGCCAGACATTTAACAAAGTTATTGATACTTTTAGTATTACATGTAAAGAATAAAAACCTATAAGGAGAGAAATAATGAAAGAAATTCAGTATAAAGATATTGTACAAGCCATTCGCGATTGTATTATCTATAGTGGAACAAATCTTCCGCAAGATTCCTATAAGGCATTGCAAAATGCCTATGAAAATGAAAAAAGTCCTGTTTGCAAAGAGGTACTTAAACAGCTTCTTGAAAATGCAGATATCGCTTCAAATGAGGCAAGACCACTTTGTCAAGACACAGGGCTGGCTGTCTTTTTTGTAAAAGTCGGCGAGGATGTCAAAATCAAAGGTGGTAGTTTGAAAAAAGCTATCAATGAAGGCACCGAAAAAGGATATAAAGATGGCTATTTAAGAGCCTCTACATGTCATTGGGATACTCGTGCAAATCTAAAAGATGAGGTGGGTTACAACTTGCCTGCTATTATTCATTTTGATTTGGTTGAGGGCGATGAGCTTGAGATAGAGTATGCTGCTAAAGGTGGCGGAAGTGAAAATGTTAGCCGAGCAACCGTATTTGCTCCAGCAAAAGGTCGAAAAGGCATAGTTGAGTATGTCAAGCAAGTTATATCTGATGCAGGTCCAAATCCATGCCCACCCTTAACAGTCGGTGTTGGAATAGGTGGAACATTTGAAAAAGCGGTAATCTCTTCAAAACATGCACTTTTTAGAGAGCTAGGTAGTGTCAATCCTGACCCTGTTTTAGACTCAATGGAAAAAGAGCTGATGGTTGAGTTAAATAAGCTGGGTATTGGTGCTATGGGCATGGGAGGAACACAGACTGTTTTAGGTGTTCATATAGAGAAAAATCCTTGTCATATCGCTAGTCTTCCAGTTAGTGTAAATGTTCAATGTCATAGCAGTAGACATACTGTTATCAAGTTTTAGTTAGGAGATTTTAAGATGAGTAAAACATACCATTTAACCACCCCTTTGAGCGAAGAAGATGTTTGTCAGTTGAAAGCTGGAGATATCGTATATCTTAACGGTATAGTCTATACAGCCCGTGATGCGGCACATAAAAAACTTGTTGATTTGCTAGATGAAGGAAAAGAGTTGCCTTTTGATATGAAAGGTGCAGTGATATATTTTGTAGGACCAACTCCGCCAAAACCAGGCGACCCAATAGGCAGTGCAGGACCAACAACGAGCTATCGTATGGACTCTTATTCTCCAAAGCTTATCAACGAGCAAGGACTTAAGGGAATGATAGGCAAAGGCAAACGCAATCAAGACGTTATTGATGCGTGCGTCAAATCCAAAGCAATCTACTTTGGAGCCACTGGAGGTGCTGGAGCATTACTAGCAAGACAGATAAAAAGTGCTGAAGTTATTGCGTATCCAGAGCTAGGACCTGAAGCTATTCGCAAGATAGAAGTGGTTGATTTTCCACTAACGGTTATCAATGACACATACGGTCAAGATATGTATTTGATGGGCAGAGCACAGTACGAAATTAAAGATTAGAGTATAAGCTTAAATTATAGACACAAAAAATATATAGTTGTGTTTTTTATTGATATGATAGAAAATTAACTATAAAGTCTTTCAAATAGAAAATTATATTTTCTATTAATTTCAGGAGTATTAATGAATATTCACGAGTATCAGGCAAAAGATGTTTTTAGGAAATATAATGTTTCGGTTCCTAGGGGTTATGTTGCCACTTCAGTTAAAGAGGCAGTTGAGCATGCCAAGCATCTAGGCGGTAGTGTTTGGGTTGTAAAAGCTCAGATACATGCTGGAGGAAGAGGTCTTGCTGGTGGTGTAAAATTGGCTAGAAGCCTTGATGAGGTTGCGGTACATGCTGGAGATATTTTGGGTATGACATTGGTAACACACCAAACTGGACCTAAAGGAAAAAAAGTTCACAAGGTATATATCGAAGAGGGTGCTCAAATTGCTAAAGAGTTTTATCTCTCTATATTGTTAGATAGAGCTTTGGAGTTGCCTGTTATGATGACTTCGACCGAGGGTGGTATGGATATAGAGCTTGTTGCAAAAAATACTCCTGAAAAAATTATAAAAACAACGATTGACCCAGCCATTGGGTTTCAGGGTTTTCATGGAAGAAAATTGGCATTTGGACTAGGATTACCAAAAGAAGATATTGGTAAATTTGTCAACTTTGCCTCCGCTCTTTATAGAGCATATATAGAAAATGATGCCGAAATGGTTGAGATAAATCCTCTTATCCAAACCAAGCATGGGGATTTTTTGGCACTTGATGGAAAGATGGGTTTTGATGACAACGCTATACCTTTGAGACATCCGCAGATAGAAGAGATGAGAGATTTTAGTGAAGAAGAGCCGAGCGAAACAGAGGCAAAAAAATACGGACTATCGTATGTGAAGCTTGATGGAAGCGTAGGTTGTATGGTAAACGGTGCAGGTCTAGCAATGGCAACTATGGATATCATAAAGCATGAAGGCGGAGAACCTGCTAACTTTTTAGATGTTGGTGGCGGGGCAAATCCACAGACTGTTGCCAAGGGTTTTGAGATTATATTAAAAGATCCAAACGTAAAGTCAATCTTTGTAAATATTTTTGGTGGTATCGTAAGATGCGATAGGATTGCCAATGGTATTTTGGAAGCAACTAAATTGGTGGATGTAAATATACCCGTAATTGTAAGACTTGATGGAACTAACGCTAAAGAGGCTAGTGAGATTTTGAAAAATGCCAATATCTCAAATGTTATTACCGCATTTGATTTGAGTGACGGTGCGAAAAAGGCTGTTTTAGCATCTTTGGAGACAAACGTATGAGTATACTTGTAGATAAAAATACAAAAGTAATTGTTCAAGGTTTTACAGGAAAAGAGGGTACTTTTCACGCAGAACAGTGTTTGGCGTATGGCACAAAAATTGTTGGCGGTGTGACACCAAACAAGGGCGGACAAGAGCATTTGGGCTTACCAGTTTTCAATACAGTTCAAGAGGCAATAAACGCCACAGGTGCAACTGTAAGTATGATTTTTGTGCCACCTGCTTTTGTTGCAGATGCCATCATGGAAGCCTCTGATGCGGGGATTGAGCTTGCTGTTGTTATTACAGAAGGTGCTCCAGTACAAGATATCATGCATGCCAAGGCGTATGCTAATAAATGCAATATGAAGATTATTGGTCCAAATTGTCCAGGTATTATCACAGCACAAGAGTCCAAAATAGGCATAATGCCGGGTTCAGTTTTTAAAAAAGGGTGTGTTGGTTTGATTTCAAAATCTGGCACTTTGACATATGAAGGTGCAAATCAAGTCTGTAAAGAAGGCTATGGTATCTCGACTGCTATCGGCATAGGAGGCGACCCCATTATCGGGCTTTCATATAAAGAGCTTTTGCCTCTTTTTGAACAAGACGAGCAGACAAAAGCAGTTGTTATAATAGGCGAAATTGGCGGTGATTTGGAGATTCAAGCAGCCAAGTTTATAAAAGAAAACTTTACAAAACCAGTTATTGCTTTTATCGCAGGACAAACTGCACCTAAGGGCAAAAGAATGGGTCATGCTGGGGCTATTGTGAGTGGTAGTGCTGGAACTGCTGATGAAAAGATGAAGGCACTTGAGGAAGCTGGTGTACATGTTGTTAAATCTCCTGCGGACATCGGTAAAAAAGTGGCGGAGGTACTAAAATGAAAAAAACATTTGAGGTTTTAAATATAAAATGTGGCGGATGTGCCAATACTGTAAAATCAAAACTAAAATCAAGATTTCCAGATATTGAAGTGGATTTGGATTTTGAGCCACGAAAAGTAAGTGCAACGATAAATAGTGATGATGATGAAAAATACCTATTGCAAACACTTAGGTCTTTAGGGTATCCATATATAAATGATGATTTAAGTGGTGTCGAGGGTGTTTTGTTGAAAGGTAAGAGTTTTGTCTCATGTGCAATCGGAAAAATAAGTAACAAGAAGGAGAGTAAACAATGAGCACAATAAATGCTCCAAAAGATACACCAGTTTGGGTCAATATAGCCAGATGCAAGGCGTGTGACTTATGTGTTAGTATGTGTCCTGCTGGTGTTTTAGCGATGGTTCCTGCTCCAAACTCTGTTCAAGGCTCTATGATATCAGTTGTCAATCCTGAGTCATGCATTGGTTGTAGAGATTGTGAACTTCATTGTCCTGATTTTGCAATATATGTTGCCGAGAAAAGCGAGTTCAAATTTGCAAAATTAACAGAAGATGCCAAAGTACGTGCCGAGGCTATCAGAAACAACAATTTTAGAAAGTTATAGGGAGCATTAATGGCAAGAGAAGTAGTATCTAGCGGTAATGCACTCGCTGCAAAAGCTGCGATAGATTGTGAATGTAAATTTTTTGGAGGCTATCCGATTACTCCATCTAGTGAGGTTGCGGAGGATTTGAGTATTTTATTGCCTAAAAATGGTGGCAAATTTATTCAGATGGAAGATGAAATAGCTGGTATTTGCGTTGCACTTGGGGCTTCTATGAGTGGAGTAAAAGCTATGACTGCAACAAGTGGACCGGGAATTTCGCTGAAGGCAGAACAGATTGGATATAGCTTTATTACTGAAACTCCTTTGGTGATTGTTAATGTAATGAGAGGAGGTCCATCAACTGGTCTTCCAACTCGTGTTTCACAAGCAGATGTTGGTCAAGCAAAATATCCAACACATGGAGATTTTGAATCTATCTCACTATGCCCTGGAAGTCTGGAAGAGGCATATACCGAAACAGTAAGAGCATTTAATATCGCTGAAAAATATATGACACCAGTTTTTGTTCTTTTGGATGAAACATTGGGTCATATGCACGGAAAGGCAATTTTGCCAGACTTAGAGGAGATAAAAGCTGGCATTATTAGAAGAAAAGAGTTTACAGGGGAGCCTAAAGACTACAAGCCTTTTGATGCAGGTCCGACAGAACCAGCCGTGCTAAATCCTTTTTTCAAAGGATATCACTACCATGTAACAGGCTTGCACCATGGTCCAAATGGTTTTCCAACAGAAGATGCTCAAAGATGCCAATACAATATTGACAGACTGATGAATAAAATTCGTGCCAACTACGATGACCTTGTGCATTCGGAAGATTTTATGTTACATGATGCTGAAGTGTGTATTATCGCATATGGAAGCATTAGCAGAGGCGCCAAAGAAGCAGTTATGAAGCTAAGAAGAGAGGGCATTAAAGCTGGACTTTTTAGACCTATTACGCTTTGGCCAAGTCCAGAGAAAAAACTTAAAGAGGTAGGTGAAAGATTTAAAAAAATATTTATAACTGAGCTCAATATGGGTCAATACCTTCAAGAGATTCAGCGTGTTATGCAAAGAGATGATTTTGCTACGCTGCATAAAGCAAATGGACGTCCTATATCGCCTTGCGAAATGGTTGCAAAAGTTAAGGAGATGATGTAATGGCATTTAATTATGATAAATATCTAAGAGTAGATAAAATGCCCACGCTTTGGTGCTGGGGATGTGGCGATGGCGTTATACTAAAGTCTGTTGTAAGGGCTATTGATAAAATGGGCTGGAATATGGATGATGTATGTGTGGTTTCAGGAATTGGGTGTAGCGGTCGTTTTAGCTCATATATAGACTGCAATACTGTTCACACAACCCATGGTCGTGCCATTGCATATGCAACAGGTATAAAACTTGCAAATCCTGATAAACATGTTATTGTTGTAACTGGCGATGGCGATGGTTTGGCAATCGGCGGAAATCACACAATTCACGGATGTAGAAGAAATATAGATTTAAACCATATTTTGATTAATAACTTTATCTATGGACTTACAAACTCTCAAACAAGTCCAACAACTCCGCAAGGCATGTGGACATCGACTGCACACTATGGAAACGTTGATCCTGCTTTTGATGCGGCAAGATTGGCTGATGCAGCGGGGGCAACTTTTGTTGGCAGGGAGACTGTGTTGGATCCTCAAAAAATTGAAAAACTTTTAATCGAGGGTTTTAGCCATAAAGGTTATTCGTTTTTCGATATTTTTTCCAATTGTCATATAAATTTGGGCAGAAAAAACAAGATGGGCGAGGCGGTTCAAAATCTTAAGTGGATTGAGAACAAAACTGTATCTAAGAAAAAATTTGACCTTTTGGGCGAAGACGAGAAGGTTGGCAAATTTCCAACAGGCGTATTGAAGCATGAGAAAGATAAATTAGAATATTGTGACGCTTATGATAAAGTTATTTTTGCGGCACAAAATAAAACAACCGTTAGTCTGTAAGGAGAAACACAATGTCAAAAAGAAGACAATTACGATTTGTCGGTGTTGGTGGTCAAGGTGTTATTCTTGCGGGAGAGATTTTGGCGGCTACTAAGATAAAAGAGGGTGGTTATGGCGTTAAGGCTTCAACATATACCTCTCAAGTGCGTGGTGGCCCAACAAAAGTTGATATTTTACTAGATGAAAATGAGATTTTGTATCCTTATGCAAATGAGGGCGAAATCGAGTTTATGATAGCAACCGCACAAGTAAGCTATGATGAGTTTAAACATGGCGTAAGAGTTGGAGGCATTATAGTGGTTGAGCCAAATCTTGTTAGGCCTAGCGAAGAGGATAAAAAAAGATGGAGAATTATTGAGATTCCATTGATAACTATAGCCAAAGAAGAGGTTGGAAATGTCATTACCCAGTCTGTTGTTGCTTTGGCCATAACCGTAGAGATGACACACGTTTTGCCACACGAATTGGTGCGTGGCGTTATGCTTTCAAAGGTGCCAGAAAAGGTACATGTAGCCAACAATAAAGCTTATGATTTAGGCATTAAATACGCAAAAGAAGCACTTCGATAATATAAAATTAACAAGGAAGAGAAAATCCACTTCCTTGTTAATTTAAAAAACTTTTTATCCCCGTAAAAATAATTTGAGCCGAAAGAGCCGACAATACTAGCCCAGTTACTTTACTCATAACAATAAGTCCTGTTTGCCCACCTACAAGTTTCTGAATAGCACTTGATAGATATAGCATAATCCCTACGCTCAATACAGCGGACAAAAGTGCCAATGAGCCAACTGTAATGGTGGCAACACTTTTCATCTCTGCGCCCATAACCATTAGAGCACCGATAGTTCCCGGCCCAACAGTGATTGGTATCGCCAAAGGAACAACTGTTTGTTTGAGGATATCTGTCTTACATGTAACTTCGCTATCCACATCTTTTCGCACCAAATCAATAGCACTTAAAAACAGAAGAGTACCTGCACCGATTCTAAATGCATCAAGTGTAATGCCAAAAATCTCAAAAATGTACTTTCCAAAATATAAAACGATAAGACAAGTCAGTGCAATGGCAAGTGTTACTTTTATTGCGGCGTGTTGTTTGTCTTTGATATGAACATTTTTGGTCATAGATAAAAATACAGTCACAACAAAAAAAGGCGTCATAATAAAGAAAAATTTGATATAAACAGAGATAAAAAATGCCCACATGTAGTCGTCCTTATCGAAAGAGTATCGTCCCAAGTCGTAGCATATTGGAGCCACACTCAATGGCGAGCTCATAATCTCCACTCATTCCCATTGAGCAGTATTTTGCACCTTTTGGCTTTAGAGCCTCAAAGATTTTATGTGTGACTTCAAAGCTTTTTTTAATAACATCAATATCTTGAGTATGAGCACCGATACTCATAACACCCTTTAGATTAAGATTCTTACATGTAGAGGAGATTTTATCGTATGTTTCAATGCCAAGCTCGGGCATAACACCAGCTTTTTGAGGCTCTTTCGCACTATTTATCTGAAGCAATACATTGGCTTTTTTTTGTGCCACACTAGCTCTTTTGTCTATTTCAATAGCCATTTCATAAGAGTCGCAAGAGTGGATCAACGCAGGATTCATCTCTAAAAGACGATTTATTTTATTGGTCTGCAATCGTCCTACAAAATGCCACTCAATCGGAAGATTTTCCAATATATTGTATTTCTCACTTAAATCTTGAACTCTATTTTCGCCAAAAGCACGCTGACCAATGTCGTATAAAGCCTCTATCTCTGGCGAACCAACGCTTTTACTGATAGCGACTATCTTAATAATTTGATGCTGATCAACCCTTAATCTAGCTTTTTCGATACTGTTTAAAATTTCATCAAAGCGTTTTTCGTAAAACGATAGGCTCATTATTGATAGCCTCCTGTTAGTCTGTAAATATCATTAAAAATAGTAAAAGCAGTCAAGGAGAGCAAAAATATCCAGCCAACAACCGTGATACCATAAAGCACCTTTTCGCTCGGTGATTTTCGTGCAATAACTTCGTATATATTTAACAGTATATGTCCGCCATCAAGCGCAGGTATAGGCAGGAGGTTGAGAACGCCAAGGTTTACCGAGATAAGTGCAGTAAGGTAAAACAGAGCAATAATGCCAACTTCGCTTGCATCTGAAGTTACCTTTACAATGCTTATAATTCCGCCAAGTTCTTTTGGCGACACAACACCTTGAATAAATTTTTGAAGACTTTGCACGATGAGAAGAGAGGCATTTAAGGTCTCTTCGTAAGCATAAGAGATCGCTTCAAGTGGCGAAAAGTGGTGAAGTACCGTATTTTTACTTGAAGAGATACCAATCATCGGCTTTTGCATAATCTCGCCAAATATTGTTTTTGCCTCGTAAAGCTTTGGCGTTACATGTATCGTATGTATGGCATTGTTTCGTTCTATCTTGAAGATAAGTGGCTCATTTGTTTTTTGAATAATTTTACTCAAATCATTCCAAGTTGATATCTCTTGTTGGTTAATCATCACAACTTTATCGTTTTGTTGAAATCCTGCGATAAAAGCAGGTGAATCAGGTGTGACACCGCCCACAATAGGTGCCAAAAAAGAGACGCCATTGAGTGCGATAATGATGTATAAAAGGAATGCCAATAAAAAATTTGCAAATGGTCCAGCAAAAAGAATCATAATCCTTTGCCATGGAGATTTAGTATTGTAGCTATCGTTGTCAAAATTTCTCAAAGTAGGATTTGAGTCATCTTGACCTTTCATTTGCACGTATCCTCCCAAAGGAATCATGCTAAAGCAATATTGTGTGCCTTTGTAGTTTTTAATGAGAAGTTTTTTGCCAAAACCTATACTGAAAACCTCCACTTTGACTCCAAAAAATTTGGCGGCCAAAAAGTGCCCAGCTTCATGAAAAAAAACGAGAAAAGAGATGACCAAAAAAGCTACTAAAGTACCCATAAAATATTAACCTTTTTTTGTGTAACCGATGATATACTCATATCCAGAGTAAAGTGTTATAAAAACAGCAAACCACAAGAGGGTAGTCGCAAAAGGCCAGTCCATCATCAAAAATCCAATAGCAATCATCTGCATTACCGTTTTAACTTTTCCAGTCATTGATGCTGCGATATCTCTGCCTTCTCCAACTGCCATTACGCGAAGTCCCGTGATAAAAAATTCTCTAGTGAGGATAAGATATATCGCCCAAGGATTAGCTCTTCCGATAAGCATAAGTCCTAAAAAAGCAGCCAGTGTTAACATTTTGTCTGCCAATGGGTCTAGTATCGCACCTAGTTTTGTTTTTTGATTCCATTGTCTGGCGATGTATCCGTCAAAAAAATCAGTTGCACTTGCTAGTACAAAAATAAGTGCGGCAAAATAATCAAGCCAGCTTACATGTATATCTGCAAATAGGCTACTTTCTCTATCGACAAGAAACCAAAACATCAAAGGAGCCATAAAAACTCTTGTAAGTGCTAAAAAATTTGGTAGATTAATCATCATTTAAAAGTCGTTCCGCCATCAATAAGCATTGTGTGACCTGTAACCCATGAAGCCTTATCTGAGCACAAAAACAGACACGCACCAGCGATATCTTCTGGTCTTCCCATACGTTTTAAAGGAGAAAGCTCGGCAGTTTTGTCTCTAACTTCTTCATAGTTTGTAAAAGCCCTTAGTGCATCTGTTTCGATAGGACCGCCACTTACGGCATTGACACGGATATTTTTCTCACCTAGTTCTGCCGCAGCATAACGTACCATTGTTTCAACCGCAGCTTTTGCCGTGCCATGTCCAGCATAATTTTCAATATATACAAGATTTCCTGTTGAGGATAGTGAGATAATACTTCCACCACCAACTTTTTCCATTCTTTTTGCAGACTCTTGAGCACCAACTACGAAGGCATTGACCGTTGCTGTAAAAATGTTGTTGATACCTCTAGGCTTGAGTTTCATAAATTTTGTATATCCTCCCACAACAGGGCGACCAGAGATGATAGCATTTGAGATAAAAAAATCAACTCTATTAAAATCTTTGTCAATCTCTAAAAATAGGTCTTTGTATGTTTCTGGCTCTAAGATATTTAACGGATACGCTTTGGCTTTGATTCCAAATTTAGTTTCCAAATCTTTAACTTGTTCCTTTGCTAACTCTTCGTTAGAGTTGTAGGTAAAAGCTATATTTACTCCATTTGCAGCAAATTCGTAAACAATAGCATTTCCGATACCTCTTGTGCCACCGCTAATAACGAGTGTCTTACCTTTCATTAAAAACCTTTTATATTATATTTTTTGATTGTGTTTTCTATTTTTTTCATATTTTCACTATTTGGAGCAACCAAAGGCAATCTGTATTCCAATGTATCTAAAAGACCAGCGATATACATGGCAGCTTTTATTGGAATGGGATTGCTTTCGCAAAAAAGCACTTTGTTAATCTCATAGAGTGAATCATTGATAGCTTTAGCACCGTGATAATCTCCCTGCAACGCAAGATGTGTGAGGTTTGCTATTTGGTCGGGCAGTATATTTGATGTTACGGATATAACGCCTTTGCCATCGTTGGACAAAATAGGATAATTTATAGCATCATCTCCGCTAACAAGTATAAGTTTTGGCTCATGTGCCAACAAATCAACACATCTCTCAATAGAGCCTGTTGCCTCTTTAACGCCAATGATATTTGCACAATCTCTAAAGAGTCTAAAAATAGTTTCAGGTTGCAAATCGCATCCAGTTCTGCCAGGTACATTATATAGCATAACTGGCAGTTCTACCGAGCTTGCCAATGCCTTGTAGTGCTGATATAAACCCTCTTGTGTAGGCTTGTTGTAGTAAGGCGTAACAGACAAGATGGCATCTGCTCCGTGATTTTGTGCAAATTGAGCAAGCCCTATTGCTTCATGTGTAGCGTTACTTCCAGCACCTGCTAAAACTTTAACACCTGTGTTTTTGCACACTTCTACTGCTATTTCAATACAGCGTCTATGCTCTTCATGGTTAAGTGTTGCACTCTCTCCAGTTGTTCCAACCGGCACAACTACATCGATTCCGTTATCAATCTGTCTTTGAACAAGTTTTGCATATTTTACTTCGTCTAATTCCCCATTTTTAAATGGTGTTACAAGTGCGGTCATTGCTCCTACAATAGAATGCTCCATGTTAAAATTCCTTTTTTAAGATAACTGTTGTTGAAAATTGTGGCACAAGATATGTTTTTGCGACACGCTGAATATCCTCTTTTTTAAGGTTATTTATAGCATCTTCGTAGCTCAAAAGAGGCGTAATGTCTCCTTTTGCATAAAATGAGCCAAATAAGTTTGCCAAATCTGATGAGCTTTCAAGACCAAAGATAAAATCTGATTTTGTATTTATTTTGACTTTTTCAATATCCTCGTCGGTTATACCTTTTGTTTTGATGGAGTCAATAATCTCAAGGATATTTTTTTCTACATCCTCAGCCTTAACTCCTTGATTGCACACAGCAATAAATACAAAAACGCTAGGGTCTTTGGCTTCCATATTGTATGCCGATATTTGATTTACCATTTGTTTTTCATCGACAAGAATTTTGTGCAGTATGCTACTTTTACCACTACTCAAAAGCTCACTAAGTGCCGAAAGAGCAACATTGTCTGGATGCTTGAAGTCTGGGATTTTGTAGGCGATGGCGAGCATTTGAACTTCACTCTCTTTTTTAAGCATGATTCGTTTTGCACCATCTTGCACAGGCTCTATTTGGTGATTTTTTGGTGGCATTTTGTCCATATTTTTAATTGATCCAAAATGCTTTTTAGCCTCTTTAAATACATTTTCATATTTAATGTCTCCAGCAACAACAATAATCGCATTTTGAGGCTGATAGTGAATCTTGTGAAAATCTCTTATATCTTGTATCGTCCAGTTTTTTATATCTTCTTTAAAACCAATAGGCGTCCAATGGTATGGATGATACGTAAAGGCGTTATTGAAAAGTCTAAAATATAGATACCCCATAGGCGAGTTGTCTGTACGCCAACGTCTTTCTTCAAGAACAACATCGCGCTCAGGCTGAAACTCTTTGTCGCTAAGTTTTAGATTTTTCATAAGTTCGGCAAAAAGCTCTAATGATTTTGAAAGATTTTTGCTTGAGCTCTTGATAAAATAGTGAGTATAATCAAAGCCAGTCGATGCGTTATCAACACCACCAAAACCTTTAACAATCTCGTCAAATTCGCCAGCTTTTAGGTTTTTTGTTGATTTGAAATTTAGATGCTCAAGCATATGTGCGATACCGCTTTTGCCCATTATCTCACTACCACTGCCTACTTTGTAAAAAATATCCGTAGTAATAACATCGCTTTGGTTATTCATCGGTATAGCAACAATCGTTAGATTATTGTCTAGTGTTTTGGTGTAAAACTTTGGCAAAGAGTTAGCCATTAATGCTCCTAATAAGGTTAAAAAAATAATTATATGTTTCATATGTCATCATCTCCTATCTGCGCCTATTGCCTCGCTGATGTGATTAAAGCCGTCTTTATCCATAAGCTCAAGAATTCCTTGATTAATGTTGCGATTTAAAATTGGTCCTTGAAAAATAAATGCACTATAGACTTGAACTAAATTTGCTCCAGCCTTGATTCTTTTATATGCCTCTTCGGCAGAGTCGATTCCGCCCACTGAGACAAGCGTTGTATTTGCGTAAAACTCTTTTGCTAGCTCTTCAAATAGTGCAAAACTTTTCTCTTTCAATACTTTCCCACTTATGCCACCAAAGTTTTGTGGTTCACTCAAAAGTGAATAGTCAATAGTTGTATTTGTTGCAACGATACCGCTTGAGCCGTTTTCAAGCGCAACAGAGCAGATATTTAGTGCATCTTTAGGCGTCAAATCAGGTGCAATTTTAAGCAAAATCGGTTTTTGCGTTAGTTTGCACAATGTTGAAAATAGCTCTTTGATAAAGTTTTCATTTTGCAAGTCACGCAAATTTGGCGTGTTTGGCGAGGATATATTGACAACAAAATAGTCACAACACTCTTTTAGTCTCTCCACAAGCAACACATAGTCATTGAGAGCATCCTCTTGCGATGTTGTTTTGTTTTTGCCAATATTTGCTACTAATGGAGTGGCAAAAGGGTATAGTTTTTCAACTCTTGTGGCGATTTTTTCGACACCATCGTTGTTGAAGCCCATAGCATTTTGCAAACTTTCGAATTCTGGATAACGAAAAAGTCTAGGCTTAGGATTTCCCTCTTGAGGCTTTGGGGTAACTGTTCCATACTCAATATGTCCAAAACCAAGAGCTGTTAGCATTTTTATCATCGTAGCATTTTTATCAAAACCAGCCCCAATACCTAGCGGATTTAAAAAATGCGTTCCTAGTATATTTTGCTCCAATCTTTTGTCGACTATGGCGTATTTTTCAGCCAATAAAGCAAGTAAAAATGGAGTATATGTAGAGATGTTTTTAAATATAAACTCTGCTACATTGTGTGCATTTTCTGGACTTAAATTGAACATTATTTTTTTAAAAAATTGATAATCCAACAACGACCACTCCTTCTTATAATTTGGGCGATTATATCTCAAAAAACATAAAATACTCTTGACGCCTTCGCATTGTGTGGGGGCTTTGTTGTGGCTTATGCTTGAAGATTTTTTAGTTTTTTATATTCATCACTGCTTACATGTAGCTCTTCATCGGTGCCAATAGCAGATATCTTGCCATGTTTTAAAAGAACAATCTTATCCGCTTTTTTGACTGTACTTAGACGGTGTGCGATAACAAATGTGATTTTGTTTTTGATAATGTTTTCTAGTGCTTGTGTGATTTTTTGTTCGCTTTGAGAATCAAGCGCAGAAGTTGCCTCATCAAAAATCAAAATTTTTGGATCAAGATATATAGCTCTTGCAATAGCAATACGTTGTCTTTGCCCGCCAGAAAGGTTGGTTCCAAACTCATCAAGTTGAGTATATATGCCATTTGGGAGTTTTTCTATAAAGTCATAGGCATTTGCCTTTTTGAGTGCCTCGACTACTTTTTGCTCATCAACATCTTTTCCATAAGAGACATTATTTGCAACCGTATCGTTGAAGATGTATATGCGTTGTGTGACTATGGCAATATTTTCTCTAAGGCTTTGGAGTGAAAACTCTCTTATGTCGATACCGTTGATTTTTATATTTCCATTGCTCGGGTCAAAGAAGCGTACCAGCATATTCATCAAAGAGCTTTTACCGCCACCGCTATCGCCAACAAGTGCTATAAATTCACCTTTTTTGGCATGAAAGTTTATATCCTCAAGTGCCATTTTGTCCCCATAGTAAAGATGAACATTATGAAAATCAACAGATACTATTTTTTCTGGCACGCTTTGGGTTCCGCTTTGTATTTTTGGCTGAGCATCTAAGAGAAAAAAGATTCTTTCACTTGCCACCACGGCATCTTGCATTCGGTTGTAAAGGCTTGATATCTTTTTTATGGGGGTGTAGAGCATAAAAAGTGCGGTCAAAAAAGAGAAAAAACTTCCAACACTCATTTCGCCTTGAATGACCTCTTTTCCACCGATAATGATGACAACAGCCACACCGATAGAGCCGAGTGTCTCCATTAGAGGACTTACCATTTCGGAGATTTTAACGGATTTCATTGTTAGCTTAAAGTATTTTTGATTTTCGTTTTGAAATTTTTCATGTTCAAATTTTTGTGCATTATTGGCTTGAATAATCTCAATATTGTTAAATATCTCACTAAGTCTTGCAGTTATATCTGATATTTTTTCTTGAGAAAGTTTGGAGATTTTTTTCATTTTTTTAGCAAGCAAGCTGAGTGGATAAACAGCAGTCGGCATAATTATAAGTGCAAAAAACGCTAATGAAGAGCTTTGGTATATAACCACACACAAAAGACCGATGATGGTAATGCTCTCTCTTATAAGCTCAGGTATAAGATTTGAGACAACGCTTCTGACTCTCTCTACATCGTTTGTATTTCGACTGATAAGCTCTCCGCTTCGATGTTCGTGAAAAAATGAGATATCCAGTCGTAACATGTTGGACAGGATATTGTCCCTGAAGCGTCTTATGATGTCTTGTCCGATATAAGCTGTGAAATATGTCTGCGTGTATTTGCCAGCTTCTTTGCCAAAATAGACTGCAATAATCGCATAAGGCAAGAGATGTAGCATTTCAATATCTTTGGCTATAAATATCTCATCCAAAAGCGGTTTTACAAGATACGCTGAAAAAGCAGTACCGCCAGAAGAGAGTATCATTCCGATAATTGCAAGAATAAAATAGAAAATATAGTCTTTAAAAAATGGAGTAAAGCGTTTTAGAACCAGCATAACACCATTCATCTAGTTAGCCTTTTCCCATTGTGTTCCATTTGGCGTATCCATGATGGCGATACCCATCTGTGTTAGTTTGTCTCTTAGCTCATCAGCAAGAGCAAAGTTTTTGCTTTTTTTTGCCTCGAAGCGTTGATTTAAAAGCTCATCAATACTCTTTTTTTCATCTTCATTAACGCCTATTTGGAAGTACATGTAGGGATTTTTTCCGCCAACGCCCAAAACATTAAAGATAAAGTTAATATTAGAGTTGGCTTGCGATTTTAGCTCTTTATCTTTTGGATTTTTGTCAAGCTTGTCATTGACCTGCGCAATCATCTCATCGATAACCGCCAATGCTTTGGAGATATTTAAATCATCACTCAATGCCTCAAGCAAGTTCTTTTTAAACTCTTTTTCTGTTTCGCAAGTAGTTGCTTCGAAAACCCTTTTTTTGAGTCTATATATCTTGTCCAATCTTTTTTTTGATTGCAACAAATCCTCTTCCGAGAAGTTAAAGTTTGCTCGATAGTGGGTTGAGAGAAGATAAAATCTCAAAATCTCTCCATCGTAAACACTAAGAGCATCTTTGAGAAAAAAGCTATTTCCAAGTGACTTACTCATCTTTTCGCCATTTATCGTAACAAAACCGTTGTGCATCCAGTATTTTGCAAGCTCTTGATGGCTTTTACATCTTGTTTGCGAGGCCTCATTTTCATGATGAGGAAAGAGCAGGTCAGCTCCCCCAGCGTGGATGTCTATCTGATACGCTCCTTTGTGAGCGATATGCTTTTCTATCATAGCAGAGCACTCGATATGCCAACCAGGACGACCATCTCCAAAAGGAGCTTTGTATGTTGGCTCATTGGCTTTGGAAAACTTCCAGAGTGCAAAATCTTTTTGATTTTTTTTCTCATCATTTTGCTCAACACGAGCCATCAAATCATCTTCTTCACCACTGCGATGACTTAGGCTTAGGTATTTTGCATCTTTGCTTGTATCAAAATATATACTGTCGCTTGTCCTGTAAGCTGTTTTATTTTTTAGCATGGCATCAACAAAGGAGACAATCTCATCAATGGTCTCGGTTGCCTTTGGCTCTATGTCAGCATCACTAACGTCAAGAAGGTGCATTTCGTCTTTGTAGCGCTGGATATAGTGCGTGGTTATCTCTTCAAGACTTTGATTTGTTTCGTGCATTTTTTTGATGATTTTATCGTCGATATCGGTAAAATTTTTTACAAAAGTAACTTTATAATCAAGTGCCATCAAGACTCTTCTAAGCAAATCAAAAGCTATTGCACTTCTTGCATGTCCTAGGTGGGCATCATCATAAACTGTTGGTCCGCAAACATAGATACTTGCTTCGTTTGGTACTATAGGTTCAAAATCTACTTTTTTCTTTATAACCGAATCAAAAATAACCATGAAATAATTCCTTTAACCATAAAAGTATTGCCACCTCTATAACGAGTGTGATTAGTAAAAAAATCAATTTTTTATCGATAAGTATATCCAAAAAGGCTTTTGTGCCAAATGAGCGAATAGTTAATATAAATAGCAAAACACCAGAAAGAGAGCCAGCAAGTGCCAGACCAGAAGCACCGAGTGGTTGCATAAGTAAAATGGAGGCAAAGATATTGAAAACAAGCGAGTATATGGAAATTTTAGCAGCCTCTTTTTGGCGGTACTGACCATAAAGCCAGAGGGAAAATAGTTTTGCTAGGCCAAAAGGAACAAGTCCGATAAGGTACATTGATAAAACATAAGCACATATTTGGGTGTCTGAAGCACTGAATGAACCACGCTCAAACAAGAGTTTAATAATCTCTTCGCTAAGAATAATCCCACCAACAGATGAGGCACACAATCCAAAAGCCAAAAGCCAAAAACTGTTTTTCATAAGCTTGAGAGCATTGATGTCGTCACTATTTTTAAGGAGTCTTGTGATTTTTGGAAAGATGGCAGTCGCAATAGCAATAGCAAAGAGTGCTAGGGGCAGTTGAAAAATTCGATTTGCATAGTAGAGGTAACTAATACTTCCAGTGATGAGAAAACTTGCCAGCCATGTGTCCACAAAAGAGAGAATTTGCGCCGTTGAGCCACCGACAATGGAGTGAAAAAAAGAGGTGTAAAATCGTTTTTTATCCTCTTGAATATCTTTTTTGTTTTGCAAATAAAGCTTAACTCCTGTGGCAAAAAACTTACATAGCTTTTTTGATTTGATGGCTAAAATATGTGCCAAAAGTTGCAAGACACCGCCTACAACAACCCCATAGCTCAAAGCATAAGCGATGCTTTGCTTGTCCATGTCTTTGCTTATTAGCAGTGCGACAATCATCGCAATATTTAGCAAAACAGTTGAAAATGCAGTTGTCGCAAAATGGTGTTTGTATTGGAGTATGGAGCCTAAAAAAGTGACGAGAAAAATCAACATGAGATAGTAGAAGTTTATAGCCGTTAAAGGTGCGGCAAGTTTGATAGTTGCATCATCAAAACCGATAGCTATAAGTTTTGTAAAAAAACCGCTAAAAAGATGGACTATCAGAGTAATAAATGCAATAACAGCTAAAAAACGTAATAAAATAGAAATTGTAAAAAGAGATTTTACACGAGCTTTGGCGAATGAGGGCATAAAACTTTGAGTAAAAGCACCTTCGCTAACAACTCTTCTAAAAAGATTTGGAAACTTGAAGGCGACGAAAAAAATATCGCTATAAATGTTGGCACCCAAGATGGAAGCGGTTAGCATATCTCTTATAAATCCAAAGATTCTTGAGACTAAAATACCTGAACTATTTGTGAAAAATGATCGTATAAGCATTGCGTATGGTATCAAAATATAGGTTAAATTGCACTGTTTTGTACTTATGTGACGTAAAAATAGTTTTGTTTTTTTAAACTTGTAAAAACAAATTTTAATTTTCAAAAGCTATAATTACTATAGCGGTTATAAATTATTGGGTTTGTGGGGTGTTTATTGAGATTTTTTTGGCTTATTTTTTGTTTTTTATATATAAGCATTGCTCCAATTAATGCGAAAGAAAACAATGATATTTTAACAAAAACAGAGAGATTTTGGCTCTCTAAAAACCAAACCATTACCCTTGCATCTGCTGGAGATTATGATTATCTAGCCTCTTTGAGTCCAGATGGAAAGATAGTCGGTTTTGATGCAGATTTGATAGCCCAAATAAATAAAAATCTTCAAACCAACATAACCTTAAAACTTTTTGACGGGTGGGATAGTGCCTATATGAGTGCCAAAAAAGGCGAAGTTGATGGCATATTGTCTCTCTCTCCAACAAAAGAGAGAGAGGATTTTTTTAATTTTTCCCCTATTTATCACCACGACGCAACCTATATCGTTACCAAAAAAGGCGAACATTACATCAACAATATAGGCGATTTTAATGGCAGAACAGTTATTGTGGAGAAAAATAATATCATCAATAAAACCATCGAGATGATAGCTCCTAATGCAAAAGTCATTACTGCTTCAAATGTTCAAGATATTTTAAAAGCTGTTCAAGAAGGCACCGCTGATGGAACGATTCTTGAGGGTATGGCAAATTATGATCTGCAAAGTCTTGGACTAAAGATATCCGGTTCTCTTTTTGTAAAATCCGGCGAATACACCATAGGAACACATAAAAGCAAACCTATTTTGGCAAAAATCATAGAAAAAGGAATCCACTCTATTTCAAAAAGCCAAATGCAAGAGATAAAAAACAGATGGTTTCAAACAAGGTCAGAAGAATCTTTTTTTAGCTATGAGGAGCTTGCTTATATTCAAAACGCACCTACCCTAAAGATAGGTGTTGAGGATTGGGCGCCAATGATATCTTCAAAAGATGGCAAAACCATCGAGGGAATCACAGGAGAGCTTTTAAATAGAGTCTTGCAGATATCTGGGTTAAAAACAGAGCTTTTGCTAGAGTCTTGGAGTTCTTTACTGCATCGTCTTAAAAATAAAGAGATAGATATACTTCCTGCGACATATTATACCGACGAGAGGGCAACTTATGGGCTTTTTGGGGACTCTTATACGAAAATAAAAAACCTTCTTTATGTTAATAGGGACAATCAAGATATAAAATCACTTTCCGACATGGAGGGCAAAACTCTTGTTGTGCAGAAGGGTTTTGGAACTATTCCGAAGATAAAACAGAAGTTTCCAAAAATTAACATTCTTGAAGTTGATGGACTTGAAAATGCTATCTTGAAGGTTTCAAATGGCGAGGCAGATGCTCTTTTTGAGGCACAAATCGTTGCGCAAGATATTATTAAAAAACTTCTCATCACAAATATTAAACCTATTTTTCAAAACGATATAGAGGCGAATGATTTGCATATTTTCTCAAAAAAAGACGATTTGTTGCTTCACTCTATTTTGAACAAGTCATTGCAAAGCATCTCTCCGCAAGAGAAAAACAATATTATTGATAAGTGGCTTCATCAAGATATCAAAAGAAGCGTTAATATTGTTTTTTCAAAAAACGAAGAACCATATGTTATGGAAAATGCCTTTGCAAAGGGCATAGAGTACGATATCGTAAAAGAGATTCTATCTAAAAAAGATGTTTTGGTTAGTTATGAAAAATTTATTTCGCCAGAGAAGATACTCAACATACTTCAAGAAGATGAAAAGATAGATGTGGTTGTTGGCATAAACCCTCAAAACGGCACCTTTTATTACTCTGAACCTCTTGTTGATTTTGAGTATATTGCTATCTCAAGGATCGAGGATAAACTAAAAATTAATAGTATTGAGGACTTAAAGAAAAAGAAGATTATCGCCTTTAAAGATGCGTATAAGACTTTAGGAGAAAAATACAACACTCTTTTCAATCCCACCAATAGACCAGAAACATATACGGAAATATCAACTCAAGATGAACAAGTAACCGCTTTTTTAAATAAAAAAGCAGATGTAATTATTCTTGACAAAAACATGTTTCAGTGGTATCTAAAAAGCTCTTCAAAAAAAGATACATCAAAATATAAATTTCACACCATTTTTGACGATAAAAATAGCCATTGTATTGCATTTAAAGATAAAAATCTTAGAGACCTTTTTAATGAAAGTCTTCAGGATATGAAAAAATCTGGCAAATATAATCAAATCGTTGACAATTATCTCTATACGGATATAGAGTCAAAAACAAAAATGAGTTTTCTTGTTGCGTCACTTGCTGCAAAGCATATTTTTACAGAGGATATAAAAAAATTAAAAGAGATTGTTTTGATGCTTTCAAAACTTCCCTATCTTGATAAAATAGATATCTTTAACAATGAAAACGAACTTCTCGTAACACATGTAAAAGGAGAATCTGGCTTCTATGTAAGTAGCGAGAGTTTTTATAGTCTATCGCAAATGCCACAAAAAGTAGGATATGTTCATTTGTATTTTGATGAAAAAAAACTTTTTGGATATGGGCAAAACAATACAATAATCCCCGATGTCTCTTTCTTCAACAATCTTAGAAACTATGCTGAGATAAAGGAGGTATACAAGAAGCTGGATTTTCTAGGAAAGCCTAGTTTTACTCAAAAAGAGGAAGAGTTTATAAAAAATCATCCTATTTTAAGGTTTTCAAGCGTGTCTCAATATCCACTTTATATCAACGAAAATGGTACTCCAGAGGGACTGCACAATGATTTTTTAAAGTTTATTGAGTTAAAAAGCGGTATTTTATTTGAGCATATTGATGCAAAAAATCAAAAAGATTTGTACGAAAAATTGCAGAGTAAAAAAGTTGATCTTATAGTAAACGCAAAAACTACAAAGTTGGAAAAACCTTTTGAATTTTCTTCCATTGTTTTTGAAAAATTTTATCTTGCAATAGTTACAAACAAAGAGTTTGGATTTGTAGATGGTATAGGAGAGTTTAAGGGCAGTGTTGCCATATCTTCCAATTGTGTTGCTTGTGAAATGTTGAGGGAAAAATATCCAAATATAAAAGTAATTGAAACAAAAAACACCAATGAAGCACTCTCTTTGGTTGCTCAAAAAAAAGTTGATGCATCAATTGGTCACGAGGTGGAGATGACACATTATCTTAAAAATTACTACACAAATCTCAAGATAATAGGCACCTCCAAAGAGATTGTTAGCCATTATTTTGCAACTCATCTTGAATACCCAGAACTCATCTCAATTGTCAATAAAGTTTTGGAAAGTCTCTCATATGAACAAAAGAAAAAAATCAAAGATATGTGGTTTATTACAAAAGTGCAAACGGAAGTTGATCGATCTATTGTCTACAGGGTTGCCTTTGGATTGATACTTGTTATTACTTTGATTATTATTTACAATCAAAGACTCAAGCATCTTGTGAGCGAAAAAACAGTGGAGCTAGCTAAGCTTTTAAGCTCTTTTGATAGTAATGTTATTGCTATTCGGTTGGATGAAAGTGGAAAGATTATTTATGCGAGTAAGGCACTTTGCAATATGGCGGAGTATTCGCAAGAGGAGTTGATTGGAAATACAACTAATGTGATAACCAACAAAACCAACAAGAGGATTTTAAAAGATTTTAGAAGAGCCTTTTTGAATAAACAGCCTTGGAGCGGAAAACTTATTAATGCGAGTAAGTCAGGAAGAGTCTACTGGACAAAAACAAAACTTTTTCAAGAATATGATGAAAAGGGCAATTTTTTAAATCACACTATTATTTCACAAGATATTACTGCACAAAAAGAGGTCGAAGCACTCAGCAAAGAGATAGAAGAGACGCAAAAAGAGGTTATTTTTAAAATGGGTGCGATTGCTGAGGCTAGGTCGCAGGAGACTGGTCAACATGTAAAAAGGGTTGCTGAGTATTCAAGGCTTTTGGCGATTCACTATGGGCTTTCGAGTGAAGAGGCAAATAGGATAAAGTTGGCAAGTCCAATGCACGATATTGGCAAAGTTGCTATTGCTGATAGCATATTAGAAAAACCATCGGCTTTGAGCACCGAGGAGTTTGAGATTATTAAAACTCACGCACAAATTGGTTATGATATGCTTAAAAATTCACAAAGAACTATTTTAAAGACCGCCTCTATTATAGCTCATGAACACCATGAAAAGTACGATGGAACAGGATATCCAAGAGGGTTAAAGGGCGAAGATATACATATTTATGGCAGAATTACTGCGGTTGCGGATGTTTTTGATGCCCTCGGAAGCAAAAGAGTCTACAAGGAGGCTTGGGAGGACGATAAAATTTTTGCGTTTTTTAAAAAACAAAGCGGAAAACATTTTGATCCAAAATTGATTGATATTTTCTTTGCAAATGTAAAAAAATTTTTAGATATACGAGACTCCTTTAGAGATGTGTGATAGGTTGAGTGAAGTTTTATTTTTTTTTAGATACTATTGTGACAACTTCAATAAAGCATGAAGCATTGAAAAGATAAAAAGGGAATACCGTGGGTTTATTTGACAAACTGAAAGGTAAAGACTCCTCAGAGCAAACAGAAGAAAAACCAGAGTTTAAATCGGTTATTATTGATACCGAAAATGTTCCCAGAGAACTGAATAACTTTGCTTTGGCAAATAATATTAATATTGCAGAACTCTCCTTTAAGCTTATCAAAGTTACCACCTCTTATTTGGATGAGTCAGGCGAATGGGTTGAGTTAGGCGATCAAGATAAGCCACGTTTTGCAGATACTGCTTTTATGCTTGCGCCGACAATGAAACTTAAACAACATTATCGTGTTGAGATTTTAAAAAAAGAGACTTTGCTTGATGGAAATACAATCCCAGCGATATCTATAAGTGCAAACAAAAGTCTTACTAAGGTTATTGTAACAATCCATAAAAATTTAGAGGTTAAATATTTTTCAAAACTAGAGCAATCTATTATTGATGAAATCATATCTAGGTTGATAAAAGCAGGAGTACTTATCGGCGTAAGGGATGAAAACCTATATAAAGAGATTGCTAAAGTTGTGTCTATAATTCGTGTAAATAACTCCCTAGAGCAAGAACATACATTTATTGCCGTTCAAGGTTTCGAAGAGGTACCATCTATAAATGACAATCTTATATTTCACTATAAAAAGAAGATGAAAAAAGAGGACGAATATGGAAGGGTTGACTATGCCAAAAGAGGCTATATTATGGCGGTTGCCAAAGGCGAGTGTATTATTGAGTACATAAAACCTATGATGGGAACTCCTGGCAGAAATTGTAAGGGTGTTTTTATTCCCGTAAAAGAGCCTAAAATTTTGAATGCTACTGAGATTGTGTTTACGGAAAATATTTCCAAAAAAGAGGACGACGCCTCTATCAAGTACGTTGCAAATAAAGATGGATATGTCAATTTTGATGGCAAGGTATATGATATTCAAGACAATATGGAAATTAGTGAGGTTAGTTTTAAGTCAACCGGCTCCATAGAGACAGGTCTAGACTCTAATGTCAAGATAAATATAACAGAAAAAGATGCCCTAAAAGATGCTATTGGGGCTGGAATGAGCGTCGAAACAGCACAGATACATGTAGAGGGCAACGTAGGAAGTGGAGCAAGAATAAAGGCCAGAGAGGCTCAAATTGGTGGACAAACACATAAAACATCCTATGTGGAGGCAGAAACGCTTAGTATAACCGTACATAGGGGTGAGGCAGTGGGTCGGAATGTTACCATAGATAGGCTTGAGGGCGGAAAGGTAACCGGAGAAAATATAACGATTAAGCAGATGATTGGCGGAGAGCTTATAGGTGACAAGATAAAAATAGGAGAACTCTCTTCCAACGGCAAGATTACAGCATCCGAGTTGATTGAAATAGAGGCACTCAAGGGAAGCAATAATAAGTTTGTAATTGACCCAAAGGTTGCTAGAGAATTTAGTGAAAAGATGAGTGAGGTAAATGAGAAAATATCTGCAATAGAAAAAGAACTTAAATTTATTCCAAAGCAATTAGGTGCCAAAAAAGAGATAATAGAAAAGAATAAGCCAACGCTTAATTTTATTAAAAGCAAGATTGAAGAGCTTAAGCAGGATGGTCAAAATCCGCCTTCTACGCTTATGGCTAAAGTTAGAGATTTTCAACAAAAAGTGGCGGAATACAACACGATGTTACAGATGTTTAAAAACAAAAAAGAGGAGCTTGATAGTTACAAAAATGATCTAAATGAAGTTCAAACGAAAATCTTTTCAGCAAAAATTATCAATCGCTCTACTTGGCGAGAGTTTAACGAGATAAGATTTAAGCTCATTTCTCCGGATATTGAGATTGTTTACAATACTAAAGAGCATGAAATAGCTAGAGAAATAACACTCAAGCAAAATGCTGATGAGAGATACGAGATTATTCGCTCTAGTGGATTTACTCAAAAATGATAGTTGGAATTTCTGGGAAAATTGCCAAAAAAGAGCCAGCTTTTGTTCATATTGAAACATTAAACGGAATAACGTATAAGATTAATATCTCACTTAATACCTTTTCCAATATCACAAGCGAAGAGATTTTCCTACATGTAACACAAGTTATCAGAGAGGATTATCAAGGACTTTATGGTTTTTTTAGCGAAAATGAAAAAAGTGTTTTTGATACTTTGATTAAGCTAAATGGCATCGGTCCATCTATCGCTTTGGCGATTTGCTCTACAATGACACCAGATGAGTTTGCAAAAGCTATTGCTTCGCAAGATATTGAAGCGTTCAAAAAAGTATCTGGTATTGGACCAAAAGGTGCAAAAAGGATATTGGTAGAGCTTGGAGATTTTTCACTAAAAAGTGATACTAAAGATAGTGTTGCATATGCCCAAAATGAAGCACTTACGGCACTAGAAGGTTTGGGTTTTAAAAAAGAGCTTGTTAAAAAAATACTCTCTACATGTAGCGGAGTCGATACGGCAAGTATTATCAAAGAAGCATTGAAAAAATTAGGATAAAGGTATAAATTAGATGAAGATTGGGATACTCTTTGGCGCAAAAAGTTTTGAGCATGAGATAAGTGTAGTAAGTGCCATAGCTCTTAAAAAAGTACTGAAATGTGAGATTGTTTATCTGTTTTGCGATTATGAGAGAAATTTTTATCTTATTCCAACAGACAAAATTAATGCTAAAAAATTTAGTAGTGGCAAATACAAAAAAGAGACAAGGCTACATGTAGACAAAGGAGGCTTTTACAAGAAAGGTCTTTTTGGAAATACTTTGATTGAGTGTGATGTTGTGTTAAATCTTATCCACGGCGGAGATGGCGAAGATGGTAAGATAGCCTCTATTTTGGAGTTTTTTGGCATTCCTTTTATTGGTCCTAGAGTCGAAGCAAGCGTTATGAGTTTCAATAAGCTTCTAACAAAGCTCTATGCAAAAGAGATGGGCGTTAAGACTTTGGAATATCAAGCTGTGAGCAAAAACAGGCGTGACACATTAACTATAAAACCACCTTTTATAGTTAAACCTTCAAGGCTTGGAAGTTCGATTGGCATAAAAATCGTAAAGGATTTAAGCGAGCTTGATTATGCTCTTGATGTTGCATTTGAGTTTGACGATACGGTTATTGTTGAGCCTTTTATAGCTGGGGTTAAGGAGTACAACCTCGCAGGTTGCAAGGCGGATGATTTTATCTTTTCGATCGTTGAAGAGCCTATAAAAGAAGAGTTTTTGGATTTTGATAAAAAGTATTTGGATTTCTCTCGAACCAAACGTCTAAACGAGGCTAGTTTGGATGAAAAGTCGGTTTTAAAACTACAAGACTCTTTTAAAAAACTATATGAGCCAATGTTTGCTGGTGCATTGATAAGATGTGATTTTTTTATTATAGATAATGAAGTCTATCTCAATGAGATAAACCCAATTCCCGGAAGTATGGCAAATTATCTTTTTCTTGATTTTAATTCTGCTATTGAGATGTTGTGCAAAAATCTTCCTTCTTCGGTTAATATTCCTATGTCATATAGATATATTAACTCCATACAGTCCGCAAAGGGAAAATAGAGGGATTTTGCCCTTTTTTGAAAGTAAAATAAAAGTAAATTTTATGTAGCATATTGCATAAAATTTTACAAAAAGGCTTTTGTGTGATTACCTATTCAAAAGACGAGATTATGACGGCGACAGATATGGTTAGAAACTTTAGCTCAGTACTCGGAAGTCTTTCGAGTGGCGAAAATAAGCGTATAGTAGTGGTAAAAAATAACCGCTTTGAAGCCGTAATGATAACCATCGAAGAGTATGAGCGTATTTACGAAGCGGTCACAATACTTGAGCGTATTTACGATAAAAACAAAAAGAGCATTGATGGCTAAAAGAGAGATTGTTTTTAACAAAACCTCTTATGACATAAGCTATGAGCTTCTACATGTAGGAAAAGAGCGTTCCATTCTTTTTTTGCACGGATGGGGTAGCAATAAAGAGATAATGAAACAAGCATTTGGCAAAACGTTTGAAGATTTTGAACATATTTATATTGATTTGCCTGGCTTTGGCTCATCTAGCATCAAACATGTCATTGGTACACCTGAATATAAAATGATAGTTGAGGAGTTTTTGAAAAAGATAGAAAAGACTCCAGATGTTGTTGTGGGACACTCTTTTGGCGGAAAAATAGCCTCATTGCTAAATCCAAAATATTTGGTTCTTCTTAGTTCTGCTGGTATCGTTCTTCCAAAATCCATTAAGATTAAGACAAAAATATGGTTTTTTAAAACACTTAAGCCTCTTTTTCCAAAGGGTTTTTACAGATTTTTTGCATCCAAAGATGTTGCTGGGATGAGTGAGGTTATGTATCAAATTTTAAAAAAAGTAGTAAATGAAGATTTTAGCCATATTTTTGCATCGCTTAAGTCAAAAGTCTTTATTTTTTGGGGAGAACAAGACAAGGCTACGCCTCTTTTGTGCGGTAAAAAGATACACGATCTTATCCCAAATAGCTCATTTTGCAAGATGGATGGAGATCACTTCTTTTTTATTAAAAATGCCTTTGAAATATCTCGCTATATTAAGATGGAAATTGTATGAGAACTTATAGATTTATAGTTAAAGGAAGAGTTCAAAAGGTTAACTATAGAAGGTATGTTCAAGAGATTGCTTTTGTTTTGGGCTATGTTGGCTATGTGGAAAATCTAAAAGACGGAAGCGTCGAGGTTGTGACAAATATGGACGCCGAAGAAGAGGTTGAATTTTTTGTGACAAAGCTGTACGAAGGACCACTTTTCTCGCATGTTTTAAGCGTTGAGTATGAAAAAATTGATGATACTATATTTAATAATTTTCAAAAAAGATAATCAATGAAGGATTTGTATAATATTTCTTTACATGTAGCCTTTATGCTTATGCTTGGCTATTACGTTATGAGTGCTATGCAGTGGTATAGCTACAAGATTGAAAGAGTGCTTTTTCATTATGGCAAATATGAATGGCACGCAATCTTTTTTGTTGCTCCAGTTCTATTTTACTACTTTACATCAAAACTATTTTTACCATATGTTTTACTTTTCTATGGCTTGATGCTTTTCTTTTGGTATAGAAAGCTAGATAAAAAACTTGTTTTTACTGCTAGGATAAAACGGTTTTTTCTTTTTCTTTTTTTAGTTATTTTTCTTCAAGATGCGTTATGCGTTTTATCGTTTGAGTGTGATGTTTTTGGGGTTTTTATACCTCTGGTTATTGCAATGTTTGCTAGTTTTGTTTTTGAGAAAATTTTATTTGAGGGCTTTAGGAAAGAGGCAAAGAGAAAAATTGATAATGCTAAAAATTTAACAGTTATTGCAATTACTGCAAGTTATGGAAAAACAAGTATTAAAAATTTTCTACATCACATACTCTCCTCAAAGTTCAATGTCTATATGACACCTAGGAGCGTAAATACTCTCTCTGGCATAATGAAAGATATCAATGAAAATCTTAAACCAGATTGTGAGATTTATATCGTTGAAGCAGGCGCAAGAGTAAAAGGCGATATCGACGAGATTGCACGCTTGGTTAATGAGCATTATGCCATCGTTGGATGTATTGGGGAGCAACATATAGAGTATTTTAAAAGTCTGGAAAATATTAGAAATACCAAAATGGAGCTTATCAACTCAAAAAGATTAAAAAAAGCATTTGTACATGTAAGTGCCAATGTAGCTAAGAACGATAAGATAGAGATGTTTGGAGATGATATACATAACCTTGTCTCAACGCTTGATGGTATAAACTTTGATATTTTGATTGATGGGAAGATGGAGCATTTTAGCTCACCTCTTTTGGGTGATTTTAATGCTACAAATATAGATGTTTGTATACATGTAGCCTTAAGTCTTGGAATGAATCTTGATGAGATTAGAAAAGCTGTTTCAACGCTAAATGGGGTAGAGCATCGCTTGCAGAAGATTGAAGCTGGCGGAAAAATCATAATTGACGATGGGTTTAATGGCAATTTTGAGGGAATGTGCTCTTCTTACGAGCTTGTCTCTAATTATGCTGGCCGCAAGGTTATAGTTACTCCGGGTATTGTGGAAAGCACAAATGATGCAAATATAAAGCTAGCCAAAAAGATAGATGATATTTTTGATTTAGTTATTATCACAGGAAGCGTAAATCAAAAAATACTTGATGTACATATTCAAAAAACAGAAAAAATAGTTATAAAAGACAAAGCAAAATTACAAGACGTATTGGCTGAAAATACTACAAAAGGGGATTTGATTTTGTTTTCTAATGATGCTCCTACGTTTTTATAATGGTTATTTGTTGTATGTTTGTTATGTCTTTGTACTATGATTTTATTTTTACTAAAGGAAGCCCATGAAAACAAAAAGCCTATACATATCTTCGCTTGAGCCTTCTGCTGGTAGTTTGGTTGTAGTCATAGGTTTTATGGAGCTACTCAAGGGTAAGTTGGGTAAAGTTGCATTTTTTCGCCCCGTGATTCAAAATGAAAAAGAGCTTGATCATGACATAAGTTTTATGCTTGAAAAATACAATCTCGACATAAAGTATGAAGAAGCATATGGCTGTACAGTTCGAGAAGTCGAAGAGAGTATAGCTGAGAATAGATACAATGAGCTTATGGAAAATCTCATAGAGCAATTTAAAAATCTTGAAAAAAACTATGATTTTGTTTTGGTCGAGGGTTTGAACCAATCCTTTTTTTCAAATACTTTAGACTTTGATGTAAATTTGGATTTTGCCAAAAATTTTAGTAGCCCTTTTATTAGTGTTTTAAAAGGCAAAGAAAAGACAGCAAAAGATGTTATTGGTGAAATACATATTGAAGCAGATACTATAAAATCCTCTGGGTGTAGCCATTTTGCGACATTTGTCAATCGACTTTTGCCAGATGTTTATGAGGAGGTTAAGGAACTAGCACAACAAGATAAATCCTTAATGGCTCCAGTGTACTGTATGCCTGAAATTACAGAGCTTGATACGCCAACAGTTGCAGAGATAAAAAATAAACTAGGCTGTATGCACGTTCTTGGAGAAGAGAAAGATTTAAGAAGGATTGTAAGGCAAAGTAAAATAGCTGCAATGAAGCTTGAAAATTTTCTAGACTACATAGAGGAGGGCGACCTGATAATCGTTCCAGGGGACAGATCGGATATTATTGTTGGTTCACTAGCAACTGTTTTCTCTAGAAATTATCCAAATATTTCAGGCATATTGCTAACTGGCGGAATGTTGCCCCACAAATCGATTAAAAAACTTTTTAATGGTTTTAATGAGTTTTCTATTCCGATATTGAGCACAGAAGCCGATACATATACGACTGCACTCAATGTAAACAAGGTTCCTGCAACGATATCCCCTCAAAGCATTAGAAAAATTGCTTTGGCGATGGGTGTTTTTTCTTCAAATGTAAACACAAAAGAGATTGAAGAGAGGATAAGCATGCAAAGCTCATCCCCTTTGGCAATCACTCCTATTATGTTTGAGTATGCTTTGTTTGAAAAAGCTAGGCTAAACAAGAAAAAAATTGTTTTGCCTGAAAGCACAGATGAGAGAATTTTAAGAGCTACTGAAATCCTTTTGAGGCGAAATGTTGCTGATATAATTTTGATTGGCAGCGAAGAAAACATTATGCATAAGAGTTTATCTTTGGGGCTAGATATTAGTAAGGCAGAGATTATTGATCCTCTTACTTCTCCCTTGATGGATATTTTTGTTAATAAATTTTACGAGATGCGAAAGGCAAAGGGCTTATCTATGGAGGGCTCCAGAGATAGTATGATGATGAAAAATTATTTTGGAACAATGATGGTTTATTTAGGCTATGCCGATGGTATGGTCTCAGGTGCCATTCATACTACGCAAGAGACTATTCGTCCAGCACTGCAGATTATTAAGACTAAGCCAGATATATCTATTGTTTCTAGTCTGTTTTTTATGTGCTTGGAATCTAGAGTGTTGGTATATGGGGATTGTGCTGTAAATCAAGATCCTACAAAAGAGGAGTTGGCCGAGATTGCTATTTCATCTTCAGATACTGCTAGAATGTTTGGAATTGAGCCCAAAATAGCGATGTTGTCATATTCAACAGGAAGCTCTGGAAAAGGTGAAGAGGTTGAAAAAGTAAGAGAGGCAACAAGTATCGTCAAACAAAAAAGACCAGATTTGTTGGTTGAGGGTCCTATTCAGTATGATGCTGCAGTGGACCCAGAGGTTGCCATGGCAAAACTTCCAGATAGCAAGGTGGCGGGACAAGCTACTATATTTATATTCCCAGATTTAAACACAGGAAACAATACTTACAAAGCTGTGCAGAGAAGTTCAGGTGCTGTTGCCATAGGGCCAGTACTTCAAGGACTTAGAAAACCTGTAAATGATTTAAGCAGAGGATGCTTGGTTGCAGATATAGTAAATACCGTAGCTATTACTGCTATCCAAGCACAAGCAGAGGATAATAAATGAAAATTTTAGTTTTAAATGCGGGAAGCTCGTCAATAAAATATCAACTCTACGACATGGCAAGCGTCTGCGTTCTTGCAAATGGTATTGTAGAGCAGATAGGAGAGACTGACTCACAAGCTAAGATAAAAATTCCACAAAAAGATGGTGCCTATTTTACAAAAGAGAGAAGAGAACCCATAGCATGCCACGCAGACGGATTAGCTATTATAAGTGAGCTTTTAAAGGAGTCTGGGGTTATTAAGGATTTGAACGAACTTGATGGCATTGGGCACAGAGTAGTGCAGGGTGGGTCGAATTTTAAAGAGTCAGCATTGGTTGATGAGTATGTACAAAACGAGATAGAAAGACTTATTTCACTAGCTCCTCTACACAATCCTGCTCATCTTGAGGGAATTAAAGTTTCGATAAAACAAAGTCCAAATGTTCCTCAGGTTGTAGTTTTTGATACATCTTTTCATAGTACTATTCCTCAATATGCCCACATGTACGCCATTCCATATAAGTTTTATAGTGAATTGAAAATAAAAAAATATGGATTTCATGGAACTTCTCACTATTTTGTTGCCAAAGAGGGTGCAAAATTTTTAGGTTGCGAGATTGATTCATTTAATGCCATAACCCTACATTTAGGAAATGGCGCAAGTGCAACGGCGATTAAAAATGGTAAAAGTGTTGATACCTCAATGGGGCTTACGCCACTTGAGGGGCTTATAATGGGAACAAGGTGTGGAGATATAGACCCAGCTGTTTTGTTTTATATAGCCAGAAAGCTAGGCTATGATGTGGCAAGGCTTGATACGCTTGCCAATAAAGAGAGTGGGCTTAAGGGCATTTGTGGCAACAATGATATGCGAGAAATCAATAAAATGGTAGAATCTGGAGACGAGAGGGCTAAATTGGCACTTGATATGTTCAATTATAGACTTAAAAAATACATAGGCTCCTATTCTGCCGTTTTGGGAAGGGTTGATTGTGTAATTTTTACTGGAGGTATAGGTGAAAACGATGCCAATGTTAGGGCAAATTCTTGTAAAGATTTAGAAAATTTAGGCATTGAGATTGACTTAGATAAAAATTCACAAAGATACTCTACCCCTTTTTGCATAAGTACTGAAAATAGTAAGGTAAAAGTTTTAGTTGTTCCTACAAATGAAGAGTTAGAAATAGCTATACAGACACAAAGACTAATTGAAAAATTAAAAAAATAAAATCAAGAGGAAAGCTCCTCTTGATTTAGCTTAGTAGCTCTTTGGCTATGGCGTTAATTCTTTTGCCATCAGCTCTTCCTTCGCATGCTTGCATACATAAGGTCATAATTTTACCTATCTCCTTTATGCTTGTGCAACCTTCTTTTTCTATAAGTTTTTCAATAATATTTTTTAGCTCCGAATCTTCAAGCTGTTTTGGTAAATAATTTTTAAGTATAGTTGCCTCTTGCTGCTCCTTTTCATATAGGTCTTCTCTGCCAGCATCTTTGTATTGTGATGCTGAATCTTCACGCTGCTTCAGAGATTTTTGAATGATTTTGACAATATCAGAGTTTTCCAAAACTTTTCTCTCGTCAACCTCGACTTGCTTAAGTGCACTCATAAGAAAACGTATAGTGTCTCTTTTAAAATTATCCTTGTTTTTCATTGCCTCTTTTAAATCGTTTTGAAGCTGATCTTTGATGTTTGCCATAAATTTATCCTTTGGAACCGTATTTGCTTTAATGTAGTATAATACCGAAAATAATGACAAACAATAATAAACGGAGTGGGCAAGAATGAGAATTTCATGGTTTATGTTTTTATTGATTTTTATGTTTGATGGTTGTAGTAGTCATCCAGCCGATCCAAATATAACCATGAAACCACCTACTTACGTTGAAGAGTTGCCATCAAAAGTAAGTGAAAACATATCCTCAAATCCTGGAAGCCTGTTTGGGCAAGGTGAAAATCCACTTTTTGCCGACCTTAAAGCTATGCATGTAAATGATATAGTAACCATTGTTATTAGCGAAAAAACTATACAAAGTTCCTCTGGAAGCAAGGCTTTGGCAAAGGAAAATAGCGACAGTTTGGGTGCGGGTTTGATAACAAACAATTCAAGCAATGGAGCTTTTAGAACAGTGACGGATAAGCTAAACAGCTATGCAAATATAGGATTTCAAACAGGCTCTAACAACTCTTTTGCTGGTTCTGGCTCAAATACCAGAAATGAAAGTTTTGCCACAACCATATCTGCTAGAATTATAAAGATTCTAAATAATGGAAACTATTTTATTGAAGGAAGCAGAGAGCTATTGATTAATGGCGAAAAACAGATTATTCAGGTAAGCGGGGTTATACGACCTTACGACATAGATCAATCAAACACGATAGATTCAAAATATATTGCTGATGCAAAGATTTTATATAAAACAGAGGGCGATATAGACCAAAGCACTAAGAGACCATGGGGTTCTAAAATCATAGAATCTGCTTGGCCATTTTAATTAGAGTTCTAGCTAGAACTCTTGACAAGTCTTTAAAGCAAAGTCCTAAAGACTTACGTTAACACTCGGTTTTGCTCGGTGCAATGCCCACGCACCTTTGGTGCTTTTACTTTTTGCAAAATGAGTTTTGCAAAAAGTCCAATAACTTAAAAAGAGGAATTTTTTGAAAACAATAATTGAGTCAGTTGCTCCAGATTTTTTACATAAAGATAAAATTTATAAATCAAAAGATGTGATTGTGAATTTAAAATATTTTGGCTCATCTTTTGATAAGATAAAGACCAATCATCCAAATCGAGCTAAGGCGTTGGTTTTGGGATATAAGGCTTGGAAACTTGGGATTAGCGAGACTCAACTGAGATCCCTTGGAGAGACTATTGACGATAGGGAAATAGTTAAAATTTTAGATCATAAAGAGAAAAAACATATACGAAGCTGGAGTACATCAACCAAAGTCAAAGAAGATGAGTATAAAATAAACATATCAAGGCTTTGGTGTAAAAAACTAGGAGCTATTGCCATCATACTCGGTTTGAGCCAAAAAGATCTTATAGAGGCATCTCAAACAAAGTTTAAAGACGCACTTGATTGCTCGATACCAAAAGAGTTTTAAATAGCCCCTCCAAAAGAGGCTATTTAGTTTTTGACGGCTTTTGCCATATCCCACATAGGCATAAAAATACCTAGAGCCATTAAAAGAACCATTGCTGCAATAAAGCCCAGAAGTATAGGCTCAATATAGCTGGCAATATTGTCAATAATTTCATTAAATCTAGACTTAAAGTAGTCTGTTACTTTTTCTAGCATTTTATCCAATGTACCACTCTGTTCCCCTGCTTGTATCATTTGAATTAACATGCCCTCAAAAAGACCCGTGTCTCTAAAAGCTTCCGTCAGTGAGATACCTCGCTGAACAGATATTTTAACAGCGGAGAGTTGTTTTTTTAAATGAGTGTTGTCAAGTGTCAAAAGAGCGGTGTCAAGAGCATCTGCGATAGGTATACCAGCTCTTATGAGCTCTGTAAAAACAAGTGTAAAACGGCTAAGTGTTGCATAAAAAGTTATATTTCCAATAAGATAAACTTTTAAAATATATTTGTCAAATTTTTTCTTAAATTCTTCATCGGTTTTAAGCATGTATTTTATAAAAATAATTGTTGCGATTAAAACCCCAAGTATGTAAAATCCATATTCATTAATTGCGTGTTCCATAAAAAGTAGTATTTTTGTTGGTAAAGGAAGTTCGGCCTTGAGTTTGCTAAATATCTCTTTGAATTTTGGAACAACATAAACCATGAGAATAGTAAAAGCAATTGCGATAGCCACTACAACAGTAATAGGATATCTAAGTGCTTTTTTAAATTTTTGCCTATTGCTCTCTATTTCATCAAGAATATCACCTAATTTAGCAAGTGACTCAGCCATATTTCCCGTACTTTCTCCAAGCTCGACCATAGCAATTGTAACATCGCCCAACTCTCCTCTAAATGGCATCATCGCTTGAGTTAGGCTAAGTCCAGAGTTTAGGTCTTCATTGACAGAATCAAATATCTCTCTAAGAGTTACATCAACAGTAGCACCAGCAACCTCTTTAACGCAGTCATGAATGGAGATACCAGCATTTGTCATAACACTTAATTGTCTTACGGCGGCTATTAAACTAGGCATTTTGATATTTTTTTTGGTTATGCTTCCCAGTAACTGTTTTTTAAAATTGGCAAAGGAGTCTTCAAGTGGAGCAGAGGTCTCTTTTACATTTAGAATGACTCCTGGGACTTTGATTTTAGCTATTGCTATGGCATCAGTTTTATTTGGTGACTTGATAACTGTTTTTGTTTTTTTTCCCTTAAACATGTAGTTTACTTCAAAATATTTCATCCTTTTGCCACCCTTATAATTTCATCTAGTGTCGTGATTCCTTTTGCAGCTCTAAGAATACCATCGGCATACATGTCGGTAAAGCCTTCGGCTAAGGCCTGTTCTTTTATCTTGCTTTTGCTTTCGCCTTGTGCAATCATGCTAGAGATAGTTTCGCTAATAACAAGTATTTCTGATAGCATTTCTCGCCCCATATAGCCTGTTTGAGAGCATTTTTCACAGCCATTATGTTTGTAAAATTGAAAATTTTGCGGCAAAAGGTGCTTAATCTCTTCATATGCGGTTCTGGGTATTGTTGTCATTGTTTTGCAGTGTGGACAAAGTTTTCTAACCAGTCTTTGTGCCTCTATGGCTATAAGTGAGCCACTAATCAAATAGGACTCAATTCCCATATCTAAAACTCTTGTAACGGCGCTTATGGCATCATTGGTGTGCAAGGTTGAAAAAACAAGATGCCCTGTTAGTGCTGCCTGAACAGCGATTCTGAGTGTTTCTTGATCTCTAACCTCGCCAATCATGATAATATCTGGGTCTTGTCTAAGTATTGATCTTAGTGCTGATGAGAAAGTAAGATTTGCCTTTTCATTTACCTGTACTTGCTGTGTTAAATTAAGCTGGTACTCAACAGGGTCTTCAACAGTAATTATCTTAGTTTGGACGCTTTTAATAGCATTTAGAGCTGCGTAAAGCGTTGTGGTTTTACCACTACCCGTTGGACCGGTTACGAAAATAATTCCGTATGGTGCATGCATAGATTTATAAAATTTTTGATAATTATCTGGATGCATTCCCAAATCTTCGATCTTAATCATAACTTTTGATTTGTCCAAAATACGGATAACAATTGATTCGCCATTTAAAATTGGTAGCGTTGATATCCTAAAATCGTACTCTTTACCAAGTATGGTTGCTGAAAATCTACCATCTTGCGGTTTTCTTTTTTCTGCTATGTCCATGTTGGATAAAAGCTTCATGCGCGATCCCAGAGGAGGGTAGATGTCTTTATCAAAAATAAATGTTTCTGTTAGCATGCCATCAATTCTACTTCTGACAATACAGTTGTTCTCGGTTGGCTCAATATGAATATCGCTTGCTCTTGCCAATATTGAAGTTTTTAAAATAATTTCAATAAGTTTTAAAATTCCAGAAGATTCTTGCGGATTCTCTGCTGCACTAGAGGTAATTTCTTTTCTGATTTCGCCTATGAGTCCCTTTATGCTTTCGCCAAGCTCCATTTTGTTTAGATATTTTTCTATTTGAGCTGGATCTGCGATTATGATTTTTAAAAGTTTTCTTGGAAAAATTCTTTGAATACTCTCTCTGATATTTATATTAAGAGGGTCTTTGAGTGCTACATAGACATTTATTTCATCTTCCTTTATGGGAAGTGCACTAAATTTTTTTAATTGGGCAAACGGAAGTCTTGATGCCATTCTATAATCTATATCGACGGAGTCTAGATCAATATACTCGGAGTTGGTGTTTTTTGCTAAAGATTTTAAAAAAACTTCCGTATCAATAGCAAAGTTAATATTAACATTTTCTAGTGTGATGTAGCCTTTCTTGAAAAACTCAACCACCAAAATAAGTAAGTCGTCTTTGGTAAAAAAATCATTCTCTAAAAGAATATCACCAATGTTTTTCGTTGAGTCTTCCCTTATCTCTTGTTGTATTTTTGCAGCAGTGTTTTCATCAACTACACGATTGCTGACAAGATGGGTTAGTAATGTTGAAGTTATATCGCTCATAATTATTCTTACCAATACGTTCTAGTTTTTACAATTTTATCATTTTTGTAGGTTCTTAAAAACATTTTTTTAAAATTATCTTCCGTTTCTATTGATAGTGTATATGTTATTTGAGAGTTGTTGTCATCAATGAAAGTGTACATGCCACTTTTTAACACATAGTCCTTTGTGACGAATTTTTCAAAAATAATTGATAATATATAATTTGTTTTTGGAAGATTAACATATGATATGTCTACTCCATCAATTAATGCAACATATAAAAGTTTTTTTTGATATAAAATAGTTGAATAATATGCTGCATTTTCTCTTGCTTTTTCTGTTTTGTATAGTTTTATAATAGGGAGAACGAGTCTATTGACCATGTCTGCTTCAAGACAAGAATGAGCAAAAATATTTAGAAACTCATCATCTTCTTTATAAGAATCATATATCTCTGCAGATTTTTGGCAAGCACTAGAAAAATTATCATCAAGATATAATTTTACAACATCTTCTTTTGTGGCACCATACATGTTGGAGGCCGATAAAATAAAAACCAAAAGCAAAAATATTTTTTTAATCATATGAATTTCCACTATTTAATTGATTGAGCAATCCCTTAACTTCTTTGGATTGGTGTGATTGCAAATATGCTTTAAGTGCCTTAATGGCATCTTCTTTCTGACCCAATTTATTTTTTGCTTTTGCAAACCAAATCCAGCTTCTTTCGTTTGAAGAATCGATATCATTGGATAAAAGTGCCCACTTAAGACTCTCTTCATAATTTTTAATCATATAATACTCTTCGGCAAGCATTAAGGAAAAGACAATATTATGTGTTTTTTCAAATTTATCCTTAAGATAATGAAGGGAGTCAATCTCTTGTGTCTCGATAAAAACTTTATTTTTTACAGGCTCCTCTTCTTTTTGTTGTTCAAGTTTTGGTATTTCATTTGGGGCAACTTGCAAATAAGGGGATGGTGCAACTACTGCTGTCTGTGACAATAGGCTGGAATCGTTTTTTTTGGAATAAGCATCATCATCATTTAAGATTACGGTTTCTTCCTTTGGTGTCAAAAATTTCCCATCAGGTTTTATATCCGGCATATTTAGCACAAGAAAATCATTTTTTCTACTCGTTGTGTCAGAAATATTTTTTATTTGATGGTCTTGCGAAACTACATGTTGATTTTCTAAAATCGGCACATTTGTTGTCTTTATGGATGATTCTTGCGGCGAAGGTGTTTCTTCTTGTTTTTTTGCCTTATCTGGAAGAAGTGTTTGATTGTTTTCTTTAGTTTTTACGGTATTCATATTTGATTGGACTAGGGTTGTTGCATTTGTATCGCTAGTGTTTTTCTGAAACCAAGAAAGTGCTGTTGGATAAAAAAAATAAAAGCATAAAGATATTGTAAAAAAAAGAGTTATAAAAAAAAAGTATTTACCATATTTTTTAGCCCTATATTTTAGAAGTCTTTTTTCTAGTTCCATTATTTCAGAAGTGCTAAGCATTGTGAATCATTCCTAGGCTTAAAGCAGCCATTTCGATATATTTTTTATTAATAGCTCTTGAACTAAGGCGAGATGGCTTGTTTTCATCATAATACTCTAAGATCTCAAATACTTTATACATTAATTTATTTGTATTTCTTAGGTTGCCCTGAGTAAGCTGCATAATAAGCTTGTAGTGACAATTTTTAAATAGATTAAGATGTTCAAATTTATTGTGATATAACAGTTTTTTTTCAATATATGTTTGTACCTCGCCAAGAGAAAGATGGTAAAGCTCAATGGTTTCCCAGATTCTTGTAGTAAAGTAGTCTTTTGCTAGAATATCCTCTTTTTCTGTTTTGTGGATGGTAAAAAGAAATTTAAATCGACGAGAATCTGCCATAAGGCGTATTTTTTCAATAAGATCATCTGGATAAAGTTGTGCTTCATCTATCAGGACTGAAATAGGAGGAGCATCTTTGTCTAGTCTTTTGCTAACTATGGATAAAAACTCATCATATCCTGAAAAATTCGGAGAAGTTTCCATAAATAGCTCTTCGTAAAGAGATTTTACAAACTCTTTTTCATCAAAAAAAGGCCTAGGGAAAAATATAATGCCACCTTTGCCTTTGAGGTCATTATATATTTTTTGCAATAAAAAAGTTTTTCCTATGCCAGGCCTCCCAAAAAAAAGAATTATTTTAAGAGGCTTCTTTAGAGTTTGGACGAGCTTGTCGTAAGCAATTGCGGACTTATCCAAATTTACATAATCAAAAACACCACCATCAATGAATATGTTTTTTACATCAGTGTAAGCGTTGGTTTTATTCATATATTCTCTTGCTAAATCCTAACTCTTTTAAAGATGTTTTTTCTATTCCTTTAGGTCCAATAATTCTAGGAGTAATAGCAAAAATCAATTCAGTGCTTTGCAATCTTTCCTCCGAATGTTTAAATGCTTCTCCTAAAACGGGAATGCTACTCAACAGAGGCACGCTTGAGTTTTCCATGCCTTTGTTTTCAGTAATAAGACCACCAAGTATGATAGTGCTTCCATCCTTTACTTTAACGACAGTTGATAATTTTTTTTCTTTTGTGTCAGGAGCTATGAGTCTATCTTGCTTTTCTTCATCAGCGGTGTATTTAAAATTGCTAACAGAGGGGTTTATTCTCAGTATTATTTCGCCGTCTTCTGAAATTTCTGGCGTAATATTCAAGAGAATACCAATGAAAATAGAGTAATTTGTATATGTTACACCAAGTGTTGCGGTTCCGCCACCAGTTGCTGCTGTGTTTGTCTCTTCCGGGACACGGTAGTTGATATTATCGCCGATAGTGATGAGGGCTTGCTGATTATTAAGAGCCAATACTTTTGGATTGGAGACAACTTTTGCGTCACCGCTTTTACCCAAAAAGTCGATAAGTCCCGTGATGGAAAATACCGCATCATTAACGATATTTATATTGTTTAAAAGATTCGGATTGCCTGTAAGAGCAGCATTTGCACCAACAGAGGTATATGGTTCGGTGTGGTATGCATTTAGTTTATTGCTACTGTTGTTGAACATTGATGTGCTATTTAATCCGAGGGAAAATTTACTCCAATCAACGCCAGTTTTATTGGAGCTTGACAAATCAACAGAAATAATGGAAACATCTATAAGAACTTGCTTGTGCAATCTTTCTTTTAGAACATCTATGTAAGAAGAGACTCTGTCAAGCTGTTTTTTTGTTGCAGTAATAGTTACAATTCCAGCATTTGAATTTATAATGGGGGCTTGCGCCTTGTATCCCTCTGCTCCGGTATTTAATATGGCTGTTAGTTCAGCATTAATTGTCTTCCAAAAATCAAAAGATTCGTTTGATGTGATAATATTTTGTGCTTTACTTGTTTCGTTTGTTGTTCCGCTACCAGTTGTTTCCATAGGGGTGGCATCAACTGAAGCGTTAAGCACTGCTGTGCCTGTTCTCACGGACGAAACATAATCAATTTTAAAAGTCTTGGTACTTAGTGCTGAAATTTTAAGAAAATTTTTATCGTATTCATAAAATAGGTCATTGTCTGTAAGCACAATATTAAATACTTCGCCAAGGGACAAATTTTTAATATTAACACCAGGAAGTTTTTTTGCGAGAAGTCTTTCCGCTTCCATGTCTTTGATAATAATACTAAAATCACAAATATCTGCAATTTGAGATATGAATTCTATACTGGACACTTTGTCCGTAGTTTTAATATTAAAAATTCTATAATCACAAGACTTTTTGTTTGTCGCTGCATGTAAGCCCAAATATGTTGAAGCTAAAAAAATAAGTAAAAAAGCAATTTTACTTATAGGTGATTTTGATATTTTTATCATCTTTTGTCCTTATGGAAAGTTCTAGTTTATCATCCTTGTCTCTTAATAACACAGTATCTCTGGAGATGCGAGTTACTTTGTATGGTCCTATTTTGTCTTTTGCTTTATACCATTCGTTGTTTATTTTTGCTTTATTATTAACTATTGCACTCAATACATAAGCTGGTTTTGATGCAGAAGCGTTTATGTCTGTTGTATTACCATCTTTAGGTGGAAGCACAACGATAAACGGATTGACTATTGAATCAATTTTGCTCTCTTCGACACCCTCTCGTCTTTCAGATATCTTGTAGAAAATCTTATCATACTGTTTTATTTCGTTTCCTATAGATAAATCCTCAGCATTGCAAGATAGTGCAAACGTAAACAATACAAGAAAAAATAATTTTTTATGCTTTGTTAAGTTTTTCAATATTTCATCCCCCACACAGCAATATTTATTAGCCCCTCAATATCTTTCTTGCCTTTGAAGTCAAATTCATAAATGTCGACAACCAATTGGCTTTCTTCAATCTGGTTCATAAACTTCATGACATTTGCAAAGCTCCCATTGAATGAGACTTGCAAATTTAAAATTTGTTCTATTTTTTGCAAGGTAGGTTCGTTTACCTTGCTTCCTATTATCTTGATATCAACATTGTGTTTCTTTGCTAAATACGTTATGGAGTCTAAAAATTTAGCCCAATTTTCATCATTAAAAAGCAAGTAAGATAGTTCTTTTAGTTTGTTGTCAACATAGCCATTGGTATAGGTTGTTTTTTCGAGAAGTATCTTTGCATCTTCTATCTCTTTTTTGGCTCTTTTGATAACATATCCTTCATCTCCGTCTCTAGTTACAGAAGCAAGATAGGACTTTTCATCTCTAAGTTTTCTTTCCATTTCTGTAAGATTTTTAACACTTTGTTTTAAAATCTTCTCTGTTGCTGGAAAAATAAAGTTATAAGATAAAAAACCAACAAAAACAAAAATCATCAAAAAAATAAGAGATAACTCGCTTCCTTTTTTGTTTGCTAAAGATTCATCAATTTTGTCAAAAAGACTATCAAGACTACTCATTTTAAAGTCCTATTGAAATTTTGCTTATGTATAGATTTAGTTTCTCGTCTTTTGAGATTTTATCTGTACTTACGGCATATTTTTTTAATTCAGTTAACTGTTTAATAAACTCTGTAATTTTTTTCTCACTTCTGTTTCTTATGGAAAAATCTATTGTGTCTTTTTTAAATTCAACAACCTCTATTTTTACATCGTTTTCATTTGATATCTCAAAAATCTCTGTTAGTATTATGGATTTCATTGGATAGGATATTTTTTTCTTATATATTTCGTCCAACAACTTTTTTCTAAAATTAAATTTATCCGTCTCTGCCTTAACCAAAGCATCAATCTTCTCTTTTTCAATTTTAAGTGCAGCTAGTTCGGATCTAATTGCTGATGTTTTTGTATACGTTTTAGTGTATTCGTTGGTTGTGTTGGCCAAGATAATGTTTAAATAAGAACTGTAAACCATCTGATAGGCTGGATAGGCCATGGAAATCAACAAGCTTGCCACAAGAGTTCCTAAAAGTTTTCCAGCAGGTCTTTTACTTAGTGGCGGAGGTCTTTTAAATATGGAAAAATTCAGACTATCGTCTTGGGATTCAAAATATGCCTGTGCAGTTAATATCATCAAGATATGAATTTGATCAATGTACCACTCTTTTGAGTTAATGGCAATGCTAAAATTAAACTCTTGAGATTCTAGTCCCAAGTAGCTTCTGGCATACTCTTCAATTCCAGAAAATGGACCTATTTCAGAGCCGATGTATACTTTATCAATAAAATCAATAGAATAAGATCTTTTTGCGAAAATAAGAACATCATTAATATATAAAAAAATTTCCCCAAAAAGTCTCATTAGATTTTGTTGATAACTAGAATTGGTAGATTTCAGACCTTCTGTTGATAAGATTTTGGCAAAATCACTCTCATCAACTCTTTCGCCAATAAACTCACAAAATTTTTCATTCATCTCTCTGATTGAATAGTGGAGAGATTTTGAGTAAACGTATTCACCGCCTCTATATATCGCAATAAAGGCATCGTCTTTTTGAAAATAGACATAGCAATGAACGCCTTCTGGTTCTATAATATTTTTGCGATAAAGTGATTTTATAAGAAATGGTGTTGCGGTAACGTAGTCAATGTATCTAATTTTGTCTCTAATAGGTGCCAGCTTATTGCTTATTAGGGCAGAATCTGTTACAAATACACTAAAAGATCTATTTTTTGGGTCTTTTGATTCTGTTTCAATATATGTTATGGTGTAACTCATTGAGGAATCAAGGGCTAATTCATCATATACTTTTATCTCAATGGCGTCTTTAATGTCAGAATCTGGAATATTCCTACTTATATCAACAGCTGATGTTATAAGATCTCTGCTTTTTATATACGAGACAAAGAAAGAATCTCTGTTTGATTTTTCTAGTTTTTGAAGTTTAATCTCATTTTTAACATAAAGATATGAGTTAAGTGAGGATGGATCAATAGACACAATCTCAGAACTAAACCGTTTATTTTCGTTTTTGGCCATTTTTTAAAGCCCTCTCTTTAGTCTTTTTGCAAACAAAAAGTAATTATATATCCAACTTTTTATCAATCTACAATATAACCCAGCTTTTTTAACTCTTCCTTGTCTTGACTCCATCCTTGTTTCACGACAACAACAATCTTTAAAAAAATCTGTTTTTGAGACAAAGTCTCAATCATTTTTCTAGCGTTGGAGCTTATTCTTTTTATAGTTTGCCCCTCTTTTCCTATTAAAATACCTTTTTGACTCTGTTTATCCACAACTATTGTAGCATAAATTTTTTCGTTATTGTTATATTCTTCGACTTTTTCTACGACTACATCGGCAAAGTATGGAATTTCTTCACTGGTATTTTCAAAAATCGACTCTCGGATATATTCTTTGTAGATATTTTTTGTTATTTCGGTTGTAAGGAGTTCAGGATCAAACAGATACGGATGTTCTGGAAGTTTTTTAGCAATAATTTCCAAAACATAATCTTGAGTTATACCTTTTTTTATAGAAACTGGAATAATGTCGCAAAATTTGTCTTTAAATTTGCTATATTCTGTGAGTTTATTAAAAAGCTCTATTTTTGAGACACTATCTGTTTTTGTTAAAAAAATCATATGCGGAGTATTTTTTTTATTCAACTCAAGAAAGCGTATGTAATGTTTTATGCTATCGCTTGCTGGTGCCAAAAAAAGTATCAGGTCGCAATCGCCTATCGCCTTAATGGCTTCATCTAGCATAAATTGATTGAGAAGTCTCTCTTGTTCGTGAATACCTGGAGTATCGATAAAAATAACTTGCGTATTTTTATGCATAGCTATAATATTAAGCCTTTTTCTAGTAGCGTTTGCTTTGTGTGAAACTAGGGCGATTTTTTCACCTACAATCCAATTTAAAAATGAACTTTTGCCTGCATTTGGTCTGCCAACTACGGCAACAAATCCAGCCTTTGTAGGTATATTGTTGGACATCATAATATATACCTACTGCTGTCTTCACTCTCTACGATGGCATCAAGTTTTTCGTGTACTAAAGTTTTACTTACATGTAGGGTTTTTCCTCTATTTTCATCGGCCGTAAAGCTAATATCTTCGAGCACTTTTTCAATAACAGTATGCAATCTTCTAGCACCTATATCTTCGGTTTTTTCATTTGTAATCTGTGCAATTTTTGCAATAGCTTTTATGGCATCTTCATCGAAAACCAAATCAACTTCTTCGGTTTTGAGTAGTGCTTCATATTGCTTTAAAAGTGAATTTTTTGGTTGCGTAAGTATTTTATGCAAAACATCTTCACTTAAAGAGTCTAGCTCAACTCTGAGTGGAAATCTTCCCTGAAGCTCTGGTATAAGGTCGCTCGGTTTGCTTAGGTGAAATGCTCCAGCAGCAATAAAAAGAATATGATCTGTTTTGATATTTCCATATTTTGTGTTTACGTCACTTCCTTCAACAATTGGAAGCAGATCTCTTTGAACACCCTCTTTGCTAGGGTCGCTACGATTTGACATGGAAGAGCTAACGGCTATCTTGTCAATTTCGTCTATGAAAACAATACCACCATTTTCCACTTTTTCTTTCGCCTCAATCTTGATGGCCTCAAAATCTAGTAGTTTTTCGCTAGTTTCATTTTTTAGTAACTCTTTGGCGTCTTTAACTTTTACCTCTTTTTTGATGCTATTGTGGCTTGAGCCCAATATTTTAATAAATGATTCTTGCACTTTAGCCATTTCTGGAGGAAGGGATGAGTCGTTGAAGTTAGAGCTATTTTGTGAAACCTCTATCTCTATGAAAAGCTCTTCTAGTTCATTGTTTTTGAGTTTTTGACGCATTCGCTCAAAACTTTTTTCATAATCAGCTTTTTTTTCCTCACTTGCACCTTTTGGAAGCGGAGGAAGTAATTTTTCGATAATTGTTTTCTCAACTTGTTGCTCTATAAGTTCTGCATTTTTTTCTTTATGCTCGTTTTTAACAAGATTTATAGATATGCTAAGAAGGTCTCTTATCATTGATTCAACATCTCTGCCTACAAAGCCAACTTCAGTATATTTACTAGCCTCAACTTTGATAAACGGAAGACTAAGCATCTTTGCCAATCTTCTTGCTATTTCTGTTTTTCCAATGCCTGTTGAGCCAATCATTAGTATATTTTTTGGCATAACTTCGTCTATCATCTCTTTTGATAGATTTAGTCTTCTGTAGCGATTTCTAAGTGCAATAGCTATGGCTTTTTTGGCTGAAAATTGCCCAATAATGTATTCATCCAAATAAGCAACTATCTCTTTGGGTGTTAAGTTCATATTATGCTTCGCTTTCTAATGTGTAAGTTTTGATGTTGTCATTTGTGTAGATACACAATTCGCTTGCTATTTTTAGACTCTCTTTGACAAGTGTCTCTTCATCGAGATTTGAGTGTCTGTCAAGTGCTCGTGCGGCAGATATGGCAAAATTTCCTCCACTTCCGATGGCAGCTATTTTCCCATCTTCTGGCTCAACAACATCGCCAGTGCCACTAAGTATAAAAATGTGGTTCATATCTAGTACAATCATCATAGCCTCTAGACGGCGTAGCATTTTATCTTTTCTCCATTCTTTGGAAAACTCTATGACTGATTTAAAAAGATCGCCTTTTTTTTGATTTAAAATACCTTCAAACATGTCAAATAGATTAAATGCATCGGCGGTGCTACCAGCAAATCCTGCAAGAACTTTACCTTCATGTAGTTTTCGTATTTTTGTAGCGTTATTTTTTAAAACTGTGTTTCCGAAGGAGACTTGTCCATCCCCTCCGATAACTGCTTTTTTTTCGCCCCTGCATGCCAAAATGGTTGTTGCTTCAAACATATTTGCTTTACTCTCCGATAATATCTAGTGTTAGCATGGCATGAATACCGTGTCCTAGCTTGATGCTAATTTGGAAGTTTCCTGTTGTTTTGATTGGGTTATCAATCTCAATGCTTTTTTTGTCAATCTCAATGTTATGTTGAACAATAAGTTCATGAGCTATCTCGTCTTTTGTGACTGCTCCAAAAAGACTACCGTTTGCACCAAGCTTTCTTTTTATGGTAAGCTTTATTTTGCCAAGAGTTGCCTCAATGTCTTTAAGTCTAGCTATTTCAGCTTCTTCTTCGGCTATTTTCTTTTTTTGTTGAGATTCGTATTTTTTTAGAACTTCATTTGTTGCGTGTAGTGCAAAACCTTTGCCGACAAGAAAATTTTGTCCATACCCATCTTTAACCTCTTTGATTTCACCAGCCTTGCCTAAACCTTTAACGTCTTTTGTCAATAAAACTTTCATCTTCTTTCCTGTTTTTTTCTATTTTTTCCACTGATTATAAATCGCAAAGCATTCAGTTTGATAAACCCTGCGGCATCTTTTTGATTGTAAACTTCGTCCTCTTCAAACGTACAAAATGCCTCATTGAAAAGGTTGTTGGTTTTTGAATCTCTTCCAATAACAGAAACATTGCCTTTGTAAAGTTTAAGTCTCACTGTGCCATTGACACTCTCTTGTGATTTATCGATAGCTGCTTGCATCATTTCACGCTCTGGTGAGAACCAAAATCCGTTGTAAATAGTTTTGGCATAACGAGGCATAATCTCATCTTTAAAGTGTGCGGCTTCACGATCCAAAGTTATGCTTTCAATCGCTCTGTGAGCACGAAGCATAATGGTACCACCGGGTGTTTCATAACAGCCTCTACTTTTCATTCCTACAAAACGGTTTTCAACGATATCGGTACGACCAATGCCATGCTTACATCCTAGTTCATTGAGTTGTGTAAGCATATTTGCTGGAGTGAGTTTAACACCATTAAGGGCTACTGGATCACCTTTTTCATAGGTGATTTCAATCACTTCTGATTGATCAGGTGCTTTTTCAGGGCTAACCGTCCATCTCCACATATCTTCTTCTGGCTCTGCATTTGGGTTTTCAAGAACCAATCCTTCATAGGAAATGTGAAGCAAGTTTGCATCCATAGAATAGGGTGATTTGCCTGGCTTCTTCTCAATACTAATACCATTTTTTTCAGCATACGCAAGCAGTTTTTCACGAGAATTCAAATCCCACTCACGCCATGGAGCGATAATCACGAGGTCTGAATTCATAGAGAGATACCCCATTTCAAAACGTACTTGATCGTTTCCCTTACCTGTGGCACCATGGCTTACACCATCAGCACCCACCATGGCTGCGATTTCTGCTTGACGTTTAGCTATCAACGGTCTTGCGATGGAGGTACCTAGGAGGTATTCGCCTTCATAAATGGCATTGGCACGGAACATAGGAAAAACATAATCACGCACAAATTCTTCTTTTAAATCCTCAATAAAAATATTTTCAGGTTTTATGCCCAGAGAGATAGCTTTTTTGCGTGCAGGCTCTAGCTCTTCACCTTGACCAATGTCTGCTGTAAAAGTAACGACTTCACACTGATACTCATCTTGGAGCCATTTTAAAATAATGCTTGTATCTAGACCTCCGGAGTAAGCAAGAACAACTTTTTTGACACTTTTTTTCATTGAAATAATCCTTTGTCGTTTTAATTATGACAGTCGAGTATAGTACCAAAAGTTATTAAAATTTTTCCTTATTTACCTACGGTATGGGCGAAACAAGCAAATTTAAATATTGTTTTGATAGAATTGTCATAAACTACATGTAGGATAAAATCTTGAGAATTGACAAATATTTAAACAGTGTTAACATCACTAAAAGGCGAGCAATTTCGGAAGATATGTGCAAAAATGGTGTTGTATCAATAAATGGCGTTGTGGCTAAACCTGCCAAAGATGTTAAGGTGGGTGATATTATTCAGATTAACTACATAGAAAAAATTAAAAAATATCAGGTCTTGCAGGTGCCTACAACTAAAACTATTTCAAAAACACAACAAGATCAGTATGTAAAGGAAGTTGTATGAACTATAAAGAGGCATATGAAAGATTTGATGCACTATTTGAAAATAGACTTAGTACCGAAGAGGCGACAAATTTGCTTGTGGAACTTTATAAAAAAGGTGAGAGCTTTGAAGAGATTGCAGCCGCAGCAAAAGTTATGCGAGAGCATAGTCTTAAACTTGAGCTAGAGCCTTCGCTAAGAGATGAAATTATTGACATAGTTGGCACAGGTGGAGATAGAAGCGGAACGTTTAATATATCAACCACAGTCTCTATCGTGTTGGCATCTTTGGGCTGTAAGGTAGCAAAGCATGGCAGTGGTTCTGCTACAAGCAAATCCGGTAGTGCGGATGTTTTGAAAAGCTTAGGTCTAAACCTAAATATGAGTATTGAAAAACAGATTAAAATGCTCAAAGAGTGCGGTTTTGTATTTATGTTTGCAATGAATCATCATCCTTGTATGAAACATATTATGCCTATTCGTAGAAGCTTGCCTCACAGAACGATTTTTAATATTTTAGGTCCCTTGGCAAATCCAGCAGGAGCTCAAAAGCAGATTGTTGGTGTTTTTAGCATTGATTATATAGAGCGTTTTAGCAGAGCTTTAAATAAACTTGGAACAAAAAGAAGTATGGTTGTTGGCTCTTTGGATGGGCTTGATGAAGTCAGTATTTGTGATATTAGTCGATATGTTTTGATAGAAAATGGAATCTTGCATGCAGGTGAAATTGACCCTCAAAAATATGGACTAAAACTTTCAAGTTTGGACAGCATAAGAGGTGGCGAAAGTGATGTAAATGCTCAAATTACTAGAGATATTTTGCTCGGAAAAGACAAGGGTGCAAGACGAGATATTGTTTTGCTTAACGGTGCTTGTGCATTGTTTGTTGATGGAAAAGCAAGAGATATTCAAGAGGGTATAGAGATGATGAGCTATGCTATTGAGAGCAAAAAATCATGGGAAAAATTGAGCGAAATTATTAAACTTTCGTATTTAGCATGATTGAATTTGAAAAAATATATGGTCTTGGCGACTTAGATAAATTTACAAAAGAGATTTTGTCTTTTATTGGAGATGGCGGAATTATTTTACTTAGGGGTAATTTAGCTAGTGGCAAAACGGCTTTTGCTAAAGCTTTTGCTAAAACAATAGGATTGCTTGAGGATGTATCTTCCCCAAGCTTCTCTGTTTTAAATGAGTACGACAATCGTTTTTTTCACTATGATGTGTATCAAGGCGGACTAAGTGGTTTTTTGCAAAATGGTCTTTTTGAAAAATTAGAAGAAAGTGGGTATCATCTTATAGAATGGGCTGGAGAAGATTTTGAAAGGGCTCTATCCTCGCTCGGGATAGGTTATTCAACAATTGACATAGAAGTACAAAAAGAAAAAAGAATATACAAGGTAAAAATAAATGCACACTCTGAAGGTTCATAAGCTAAAAAAAAGTATCAAAAAAACTGAGATTATTAAAGGTGTTTCGGTTGAAGTGAAGAGCGGTGAGATTGTTGGGCTTTTAGGACCAAATGGCGCTGGAAAAACAACGATGTTTTATATGATTTGCGGATTGATTTCGCCCAGCGAAGGGGATGTGTATTTTGATAACAACAATGTTACTAAATTGCCTTTACATCACAGAGCAAAGCTTGGTATTGGGTATTTACCTCAAGAATCTAGTATTTTTAAAGATTTAAGTGTAGAGGAAAATATTATGCTAGCCGCCGAGATAGCTTATGAAAAACAAGAAGATAGGGACGCTAGAGTTGAAGACCTTCTAAATCTTTTAAATATTGAGCCGATACGACAAAGAAAGGGTATAAGTCTTAGTGGAGGTGAGCGAAGAAGATGTGAGATAGCACGCTCTTTGGTTTTGCACCCAAAATTTTTATTGCTGGATGAGCCTTTTGCAGGAGTTGATCCGATAGCAGTTGCAGATATCCAATCTATCGTAAAAGATTTGGCAAACTTAAACATAGGCGTACTTATAACCGACCATAACGTCAGAGAAACTTTGTCCATATGTGATAGAGCCTACGTCCTAAAGGATGGGTCACTGCTTGCTAGCGGAAATAGCGAGGAGGTTTATGAAAACAAACTTGTTAAGACTTATTATTTGGGCGAGGATTTTAGGCTTTAGGTAAGGTTGTTTAATTTGAAACTTAGAACTTCACAAACTCAAACTACTAAGCAAAAATTATCCTCAACACTTAGAGGATGGCTTCCGATATTGCAATCAAATATCGAAAGTTTGACTGAAACGCTAGAGCCGTTTGTGCAAGAAAATCCATTTATCTATGTCAAGCCAGGTAGCGAGAGAGAAGATCAAAAATTTCAAAAAAAAAGTTTTTTCAGTCAAGCTTCCAAAGAGTCTGTTTCGAGTGCTATTGAGGCACTAACGGTTGATAAAAAATCACTTTTTCAAGTTCTGTTTGAGCAGATAAATCCACCGCTTTTTCCTACTGAAAAATCACAAAATATTGCCTACGAGATTATAGAGAATATTAATTCAGAGGGGTATTTTGATAAAGAAGCGATATTTGAAATAGCACAAAAGCTACATGTAGAAGGCTCGGAGGTTGAAAGAGTCAGATCAAGGTTTTGTTATCTTGAGCCATCTGGCGTTGGGGCGGTAGATTTTAAAGAGGCCTTTTTGTTTCAGCTTGAAGAACAAGATTTGGAAGATAATTGTTACCTTATGGTTCAAAAATTAATAGAAAATTTTGAGAATATTGAGTCTTACAGGAAGGAGGAAGGTTTCCAAAAAGCACTTTTAGTTCTGAAAAAATTTAAAAATCCTCCAGCTGTTGAATATCTTGAGGAGGGGAAGCAAACAATACCTGATATTTTTGTTTATGAGTCTAAAGATGGCATAGAGGTTGCGATTAACGATGCTTATTATCCTGAAATAATTATTGACACAGAGGGGCTGGATGATTCTCAAAGTTATGTGGCACAAAAAATTAAAGACGCAAAAGATCTTATCGATGCCCTAGAAATGCGCAAAGCAACACTTTATAAAATAGGCTTAATGATAGTTGAATATCAATATGATTTCTTTTTTGGAAAAGCCATTAAGCCTATGAAGCTTAAAGATTTGGCTGATGATTTAGGGCGTAACCCCTCCACCATTTCAAGAGCAATTTCTGGGAAATACTTGTCTTGCAGTAGGGGCGTAATGCCATTAAAAAAGTTTTTTGCAACAGCTTTAGAGGAAGATGTTTCTAATAGTGCTATAAAAGAGTACATGTTAGAGCTTGTAAAGTATGAAAATAGCAATAAACCATTAAGTGACTTAAAAATATTAGAAGCGGTTGAAAAAAAATTTGGGATAAAGATGGTTCGAAGAACTATTACAAAATATCGAAAACAGTTTAATATAGCGAGTTCATCAGAGCGAAAAAAACTATATCTTTTAAATTAGCTTCGCATCCAAATCTATTTGAATATAGAAGTTTTCTGAATGCATAATGCTAATGGAAATTTATCGCCAGTTCAGTATGAAGAAATGTTACTTGGTGGAACGGCTACTTAGAATATTTTATTTTGTGTATGACACAGGGCTTACAGATTAAGTTAGGATGGTACCTGAGGCCGGACTCGAACCGGCACATGTCTCCATACTAGATTTTGAGTCTAGCGCGTCTACCAATTTCACCACTCAGGCACTTAATTTTAAGGATGGAATTTTACATAAAAAAAGCTTAAAGTAGCGTTAACGACCACTTTAAGCTTTTATAAAAATCGAGTTAAGCTTTAGCTACGCAATCTTTGAGTTTTTTGCCAACTTTAAACTTTACAGCAGTTGTTTTAGGTACATTAACAACTTTTGTTGTTCCTGGTACTCTAGCCTTTCTAGCTGCCCTAGCTGCCGTACTGAATGTACCAAAGCCAATAAAGCTTACATTTTTGCCAGCTACTAAAGCTTCGCCGATTACCTCAAGTGCTGAATCTACAGCTTTTTGAGTATCTTTTTTTGAAAGACCAGCCTTCTCGGCTACTGCTTGGATAAACTCTGCTTTTTTCATCTGAATTCCTTGTAGGGTGTTGTAATGCGGTCATTGTACAATTTTTTTTTGTAAAAGACAATAATATTTTTTAAAAAATTAAATAATATGGCGAAATAGACGATATTTTGTTGAAGGAATTATATTTGCTTCAAAAACGAAAGCAATAATTAGGAGTTTGTCATGAGGGTAACAGATACGCTTTTTTATACAACAACAATAAACGATTATAATAGGTCAATGAAGAGCATTTACGACATCAATCAGCAAATGTCCTCTGGTCAAAACATACAAAACAGCTATGAAGATACTGGAATATATGTTGATACAATGCGACTAGATAGTGAAATAAATATATTAGAGCAAGTAAAAAAAAGCTCAAGCAAGGCACAAACATTTGCACAAAATACAGATAGTGTACTAAATCAATTTTCTCTAGATTTGGACAAATTTAAGACAAAGCTTATTCAAGCATCTACCGAAACAAATTCTGCCTCAAGCTTGGAGGCTATAGCAAATGAGCTTGAAGCTCTAAAAACACATATGATTACGCTTGGAAATACTTCTATAAATGGGCAGTTTTTGTTCTCTGGTTCTGACGTCAATACGAAACCACTTTCGAATGATGGTATATATAATGGCAACGATCAACAACTAAAAACCATTGTGGGTTCTGGTGTACAACTTCCTTATAATATCGACGGGGAAACACTATTTCTAGGAAGAGATGGCGAGTATAACAAAATTGTCTCAACCAATGTTAGAATGCTTGATAAAACCGAACTCGCTGAAACCGGAAAAGAGCTTTATCTTACTGTCGACAATACTGTTGCAGACCTAGTCGGAGATGATGGTAACGATATAACTATAAGTGGTGATGCTGTTTTTTATCTATCTGGGAAAAATGGCTCTGGAGATACGTTTAACACTAAAATTGTTATGTCAAATAGTGATAAAGTCTCAGAACTGCTTGAAAAAATAGGACAAGCCTATGGAAACACAAGCTCGGTAAGCGTTGTTGATGTGGCACTAAACAAATATGGACAAATAGAGGTAAAAGACTCAATAAAGGGTAACTCTTTATTGGAGATGAATCTTTTTGGAGCGGTTGATAGGGATGTTGCTGTTGCTGGAACAACCGAAGATGCTGATATTGCAAATATTTTGCCTGCCACGACAGATGTTGATAATTTATTGACATCAGCAGATGTTGAAATCATTGAGTTTAACAAAAGTGGTTTTGTTTTTCCATCTGGTGTTAATGAGGCAATGGCTGGTGGCAGGGTTATGTTTGAAAAAGACGGAAATATACTAAAAGGAAATGCTTCTCAAATTGTCACAGCAACAAATACATTTGCAAACTCTTCAACAAAGTTGATAGAGACGGCTGGAACAGCAAGTTTGGATGGCAAAGTTTTGGAATTATCCTTTGCTGACAGACTTGGCAATGCAAAAACTGGAAGAGTAAATTTGCTAGATGCTGGTTCAACTTTTCAAATCGACTATAATAACGATGGATATTATCTAGACGCAAATGAAACCGCTATTGATATATTTGGTGCTGATGGAAATGCTACGCCAGCATATGAGATGACATACCAACAGCTAAGCGATATTGTTTCGATTGCCATCTCAAATACAGTTCCTGCTGGAAATACCGTTGCAGACTATAACACAGCCATTACAGATGCAAATCGATACATAACGGTAGGTTTGGACTATAGAGGCACAATGGTTATTGAGGATAAAAATGCTACTTCAACTTTGGCAAGTTTTTCGCTATATGACACTGACTCCACCACATACGATGGTGCAACGTCTTCGGCTTTTTCTTTTATGTCTTCTGACTCGGTTGCAATTCAAGATCCATATATTGATTTTTTCAAAGACCTTGATGATATGATTGAGGCGGTTAGAAATGGAAATTATAGAATGGATGGCGATTTTGACGACCCAAGAAATAAGGGAATGCAAAATGCGCTTAGTAGAATCGATCAGCTAATGTCACATGTAGTCAAAGAGCATACAAAGATAGGTGCATATTCAAATTCGCTTTTGGCTGCTAATGACAGAGCAACCCTTTTGAGTGTTAATGTCCAGACTGTTCGCTCTGAAATAGCAGATGTTGATGTTGCAGAGGCTTATATGAAATTTACACAATTGTCCAATAACTATCAAGCGATGCTCTCAACTATAGCAAAAATCAACTCTATGTCGCTACTGAACTACATGTAGATTTTTGTTATAATACTAGTTTAGTAAGTACAGTAAAAGGATTTGTTATATTAAAAGAGACAATATTTATTATTTTTGTTGCGACCGCTCTTTTCCTAGGAGTTTCTACCATCTTGCCAGATGCTTCCATAGTTGGAAAGTACGGTGCTTATGCGGGAGGCTTAAATAAAAATCTGTTTGGCTATGTTGCTTTTATTTATCCTTTTTTTATTTTAATTCCTGGTTTTTTCGTCTACAAGGATCAAGCATTAACGCAGAGACGAGCAGAGATTACACTTAGTTTTTTGCTAATGGTTTTTGCTATTTTAATGCTTCAAGCCATTACTGCAGAGAATGAATTTAGTGGATATGTTGGAGCTTCCATAGTGGAGATGCTAAAAACACTCGTTGGTATTATGGGTGTTTGGATTTTTATCGCCTCTGTTGCTTTGCTTTCTATGAGCATTTTGCTTGAGATTGGTTTTTATGAGATGTTTGCCTCAGTAAGACCTTCTTTTACCGCAAAAAATAGTGTTGATGAAGATGAAGATTTTCCGACAAGCAACAATGCTATTAAAATATCCAAAGTTAGTGAAAAAAGAAAACAAAAAGAGGAAGAAGATATCCCTTTTGATGATGTTGATACATCTGTTGAGAGTGGCGAGGATGTAGAAAAAAGCACACGCAAAAAAGAGCATAAAAAAGTTGAGATTTTAAATGAAGTTGAAGAGAATAAAAAAATCCTTGCTCAAATAGAGCAGGGCGAATGTGATAAGCCAAAGGATTATAAACTTCCTCCGCTTTCATTTTTAGCTTCTGCTCCTACTGGCAAAACAACACATATGAGCGAAAACGAGATAGATAGGAAGATTGCTGATTTGCTAGATAAGCTACGAAGATTTAAAATAGACGGCGATATCGTAAGAACATATTCTGGTCCAGTTGTGACAACATTTGAGTTCAGACCAGCCCCACATGTAAAGGTTTCACGCATATTAACCCTTCAAGACGATTTGGCGATGGCATTAAAGGCTAAAACTATCCGTATTCAAGCACCAATTCCTGGTAAAGATGTTGTTGGTATTGAGGTTCCAAACCAAAAGATTGACACGATTTATCTTAAGGAGATTTTGGAGAGTGATATATTTCAAAAATCTTCATCTCCACTAACGATTGTTTTGGGCAAGGATATTGTTGGAAACGCTTTCGTTACTGATTTGAAAAAATTGCCCCATCTTCTTATAGCTGGAACAACCGGTAGTGGAAAAAGCGTGGGCATCAATGCGATGCTGTTGTCGCTTTTGTATCGCAACTCTCCAGACACCTTGCGTTTTTTAATGATAGACCCAAAGATGTTAGAGTTTTCTATATACAATGACATTCCCCATCTTTTAACGCCTGTAATAACAAAGCCAAAACAGGCCATTCTTGCTCTGTCTAACATGGTAAATGAGATGGAGCGACGCTACCAGATTATGAGTCGCTCAAAAACCAAAAATATCGAAGGATATAATGAAAAAGCCAAAAAAATAGGGCTAGAGCCATTGCCTTATATAGTTGTTATCATTGATGAGTTGGCGGATTTGATGATGACAAGCGGAAAGGACGTAGAGTTTTATATAGCACGTCTTGCTCAAATGGCAAGAGCGAGCGGAATACATCTTATAGTGGCTACTCAACGCCCATCCGTTGATGTTGTGACTGGTCTTATCAAGGCAAATCTTCCATCTCGAATCAGTTTTAAAGTTGGGCAAAAAATAGACTCTAAAGTTATCCTAGATGCTCAAGGTGCAGACTCGCTTTTGGGTAACGGGGATATGCTTTTTACGCCTCCGGGAACTTCTGGACTTATACGTCTACATGCGCCATATACAAGCGAGGATGAGATAGACAAAGTAGTGGAGTATCTAAAAAAACAAAGACCTGTAAAATATGACGAAAGCTTTTTAAAAGACAATGAAGAGAGTGCGTTCTCATCTGGTGGTGGCGAAAGTGGTGGAGATATTGATGAGCTTTTTGAAGATGCAAAGGCAATTGTTCAAAATGAGAGAAAAAGCTCTATTAGCTATATTCAAAGACGCTTGCAAATTGGATACAACCGTGCGGCTCGTATCGTTGAGCAATTAGAAGCTATGGGCATAGTGTCTGCACAAAACTCAAAAGGACAGAGAGAAATACTTTAGGAGAAGAGATGGATTTTTTAAAATTATATAAAGAAGAAGTTGAAGATAGGGCAAAAAGAGGCGTTCCTCCTTTGCCACTTGATGCACAAAAAACAGCACAGGTTGTTGAATTACTCAAAAAAGAAGAGGGTGATCAGGATTTTTTATTTTCTCTTCTTGCAAATTGTGTTCCACCTGGCGTGGATGAGGCAGCCTATGTTAAAGCGGCTTTTTTAAATGATGTAGTACAAAAAAAAGTTACATGTAAGGCTATCGATGCCATAAAGGCTGTTGAGCTTTTAGGAACAATGTTTGGTGGATACAATGTCCAGCCTCTGGTGGACGCTCTTAGCTCGTCAGACAAGTTAATAGCAAATACAGCTTGCAATGCTCTTAAAAAGATTGTTTTGGTTTATGGCTCTTTTAATGACATCGAAAAACTCTCCAAAACAAATCCTTACGCCAAAGAAGTTATGCTCTCTTGGGCAAACGCTGAGTGGTTTACATGTAAAGAGCCTTTGGCTGAAAAAATCACTGTTGCAGTACTTAAAGTTGCAGGCGAAACAAATACGGATGACCTAAGTCCAGCAAGTGAAGCTTTTACAAGAAGTGATATACCCCTACATGCCAATGCGATGCTTGTGAAGCGTCTTTCTGGCTCTATCGAAAAGATTAAAGAGCTTATAGCTCTTGGACATGAGGTTGCTTATGTTGGCGATGTTGTAGGTACTGGAAGTAGTCGAAAATCAGGTATTAACTCTATTCAATGGTGGATAGGAAGAGATATCCCACATGTGCCCAATAAAAAAACAGGCGGAATAATCCTTGGAACAACCATCGCACCTATATTTTTCAATACCGCCGAGGATAGTGGTGCATTGCCGATAGAAGTCAATGTGGAAGACTTAGAGACAGGGGATATTATTGATATTTATCCTCTTTTGGGGAAAATGGAAAAAAATGGAAAAACGATTGCAACTTTCAAGCTCTCTCCAAATACAATAGCTGACGAATACAGAGCGGGGGGAAGAATTCCTCTTATTATCGGACGTGGGCTTACCATGAAAGCACGTGCAAGTTTGGGTATGGGAGATGAAGATATTTTTGCTAAAGCTCAGCAACCCGAAGTTAAAGAAAATATCGGCTATACCTTGGCACAAAAGATGGTAGGTCGTGCGTGTGGAGTGGAAGGCGTTAGAGCTAACATGTACGTTGAGCCTCAGACGCTAACAGTAGGTTCTCAAGATACAACAGGACCAATGACAAGAGATGAGATAAAAGAGTTGGCAGCTCTTGGTTTTACTGCGGATTTGGTAATGCAAAGTTTTTGCCATACGGCAGCATATCCAAAGCCTAGCGATGTGAAACTTCATCATACTTTGCCAAATTTTATAACATCAAGAGGTGGCGTGAGTTTGAAAGCTGGAGATGGGGTTATCCACTCTTGGCTGAACCGAATGGTTCTTCCTGATACAGTTGGCACAGGTGGAGATAGTCATACACGTTTTCCTATTGGTATTTCGTTTCCAGCAGGCTCAGGTCTTGTTGCTTTTGCAGCAGTTACAGGAAGTATGCCACTAAATATGCCAGAGTCTGTATTGGTGCGTTTTAAGGGCAATTTGCAATCTGGTATCACGCTTCGCGACCTTGTAAATGCGATTCCTTACTATGCTATCAAAAAAGGACTTTTAACTGTTCCTAAGAAGAACAAGAAAAATGTCTTTGCGGGACGTATATTGGAGATAGAAGGCTTGCCTGATTTGAAGGTTGAACAAGCTTTTGAATTAAGCGATGCAAGTGCGGAAAGAAGTGCGGCAGCTTGTACAGTAGCGCTCAATCCTGAGCCTATCGTTGAGTATCTAAAATCCAACATAACTCTTCTTGAGTCAATGGTAAAAGCTGGATATGGAGATGCAGTAACTATACAAAAAAGAGCTGACAAGATGAAAGAGTGGATTTCCAATCCAAAGCTTCTCAAAGCCGATAAAAACGCACAATACGCTGAAATTATTGAGATTGATTTAAATGAAATTAAAGAGCCTATTTTAGCGTGTCCAAATGACCCTGATGATGTCGCAACGCTGAGTGAAATTTTAGCCGATGACAATCGTCCTAAAAAAATAGATGAAGTTTTTGTAGGAAGCTGTATGACGAACATCGGTCACTATCGAGCACTTGGGGAGGTTTTAAGAGGCGAGGGTAAGGTTCCCGCTACTCTTTGGATAGCACCTCCAACAAAGATGGATAAAGCTCAGCTTGTCGAAGAGGGATATTACGCACTTTTTGGCTCAGCCGGTGCTCGTATCGAAATCCCTGGATGCTCTCTTTGTATGGGCAATCAAGCAAGTGTGCGTGAAGGTGCTGTTGTATTTTCTACTTCAACAAGAAACTTTGACAATCGAATGGGATTAAACTCAAAAGTTTATCTTGGCAGTGCCGAGCTAGCAGCATTATGTGCACTTTTGGGACGTCTTCCGAGTGTTGAAGAGTATATGAGCTTAGTTCCTAAAAAGCTAGCAGGAAAGACGGATAAAGTTTATCAATATCTCAATTTTAATCTTATAGAAGATTATCGTCTGGAGAACTAGAAATAAAGAGCCACTTCGAAGGGTGGCTCTTTGCATTTTAAGTATTTTTAAAAATGGTCGGAGTGACAGGACTTGAACCTGCGACCTCTACCACCCCAAGGTAGCACGCTAGCCAGACTGCGCTACACCCCGACACATTTAATAAGTGCAATTTTAACAAAGATAACTAAAAACTTTTATTATAATACCATCAAAAATACAAAATGGTATATTATGAAAGAAATTGTCCTTGCCACCTTTAATGCACGCTATACTCACACTTCTATTGCTTTACGCTATCTTTTTGCAAACCTAAAAGAGCTTCAATCTAAAAGCAAAATTCTTGAGTTTGTTATCAACTCTAGTGCGGCAGATGCGGTCGAATCTGTCTTGACGCTAAATCCTAAAATAGTCGGCATTGGAGCTTATATTTGGAATGCACTTGAGGTGCAAGAGTTTATCAATATTTTAAAAAAAGTATCTCCTCAAACAATGATTGTTTTAGGCGGACCAGAGGCGAGTCATTTTCCCTATAGGGTTGATTTTGAAAGGGCGGATTTTATTATCCAAGGGGAAGGGGATATAGCTTTTTATGAGCTATGCAAAAATATTTTACAAAACAATACACCCAAAGATAGGATTATTAAAGCACCTATGGTCGATATGAACGCTATTTATTTGCCTTATGACTTTTATGATGAGCAAGATATAAAAAATCGCTACTGCTATGTTGAGGCTAGTCGAGGATGCCCTTTTACATGTGAGTTTTGTCTCTCATCAATAGACAAAAAAGTGCGTGATATGGATATAGAAAAATTTTTATCTGAACTTGAAAAATTATGGCAAAAAGGTGTGCGAAACTTTAAATTTATAGACCGTACATTCAACCTTAGCATAGCCAATGCCAATCGTATATTGGACTTTTTTCTCTCAAAAAACGAGGAGTATTTTGTTCACTTTGAGGTTGTGCCAGACCATTTTCCGCAAGAGCTCAAAGAGAGAATCGCCAAATTTGCCCCTGCTTCATTGCAACTTGAGGTTGGTATTCAAACCTTAAATCCCATTATTGCGAAAAATATCAACCGAAGACTCAATATCCCAAAGATAAAAGAAAATTTAGCTTTTTTGCAAAATGAGACTAAAGCACACCTACATGTAGACTTGATTGTTGGTTTGCCAGGTGAAAGCGTTGAGGGGTTTGGCACAAATCTTGATATGTTATATTCGCTGACACAGTGCGAAATTCAAATAGGAATCCTTAAAAAACTTTCTGGAACAACGCTTTGCCGCCATGATGAAGAAGAGGGTATGATATATTCTGACAAACCGCCTTATGATATCTTAAAAAACAATCTTATCTCTTTTGCTCAAATGCAAAAGATGAAGCGATTTGCTCGTTTTTGGGATTTGGTTTACAACAGTGGAAATTTTAAAAAAACGGCACCTTTGTTGTGGAGTGATGGAAAAGTTTACAAAGGTTTTTATGACTTTAGTGAGTGGATTTACTCCCAAACTGAGTCTACATGGCAAATCTCGCTCGAGAGGTTAAGTAACCTTATATTTTTATATCTTGTGAAGGTTTTAAATTATAAAGATGAGGCGATAAAAAAGGTGTTGATTGAAGACATCATGGGGCAAAGGGGGCGAAAATTGCCATCTTTTCTAAGGGATGATTTTGTGCCAAGGCAGACAAAAGATACAATTATAAAAACAAATAAACGACAATTAAAACACTTAAAGGATAAAAATAATGAAGATTGACAAAAGTTGGCTAACTGATATTGTAAGCATAACTGTTGTGTTTTTTTCTTTTGTTTTGGCTGAGCCTTATGCACATTGGTTTCTTTTAGCAGGTCTTTTTGCACTATCTGGTGCTTTAACAAATCAGATAGCTATACATATGCTTTTTGAAAAAGTTCCATTTTTGTATGGTAGTGGAGTTATACAGTTGCGATTTGAAGCCTTTAAAAGCTCGATAAAAAATCTAATCATAAATCAATTTTTCACCAAATCACAGTTGGATAATTTTTTCGCACAAGAGGAGAAAAAAATTGATTTAACTCAGATGATTGATGAGCTGGATTTTTCTGTTGCATTTGACGCACTGGGCAAAACAGTTATGGAGTCTTCTATCGGGGGTATGCTTAGTATGTTTGGTGGTGTTGGAGTGCTAGAAGCATTGCGAGAGCCTTTTGGAGTAAGGCTTAAGCAGGCGATGACTGAAATGACAAAAAGTAATGATTTCAATAACAAACTAAATCAAAAATTAAAAGATTCATCACTTAGCAGTGATATTTTATCCACGCTTGAGCAGTTGATAGATAAAAGACTTGATGAGCTTACGCCACAAATGGTTAAAGAGATAGTTCAAAATTTTATCAAAGAACACTTGGGTTGGCTAGTTGTCTGGGGCGGTTTTTTTGGCGGAATCATGGGTTTGCTGTCTGCTGTTATACTATAAATACATAAAATTTTACATATAAAAGAGGCTTAATGGAGTGTCAATATTTTGGAGTTTGCGGAAGTTGCACACTGTATCATTTGGATTACAACAGACAAATTGAGCAAAAAAAGGCTTATATTGCCTCAATGTTTAACTCTTTACATGTAGAGAATTTTGAGGTTTTTACCTCTTGCTCGTCACATTATCGCTCACGTGCAGAGTTTCGTATTTGGCACACATCTGAAAAGATAAGCTACGCCATGCACGCAAAAGAGGGTAAAGGTGTGGTTTGCATTAAGGAGTGTCCAAAAACAACTAGGGCTATATATGACTTAATGGAGCCTTTAAGGCTAGCTATACAGGAAAACAAGGATTTAAGTGAGAAGCTATATACCATTGAGTTTCTTGCTTCAAACAAGCATCTTTTGGTTACGATGATTTATCATAAAGCTATTGATAAAACATGGGAGGATAGTGCTAGAGAGCTAGAAAAAAAGTTTGGTATACATATCATCGGCAGAAGCAGAGGCTTAAAAAAGGTGTTGTCGCAAGATTTTATATATCAAGATGTCATTCTTTCAAATCGTACATGTACATATAAGATAATTGAGGGCGGATTTTCGCAACCCAATGCAAAAATCAATGAAAATATGATTTGCTGGGTGCTTTCAAAGCTTAAAAATGAAAAAGATTTGCTTGAGCTTTATTGTGGTTACGGCAATTTTACTATTGCCTTGAGTCAAAAATTTCGATCTGTTTTGGCTACTGAGATATCGAAAGTTTCAATTTATAGTGCCATTGAAAACTGTGCCATCAATAATGTTAAAAATATAAAATTTTTAAGAATGAGTGCCGAGGAGCTTACATCCGCTTTAAATAAAGAGAGAGTTTTTAACAGGCTAAAAGATATCTCTCTTGATGATTATGACTTTAGTCATGTTTTTGTTGATCCTCCACGCTCCGGCATAGACGAAAATAGTCTAAATTTTATCAGTCGATTTGAGACGATTGTCTATATCTCGTGCAATCCAGCAACGCTAAAGAGGGATTTGGAGTTTTTGACTTTGACGCACAATATAGAAGATTTTGCACTTTTCGATCAATTTCCATACACGGAACATATCGAATCAGGAGCAATACTCGCCAAGAAAAAGTGTAGTCTTTTATAACTACACTTTAAAAACATCCAATCTTTTTTTCAACTCATTTGAGCTTTTCAAGATGCTTTCCGAGACTTTCTTGAGTTCTGTTGCACTTTGAGTATTGGATGAAGATGTTTCAAAAATCTTTGTAATTTTATCTACAATTATACCTGTGTCTTGAGATAAAACTTTGGTAATTTGCGACATGCTAGAAGATGCACTTGAGGCTTCACTCATAACGTTTTCAATATTTGTAATGCTATGTTCAACCTTTTGAGAGTTATCAACTAGTTTTTCAACAAATTTATAGTTAAGATTCATCTGTTCGCTTGATTCGTTAATGTTTTGCAATATAACATTTATTGTTGCATTTATTTCGCCCAAACTACGCTGTGTGCGCTCCGCAAGATTTCTTACTTCGTCCGCAACAACCGCAAAACCACGACCATGCTCCCCCGCACGAGCCGCCTCAATCGCTGCATTTAGTGCTAAAAGATTTGTTTGATCTGCGATATCCGAAATAACTTCCAAAATGTCCTTGACTTGCACTGCGTCGCTACTAAGTTGTGCTAGTTTTTCTGAGGTAGTTGACTCCACTTCTGCAGCACGGTGAATATCGGCAACGAGATTTCTAATATCAAGAGCGGATGCCTTAAGCGTTTTGCTGGCAAACTCAATATCTTTACTTGTTTGTGTTGTTCTATCGGCTGAATTTCGCAACTCTAGCTGAACAGCATCGCCCATCTTCTTGGCTTCTTGAGCAACCAATAGTTCTTCGCTAAGTCTTTTTTCTATCTGTGTAGAGATGGATGAAAATTGCTCAGAAAGTCGACTATTTTCGTGCGAACTTGCGACAGAAACCTCTATAGTTGAGTGAATTTTTGATATAAATTTATTAATATTTTCAGCTAAATCACTCATTTCATCTTTTGATTTGAGCGATATTCGTTTGGTCAAATCTCCACTTCCATGCGATAAATCAAGTGCCATATTTGAGAGCGAATCAACAGAATCAGTAATGCTATTTACCATTATTTTGGTAAATACAAAGAAAAAAAACATTCCTGCTAGTGAGCCACTTATCAAAATAAGTCTCTCATTGCCTTGCGGAATAAGAACACAAACCAAAACAATATTTGCCATAAATCCAAAAAGGGTAGCTAAGGCTAAAATCCAACCTTTTGTTTTGATTTTAATTGTATTTAAAAACATTTTCACATCCTTATCCTATTGAGTATGAACGATTATATCAAACTTTGCTTTTAAAATAAGACAAAAGTTTGGCTGTGATATACTTTTGCTTTTAAAAGAAGGAGGTATATAGTGGAGTGTCCTATGCCAACGATAAACACAAATGATGCAAAAGAGTTAAAATCTATTTTTGAAGAGTGTAAAACGATTGCTATTGTGGGCTTGTCACCTGACAATACCAAAGCAAGTCATCAAGTTGCTTTATATTTGCAACAACATGGATTTAAGATTTTCCCAATTTATCCAAAAGGGGATTATATTTTGGGCGAAAAAGTTTATAGAAATATTTTAGAGATTGAAGAAAAAATAGATATGGTAGATATGTTTAGAAAGCCTGAAATCGCAGATACTTTGGTAAAAGAGTGTATTGGAAGAGGCGATGTTAAAGTATTTTGGCTTCAGCTAGGCATTGTCAATAATAATGCTTGCGAGATAGCAAAAAAACACGGAATTAAACCCGTGCAAAATAGATGTACAAAAATTGAATATGAAAGAGCAGTAAGACCATGATACCACTTAGTGAAATTATTCAGGCAAAACGCCAAATCAGTAAAATTGTCACAAATACCCCTTTTGCTATCGCTTCTATCTTTAGTGAAGAGATTGATGCGGAGGTTTATCTTAAAAAAGAGAATCTACAACTTACAGGTGCATACAAAATCAGAGGTGCCTACAACAAGATAGCCTCATTAAGCAAAGATGAGAAAAAACGTGGCGTAATTGCAGCAAGCGCAGGAAATCATGCACAAGGCGTAGCATATAGTGCCAAAACATTTGGTATAAATGCGACTATCATCATGCCAGAAGCCACTCCGCTTTTAAAGGTAGCAGGTACTAGAGCTTTGGGGGCTGAAGTTATTTTGCATGGCGATAACTACGATGAGGCATATGCTTATGCTAGAACCTATGCGAGCGACAATAATCTTACATTTATCCATCCTTTTGAAGATGACAAAGTTATTGCAGGGCAGGGAACAGTTGCACTAGAGATGATTGATGAAGTAAATGATTTGGATATTATTGTTGTTCCAATAGGAGGCGGTGGACTTATTAGCGGTATGGCTTCGGCGATTAAACAAATTGATCCAAAAATCAAGGTTATCGGAGTAACTGCCAAGGGTGCACCTGCTATGTATGAATCTTTCAGAACAAAAAAAGTTGTTCATTCAAAAAGTGTACGTACAATAGCTGATGGTATAGCAGTAAGAGACACGAGCGAATCCAATCTAAAGCACATTTTAGAGTGTGTTGATGATGTTGTGCAAGTTGATGATGAAGAGATAGCAAGTGCTATTTTGATGCTTCTAGAGAGACAAAAACTTGTTGTTGAAGGAGGAGGAGCGGCGAGTGTAGCAGCAATAATGCACCGAAAATTTCCTTACGAAAAAGGTGCCAAAATCGGCGCTGTTTTGAGTGGCGGAAATATCGACGTGCAGATGCTTTCTGTTATTATCGAAAAAGGTTTGATTAAGTCGCATCGCAAGATGAAACTTCTTATTACTTTGATTGACAAACCAGGTGCACTGATGCGACTAACAGACCTATTTAGAGAAGCAAATGCCAATATTATTGAGATAGATTATGATAGAACATCAACCAAGCTATCGTATGGCGATGCAAAAATAACTATCGTTTTAGAAACCAAGGGTATGGAGCATCAAGATACGATTAGAGAAATGCTTTTAAAAGCAGGATATCCATTTGAAGAAGAGCTGTAAGGCTCTTCTTTTTTATTTTGAAAGATTTTGATAGGCTTCAAGAAGGGTTTCGCGCAATTTGTCTGCCACGTTTTCGCCATCTTCAAAATTTTCATTAATGCACGTTTCTAGCGTATTTAAAACTTCAAAAAGATCTGCTTCAACCTCTTGATTGCTTTTTTGTTTTGCCATCAGAGTTTCAAAGAAAACCAGCTTTCGCATAATATCCGAAAGCTTATCCATTACCTCTGCTTCGTCCTTGCCATCAAGAAGTCTAAAGGGATTTTCATCTCTTTTTTCAGAAGATTTTATAGAGTTTTTTATCTCTTTGATGTGATCTTGTATCACAGCTGAAAAGTTTGCATATAGCTCAAACGAGCTATTTGATGTCAAATCAATACTTTGGGTAATTTTTTTAATTTGTTTAACTAAAATCATCCCCACAACAAAGGCTATAAACAGCACTGGAAAAAGTTGTTCCATAAAATTCCTTATTCTTTACATGTAAGACAAAACTTTTTTATAAAACCATGCCCTGTGTTATACAGATGGTGGTTTTGTCTTGATGGGCTAATTCTACCATAACATCTAAAACTTTTATCGTTTCCTCTAGTAAACTTTCTTGCGTTTTTGGGTGTACGCATTGAAGCTGAAAATAAAAAGCGCTATCCAAATCAGACAAAATGTTACCAATTTCTCTTTTGTTGGTATCTCATCGTATATAAAAATTGCCAACAAAAACGAAACAGTTGGTCCAATATACTGAAAAAATCCTATATGCATAAGCGATATTCTAGTAGCTGCTGCATTAAACCAAAGCAATGGCACAACAGTAATAACACCAGCTAGGACCAGCCACCAAGATAGTGCGTTTGGTGGAAATATGAAGCTATTTTGTTGTGTTGCACAAATGTAGACAAAATATCCCAATGCCATTGGAAAAAGAATAAGTGTCTCAACATAAAGTCCAACAACAGAAGGGAGATTTATTTTTTTGCGAATAAGTCCATAAAATGCGAAGCTAAATGCCAATGTAAGAGATACCATAGGCAAAGTACCTAAAGAGATGACCTGATAGACTATCGCAAATAAGGCCAACGCCATAGCTACCTTTTGCCATACATTCGGCTTTTCCTTAAAAAATAGAGCACCTAAAGCAAAGTTTACCAGAGGATTTATATAGTAGCCTAAACTCGCTTCCACAATCATATTGTGGTTTACTGCCCAGATAAAAACGAGCCAATTTGTAGCCACCAAAAGTGCTGAAAGTAACAAAAATTTTAGTTTGTTAAAGTCTTGAATCAAAATCCTACATGTACTTAAGCTTTTGCTAAACAAAATCATTCCAAAAAGTAACACCGCCGACCAAATAATACGATGAGAAAGTGTTTCAAGTGGAGAAACACTACTTACAATTTTAAAATAAATTGGAATAAGACCCCAAAATGTAAATGCCAAAATAGCGTAGATATAGCCTTGTGTCTCGCTCGCTAGGTTTTTCAAAAAAAGTCCTTGTTTTTTTATGATTGTATTCTATTGTGACTGTGACACAGTTGATTTTAAGGCAAAAAAATTTAGCTTTATGTAATCTCATAAACAGTACAATCGTAACACACAAATTAAACAAAGGGATTTTTATGATTTCTTGGACACGTGCATCTTGGAGACAAAAACCGATTCTTCAGCAACCGACATATTCAGATTTGGCAGAGTTAAAAAAAGTTGAAGATGAGTTGAGAAAATATCCTCCTTTGGTTTTTGCCGGAGAGGTACGAAAACTAAAAGCGGATTTGGCTAAAGTATCAAGAGGCGAGGCATTTTTACTTCAAGGTGGAGATTGTGCTGAGAGTTTTGCAGAGTTCAATGCGAACAATATTCGAGATATGTTTAAAGTAATGCTTCAAATGGCGGTTGTGTTGACTTTTGCTGGAGGTTGTCCAGTTGTTAAAGTTGGTCGTCTTGCGGGTCAATTTGCCAAACCTAGATCAAGTGATTTCGAAGAGGTTGATGGTGTTAAGTTGCCGAGTTATCGTGGCGACATCATAAACGACAATGAGTTTACAAGTTCAGCTCGCATACCAGATCCTCATAGAATGTTAAAAGCATATAACCAATCAGCTGCGACGATGAATCTGCTTAGAGCATTTGCTAGAGGTGGTTTGGCTGATTTACATCAGGTGCATAAGTGGAATTTGGGCTTTATCAAAGAGAGTGCTTTGGGCGACAAATACAAGCACTTGGCTGATAAGATTACTGAGACTTTGGCATTTATGGAGGCGTGTGGTATTACTTCTGAAAATACGCCGATGATTAACGAGACTGTTGTTTATACTTCGCATGAGTCACTTCTGCTTCCTTACGAAGAAGCACTTACTAGAGAAGATAGCTTGACTGGGGATTGGTATGACTGCTCGGCGCATATGCTTTGGATTGGAGATAGAACACGCAATGTAGATGGTGCTCACGTAGAGTTTTTAAGAGGCGTTAAAAATCCTATCGGCATAAAAGCAGGGCCAACTACAACAACGGAAGATTTGATAAAACTTATAGAAACGCTAAATCCCGAAAATGAGGCTGGACGTATAAATATTATCGTTCGCATGGGCGCAGACAAGATAGAGAGTGAATTTCCAAAACTTGTACGTGCTGTTAAAGAGGCAAAAAAAGAGGTGCTTTGGAGTATTGACCCAATGCACGGAAACACTATTAAAGCATCAAACAACTACAAGACACGTGATTTTAACGAAGTATTGCGTGAGGTCAAGGGATTTTTTAAAGTTCACGAAGAAGAGGGAACATATCCAGGTGGTGTTCATCTTGAGATGACAGGTCAAGATGTAACTGAGTGTATCGGTGGAGCGCAAGACATAACTGAAGAAAAATTGGCTTGTAGATATCACACCCAATGCGACCCTAGACTCAATGCAAAACAGGCTTTAGAGTTAGCATTTCTTATCGCAGAATCGCTAAAGAGTGCTCACAAAAGAAGATTTGGAAAATAAAGTTATATTTCTTACATGTAAAGGTAAAAATCTTTACATGTAAGAAGTTTTATTTTAATTCAATCACTCTATCACTGCACCATTTTGCAAGATGTTTATCGTGAGTAATAAGCAAAATGCCTACCGTATCCAAAAACTGCATTAAAAGTTTCATTACTTCAAGTTGTGTAATATTGTCCAGTGCTGATGTTGGCTCATCAGCTAAAATAACCTTTGGTTTCATCAAAAGTGCTCTTAAAATCGAGCATCTTTGCAACTGTCCGCCACTAAGTCGATGAGGCTTTTCACTCAAAAGCTTTGTATCCAAATCTAACTTTTTACACAATACCTCATATCCTAAAACATCAGCAACATCTTCAATTTGATTCAAAATAGAGTAGGTCGGGTGAAATGAAGTGTATGGGTCTTGAAAGATTTGCGATACTTTTTCACGCGTTATTTTTCCACTTTGAGGACGAATATTTGAGGTAATCAACTCAAGCAACGTGCTTTTTCCTGAACCACTTGGTCCCGCTACGGTAACCACCTCTCCCATGTCTACATGTAGAGAAAAATTCTCAAAAAGTAAAACGCTAGAAGAGGGGTAGGAGAAGCTGATATTTTCAACACTTAGCAGACGTTTTTGCATTATCTGGTTTGACCGTGACCGTAAATTTTAAATTTGTAGGTTGTGAGGTCATTGATGCCCATCGGACCTCTAGCGTGCAATTTATTTGTGCTGATGCCAACTTCTGCACCAAAACCAAACTCACCACCATCGGTAAATCTTGTACTTGCATTAACGTACACACACGCCGAATCTACGGCATTTAAAAACATCTCCGCACAGCCGTAATCCTCTGTAATAATAGCGTCAGAGTGGCTTGAGCCATATTTTGCTATATGCTCAACCGCCTCGTCAATACCGCTTACTATTTTTATATTTAGTGCATTACTTAGGTGCTCTGTAAAATAGTCTTCCTCTTTTGCAAGCTCTACATGTATGTATTTTTGTGTATTTTCACACCCTTTTACGGCACTATTATTTGCAGTAAACGCCTCCATCATAAGTGGCAAAAAAGTAGGAGCGATAGCTTCATGCACCAAAAGAGTCTCAAGTGCATTACAAGCACTTGGACGCTGGCATTTGGCATTTATGACAATCGAAATAGCACTATTTATATTGGCACTTTTATCTACAAAAGTATGACAAACTCCTTTGTCGTGCTTTACAACAGGCACAGTAGCGTTTTCGCTTACATATCGAATAAGCGATTCTCCGCCACGAGGAATAATCAAATCAACGTATTTATCCATTTTGATAAGTTTTGCCACACCCTCTCTGCTGTTATCAGGCAAAAGGGATATAACCTCTCTTGGAAGACTGTTTTTAGCTAGGACATCTTGAAGTATTTTTGCGATAGCAATATTGCTGTAATTTGCCTCTTTGCCACCTTTTAGGACGCAAACATTACCACTTTTAAAACACAAAGCAGCTGTGTCACTTGTTACATTGGGACGACTCTCGTAGATGATAGCCACAACGCCAATAGGGATGCTTACTTTTTCGATTCTGATACCACTAGGCACCACCCACCCCTCTATAATGCGACCAACAGGCTCTTTAAGTGCGGCAATTTCTCGAATCGCCGTTGCCATATCCGCAACTCTTTGTGTATTAAGTAGTAATCTGTCCATTAAAGCTGAGCTGAGATTATTTTTTTTGCCCTCTTCAATGTCCTTATTATTTTCGGCGATGATTTTATCGCTATGTTTTTCCAAAGCATCGGCCATCTCTAAAAGCAGAGTATTTTTAACCTTTGGTTCCAAAGAGGTTAAAGTTCTTGAGGCATTTTTGGCTTTTTGAAGAAAAGATTCCATAGTTTTCTTCCCTTTTAATCATAATTTGGATAGATTTTACTACCTTTTTATTTAATATGTCATAAGTAGTCGGTATAATACGCACGTTGATATAAAAGAAGATTTGCAAGTTTGCATGATGGAGTGGAACTATGAAACAGATGTACGATATGGCGATTATCGGTGGCGGACCAGGTGGTATTGGTGCCGCAGTAGAGGCAAATATTTTAGGGCTAAAAGATATTATTTTGATAGAAAAAGGCGATAACCATTCGCAAACCATACGTAAATTTTACAAAGACAACAAACGTGTTGATAAAGATTATAAGGGACAAATTATATCTCTTGCTGGAAATATAGACTTTAAAGATGGCACCAAAGAGAGCACACTAAACTACTTTGACTCGCTACTGGACAATGAAAAAATAGATACGGCCTTCAATAGTGAAGTTGAAAGCATTAAAAAAATTGGTGAAGAGTTTTATATTACAACTTCTATGGCAGGCTATAAAGCCAAAAATGTTATCGTAGCTATCGGCACAATGGGTAAACCAAATAAGCCTGATTATGTACTCCCAATATCACTCAAACAACGCATAAATTTCAATCTTGATAGTTGCTCACAAGGCGAAAAAATTTTATTGGTTGGTGGCGGAAACTCTGCTGCTGAGTATGCTATCGAGCTTTCACGCACAAACAATGTAACTCTAAATTATCGCAAAAACAAATTTACACGCCTTAATGAGATTAACGAGAAAACTCTTTTGGAGTATGATGGTCAAGAAAAATTACGCTTAAGACTCGGAATGGATATAGTATCTATCGAAAATGAGGATGGTATGCCAAAAGTAAACTTTACAGACGGTTATTATACGATTTACGACAGGGTGGTGTACGCTATTGGCGGAACAACGCCGGTTGATTTTTTGAAAAAATGTGGCATAACTCTTGATGAAAACAATAGACCTGAATTTGATGAAAATTACCAAACCAAAGTAAAAGGTCTTTATCTAGGTGGCGATATAGCGGTAAAATCCGGTGGTTCTATCGCAATGGCACTTAATCACGCTCATCATATTATTACGCATATTTTAAATCAAAAAAATAGGTAAGGCATGGCATGGAACCAAACAGCACAGCCACATTTGCAAGGTTTTTAAATTTTGTTTTAGCTCTTTTGCTTTTAGTAAGTGTTTTTATCGCATATCACTTTGGAAATTTTGATGGTGTTTCTCTGGATGAGCTTAGACAAAACTATATCGAAAAGAATAGTGTTATATTCAAGGACTTGCCAAAAAAAATTCAAGATAACTACATTGACAAAACCTCAATGCAGCAAATTGAAAAAAATAATTTAAATTTGGAGAATGAATACTTTAACGAGAACGGTAGCCCTATATCTGAATCTGACGCATCAGAGGCGGACTTGCGTAACATGGTTAAAAAATTGCAAAAAAAGTTACTTTTTCTCCAGCACGACAATCTTGTTGTTGCTAATGAAAAAAATGAGCTTACTAAGATTTTAAATGAACAAAAATCTATTATCGAGCAGGAAAAAAACAGACTCTCAAATAACAATCTTGAAAAAATAAACGACATTGAGCAGCAACACTATAAAAATATTAGCGATTTAACGCTTCGCATCAACGAGCTTCAGAAAGAAAATGTTGCTATTGCACAAAGAGCAAACATAGAAAATAACTCTCTTAAAAATGAGATTGAACAGCTCAAAAATAGCATTGTAGAAAATAATGAAAAAAAAGCATTTGAGATAAAACAGGCAGTTGAACAAGAGAAAATGAAAACACAAGACGACAAAGAAAAGATAAAAGTTCTAAACGATCAAATCGCTCTTTTGAATGAACAAATAGCTCTCAATAAAGATTCAAACGAAGCCTCTATGCTAAGAAAAGACGAAGAGGTATCAAAAATGAGAGAAGAGGTTAAAAGTATCTTAAGAGAGAAAAATGAGATACTCAAAAAAAATACACAAAACGTACTGGATATAGAACAAAAACATAATATGGCAGTTGATGGATTTAATAAAACAATAGATGCCCTCAAGAAAGAACAAGAAAAAATAAGTACTGCCCACAAGCAAGAGATGGTATCTATCGAAGAAGAACATCAGAGAAAAATAGCTGAGCACGAAAATGTTACAAAAAATATGAGACAAGAGATGGCTAGCATTAAGAAAAATGCTGAATTGGCATTGCTTGGTAGTGAAAAAGAAATTAACAAGCTCAAGACGTATCTTCAAGATGAAAAGAAGATAAACGAAGAACTCAAAGCAAATTTAACAAGATATGGCGATGAAAAAGTAGCATTAGAGAAAAATATGCTCACGCAGATATCAAAAATGAAAAATGAGATTGTTCAAAAAGAGAGCCAAATAAACGAACTAAACACTCAAATGGAAAATCTTAAGGGCGAAAAATTGAACTTTGATGTTGAGTTGAAAAAAAATCTTGATATAAATAACGAAAAACACAACAAAAACTATAGAGCTTTCAATGAAAAAATAGCAAGTCTAGAGAGTGAAAAAAGAGATATCTTACAACAGTTTAATACCAAAATAAACGAATACAAAAATCTCTCAGAGAAAAACTTTACACAAGCACAATCTCAATCTCAAGAGCTGCAAAAAACAAATATTGAACTAAAAGAGCAAAATGAAACGCTTTCAAAAACGGTGCTTGAGCAAAAAAACAAAATTTTAGCACTCGAGTCAGATATAAAATCAAAATCAAGCAATACTCAAACTTTGAGTGCAAAAGATGAAAAAATAGCCTCTCTTGAAAACGACATAAAACAAAAAGAGGCAAGGCTTGTGGTGCTTGAAAGGGATTTGAAAAACTCTTTAGCTCAAAATGATGAAAATATCCAAAAACTAACACAAAAAATCAAAGAGCTAGAGAAAAACAAAGCCCAAGCACAAGAGGTCACTCCAGCAAACAAGGTAGCCCAAAAAACTGAAAAACTTAAGCTTCTCGATAAGGTTGTGTGTGCCGATATGCCATTGGGCTCAAATATTGCTACTCCTACATGTAAGGCTGAAGTTGAAAAGTTTTTACAAAAGTATGACACTAGCTATTTCTTTGAGGTTGCCCCTATTGTTGATGGTGGCGGTTTTGCCTCACTAAATACTCTTAAAGCCGGTGGAAAATCGGGCATAGCGGACACAGAAATAGATAGAATCTCTGGACTAGCAAACATAGGGCTTGGAAAAGATAGAGCAAAAGTGGGTGGACTTATGATTAGGTCAAAATATGGCGAGAGTGCCAAAGTTAGCTACACACTTTACAATGTTGAAAAAAACAGTAGCAGAGGCTTTGAGATAAGGGTCTACAAGTAATATGAACTTGTATCAGCTTAAGAGTGGGTATCGCTACAACAGCGACACCCTTTTGCTTTATGATTTCGCCTCTTTTTTTATCAAGAAAGGCAGTGTTTTGGATGTTGGCTGTGGCTGTGGGATATTGGGGCTTTTGCTTAAGAGGGATTTTCCATCCATCCTGCTTGAGCAGATAGATATACAACAAGAGAATGTATCACTAGCCGAAAAAAATGCAAACGAAAATAACTTACATGTAACTATTTTGTGTGGCAATTTTTTAACCCAGAAGTACAACACAAAATACGACTACATAGTTTCAAATCCCCCGTTCTACTACAACGGCGGAACAAAAAGCGACAATAAGCATTTGAGCATTAGCAGAGATGAAGAGCATTTGCCATTTGAGCAATTTGCCAAAAAATCATCCAAAATTCTTGCCAACAGAGGCTCACTTATATTCTGTTATGATGCTAGAAGATTGGATTATGTATGTTCGTGCTTGTCGCAAAATGGACTTAAAATACAAGAGGTAAGATTTGTACATGCAAGAGCTGGAAAAGAAGCATCTTTGGTTTTGATACATGCAAGAAAAAACTCAAAAACACTCTGCAAGGTTCTCCCTCCAATATGTGTTTATGAAGGAGAGATTTTTTCACAATACGTTCAAGATATCTACAAAAAATCAGCCACAAAGAGTATAGATTGTCCACAATAATCAAAAAGCAGGGGTATGATTTTTGCTTCGATGAAAATGCTTGCAAAAGTTGTGCTGGAAGGTGTTGCACTGGAGAGAGTGGATACATCTGGGTCAATAATGACGAGATAGAGGCTATAGCAAAATTTTTAAATTTAGAAAAAAGTTTATTTATTAATGAGTATTTATTGAAAGTACGCTATCGTTTCACTCTCAAAGAGTTTAGATACGAAGGTGGATATAGTTGCGTTTTTTTTGATTTGGAAAATAAAAAATGCACCATATATGAGGCAAGACCGACTCAATGCAGAACATTTCCTTTTTGGGAACATTTTAAGAGCAATATTAAAGAGGTAGAAACAGAATGTCCGGGCGTTATTCGTTTATAGTTTTTTTGCTTATCGCACTCTTTTTTGGTGGTTGTTCGTTTTCGATACAATCAGCACCTGAGCCTGAAGTAGGCGTTAAGTCGTTTGAGGAAGAGGATAATCTTATCTTCAGAGCTTTAGAGCATGAGAGGAAAAAGGAGTATATTTTAGCTAAGGCTATTTTCCATCTACTTTATTCAAAAAGTGAAAAGTCACACTATCTTTTGGAAGAGACTAGGATGTCTTTTTTGTCTGACAATAAAAACGAAACTGTTAAACTTCTCGAAAAAGGTATGTCGCTATATCCACAAGAGCTTGGCTTCAACAGAATAGCTATCGCCTTTTATTTGGGGCAACAAGATTTTGGCAAAGCAGAAAAAGAGATACAAAAACTTTTAAAAGCGGAAAAAACTGTTAAAAATCTTATTCTTGCTGGCAATTTTTATCTACAAACAAAATCCTACAATCTTGCTTTAAAGTATTTTGAAAGTGCCTACAAAGAGGAGCAAGCGCCAGAAATTTTACTCAATATTGTAGACTTGCTGTATCGTTTTTTGGATAGAAAAGAGGATGCTATAGCACATCTTGAAACCTATACGCAAATGGAAGGATGTGAGGATATCATCTGTTTTAAGCTCGTAGAGATTTATGGCAGAGAAAAAAATATAAAAGGACTTATCTCGACCTATAAAAAACTATACAAAAAGCATGAAAATGAAGAGCTTGCTAGAAGAGTAATAGAGTTGCTTATGTATGTTAAGGATAAAAAGGGAGCTATTGCCTTTTTAGAATCTTCAAAATACAACAAAGACCTATTGATTGAAATTTATCTTGCAGATAAAAATTTTAAAGAAGCCTTTAGAGTAGCGGAAAAGCTTTTTTACGAAACATCAAATATCGACTACCTAGGAAGAATGGCGATATATGAGTATGAGGCAAACAAAAACAACCTTGATGAAAAAGTTATGAAGTCTATATCAAAGAAATTTGAAGAGGTTGTTGGCATTTTGGAAGAGCCTATCTACTTTAACTATTATGGATATATTTTGATTGACCACGATATTGATGCCAAAAAAGGTATTTCACTTGTCAAAAGAGCCCTAAAGCACGAGCCTGATTCGCCTTATTACTTAGATTCTTTGGCGTGGGGACTCTATAAGATAGGAGAGTGCAAAGAGGCTCTAAAAGTAATGGAATCATTTGTAGAAAAGATAAATGAAGATGAAGTGTTAATGCACTATAAAAAAATCAAAAAATGTGTGAAAGAGAAACGATAGAATGATACTTGATGAGATTATTGCTAAGACAAAAGAGGACTTAAAAAAACGCAAAAAAGAGTACACGATGGATTGGCTAGGCAGAAGTTTGGCATTCAATCCTTTTATGCCACGAGATATCAAGCCATACCTTAAAGCCACTCCAGAAAATCCTTATAGGATTATTGCTGAAGTTAAAAAAGCAAGTCCTAGCAAGGGCATCATACGAGAGGACTTTGACCCTCTTTTTATTGCCAAAGAGTATGAGAAAGGCGGAGCAAGTGCTATCTCTGTTTTGACTGAGCCACATTTTTTTAAAGGCAATATTGAGTATTTAACGCAAATCAGAAGATATGTATCCACTCCGCTCTTGCGAAAAGATTTTATTGTCGATGAGTATCAACTGCTTGAAGCATTGGTTTATGGAGCTGATTTTGTGCTGCTTATAGCAAAAGCTTTAAGCAAAAAAGAGCTTAAAGCGTTACTTGAGTACACATGGAGGCTAGGAATGGACGCTCTTGTGGAGATTCACGATAAAGAAGATTTGATAAAAGCCATTTTTGCAGGCGCCAACATAATAGGTATAAACCATCGCAACCTTGAAACTTTTGAGATGGATATGGACTTGAGTGAAAAATTGATACCTTTGATACCAAATGGAAAAATTATAGTAGCAGAAAGCGGTTTGAACGACAAAGAGATGATTATGCGTCTAAGCAAAGTGGGTGCTGACGCATTTTTGATTGGTGAGCATTTTATGAGAAAAGAAAATATCGCTCAAGAACTTTTAGAGCTAACCAAACTATGAATTACATGTATGCTCCTTGGAGAGAAGAGTATTTTGGCGAAAAAAAAAGCGGATGCGTCTTTTGCCAAATAGCAGAAAATCCAAAACACGATGAGCAAAACTATGTACTTTATAGAGATGATTTATGCTTTATTGTGATGAATCGATACCCTTATACGCCTGGACATTTTATGGTTATTCCTCATTTTCATACAGACTCCATTGAAGAGCTTGAGCCTAAAACATGGCTACATGTAGCGGAGCTGGTGCAGATATGTGTTAAAGCACTAAAAGAGGAGTTTGGTGCTCAAGGCATAAATTTGGGTATGAACTTAGGCAAAAGTGGTGGTGCGGGCATTGCTGAGCATGTGCATTATCACATCATCCCCAGATGGATAGGCGATACTAACTTTATTACCACCATAGGCGAATCTAGAGTGTATAGCAATGATTTTAAAAATATTTATGAAAAACTAAAAAAGATACTTTTGCCTCGTATTGAAAAATCTTTAGATACTAAAAAATGCACGAAATAACCATAGAAGAGTTTATATCCCAAAGAGAGTCGTTTGATTTGGTGATTGACGCAAGAAGCCCTAGCGAGTTTGCTGAGTCTCACATCCCAAATGCACTCAATTTTTATGCCCTTAGCGACGCAGAACACAAAGAAGTGGGGCATATGTATAAGCAGATTTCAAGGGTTGGTGCCAAAGTCAAGGGTGCTCAATATATCTGCAATAATGTTTCAACGCATCTAAATACAATATATCCAGCATATCCACTAAGTAGCAAAATAGCTATTTATTGTGCAAGGGGAGGGCTAAGGTCTGAATCTATCGGTGTAATCCTCTCAAATATTGGCTATCGTATATACAAAATAAAAAATGGCTACAAAGCCTATCGTCAAAATGTTGTAGACTTTTTTGAAAAATTTGAGCATAACAATTTTATTGTTTTAGGTGGCAATACAGGATGTGGAAAAAGTGAGATTTTGCCTTTTTTGCCACGATATATTGACCTTGAAAAAACAGCAAACCATCTTGGCTCAGCCTTTGGAAGCATTAAGGGGAAGCAACCTAGCCAAAAAGCGTTTCAAAACAATTTGGCAGAACAACTAAGAAATATAAAGACGGATGAGCCTATTTTTATAGAGGGCGAAAGCCGAAGAATGGGCAAAATTATGCTTCCTTCACGCCTTCACGAAGCGATGTCTAGAGGCTTTAGGATAGAGATAAAAGCACCGCTTGAGCTTAGGGTTAAGCGTATTATGAAAGACTATGAAAAGGTTGATAGTGCTTTTTTCTATACATGTATAGATCTTATTAGCACATACATAAAAAAAGAGGCAAAAGAATCTGCTATCAAAGCATACGAAAGTGGCGATTTGGAAAAAGTAGCAGAAATTCTTTTGGTGGATTATTATGATGTGGTATATAAAAAACCAAAAAAAATAGATTTGACGATTGAAAATATAAATACAAAAGATACGGCAAAAAAACTAATTCAAATCTATCAAGACTTGAGAAATTCCAACTCCCTAGATATTGATTTATAAAAGTTATCTTAACAGCCTTTTAATTCACTCCAAAAAGTTAAAAAGTTAAAAGATTTTTACCAAAAGAGAGTTTTACAGCCTCTTTTACTGCGTTTATATAACTAAGGGTTGATAATGAGTTGTTTTTTTTGTAGGCAATATCAAATGCTGTGCCATGATCAACGGATGTACGAACTATTCCGGCGTTCAAGCTAACATTAATGCTTTCGTCAAAATAGAGTGCTTTTAGAGCAATTAGTCCTTGGTCATGATACATGCAAACAAAATATTTGTATTGCCCTCTTGCCTTTTTTGAAAACGCAATATCTGGCACAAGAGGACCTACAAAAATATCTTTCTCAAGTGTTTTATTGACTTTTTCTATAGCTTTACGTATCTCCTCTTCTTCATCTCCAATAACGCCATTATCGCCAGCATGAGGATTGAATCCTAATACTGCTATGTTTTCTTCGCCCAGTTCCTCAAAAACTTTAAGCAAAAAAGGTTTTAATTTTTTAGCACGTATTTCATAACTAACTTCTCTGAGGGGTATGTGCTGAGTATAAAGTATGGTAAACATTTTTTCGCAGCCTATCATCATTATTGCGTTTCTTCTAAACATATCTGCTAAAGCATCAGTATGTCCTTTGTAGCGAATACCAGCCAAGCTCCATGATTCTTTATTTATAGGCAATGTAACGATACCATTTGCCTCTTTGCTTTTTGCTAACGCTACAGCGGTAACAAAAGAGTCATACGAAGACTCTCCAGCCTCAGGAGAGCAGACTCCTGGATCTATCTCAAACACACTACCACAATCTCGGATTTCAAAATCCTCAGGAACATCAATACCTAACATGGCGGAGCCCCAATTTAGCATAGTTTCATTTATGCAATAAATGGGTTCACACATTTTTTTAATCGTACTGTGCTCCCTTAAGGCAATTTCCAGCCCAATACCATTTAAATCCCCGACACTAATGGCGATTTTCATCTTACTAGCTCCAGCATATCTTTTACTGCGGTTTCAAATCCTGTAAATATAGACCTTGCGATGATGCTTTGTCCTATATTTAGCTCTTCAATTTCGCTCATGTCGACAATACTCTTAACATTTTGATAGTTCAACCCATGACCAGCAGCAACTCTTAAGCCCAAAGTATTTGCATATTTCGCACTCTCATGAAGCTCTTTGAGCGACTTTTTAAGCATTACATGTAGGCTTGTTCTATCTATATCCAACTCTTTAATGCAGTGATGCGTTTTGCTCATATTTGTGTGGAGCATTGCGTATATATTGGCATACAATCCCGTGTGTAGCTCAACCCATTGTGCTCCAACCTCTTTGGTGTCTCTTATGCCTTCTGTTGTTGGATCAATAAATAAAGAGAGTTCGATATGATGATATTCCAATCTTTTGGCAATCAAGGCAATCTCGTTTTTGTATTTTGCAACATCCAAACCGCCCTCAGTTGTAACCTCTTCACGTTTTTCTGGCACAAGTGTTACTCTGTGAGGATTTAGCTTGATAACAATATCTATAATATCTGGATTTATAGAGCACTCCATATTTACCGGAAGAGGGGAGTTTTCTATAATCTTTTGTGCATCCTTGTCGTTCATGTGACGCCTATCTTCCCTTAAGTGGATTGTAATCTGATTTGCACCTGCTCGCTTAAGCAAAGAAACAGCATCCATAGGATCTGGATCATTTATTTTACGAGCTTCTCTTAAAACCGCAATATGGTCAATATTAACACCAAGGAACATTTTCCTTCCTTTTCTTAATTCTTATATTTTTGCATTATATCTAAAAATATATTATGCAAAAGCGTTAAGCATTTTTTAAATATTTTTATCTTCTAATAAGCAAAAAATATCACTAAAGGAAAAATATTTGGTAGGTTTTAGAGTAGATAAAGAAAAAAATATTTTATTTGTAACTATCAGCGGTGAAGTTATGAGGGATAAGGCTCAAGAGCATATCGCCCAATTTGCAGAAAAAGCGGCAGAGCTAAAAGATAATTTTGCAATCATAAGCGATTATTCCCTTTTTAAAGCAACTTCTGAAAAAGATTATGAGTTGATTTGCAAAGTTACAGCCACCATGAGTGCAAAGTTTAAAATAGGGAAAATTATAAGAGTCGTAGGTGGAGCAAAAGAAAATCTTGCAGGATTTAAAAAATATTGCAACGATGCGCATATTGAAAATATAAGCTATGTTGCTACAAAAAAAGCAGCTTTGGATTTAGTCAACAAACAATAGTCAAATTATTAATTTAGGTTTAGTTGTCTCCATTTTTACAGTTTCCACTAAATATTTCAAAATGTAACTACTCACATATTAAGCCCTCACACTAAGCCTAAAATAGCCCTGTTTAGTAAAAATTAGCTATAATAACAGACTTTTTAAAAATACGCACAAAGAAAGGAGAAGTCATGGATTTAAACGGTTCGCAAATGCTGATTGAAGCACTGCGAAAGGAGAATGTTAAAGTTGTCTTTGGCTATCCAGGCGGTGCCATAATGAACGTTTATGATGAAGTTTATAAGCAAAATTATTTTAAGCATATTTTGACACGGCATGAACAAGCTGCTGTACACGCAGCAGATGGATACGCTAGAGCAAGTGGAAATGTCGGCGTTGCTTTTGTTACGAGCGGTCCTGGATTTACAAACGCTGTTACGGGCTTGGCTACGGCATATATGGACTCTACCCCTATGGTTGTCATAAGCGGACAAGTTCCTATTAGTATGATTGGCACAGATGCGTTTCAAGAGATTGACGCTGTTGGCATTAGTCGTCCTTGCGTAAAGCACAACTATCTTGTTAAAGATGTTAGTGAATTGCCTAGAATTTTAAAAGAGGCTTTTTATATTGCAAGAACTGGCCGACCAGGTCCAGTTCACATAGATATCCCGAAAGACGTAACGGCACAAATGGGCAAATTTGAGTATCCTGATGAGATTAAGATGCAAACTTATAAACCTACATATAAGGGCAATCCTCGCCAGATAAAAAAAGCTATTGAAGCTATCGCACTATCAAAAAGACCAGTTTTATACATCGGTGGGGGAGCTATAAATTCAAACGCAGCAAATGAAGTTAGAGAGTTTGCGAAAATAACAGGCATTCCTGCGGTTGAAACATTGATGGCTAGAGGAGTTTTGGAACACGACAACCCTCTGCTTTTGGGCATGCTTGGAATGCACGGTTGCTATAGCGCAAATATGGCGATGAGTGAAGCGGATTTGATGATAGCTTTTGGTCCACGATTTGACGATAGAGTAACGGGAAAACTTAGCGAATTTGCAAAACACGCTAAAATTATTCATATCGATATCGACCCTAGCAGTATCGGAAAAATTGTAGATGTTGAGTATCCAATAGTTGGGGATTTAAAAAATGTTATTGAAGCAATGTTGCCTTTAGCAAAAGAGCAGATTGATGAGAGCAAATATAAGCCTTGGAGGGATTTGCTAAATCGATATAGCGAAATCCACCCATTAAGATATCAAGACTCAGATGAAGTGCTAAAACCGCAATGGGTTATTGAGAGAACCGGTAAGCTATTGGGCGATAAAGCACTAATAACAACCGATGTTGGTCAACACCAAATGTGGTCAGCACAATTTTATCCTTTTAGCCATCCTCGTCAATTTATCACCAGTGGCGGTCTTGGAACGATGGGTTTTGGACTGCCCGCAGCAATGGGTGTTAAAAAAGCGTGTCCAGAAAAGATATCAATCAACTTCACAGGCGATGGCTCTATTTTGATGAATATTCAAGAGCTTATGACAGCAGTTGAGAGCAAAATACCTGTTGTAAACATCATTTTAAACAACCAGTTTTTAGGCATGGTTAGACAATGGCAAACATTTTTTTATGACAAGCGTTATTCCTCCACGGATTTAACCATGCAACCAGATTTCGTAAAATTGGTTGAAAGTTTTGGAGGAGTTGGATACAGGGTTCACACCAAAGCCGAATTTGATGAAGCATTAAAAAGTGCGATAGAGAGCAATACAATTGCAATGATAGACGTACATATAGATAGACTAGAAAATGTTTTACCAATGGTTCCATCAGGTGGTACATTGTACAACATGATGCTAGAGTATAAGGAGTAGTTATGAAAGAAATGCGAAGAGTTTTGTCGGTTATTGTTCTTAATGAACACGGCGTACTTTCTAGGATTTCAGGTCTTTTTGCAGGGCGTGGGTACAACATAGACTCGCTTACGGTTGCACCTATTCCTAAGACAAACTTATCCAGACTAACCATCATAACATCGGGAAATACAAAAGTTTTAGAGCAAATCGTAAAACAGCTACATAAGCTTATTCCTACCTATAAAGTTATCGAATCTTCAGCGTTTGTTGAAAAAGAGATGGCGTTGGTAAAGATACCTCTAAATGAAGACTTTAATGGACTAGATGCAATGTTAAAAGCCTATAACGGAACCATTGCAAATAGTGGCGAAGATTTTATCGTTGTTATGGTTGCGGATGATTATGACAGGATTGATAGCTTTCTTAAAGCAGTCAAAAAATACAATCCTGTCGACATGGTTCGTGGCGGCTCTGTTGCATTGGATATATAGATGAAACTTAGTGAATTGGCAAAATATATTGATGCGGAATTTTTGGGTCTTGATAGGGATATATCTTCTCTTTCAGGACTTAAAGAGGCGTCATCTTCCCAGATAAGTTATCTTGAAAATAGCAAAATGCTTGATGTTTTCAAGCAGACAAAAGCTGGTGCGGTTATTGTATCAAAAGAGTTTGCACAATATGCACCAAAAGATACAGAAATTCTCATCAGCGACAATCCTCATCTAAGCATGGCAAAAGCTAGTAAGTATTTTGCAAAAATACCTTTTGATGGCTCAAAAAAACCTTTTATTGAAAAAAGTGCCTTTGTTGAAAAAGATGTTTTTATAGGTAGCGAAACCGTGATAGAAGAGGGTGTAAGAGTTATGTCAGGTGTTCGCATTGGTGCAAATGTACGCATCGGCAAAAATACACTTATTTATCCAAATACAGTTATTTATGATGACTGCATTGTCGGCGAAAATTGCATAATTCAAGCAAATGTTGTAGTTGGAAGTGATGGTTTTGGTTATGCTCACACCAAAGAAGGGGAACATATCAAAATCTACCATAGTGGCAACGTAATCCTAGAAAACGATGTTGAGATAGGTTCTGGCACAACTATCGACAAGGCAGTTTTTGGCTCAACTCGCATAGGAAAAGGTACGAAAATAGACAATCTAGTTCAAATCGGTCACAACTGTGAAACAGGTCAGTCATGCATCATTGTCTCGCAAGTAGGATTGTCAGGCTCAACAAAACTAGGACGCAATGTTATTATGGGTGGACAAAGTGCCACGTCAGGTCACTTAGAAATAGGTGATTTTGCCATGATAGCTGCACGCGGTGGTGTTTCAAAATCAATCAAAGGAGGCGAGACTTATGGCGGTTTTCCTTTGGTTCTTCAAAAAGAGTGGCTTAAAACTCAAGTTAAATTGGCAAAATTTCTAAAAACATTTCAAGGAGTAAATAATGAGCGGTAAAAATACCATATTGACAAAATTTCCACTTGCTGGAACCAAAAATGGAATAATCTCAATCTCTCATATAGATGAGCCTTATGGAAGTGGCTCTTTTCCTGTGGTTAGCATAGGAATATCGCTTAAGAAAGGTGGCGATGAGCCTGATTGGAAAGCACACATACCTTATGAAAATTTGGATGAATTGATAACAGCACTAAATGAAGCTAAAGCTCATCACGAGGGAAGCAAGAAGTAGATTTGCAACATATACCCATCTTTACATGTAAGGGTGGGTATATGTTTTTAGTTTTTAGTTTTTGTAGCTTTCTACAAACTCTTTAATGCGCTTAATTCCCTCGATGATATTTTTCTCACTCGTTGCAAAAGAGAGCCTCATATAACCCTCGCTTCCAAATCCAATACCAGGAACGGTAGCTACGCCTTTTTGCTCAAGAAGCTCTTTGCAAAACTTGACAGAATCTTTAGAAACATTTTTTATATTTACAAAAAGATAGAAAGCACCATCAGGTTTTAAAACACTTAGTCCTTTTACGTCGCAAAATAGAGAAAGTGCCAAATCACGTCTTTTTTCAAACTGCATTCTCATTGCTTCTATGTCCGAATCCGCATCGCCATTAAGTGCAGGCAGTGCGGCTTTTTGGGTAATTGAGTTTATATTGGAGGTGCTTTGACCTTGCAAATCCACAACGGCTGTAACAATCTCTTGAATAGGGCACGCCATATAGCCAAATCGCCATCCAGTCATAGAGACGGATTTGCTAAGACCATTTATAGTAATAGTTCGCTTATACATATCCTCACTAACACTAGCAGCCGAAGTGAAAACCTTGCCATCGAAAATAATTTTTTCATACATCTCATCTGAAACAACAAGCACACTTGTTCCTTCAAGAACCTTTCCAAGTGCCATTAACTCATCTTTGCTATATATAAAACCTGTTGGATTTGATGGAGAATTTAAAACAAACATTTTTGTTTTAGGTGTAAGAGCATCTTTAAGCTGTTTTGGAGTAATTTTAAACTGGCTTGTCTCATCAGTTTCAACAATTACGGGCACACCGCCACTATATTTAACTATTTCAGGATAGGTTACCCAGTATGGGGCGGGTATAATTACCTCGTCGCCATCATCCAAAACTGCTTGGAAAACATTAAACAATGAGTGTTTTGCACCAACGTTTGTAACAATATTGGAGGTTTTATACTCAAGGTTATTTTCGCGTTTTAGCTTGCCTTGAACTGCCTTGAGTAGCTCAGGTGTTCCAGCAACTGCGGTATATTTAGAGAAGCCCTCGCTTATGGCTTTTATGGCCGCATCTTTGATGATTTGCGGAGTATCAAAATCCGGCTCACCCGCCGAAAAACTTAAAACATCTTTGCCACTTGCTTTCATCTCTAAAGCCAAAGCCGTGATTGCCAATGTTAAAGAAGGCGACAATACTTGAATTCTTTTGGATAGCATAGGTGTTTCCTCGTTAAAATATCTCATAATTATATCAATAATGCTTCTTTTTTTCTACTCTTTTACAGACTTCAAATATGAATCGTAAATCATATCTAACTCATCATCTTGAATTGTGACATTTGGATTGTCTTTGGTGATAATCTCCTCAAGAACTTTCATTCTCTTAAAAATATAGACGAACAATTCTTTATTTATATCCGGAATTTTGTTGTGTGACATTGGATTTTTATCGCGACCTTTCATAATGACACGTGCGGGAATACCAACGGCTGTTGAGTCATCAGGAACGCTTTTTACAACAACAGAGTTTGAGCCAATACGGCAATTTTTGCCGACAACTATATCGCCAAGAACTTTGGCTCCAGAGCCTATAACTGTTCCACTTTCAACAGTTGGATGTCTTTTTTTACCTTTTTCTAGACTTACCCCACCGAGCGTAACACACTGGTATATTAAAACATCGTTTCCTATAATAGCCGTTTCACCTATGACTACCCCAAAAGCATGATCCAAAAAAACTCTTCTTCCAATTTCGCATGCTGGATGAATATCTATATTGGTAATTATTTGGGTAATTCCCATTATGGCTCGAGCAAGTCTTTTCCATCCTTTTTTGTAGAATTTATGAGCTATGCGATAGTTAATGATTGCCCAAACACCAGGGTAGTTGAAAAAAAGCTCCACCTTTGAACTAAAGGCCGGATCGTTATTTGCAGGTACAAAAAAGTCCTCTTTTATTTGTCCCCATAAGGAAATTGTGCTCATTTGTCTCTCTCGCTTTTTATGGTTTTTAGATAACCATTATCATTCAGGAAGAGATAAATCTCTCCCAAGATATGTTTTTTTGCCTTATCGTCAATCAAGTCAGAATCTTCTATCTTACTCGTTAATGTTTCTTGAACCTCTTTAATGTCGTAGTCTAAATCTTCCAAAATATCAACAACGCTTTGAGATTCAAGAACATTTGTGATCTCAAAGTCATCATTGTCTATAATAACAGTTGCCTCAGTTGGATGGGTAAAAAGGTTGTGTTTCATTCCTAAAACTTCTTGATAGGCACCAACAAGGAAAAAACCTAAAAAATAATCACGTTTCTCAACATCAACATCGTGCAAGAAAAGAGGACTTTCTGTATTGAACTCTATCTCTCCGTCACTATCACATGTAATATCCCACAAAGATGCTGAGCGGGTAGGGACTTCATCAAGCCTATCGAGTGGCATAACCGGAAATGTTTGGTCAATTCCCCAAAAATCAGGAAGACTTTGAAAGAGTGAAAAGTTAACCAGATAACGTTCTTGAACACGCTCTTGAATATCCAAAACCTCTGTTGATTTTTTATCAGACAAAAGCCCAACCGCCTTTTTAATCAAAAGATTGACAAGTATCTCTGTATTTGATCTATCTTGCAAATCAATATAACCCAAATCAAACAATGTAAGTAAAGACTCCATATGATCTATACTGTCGTGCAAAAACTCCGAAGCATTTTTCTTATTGATGGTTTTATAGAGATCGTAAAGCTCTTGTACAAGCGGTGGGTTTTTATCCTTAAGACGCAATTTTTGATCTGTATACTCTTGTGAAAAAAGTTCTAAAACGGGAGCGACCAAAACAGCGTGGCTAGCTGCAACAAAACGACCTGACTCTATAAATATATCAGGCACTTTTACCTTTTTTTGCGTTGCAATATCCTTCAATAGATAAACAACATCGTTTGCGTATTCGTTTAGGGTGTAATTTTTGTGAAGGGTTTTTGTGTGTTGGGAATACTCAATTGCAAGACCGCCACCGAGGTTGATTGCCCTAAGACTTGTAGCACCCATCTTGCTCAGCTCAGCATAGATATTTCCAGCCTCTCTAAGTGCTTTTTTTAGTGGTGCGATATCTGTAATTTGCGAGCCAATATGAAAATGAATCATTGTAAATTTGTCTAAAAGTTTTGCATCTTTTAGCATCGTTACGGCTTCTAAAAGTTCCGTAGAGGTTAATCCAAATTTTGAGTTAATTCCGCCACTTTTTGCCCAAATACCAACACCTGAGCTGTGCAACCGAATTCTAAGCCCGATATTCGGCACACTTCCAAAACGATTTTTTGCTATCTCAATGATAGACTCAAGCTCATTGAGTCCTTCTATTGTCAGGGTTATGTTGTGCCCCATCTCTGATGCTATAAAACCCAATGAAATCATCTCATTGTCTTTAAAACCATTAACAGTAATAGGAGCGTTAGGGTTATTAAATGCCATTGCCAACATAAGCTCTGCTTTACTGCCAGCCTCTAGACCATAATTGTATTTTTTGCCTAAATTAACGAGATTTTTGACGAAATTTGGAAATTGATTGACTTTGAGGGGATAAACGGCACTAAAGTTTCCGTCATAGTTGTACTCTTTTTTAGCATCCGTAAAGCTTTTGTAGATCATACGTATTTGCTTTTGTATCAAGTGCGGAAACCTTAGAAGAATTGGACCTCGAATGCTACCATCTTTGCGAATCTCTTCAACAATTTCAATCAAGGAAGGTTCGCATCCTGTATTGACTTTGACCTTTCCATCTTCGATAAAAAAATTATCATTTCCCCAAGTTTTAATTCCGTAGTCCAAAGCTAAACTCCTTTAAAGTCTTCTATTTTTACCAATCTCTCTTCTTTGCTTTCTAGGTTTTTTATCCAAATGTTACCATCTCTAAGCTCGTCCTCGCCGATACATACACAAAATTTTACATATAATTTATCAGCGTTTTTCAAATGTGATTTGAGGGATTTTGGCTCATAAATCGTAAATGTCTTATCGCTTTTTCTTCTATCAAAAACTAACCTAGATATACTATCCATTGCCTCTTCACACAACGCTCCCATGTAAAAACCTTCACGAGACTTCTGTGGCATTTTTACCAACTCACTCAATCTCTCTATCCCCATTGCAAAACCAACCCCAAATGTTGGCTTTCCATCTAAAAACTCAACAAGTCTATCGTATCTTCCTCCGCCAGCTATGGCACTTTGAGCACCAATCTCATCACTAACAAACTCAAATGCGGTTTTAGAGTAATAATCAAGTCCTCGCACCAATTTTGGCGTAACCTCGTATGACACACCAAAAGTCTCTAAAATACGCTTTAATTCTTCAAAATCATCTCTACATGTAGAACAAAGGTTGTCTTTAAGCAATGGTGCATCTTCTAAAAGTTTTTGACAGTATTCATTTTTGCAATCCAAAACACGTATAGGGTTTGTCTGTTTTCTTCTTTGGCAATCCTCACACAATCCCTCTTTTGTATTTAAAAAATGTACCAATTTTTCTCTGTATTGTGGCATACAAGAGGGGCAACCCAATGAGTTGATTTGAAGTTTTGAGCCAATACCCAGTGCCTCAAACATCTCCTTTAGCATCAAGACAAGCGTTGCATCTTCCTTGACGCTAGATTCTCCAAATGTTTCTACTCCAAATTGATGAAACTGTCTTAGTCTCCCTTTTTGTGGTCTCTCGTAGCGAAACATTGGTCCATGGTAAAAAAATCGCCTAATACCACCAGCTTTGTCCATCTTTTGTTGTATAAAAGCCCTAACTACACCAGCAGTTCCTTCTGGTCGCAAACAGACATCGTTGTCGCCTTTATCTATAAACTGATACATCTCCTTGCCAACAATATCGCTACTCTCCCCAACGCTTCTCTTGAAAAGTGCTGTCTCCTCCAAAATGGGTGTCTCAATCAACTCAAAACCATAATTTTTAGCAATCTTTGTACATGTATCAATAAAATAGCTATAAACCTCAGCATCTTCGCCAATGGTATCTTTCATGCCTCTTAATGCGTTAATCATATATAAAATCCTCAATCAAATTGTAAATAGTTTCAATATCCTGCCTTGCATCAACTTCAAGAACCTCAATCGGCAATTTTTTTAGAGTCTCTTGCATCAAAAGCTGAACATGTAATAAATATTTAATACCTCTAGCTTCAATACTATCGTTATCCTTTGTACCGAGCCTGCCACAAATCAAATCAAAATCGCTTAAAAATAGCACGACCTTTTCGGGAAAATTTCCATCAATTGCAAATTTATTAAGCTCAATCAAATAGTCTTGCGATAACTCAAAATGATTTGCTAAAGCATAAGATATTCCGGAAATAAAACCTCTATCACTTAAGACAGTCATTTTTTCCCTGTTGGGTTTAACAACTTTTTCGTAATGCTCAGCCCTGTCAGCCAAAAATAAAAAAAGTTCTGCATTTGTTGAAAGTTTTTCAGAGCCCTCTAGAAGTATTTTTCTTAGGCTAACACCAATAGCCGTTCCGCCAGGCTCTTTAGTTGCCAAAATACCTTTTTTTCTCTCCTTGAAAAGCTCTATTTGCGTGCTTTTTCCACATGTGTCAACACCTTCAAACAAAACATACATCAGCTTTTTGCCTTGCAAAGGTAAGTTAGTATTTCAGCTGGCACCAAATGAGAAATATCGCCTTTGTGACTGATTATGGAGCGTACTACGGAGGAGCTGATAAAAGCATTCTCAAGGCTTGGCATCAAGTAAACAGTCTCAAGCTCTCTCCAAAGAGATGAGTTGGCATATCCCATTTGAAGTTCAAATTCAAAATCGCTTACCGCACGCAAACCTCGTATAACGACACGAACATTTTTCTCTTTCGCAAAATCAACCAATAGCGAATCAAATGGCTCAACTTGGACGTTAGACATATTGGAAGTTGCCATCTTTGCCATTTCAACTCTTTTTTCTATGGAGAACATTGGACGTTTTTCCGCAGATATAGCAACACCCAAAATAACTTTGTCAAAAAGCTTACTTGCTCTTTTTACAATATCAATATGACCATTGGTTATAGGGTCAAATGTTCCTGGATATATTGCTGTTCTATGCATTTAACCCTCCCATCTTTGATATAGTTTATGCTCAACACCTATCATATCAAGCCATTTTCCAACCAAAAAGTCTTCCATTTTATCCAAATTATCAATCTCTCCATAATATCCCAAAACAGGAGGAGCAATCCAAACACCAAGACGTGAAAGTTTAAGCATATTTTCTAAAGCAATGGCATCAAAAGGCATCTCGCGAGGAGCTAGAAGAAGAGGGCGTTTTTCCTTGAGCATTACCATGGCACTTCGCGTCAAAAGAGTATCTGCGATACCGCAAGCCACTTTTGCCAATGTATTCATACTGCATGGAATAATAACCATAGCATCTGCCATAAATGAGCCAGAAGCTGTACATGCACCTATATTTTCGTTGTCTAGTTGTGTTATTTTTTCTTCTTTTTCAAAAACCAAGCTTGCATGTTCGGATACGATAAGATATTTTTCACAATCAGCAGGAAGAGCTCTTGCAAATCTCAATCCTAGTTTTACACCACTAGCACCACTTATGCCTATTATGATTTTTTTCATTCTAGTACAAGAGCCTCATATTGAGACAATATTTTTGCATTCAAAACTTTACCTTGTTCGGTTTTTATTCTTACGATATCGCCGATATTGGCATCATCAAGAAGCATACCTCTAGTCTCCATGGTTAAAACACCTTCTCTTAAAAAAGCTTTCACATAATCATTTTTACTCAAATCTTTTTTAACATCAAAAGAATTGGCTGTTAAGACTTGTCCTTGCTTGATATGATTTTTAGTAACAAGTCTATCTGGCATTTTTCCCACGATAACTCTATAGGGCAGACTGTCGAGAGAGACTTTTTCGCTCTCGTAGTCTGTTTCAAGGAGGATTTTACCGTTATGCAAATTATGTTTTGCTTTAAACACCGATATAGTCGCTTGTAGGTCAAAAGCAAAGTATATTTTTTTGTCTCTGCCTCCAAAATTAAATGTCGCAGAAAATGAACCATTTTGTCTGCTTAGCATTGTATCGCTGATAGAAATATCAACAAATTTATAAGATGAAAAATCCTTAGGAAGTGGGGATTTTGCAATTATGGTTGGTTTTTTTACCATCTCAATGGTGTCATATTTTTCTATAAACTTTTGCACCAAAGCCTTTGATAGCACCTTCTCATGCCCACCCAAATCGCAGTTTTGTCTAAAAGTTACGACACCTTGTGTATCATCAATAATTGTTACATTTTTATCTAAAAACACAGAAAGTATACTTTGTGAAGTTACCTGATAAGCACTATTTTTGGAAGTTATGGACAAAACTTTAAAATCATCACTTTTAAAATAGCCAAAAAAGGAGGCATTTAATTCGCTAGTATCAACACAATATTCATCTTCAAGATGGATAATTTCAGAGGGAAAAAGGGTGGATATAAAAAAAAGGAGTGTTAAAATGGAGCGGGAAACGAGGTTCGAACTCGCGACCCCGACCTTGGCAAGGTCGTGCTCTACCACTGAGCTATTCCCGCAAAATGGACAAAATTTTATCAAAAAAAAACCTTTCTGTCAAACATCACTCTGTTGAACCTAATTTGTAAAAACTCTTTGTTTGTTTGTAAAAAACGCATTTAAAGGAATAACCTTTACATTGCAACCCTCTTTGAAGTTGACAGTATCATCGCTTGTAACCAAAAGTGCCGTACTATATGCCAATGGCGTTATCATACCTGAGCCATATTTGTTGTTATTGAAAACCTTAAAAATTCCATCTTCAAGTGTACCCAAAATCACATTGGCTCGTCCTGATTTTACACTAAATTCAGTAGCATTTTTAGCATACAAGCAGTCAAAGAAATAGTGAGTTTCGCCTTGAAGTTTTTTTAAAAGAGGAACGAGAAATAAAAATGCATTTATAAAAGCTGCCATCGGATTTCCTGGCATTGAGGCAACAACAGTCTCTTTCATAATTCCTAGCATCGTTGGCTTTCCAGGCTTTATAGAGATACCATTAAACAACACTTCAAGCCCATTTTCCACCAAAGCCTCAAGCATAAAATCAGCCTCTCCCTCGCTAATACCACCGCTAGTAATGATGGCATCATATTTTTTCATAGCATGAAAGTATTGCTTAGTTTTCTCCAAATCATCGGGAATCACACCGCAATAGTGTGCCTCAAAGCCATATTGCGAAAACAGTGCGATTAGTGCCATTGAATTTATATTGTATATTTGATGTTCATTCGCACTTTGCCAAGGCTCTTTAAGCTCATCTCCGCTTGAAAAAACAGCAATGCTTAGTTTTTTATACACTTTAATATGAGTAATGCCTTGAGAAGCCAATATGCCACATGCACTGGAATTTATACGCTCACCTTTTTTGAGAATCACATCGCCCTTGCTTTTCTCTTCACCCCTTAGGCGCAATGCGTTACCTTTTTTTGTTTTGGTCGACACTTCAATGGTATTATCATCGCAAACAGTACAATCCTCAAAAGCAACGATGGTATCGGCATCGCTAGGTACTTGTGCACCAGTCATAATCTTGTAACATTCATTTTTGCCCAGACACGGCTCCACGACGTCACCCGCAAATATACTCTTTTTGATAATTAATTTTTGATTTTCTCCTATATGCGCAAACGCAAATCCATCCATAGCAGAGTTATTAAAGCAGGGGAGGTCTTTACAACACAAAACATCCTCTGCCAATACTCTTCCAAGTGCTTCAAATAGACTAATATACTCGATATTGGGGCTATTTTTAGCTAATGTTAGCGATTGATTGATGGCCTCTTCAAACGAAACAGATGTTGCCTTTGCCATATTTATTCCTCAAGTCTTTCTATTTTGGCACCAAGTTTTGAGAACTTGCCCTCTAGGTTTTCATAACCTCTATCAAGGTGATAAATTCTATGTATCTTCGTTACGCCATCAGCCACCAAGGCTGCTAAAATAAGTGCTGAACTTGCTCTCAAGTCAGTCGCCATAACATCTGCACCGTTAAGTTTGCCTTTTCCTTCAACGGTTGCACTATGACCTTTAAGTTTGATGGAAGCACCCATGCGTGTCAATTCGCTTACATGCATAAAGCGGTTTTCAAAGAGCCTCTCATCAATAATGCTTGTTCCTTTTGCTTGTGTGCAAAGTGCCATAAATTGGGCTTGTAAATCCGTAGGAAAGCCTGGGTATTCTGAGGTTTCTATATCCGATGGAAATATTTTTTCTGCTGGTAAAATAGTAATGCTATCGTCCGTAGTTTTTATGCCAAATCCCATCTCTTCCAACTTCAGTGTAACTGCTTCAAGATGTTTTGGATTGACCTTGTTGAGCGTGATTTTTGATTTGGTAATGGCACCCGCACAAAGATATGTTCCAGCTTCAATCCTATCTGGAATCACTTCAACATCTTTCATGTCTAGCAATTTTCCACCCGTTCCGTGGATGATAAGCTGTGATGTGCCGATACCTTCTATCTTTATTCCAGCATCTTGCAAAACTTCACACAACTGAACTACTTCCGGCTCTTTTGCAACATTTACGAGCTTAGTTGAGCCATGTGCCAAAGATGCCGCCATAAGGATATTTTCACTTCCAGTAACTGTTACTTTATCAAAAATAATAGTACATCCCTTGAGTCCTTTTGGTGCTTTTGCCACTACATAACCTTGCTTAATCTCAATCTCTGCACCCATCTGCTCAAGTGCTTTAAGATGCAAATCAATAGGTCTTTGACCAATAGCACAACCTCCAGGCAAAGAGACTTCGCAATGTCCAAATCGCACTAAAAGAGGACCTAAAACAAGAATAGAAGCTCTCATTTTACGCACGATATCGTAGTTTGCACAAGAAGAGGTTACTGTGGTCGAATCAATATTGACGATATTTTTCTCAAAGCTACATGTAGCACCTAAATTTTCAAGAAGTTTAATAAATGTTTTAACATCTGCCACCTCTGGAGCATTGGAAATACAAATTTTTTTATTGGAGATCAAAGTTGAGGCAAGAAGAGGAAGAACGGAATTTTTAGCACCTGATATATTTACAGAACCGAAAAGTTTTTGCTTGCCTTTTATAGCTAAATAGTGCATCAATATAATATCCTTTGGGATTATTTTTATTGCATTTTATTTAAAATATAATTAAATTTCCTAATTTTTGGTAGAATTACGCCTAACAGAATTGAGATGATGGCTAAATGGAGTACATGTGCTAATAGAAGAATTTATAGAAAAATCACGTAACATGTACATTTATCACGTTTTTTTTGATGAAAAAAAATTGAATATATTTGATAAAATTGCCTTAAAACATAAAAATTTTTACAGTAAAAATATATACGAAATTGGCGAAAATGACTATTGGGATTTCTTGTTTGTTGAGGCTGATGATGCCTCCAAAGAGAAACTCAAGACAATTCTAGGACTCTTTCAAAAACACAAACCTTTATGCTCTTATATATTTGCTGAGAATACTGACAATATATTTTTATTGAAATTTGCCCTTCATTTTGGTATTTCCGATGTACTTCCCATTAATAAAAAAGAACATTTATTGGCAACCCTTTTTCCAAAAAATGCCAATAAAATAGATGAAAAACTTCCGAAAGAGGTCTCCGTCCAAGAAATTAAAGATGGCAAATTTCCTATTTTGGATACATTTGATTTTATTGAGATTCTCAAAGACAAACTAGCCCAAGATGTTTTTGGTAGTCAAAAATTGTCACTTATCACTATCGATATAGAAAACTTTGAAAAACTAAACAAAGCATATGGTCCTGAAAAGATATATGACTGGCTTAAAAATTTTACAAAAAGACTAGAAACATTTAAAAACAGTACAAACTTTTTTACCAGATGGAACTCAAAGTTATTTGTCTTCCTTTGTGAAGATATTGAGTTTGAAGAGATTAAAGAGCAAACACAATATATCCATCAAGAACTGATTGAATCCGACATCAATGGGCTAATCGCACCCGTCATAACCTCATATAGCATTCTACTAGATGGCCAAGATCTTAATACTACTATACAAATAATTGAAAAAATTGACGCAAAAAGAATTGATGGAAACAATTTTAAAAAAAATCATTTTTTTGCCATAAGCTATCTGGATAATATCACTGACGAAAATGAAAAAATACTTCATCTATTGAAAAACTCTTTTAGCAACAAAAGCCCTATTAAGCTTTTAAACATCTATAAGGGATTGTGTATAAATACCAACTCTGAGGTTTTGAAAATTACAAATAACGGCTGTGTTGTTAAGTGTGAAACACTTCAGGGTTATTCAATGCAGATAGAGGGCGAAACGGTACTGCAAACCTTAAATTATAAAAAAGATATAAAAGCTACTGTCGTACATGTAGATATAAAAAAGTCGCTTGCAATCCTAAGTAACCTCAAATTCTTAAGTGCAAGTGCAAATAACAGGCAACACACTAGAGTTCAAACAAATATCAGAACTCCTATTCTTATAAAGCATCAAAGAACCTCACTACAAGGCGAAATAATCGATATATCAATCAACTCTATTGCCATAAAACTATCATTTTTCCCGAAGGAGCACTTGCTAGGCTCACTCGTAAAGCTATATTTTTCTCTTCCTGATGACTCTATAGAGGAAGGCGTTGCAACTATGGAGATAGATGTGATTATAACGCATGTGTTAAACTTTAACGAAGGTGCAAAAGTTGTAACAATGCTACAAAAACTAGAAAAACCATACGATGAATACCTTTTAAGGTATATGTATTCAAGGCAAAAAGAGCTTATTCTAGAAGTTAAAAAAGCAACAAAAATATTATAAACACAAATACCAATAGAGGTGCTATGCATGTCGAGTTTGTTTAGGTTTAGGGGAAGGGTAGCACCTCAAGCAATCTTACATCTATAAAATTGATTAAAATGCTTTTTAAAAAGTCCCCCGCAAACAAATACGGGGGCTGTATATTTTATAGATAGATGTAAACACCCAATACCATAAAAAGAAGATACAAACCGCCAAAAATGGCACCCAATCCCCACCATCTAGCTTGAGAAATATATCCTGCGCCATACCACATAGGAGAAGGACCTGTTCCATATGGAGTGATAATACCCATAACGCCCAAACTTCCTGATAGTAGAATAAAAAATGGCAACAACTGGTCTGCCCCAACAAATTTGACCGCAATAGCCACAAAAATAGGCATCAAAGCTGTTGTGTGAGCGGTTGTGCTTGCAAAAAAGTAGTGAAGCACAAAAAACAAAATCATCATTGAAACCATCAATGCAGTCGGTGTCATTCCCGCAAGATTTGCCTCAGCAACTTTGCCAATCCAAGCCAAAACACCAGCATCTTTTAGTCCAGACGCAAGTGCAACCAAAGAGGCAAACCAAACCAAAACATTCCACGCAGATTTGTTAGAGACAACATCGTCCCAGCTAATAACATTTGTCAAAACCATAATACACACAATCGCCACTGCTGCTGCGGTTGCATCAACTCCCCATTGTTTTCCAAAAATCCAAAGCACCAATGCCAAAAGTGCCAATGATGCCATAAGTATCTCTTTGAATGTAATGGAACCAAGTTTTTCAAGCTCAGCCTTAGCCCATGCTGGAGCCTCTGGAGAGTATTTTTGGGTAGGTGGAAATATAAGATATGTCAAAAGTGGTGTAATCAAAAATAGAGGAATCATCAATGGAACCATTATTTTTGCCCATGCACCCCATTCGATTATCGTGCCAGCTGAACCTTTTGCCACCAAATCAACTGCTAGCAAGTTTGGCGCAAGTGCTGTTAAAAACATTGAGCTTGTAACAGAAGTTATCGCAATAGCAATCCAGCAGATATAAGCACCCAACTTTCGAGGCTCATTTTCTGGTGTCGAGTTAAAAATCAAAGGAATATTAATCGCAATAGGGTAGATGGTTCCTGCACTTCTTGCCGTATTTGAAGGCATAAATGGAGCCAAAAGCAAATCCGAAAAAGCAATTGCGTATCCAAGACCTAAAGAACTTTTGCCCATATATTTAATCATTATAAGACTAATGCGTTTTCCAAGCCCTGTCTTTTGATAGCCCAGAGCAAACATAAATGCCGCAAAAATAAGCCAAATAACCGAATTTGAAAATCCAGACAATGCCCATTTGATATTTGCGCCAGGTGTCTTGCCAGCAAGCCCTGCCAATGCCACAACCGAAACACCAACAAGACCAACAAGTGCCGCAGGAACAGGCTCTATGATAAGCCCAACCACAACAGCAAAAAATACCGCCAAAAAGTGCCATCCATTAGCACTTAAACCTTCAGGAGCTGGCATAAACCAAAATGCCAACAAAACCAAAACAGGAATAAGCATATTAACTGCTTTTTTCGACATGGTAACCTCCAAATAAAAGTTTTCTTTAATTTCAAAAGTAATTATAGACTTCAAAAGAGACATAAATGGGACTTTTTGATAGAATTTTGGTAAATAAACAAAAAGGTTTTTTGTGAGATTTTTTTTAATACTTTTGCTACTTGTTGGTTTTTTGAATGCAAGTGAAACGAATGAGATTTTGCTTTTACACTCATACAACAAAGGACTCAAATGGAGTGATGGTATCTCCAACGGTGTTGAGAGTGTTATGCAAAAACATCCCCAATATGAACTAACAACAGAATATATGGATAGCAAAAAAATCGTCTCCAACTCATATTTTGAAGAGCTTTTTCGACTATATAAAAAGAAATTTACCTCAAGAAAATATAAAGCGGTCATTGTGGCAGACAACTACGCATACGAGTTTGCTCTTGCAAATCACGATGAGTTTTTCAAAGATACGCCTATTGTTTTTTGTGGTGTTGAAAATTTCAATCCTGACAATATTGAAAAACATATGGAGCCCTATGTTACAGGCGTTGTTGAGTATAAGGATATTAAAAAAAATATCGAGCTTATCTACCAAGCTTATCCAGCTATTAAAACGCTTTATATCGTAAGCGACAGCACTTTTTCTTCGCTTAGTATACAAGACCAGATAAAAACAGAGGCTAAAGCGTTTGCAGATAAATTTAACATCATCTTTGACAATATGGTGGATCTAAAAACGATAGATGAAAAACTAAACAAACTCCCCAAAGAGAGTGCTATTTTATTTACGAGTTTGTATGTAGACGTAAATGAAAAGTATGTTCCATACAGCAAATTGCAAAACTTTTTTTCACACTCAAGGTTTCCTATTTTTGCACTAAACAAGATACATTTGGGCGAAGGCGTAGTTGGTGGTTTTATGATAACGCCTTTTGAGCAGGGCGAATTGGCAGCAAAAAAAGCATTTGAGATTATTTTGGAGCAAAAAAAACCTAGCGACATACCCATCTCAACACCTAGTGGAAAGCCGTATTTTGACTACCCATTGGTAATAAAATATCCGCTACTTGTTAGTCTTTTGCCTGCTGATACGATATTTATAAACTATCCAAAAAGCTTTTTTGAAAAAAATAAAAAGATAGCAGAGGCGATTTTTTTGGTATCTCCACTACTTTTTTTCCTTATAGTTGGACTGATTGTAAACATCATCAAAAAAATACGATTGGAAAAGGCTTTACTGCTACAAAGCAAACTCGACAATGTTCTTTTGAACAATATCGAAAATGGAATATTTTGGAAAAGCAATAATGACACAATATTGGGCTGCAATGACGCATTGTGCCATATCTTAAAAAAGGAAAAGAGGGAGATTATTGGCAAAAATGTAAAAGATATCATGCCAAATGTTTGCGCCAAAATCGACACAATAAATAAAAACGATAGCTTTGACAAAGAGATAGAGATAACAATAGAGCCAATACCAAATAAAAAAATAGACCTAAACATTAAGAGAAAAAAATATACAAACGAAAAAAATCAAGACGCCGGAACCGTTACTATTTTAAGTGACATAACAGAAAAAAAGAGAGTGGCAAACGAACATAAAAGACACGAACAATTTGTCGTACAACGCTCAAAACAATCCGAAGTCGGAGAGATGCTCTCCTCGATAGCTCATCAGTGGAAAGCCCCATTGGTTGAGATATCCGCCATAGCGCAAGAGCTACTTTATAAGCGTAAAAAAAGAGATATTAGTGAGCAAGACACCAAAGCTTTTGTAGATGACATTATGACACAAGTGCAGTATATGTCAAGCACTATTGATGATTTTAGAAATTTTATAAAACCATCGACTCAAAAAGTTGTTTTTAGCGTAAGTGCCTCCATTCTCTCTATATTGTCAATAGTCAATACAAATATCAAAAACAACTACATAACAATAAATCTTCTAGGTGAAAAAAAAGAGGAGTTTTTCTCCATCGGATACCCAAACGAGTTCAAACAAGCTCTTTTAAGCATCATCAACAATGCAAGAGATAGCATTCTTAAAAAAAGGGAGTCAAACAGCAGTGCTGGAAAAATAACCATAGAGTTGAATGACAGTAGCAAAGGCTTTATAGATATCTCAATCAAAGATGATGGAATAGGCATAAAAAGAGAGAATCTTGAGCGTATTTTTGAGCCATTTTACACCACAAAACAACAAGGAGATGGTTTTGGGCTTTACATGGCAAGGCTTTTAATAGAAGATAAAATGCAAGGAAAAATTAAAGCAATAGAGTGCGATAATGGTGCTTGTATTTTTATCCAAATCAACAAACATTAAAAAAGAGTACCAATGAAAATACTTCTTTTAGAGGACAATGAAAGACTCTCAGGCGTTATAAAAGAGGCTCTTTCGCAAAAAGGATATACTGTTGACACTTTTAATGATGGCAAGAAAGCACTTGATTCGATTGATGATGGGTATGATTGTTTTATCTTGGATATAAATGTTCCACATGTAGATGGGTTGAACATACTACATGCGATTCGCCTGATGGACAAAGAGACGCCCTCTGTCATCATCAGTGCCAATTCAGAGCTTGAGACAATACAACACGCCTACAAGAATGGATGCGATGAATATCTTAAAAAGCCATTTTATATATATGAGCTTGAGACAAAAGTAGACAGACTTTGCAAGCCCAAAAAAACACATATCCAATTACCGAATGGTTTTTGCTACTGCACGCAAGAGGAGAGGTTGACAAATGAAACCAATAATTCAGAGATAAAACTCGCAAAAAAAGAGATTTTATTGCTCAATCTTCTTAGCAAAAATATCGACAAAACAGTAACTTTTGAGGCAATTGAGAAATATGTTTGGGCTGGAGAGCTAACAACCACGGAAAACATAAGAGCTCTTGTAAAAAGACTGCGTAAAAAACTTCCTGCTGATGTGATAGAAAATCAAGGCGGAATAGGATATCGGTTTAAATATATATCCAACAAATAGACTCTACATGTAGATATTTAATTTTTATATCATTTAGTGGTGTTATAATTTTGTAGACAAAAGGTAAAAAATGAAAAAAATATATCTAATAAGACACGCAAAATCAAGCTGGAAAGATGACGAAAAAAGAGATTTTGACAGAGATCTCAATAAACGTGGAAAGAACGATGCCAACATGATGGGTAAACGGCTAAAGATTTTTAATGTCAAGCCAGATATCCTATACTCTAGTCCCGCCAAAAGAGCCAAGGAAACAGCTTTTCTTATCGCCAAAGAGGTTGGCTATGACACAAAAAAAATCACATACCTAGATAACTTATATGAAAGTTCATGCGAAACATATATGGAGATTATCAAAAAAATTGATAACGAGAACAATGCGGTTTTTATTATTGGACACAATCCTTTTATTACAGAAATTGGAGAGCTCCTGAGTGGTGCTATCTTGACAAATATACCAACATGTGCCATAGTATGTTTAGAATTTGAAGTAACTCATTTTAAGGACATTTGCGAAGAGAGTGGCAAAGTTCTATTTTTTGACTATCCCAAAAAACACAACAACGAAAAAAAATAGAAATCATATATTTACATGTAGAGAATATATGAGGATATAGTTTGGCAACAGAAGGCTACAAGACTAACCTTGAGCCTTCAGATGACTATAGGATTAGTTTTTTTTCTTGGTAGTGTCAAAATAACTGTGTAAATCCAAAAATTTAATTTATCAGGAAGGCTTGAAAGTTGCTTTATCTGGTAAATTTATTCAAAGGATTTACAAATGAACATTTTAAATAAAGAAGAACTTCAA
>JAQUWL010000021.1 GCA_028692875.1 Sulfurospirillaceae bacterium
GTCGAAGCATGTCCTTATGACACTTTATATTTGGCAAAACCAGGCGACAATAAGCCCATGGGTACACCTTACTTTATCCCTAGAGAGATGCCGTGCTATATGTGTACGGATATCCCTTGTGTTCCTGTATGTCCTACAGGTGCGTTGGATGAAGATAGTGTTTCATCTATGAAAAATGGCAAAAAAGAGCTTGATATCAACAAAGCAAGAATGGGACTCGCAGTAGTAGATACTGAGTCTTGTATCGCATTTTGGGGTATACAGTGTGATGCGTGTTATAGAGCTTGTCCTGTAATGGATAGTGCGATACGTTTGGAGTATCGAAGAAATGCCAGAACGGGAAAACACGCATTTTTAGTGCCAATGGTAAGTAGTGAGACATGTACTGGATGTGGTCTCTGTGAACGAGCTTGTGTGACCAAAAAACCTGCCATATTTGTACTTCCTAGGGAGGTTGCAATGGGTAATGTTGGTGGTCACTATGTTAAGGGTTGGGACAAAGAGGACGAGAAACGTATCGTTGATGTCTCTACTGATCACTTAACAACTCAGACGAAAAGGAGTGAAAAAACTCCAAAGGATTACCTAAATTCGGATGAGGAGCTGTTCAAATGATGAGATGGATATACAAGCATCGCTTTATGATGTTGCGACGTTTTAGTCAGTTGAGCATATTGGCTCTATATTTTTCAGCAAATGCATATGGGTTGAAAATTCTTACTGGAAATCTTAGTGGCTCATTGCTATTCGGATTTATTCCGTTATCTGATCCATTTGCTATAGTGCAAATGTTTGCAGCAGGTGCGATAGTAGGAATCAATGCTCTAGTAGGTGCTGGACTTATAGTTCTTTTTTATATGGCAGTTGGTGGTCGAGCATTTTGTTCTTGGGTTTGCCCTATCAATATGGTAACCGATTTGGCAAATTGGCTCAGAAGGGTTTTGTACCTAGAAAAGGTAGAAAGAAAAGTGTGGTTGGGCAGAAGTGTTAGATATTGGATTATAGGATTAAGTCTTGTTCTCTCATTTATAACAGGTGTCGCCGCATTTGAAATGGTAAGTCCGATTTCCATGCTACATAGAGGTATTGTATTTGGTATTGGCATGGGATTTGCTGCTGTGCTTTCTATATTTTTGTTTGACCTATTTGCTGTTAAAAATGGTTGGTGCGGACACATTTGTCCTTTGGGAGGAACGTATTCTCTTATTGGTCAATTTAGTGCAATCCGTGTAAAACACAACCAGTCCAATTGTACTCTTTGTATGAAATGCAAAGATGTATGTCCTGAGAAACAAGTGCTCTCTATCATAGGAAAAGAGAGTGGTGTTATAGCCTCGGGAGAATGCACCAATTGTGGAAGATGTGTTGAAGTTTGTGACGACAATGCCCTTGGCTTTGGTGTAAGGAATTATATTAATAAAAATGGATAGGAGACAGATAATGGTTAGTACTAAGACGTTAATTGCTGCTGCAGTTTTGTCGGCTTTCGTTGCCACTGGATGTGCTGTTTCAAACACAATGAGTGAGGAAGAACTTGGACTAAGAAAAGTAGATCTTTACAGCGAAAAAGAAGTTGTAGCAGATCCTACTAGTTATTCTAAAGTTGCAGCCGGTGAGTCAAAAGTTTATCAGCGTGCATTTGAAAATGCACCGCCTATGATTTCACATGATGTTGAGGGTATGTTGCCTATTACTAAGGCAAACAACTCTTGTTTAGGTTGTCACGCTCCTGAGATAGCAGCTACAGTTAAGGCTACTTCTGTACCAGCTTCTCACATGTATGACCTAAGAACTATGAAGCAACTTAAAACAGTAAGTCCAGCTAGATATAACTGTTCACAGTGCCATGCTCCTCAGTCTAACAATGCTCCGCTTGTTGAAAATACATTTCAACCAGAGTTTAGAAGTGCTGATGGTGCTGCAAAAACAAACTTGCTTGATGTATTGAACGACGGCGTTAGATAAGTTTATGCATTTGGCAGAAAACAGAAGAGAGGCTTTTGCCTCTCTTGCCTCTCGTTTTAAGAAAAAAAAAGAGGGTTCTACCTCCACAGTTGCACTAATTAGGCCTCCGTATAATAGGGATGAGGTTTTATTTGAGCAATTTTGTGTTTCATGCGAGCAGGCATTTTGTGTTGAGGCTTGCGAGCAGAGTATTTTAGCTTTGGACAATAAACATATACCTTATGTACTCTTCGCCAAAACAGGATGTACTTTTTGCGAAGAGTGTGTAAAAGCCTGCCCCCATCAGGTGCTGATGCTAGAAGAAGGGACCTTGCATTGCACTATAAAGGCTGATTTTAATATAGATATCAATGCATGTGTTGCATGGAAAAATGTGGTATGCAGTGCATGCAGAGATGTGTGCAATGATAGGGCAGTTGTTTTTTTTGGGTTGTTTAGACCAGTAATAGATATGGAAAAGTGTAGTGCATGTGGCTTTTGCTACGGAGTGTGTCCTGTAAATGCTATACAGTTTAAAAAAAGAGTATAAAAAGGAGAGTGTGTGAAATTTGTTATTGCTTTTTGTCTGTTTGTTTTAACAGTTCAGTCAGCTGATATATCGCCACGTAAGATAGTTGAGGCGAGTGGAAATGTACAAAATATAGCTATATACGAAGATATGGTATTGGCTGGAACAAATGCAGGTACTTTGGATATTTATAAATTAGAAGATGGCTCTTTGGTTAAAAAAATAGAATTTGGGAAGATAAAAGACTTTACTGGCGATGAGATAAATCCAAAAGTGTTTTCCGTTGATAAGATTGCTGGAAGCGAAAAATATTTAGCTGTAACTCAAGCATCAAATGGTGCAAGAAGTCTTTTTATCGTTGATGATGGCGAAATTACAGAAGTTATTAATCAAGACCAAAATCTGTTTATTTCTAAGGCGAAATTTATAGACAAAGATAGAGCACTTTTGGCTTTGTTAAGCAATGAACTTATACTTTTTGATTTGAAAGCAAAGAAAGAGATATATAGAGTGCAAATAAGCCCTTCCCACTTTACCGATTTTATGCTCAGTAAAGATAAAAAAACGGTTGCAACTTCAAGCGAGTCAGGAGAAGTTGCCATAGTAGATGTTTCCACTGGAAAAACAATGAAAACACTTTCCGGCGGTAATGTTGATAACATATATAAGGTTGATTTTAAAAACGGAAGAGTTTTGTGTGCAGGACAAGACAGAAGGGGCATTGTCTATAATGTCGCTACGGGAGATTTCGATAGATATGATGGAAGTTTTTTAATTTATGCGGGGGCAATGAGTCCTAGTGGAAAATTGGGAGTTTTTGCTTTTAACGAAAAGAACGATATGTTTGTTTTTAACTTAGATTCTAAATCTCAAATGCATAAACTAATAGGACAAAGAAGCACTTTGAATTCTATAGTTTTTGCAAACGAAAAGGATTTGGTTAGTGGAAGCGATGATAAATTTATTATGATTTGGAGGTTACCTTGAACGTTTCTAGTATAGTTATACAAGCCAGAGCCGAGTATATTGATGAAATAGTTGATACATGTAAGAAGAGTGATTTTTGTGATTATCATTTTCACGATAAAGATAAGGGAAAAATTATCGTAACGGTTGAAGGAGAGGGTATCTCTGAGGAGATGGCTAAGGTAAAATTGATTGAGAAAATACCACATATTGTCTCGGTTGATTTAATGATGAGTTACAGCGAGGATGAGCTTGATAGAGAAAGAGAAAAGCTTGAAAAAGAGGGAAGTGTCCCAGCAATGTTAAATGATGATAGTTTAAGAGCTGAGGATATTGTTTATCATGGCGATTTGAAAAAGAAAATATTTTAAAGGATTTGTTCATGCAGACTTCTTATCAAATGTTTATAGAAACAGAAGTTCCAGAGGGGCAGTTAATAGTATCTAGAACTGACTTAAGGGGAAATATAACATATGCAAATGATGTGTTTGCAAATATTTCTGGCTACTCCATAGATGAGTTAGTCGGAAAGCCTCACTGTATCGTTAGGCATCCAGATATGCCAAGGTCTGTCTTTAGAAACCTCTGGGAAACATTAAAAAATGAGCAAATTTGGAAGGGTTTTGTTAAAAATCTTAGAAAAGATGGCGGATATTATTGGGTATATGCCGAGATTTCAGGGGTATATAAAGATGGCAAACTAGTAGAGTACAAATCTATGAGAATGCCTATGAGTAGCGAAGATAAAAAAACAGCACAAAACCAATACGATGTGCTAAGAGAAAAAGAAGAGGGCACATGTAGAGCGGTCGTCTCTTTATCAAAAGAAAATGTAGACAAGATAAAAAAACTAGCCAAAGATGAAGGTGCTAGCGAAGATAAAGTTATCAATGATATCTTGAGCGACACGCTATTATAATCTCCTTGTTCGTGTCGATTTTTCGGCACGAACACCTCTTTAATATTATCTGTGTATTAAGTCAAAACAGAGTAAAATAACAAAAATTAAATCAAGTATTTTATACAACAAAGGTCATGCAATGGGTTTAGGTGTAGGTATCGTAGGGCTTCCAAATGTAGGCAAATCAACAACATTTAATGCGCTGACAAAAGCACAAAATGCAGAATCAGCAAACTATCCTTTTTGCACTATCGAGCCAAATAAAGCCATCGTTCCTGTTCCAGACGATAGACTTGGCGAGCTTGCTAAGATAGTTAAGCCTGAGCGTATTCAGCACTCTACGGTAGATTTTGTGGATATCGCAGGGCTTGTAAAAGGTGCTAGTTCTGGAGAAGGTTTGGGCAATCAATTTTTATCCAATATCCGTGAAGTAGAAGTTATCCTTCATATGGTGCGTTGTTTTGAGGATGAAAACATTACACATGTGGAGCATGGTATAAATCCTTTGCGTGATATTGAGATTATTGAAAGTGAGTTGATTTTTGCTGATGTGCAACAACTTGATAAAAAGATTGACAGACTAAAAAGACAAGCAAAACTTGACAAATCAGCAGCAGCAATCGCAGAAATTGCAGTCGAGCTTAGAGCACATTTGGACGACATAAAGCCAGTGAGTACTTTTGCTAAAAAAGACGACGAGCATTTTAAAGCTTTGGACAAAGAGCTAAGATTTTTATCCAATAAAACTATCATATACGGTGCAAACGTCGATGAGGCAGGGCTTTTGGATGAAAATGAATTTGTTAAGGCAGTTAAGGCTCATGCAAAAGAGGTGGGGGCTGACGTGGTCGTTTTGTGTGCCAAAGTGGAAGAAGAGATGGTTGCACTTGACGAGGATGAGGCGGAAGAGTTTTTAAAAGAGCTAGGGGTTGAAGAGTCTGGTTTAAAGCAGATTATTCGTCTTAGTTTTGATAAGCTTCATTTGGCATCGTATTTTACTGCGGGCGTAAAAGAGGTTCGAGCTTGGACGATAGAAAAGGGTTGGAAAGCTCCGAAAGCCGCTTCTGTAATTCACAATGATTTTGAAAAAGGTTTTATCCGTGCTGAGGTTATTGGCTACGACGATTTTATAGCTTATAAGGGCGAAGCAGGCTCAAAAGAGGCAGGAAAAATGCGCCTTGAGGGAAAAGACTACGTAGTGCAAGATGGCGATGTTATGCACTTTAGATTTAACGTATAAAATAGTATTAAAGCCTCTACATGTAAAGAGGCTTTTTAAATTTTTTGGGCGACGCTCTGACCGAAGCAAATCGACGTGTCCCTTTTGACTTTCAAATCAACACTATTTGTTTCAAAAAACATTACGATAGTTGAGCCCATCTCAAATCTGCCCAACTCATCACCTTTTTCTAGTTCCACGTTTTTGTACATGTAGAACTGCTGAGACGATGTTTTTGCATTGGTTTGTATGCTCTCATCAAAAGTAAATCTCATCTTTCCAACATTTAGTGCCCCAACAAATACCATATAAAAAAGCTTATCATCCTTTGTGTAGCACTCTAAAACAACCCTTTCGTTTTCGATAAATAGTGAAGGGATTTTTTGAAGCCATTTAAAATTTACAGGATATAATTTTCCAGGAATGTGAACCGCTTTTGAGATCCTCATATCAATCGGAGAATGATATCGGTGATAATCTTTTGGCGAGAGATAAAAGTTTATATATGTTCCATTTGAGAGTTTATCTCTGTTTTCCTTGGCGATATAATCCCCCAAAAGCTCTTTGTAGTTATATAAAAATCCTTTTATTTGTAGCACTTGGTCGTTTTCAGCCACTCCTGCTTCGCTGATGAATCCATCACACGGAGATATAAATGTATTTTCATTTCCTTCTAATACTCTAGCGACGTTGAGTTTGCGTGTAAAAAGGGCGTTAAGACTAGCATAAGAGGTTGCGTCATCGCATTCTTTTAGGTCAACATGCATCAATTTTGTATATGTTTGATTGATGATTTTTTGAATAGGAGTAGGAAACTCTTTTTGTGCAAAAGTGCCGAAAATACGAGATATGCAAGATGTTTTAAAGGTAGGTTTTCGTTTCATTTTTCTCTTTGTTGGTTGTTTTTAAAGACTGATTATACCAAATCTATATGGTATTTAGATAAAAGCCTATATAATACAAACACTACATGTAAAACTATCACAAAGAAAAAAAATGAAAAAAAAGTTTGACACTCTTGGGTTTGACGCCTCTATGATTAAAAATTTGTCAGATCTCGGCTATGCTTACATGACACCAATTCAAGAGGCATGCTTGCCTTTAGCGCTTGAGGGTAGAGATGTCGTAGCGAAAGCAAAAACTGGTAGTGGCAAAACAGCCGCATTTGGTATACCGCTTTTGTTGCGTCTACATGTAAGAAATATGCGTGTTCAATCGCTTGTCTTATGCCCAACAAGAGAGCTAGCCGAGCAAGTTGCAAATGAGTTAAGAAAACTAGCACGTTTTAAGCACAACATCAAAATACTCACGCTTTGCGGAGGTGTTCCCTGCAGGGCACAACGCTTTTCGCTCGAGCATGGTGCACATATCGTTGTTGGAACTCCTGGTAGGATTTTGCAACATTTGAGCGAAAAATCACTTTTTTTAGATAGTGTTGAAACACTTGTTCTTGATGAGGCGGATAGAATGTTGGATATGGGCTTTTTTGAAGATATAGAGAAGATTATTGCCCAAATGCCAAAAAAACGTCAAACACTTCTTTTTTCAGCAACCTTTCCGCAAGAGATAAAATCAATATGCGAGCAAGTGCAAAATGATGCTCTACATGTAAGTGTTGAGGAAATTGAGTCTGAAAATAAAATTGAGCAAATTTTTTACGAGGTAGAGCGAGAGGAAAAGCGTCAAGCTTTGAGTGCGTTTTTGCTCTCATATCGCCCAAAATCTGCCATTATTTTTTGCCGAACAAAGTTGCAAGTGAGTGAGCTGAGCGATGATTTGTATCAAGAGGGTTTTGATGCTATGGGTTTGCATGGGGATTTGGAGCAACTAGACAGGGATGAGAGTCTATTGCAATTTGCAAATGGCAGTATCGGTATGCTTGTGGCAACGGACTTGGCGTCACGTGGACTTGATATAAAAGATGTGGAGTGTGTTATAAACTATGACCTGCCTCAAAGTGTCGAGATATACATACATCGTATCGGAAGAACAGCAAGAATGGGCAAAGAGGGGTTGGCGGTAACGTTTTATGAGCCTTTCCAAAAACCGTTTTTGCAAGAGCTAAATGAAGCCAATATGCTCTTTACATGTAAGAAGTTCTCGGAAATTGTAGTTGAAAATACAGAGCCATATCTTGCGCAGATGGTTACGCTATGTATAGATGCTGGCAAAAAAATGAAAATGAGAGCAGGCGATATCTTGGGCACATTGACTAAAGATGTAGGATTGGATGCTTCTTGCATAGGCAAGATATATATCGCAGAAAAATACTCTTATGTGGCTATTGGGAGGGATTTTGTAGACAAAGCTTTTGATGCATTAAATAGTACAAAAATAAAAGGCAGAAATTTTAGAGTTTGGAAGTTGCAGTGAGGCGTTAGATATAACGCCTTTTTTGTTGTTAGCCGATGTTTGTATAAACAGCTTGTACGTCGTCATCGTCTTCTATCTTGTCGATGATTTTTTCAACATCCACCATCTGTTGCGGAGTAAATGAAACAGGCGTGTTGGCGATACGCTCTAATGTTGCTTTGGTTAATGCAATACCTAAGCGGTCGAACGCACTATTTAAGCTTCCAAAGTTCGTGTAGTCCGCATAAACGAGTACAACACCGTCTTCTTCTTCTATCTCTTCAAGTCCAGCGTCGATAAGCTCAAGCTCAAGCTCTTCAATGTCCATCTCTGCTGTTTTGGCAAACTCAAAGACTGCTTTTCGAGAAAACATAAACTCTAGTGAGCCGTTGTTTAGCATTTCACCGCCTGATTTTTTAAAGGCACTTTTGATATTGGCAACAGTTCTTGTGTTGTTGTCTGTCGCACATTCTACAAAAAAGAGTGAACCGTGTGGTCCTTTTCCTTCGTAGGTAACTTCGCTTAAGGTTTGTGCATCTTTGCCAAGTGCTCTTTTTATCGCCGCATCAATGTTGTCTTTAGGCATATTTTCGGCTTTTGCGTTAAGAATCGCAGCTCTTAATTTTGGGTTGGATTCTGGGTCTCCTCCGCCATCTTTTGCTGCCATCATTATCATCCTACCAAGTCGTGGAAAAACACGAGACATATTGCCCCATCGCTTCATTTTTGCTGCTTTTCGATATTCAAACGCTCTACCCATGAGCTTATTCCTTTGCAATTAACATTAAATTATTATGGCGGAATTATATCTTTTTTAAAATTAGGATACAATTTTCAAAAAAATAAAAAAGGCTTACATGTACGATTATGTGGTTATAGGCGGAGGAATTATTGGCTTAAATGTCGCCAGAGTTCTTATTGAAAAAGAGCCTAAGTCTAAAATTGTTCTTATTGAAAAAGAGAGTGATGTTGCAAAGCATAGTAGCGGACGAAATAGTGGCGTGTTACATGCTGGATTTTACTATAGTGCTGATTCGCTTAAGGCAAAATTTACAAAAGAGGGCAATGTAAGACTGCGTGAATTTTGCTCAAGAAAAGGACTTAGTATCAACCCTTGTGCAAAAATTGTTGTTGCCCAAAATGAGTTTGAACTTGCAGGACTTGAAGAGTTAAAACGACGAGGCGATGCAAATGGTGTGGATATGGAGTGGATGAGCGAAGAAGAGCTTGCTCTAAAATATCCTATGGTTAAAACCCACCAAAAAGCACTTTTTTCGCCAAATACCGCTACTGTAAATCCCATCGAAGTAACTCAAGCATTCAAGCAGGAAGTTTTAGAAAAAGGTGTTCATGTTCTGCTCAATACAGCTTACACTAAGAGAGTTTCACAAAATGAGATAGCAACAACACAAGGAAATCTTAGATACAAAAAACTTATCAACTGTGCTGGGCTTTATGCGGACAAGATAGCGCAAGATTTTGGTTTTGCCAAAGAGTATATCATCATACCATTCAAGGGAATTTATCTCAAAGATGAAAACAATATTTGCGGTATCACGACAAATATATATCCAGTTCCAAATCTTGCCAACCCTTTTTTAGGAGTTCATTATACACTTACAGTGGACAATCAAGTCAAAATAGGACCAACAGCGATACCCGCTTTTTGGAGGGAAAATTATAAAGGATGGGATAATTTTAAATGGAGCGAGTTTTTACAAACACTTTATTATGAGGCAAAACTATTTTTTACAAATGCTTTTGGGTTTCGGGATTTGGCGTTTTGTGAGATGAGAAAATACATCAAATCACACAATCTTTCTTTAGCAAAAGGGTTGACATACTCGATAGATACAAGCGGTTTTACTCATTGGAGCACTCCTGGAATAAGAGCACAACTTCTCAACACAAAGACGTTGGAGCTTGTTCAAGACTTCGTTGTTCAAGGCGATGATAAAACTATACATGTACTCAACGCTGTTTCTCCAGCGTTTACATCATCGATGCCTTTTTGTGAGTGGGTTGTTGAAAATTACGTTTTAAGAGCGGAGCAATAAAAAGTTTTTGACCTTACTAAGCCCTAGCTTCATACCACTGTAACGCATAACTTTTGCCATCTGCTTCCATTGAGGTTTTTCATAGCAGGGGTTGGCACATGTGCGACATTTTGGCTTTGGGTCGTGTGGGCAGTTTTGAAGTCTTTGGATTCCGTATTCCAAAAGGACTCGGCAGTCATTGCATAAATTTACCTCATATGAAAAAGTTGCATCTTGATAACTTATATTTTGGATATGTAGAGCTTGTTCGTGGTCCTTTACATCGTTGCAATATGTTTGTATAAATCTTGAAAGTGTCTCTACTTCGCTTTTAAATTTCACTATATCCATTTTTTTCCTCTTGCTTTTTGGGTGTAAAAAGAGGATTAAACCATACTGTAACTTAATTTTAGCCATCATTTTAGCACTTGATTTTAGACTTTATGTTATACTTTTTGACCATGGAAATAACACAAAAAAATACACCATCTCCCATCAGCACCGCTGTCTCTAAAGAGCTAGGAAAGATAGCCCTACAAGCTCAGATTGAAGCTTTGCTTAAAGGCAACAATGCACCTTTGATGGAGGAGGGAAGCTCAAGTGTTGGAAATTTGCTTGAGTCTCTTATGAAAGATGTTGCGACCAATGTTAAAACCAAAGATGCAGTTTTGGCATTTTTGAAAAATAGCGATTTGCTCAAAAATCTCGGCTCACTCTCAAGCGAGTTAAAATCTCTTTTACAGAGCATCAGAAATGATGAAAATCTGAGCCGATATGTGCCTGTTTTGCAAAAATTTTTAACCAATGCAAAAGTGCTTGATGAGTCAACTATCAAGGCACAACTAGCTCAAACAGGTGTATTTTTAGAGTCAAAAATAGCCAAAAGCGTAGAGCCAAAAGGGCTTCCACCTGCGCTTAAAAGCGTTTTGGTTGAGCTTAAAGAAGCACTTGTCGCACATCTTAAAAACACACCCCAAAGCGAGCCACTTATCCAAAAACAGATAACATTTATAGATAAGATGCTAGAGCCTACAAAAGCTATTTTGGACAATCTTCCAAAAGCTGTTACTCTTCTTGCGCAGAGTGTGAAAGAGGCAAAAACTCCAACAAGCGAGATAGTCAAAATCGCAAACAAACTTGAAATTGTGGCAAAAAGTGCTGAGCTTGTTGAGGTTAAAGCAGAGTACAAAGTGCCAGTTGAAACAAAAGAGTTTGTCAAAATCGCAGAGACGCTTAAGCCTACGCTTGAAGAGTTAAAAACCACTCTTAATGCGATGAGCGAAAAAGGCACATTTTTTTCGACAGAAAAGATGCAGGAGATTATCAAAAATATAGACAATATATTGTCAAAAGAGTCACTTTTTCAGCAAGAGCCACTAAAAAATGCCTTAAGTAGCGATGTTAAGACTCTCGTTGGGCTTATCAAAGGAGATGAGAGTGTTGCTAAAAATTCTCTACATGTACAGAGTGATGTTTTTAAACTTGTCGCAAAACTGGAGCAAGGTTTAGTCGAACAGCCAAAGAGCCAAAGTGCTACGCTTGAGCCAAAGAGTGCTCAATATATAAATGAAGATATCAAAGCCGTTGTGTTAAAAATCAAAGAAGAGTTGCAAAACTCGCCACTACCTCACGCCAAAGAGGCGATGGCGATGGCGGATAAAGTCCTCAATAAAATTGAATATTATCAACTTTTTTCTTTTGCCTCATCTTCTATGACATCATATTTGCCATCATTGTGGGAGGGGCTGGAGGATGGCTCCATCAGCCTTAAAAAACTCAAAGAAAATCGCTTTTTTTGTGAGATAAATCTAAATCTAAAAGAGCACGGAAATATCGACCTTTTGGTTATGTTGTATGATGAAAATCGCATTGTAGTTTCTGTTTATGCTGACAACGAAGCGTTTAAGCAGAAAGTTTCAACCCATCTAAGCGAGTTAAAAAGAGGATTTGCTAAGGCTGGGCTGGTTTGCGAGGGGGTAAATTTTTTCGAGGCAAAAGAGGTGCTAAAAGCCAAAAAAGAGGCACAACCTTTTGTGAGCGAAGAGGTGGTTAGTATGGGCATAAACTTAAAGGCTTAAAATGCAAAAAAATAGCTACGAAAAGCCAAAAAGAGCCGTTGCGCTAAAGTACGACAGACAAAAAGATGATGCTCCAAAAGTGGTCGCTTCTGGCAAGGGTTATGTGGCGGAAACTATCATCAAGCTAGCTCAAGAGAACAATATTTTTATCAAAAAAGACGAGGATTTGGTAGAGCTTTTGAGTAAAGTTGAGGTCAATAAAGAGATTCCTGACAATATGTACAAGGCTATCGCTGAGATTTTTAGTTTTATATATAAAATGAGCAATAAAGACAAACTTTTGTGAGCATATTGTCATTCCTTACCATAAGCCTATCAAAGCGATTTGTGTCAAACATGTATTAGAGATTTTAGGAGAGTTAAAATGAAAAAGAATCTTGATTATTTTATGAATTTAGACTATGAGATTATCGTTAAAAAAGTAAAACCAAATGAGGGTGGTGGTTGGTTTGCTTACTATAAAGATTTTAAAGGTGTAATGGGTGATGGTGAGAGTGCTGATGAGGCTTTGTCGTCGTGTCAAGAAGCATTTAAAGCCTTTTTAATGGTGGCGCTTGAAAAGAAAGATACTATTTCTGAGCCCAATGAAGCAGAAAAAAGTTTGCGCATCAATATCTCTATGCCAGAGAGATTAGTTAAAAAGATTGATGAATTTATTATGCCTTTACATCTTACTCGGTCAGCATTTTTACAAAAAGTTGCCATGAAAGAGATAGGGGCATAAGCTAAAAAGGTATGAAATTTGCCATAAAAGGCATTGTATAAATAATTCTATTATAGTAGTTATATTTATTCTATAATAAACGAAATTATTTTTACAAGTGTTTTATATGGGAGAAAATGTGTTGTGGATTATAATGCCCTGATTTGTCAAGACAATATCACTTCTCATTTTATTTCCACCTAGCACCTGCAACTTTATGCCACACTTTTAACATAATCAAGATAAACATTCATAGGTTTTTGATAGCCAATCGATGAATGAAATCTTTTAAAGTTGTATTTGTGCATATAGTCATTGATTCCGTTTTTCAACTCCTCTATTGTAGTGAAATTACTGATGTATCCCGCTTGGTTAAATCTTTTTAACAATCCTACATGTAAGTACTTGATTGATATCAATCAGTCTTTTTTACTCTCTATTTTGATATTGTTTCGCAAAATTTAATTAGGAGAAAATATGTCTTTAAATATGTTTTGCGACCAATGCTCGATGAGTGCTATAAATGGATGTGGTGCTAAAGGGCAAGATATCGGCGTTTGCGGAAAAGATGCTACCTTGTCTAAGCTCCAAGATATTATGATTTATGGGCTTAAAGGCTTGAGTGCTTATCGTGGACACGCCAATGAATTTGGTGCCGATACGAAAAAAGTGGACGATGTTATCGCTGAAACACTTTACTTTACACTCACCAATGTCAACTTTAACTTTGATGATCATATCAAGCAGTTGATGAAAGTTGGAACCGCTGGTATCGAGATGATGAACATCTTAAGCGAGGCTCACACTTCGCATCTTGGTATCCCAACGCCAGTGCGTATCTCTCAAAACAAAGCCGAGGGTAAAGGCATCTTAGTAAGCGGACACAACCTTGATATGTTGCTTGAGCTTTTGAAGCAAACCGAAGGAAAAGGCATCAACATCTATACGCATTCCGAGATGATACCTGCACACGGCTACCCAGAACTACGCAAGTTTTCGCACCTCAAAGGCAACATCGGCAAATCATGGTTTGACCAAACAAAACTTTTTGAAGAGTGGGGCGGAACTATCATCGTGAACACTAACTGTATCGTTCCTCCAAAGAAAAGTGCAACATATATCGACAGACTTTATACTTACGACATAGTGGGCATCAAAGAGGGCAAGAAAATCCACGGCAACGACTTTGCTGAAGTTATCGCTCAAACTCTTTGTTTGCCTGATATTTCGGGATTTGACAGTGATGAAACACTTGTTACAGGACATCATTATAAAACGATTTTGGGACTTGCTCCGCAAATCTTAGAAGCAGTCAAATCTGGCAAAATTAGCCAATTCTTCGTAATTGCGGGTTGTGATGCACCAGGAAAGGGTGGCGAGTATTTCCGCCAAATGGCTGAAAATCTGCCAAATGATTGTGTCATATTGACCTCTAGTTGTGGTAAGTTTAGATTTAACGATATCGATTTTGGAACTGTTGCAGACACGGGAATACCACGTTACCTAGACCTAGGACAATGCAACGACAGCAACGGCGGTATCCACATCGCAGTAGCATTGAGTGAAGCACTTAATATGCCAGTAAACGACCTTCCTCTTTCTATCGTTCTTAGCTGGATGGAGCAAAAAGCTGTTCTTATCTTGTTGTCACTTTTCAGCATCGGCATAAAAGATATCTATCTTGGACCAAAACCACCACAATTTGTCAATGATGATATATTTGCATTTTTGCAAGAGCATTTCAATCTCCACCTGACTGGCGATGTTCAAGAAGATATGAAAGATTTATTGATTAAGAAAAGCGCGTAAATATCTCTACATGTAAAGAAGAGAAGCCAGCCTAGGATTCTCTTCTTTTTTGCTTTTATCTTGTTTATCGCTAAAAAGTTTAAAGTTTAGACCTGACCCCTTTTGATTTAAAGTTAAAGTATTCTAAAATATATTAACTTTTAAAAGGACGCTAGATATGCCATTTTCCAAACTCAACTTAAACTCTAAAATCCAACAAGCACTATGCGAAAATAACTATATTGTGCCGACGGCTATTCAAGAAAAGGTGATTCCTTTGGTGCTTGATGGTAAAGATGTTATAGCAAGAGCACAAACTGGAAGTGGAAAAAGTGCGAGTTTTGTGTTGCCTATTTTGGAGCTTTGGAAGCAAGATAAAGGCGAGGGTAAAGCAAAAATAAAAGCTTTAGTTCTGACGCCAACTCGTGAGCTAACCGTGCAAGTAGCTGATACGTTTCGACTCTTTGGAGATGCCTTACATGTAAAGCCTAAAGTAGTTAGCATCATCGGCGGAGAGAGGATTGGCGAGCAACTTTATGACATCCAACAAGGCTGTGATATCGTGGTGGCGACTTCTGGAAGATTGCTGGATATTGTTGGTAAAAAACAGATAAATCTCTTACATGTAAAGCATTTTGTGCTTGACGAAGCGGACAAAATGTTGGATTTGGGATTTGCTGAAGAGCTGGAGCTTATCTTGAAGCAACTACCTTCTAAACGGCAAAATCTTCTCTTTTCGGCTACTTATCCTCCAAAGATGCAAGCCATAGCTTCACGCATCACTCAAAATGCGGTTGAAGTGAGCATTGAGGCAGAAGCACCAACAGTTGAGCTTATTGCTCAGCGTGCTATCGAGGTAAATCGTGAAAATCGTGGTCCTTTGCTTCGCCATTTGTTGAAAACAAACCGTTGGGAATTGGTGCTTGTTTTTATGGCAAATAAAAGAGCAAGTGACAATATCGCACAGAAGTTTAGAAGTCATGGATTTTCAGCCGAATCTTTTCATGGGGATTTAAATCAAGAAGACCGCACATGGACGCTAGATGCTTTTAAAACACGCAAAATCCGTATTTTATTTGCCACCGATATTGCAGCGCGTGGGCTTGATATCAACGATGTAAGCTGTGTTATAAACTTTGATTTGCCTCGCTCTCCGGAGGATTATATTCATCGAATAGGGCGAACGGGTAGAGCTGGCAAAGATGGTGTAGCCATCTCTTTTGTGGGGCTTGAGGATAAAGCACATTTTACATTGATTGAAAAACGTGCTTCCATTTGTTTGAAAAAAGAGCAAATCGAAGGTTTTGAGATGATAGGCGAAACTCCCGCAAAAGAAAAAGGAGTCGCACCCATCAAGGGCAAACGCAAAAGCAAAAAAGATAAACTTAGAGAAAAGAATTTGAAAGAAAATGGTTAATAACAAAGACTAACCCCATCTCTATAAAGAGACGGGGTTAAGACTATAATATTAGGGGGTTATTTATTTTGCGTGCCTGTTGCTGGAGCAGCTGTTATTGGAGCACCTGTTTCTGGATCTATCTCAGGTGAATAAATCCACGCTGGAGGACTTGTATAATTTGGCATTATGTCATTTGGAGGTAATTTACCTAATGGCTTAACATATTCTTTTGTTTTATTCTGAGTTACAACCTCATTTCTAAGAGAGTATCCAGCACCTTTTTCTTGATCCATTGCACTAAATATTTCCATTTTTTCAACACTCTGTATGCCAGCACTTGCCAAGTCTACTTTGGCTGAGTGACATGTAGCACAAAGTTTTTGTATATTTTCTGCTTGCTTGCCAACATCTACTCTAAGATATGCAAAGTTTGGATTTGACGGATGAACTTCGTGACAACTTACACAATCAAGCAAACCTTCTCTTAGTATATTTTGAGGAACGCTTGCGATTTTTGGATTTGGTATCATTCCGATAGGGTGGGAGTTGTGTAGATGGATAGGTCTTATGCCGCTTCCGCCATATTCAGGTAGTTGATGACATCCTAGGCAGTTTTTTGCGACTAATTTATCGAGGATTTCTCCTGTTAAAGGGTTTTTGGCATTTGGATTTTTTACCGCAAATATCTTATGATCCACCGCATAGTGCGTGCTGTGACATGCTAAACAACCTATGCCATCATGCATACCATGTCCAAAAAGTGACAGTGGTGCAACGACAAGTATCGCCATTAAAGCCAATGTGACTTTAAATCTTTTCATAATCTCTCCTTATAGCCTCAAAAAACATAAAACAAAATATATAATATAAAATCATTAAAACTAGCTAATAATCAGCAAAAGTAAAGAGTGTAAAAAGTAAAAATAATCTCTCTTTTCTCATTTATATAAAAATCAGCCTCTTTTTTATACCATATCGGATTATTTTCTAACTAAGGTGTGTGTATGGTAAGAAAAATAACATCTTTTTTGATGCTGTTTTCGTTTTTGGTTTTGGTGCTCAGCGGTGTGGCTGAGTTTATCTCTCCTTTTGGGAGGCTTGGTATGATGATAAAATGGGAGATGCTTTGGCTAGATAAAATGCAATGGCAAGCACTTCATTTGGTTTTTATGATTGTTTTTACCGTTGCTGGTTTTGTGCATATTTTTCTTAATATAAGACCTATCAAAGCGTATCTTAAAAATAGATCCAAAACCATGGTAGTTTTTACCAAAGAGATGAGTATTGCTCTTGCTATTACTGTGGTTTTGTTTGTGGCAACTGTGCAAAAGTTTGAGCCTATCGAAAACTTTGTCAAGCTAAACAAAAGTTTCAATGACTATTGGGTTGAGCAGTTTAGAAAAAACTCAATACAAAACGGAGGTTAAACCCCTCCCTCTCAGATATTATTGCTACCAATATTATTGTGGATGTGTGATAAAATTCAAAATGAATTTTTAAGGAGACCTTGTGCGATATTTATTGTTAAGCCTCACTTTTATTTTGGTTTTGGCAGGATGCCAGACTCCTTCAGTTCCGACGCAATCAGATGCAAAAGGATTTTCGTTTGTTGATGGCAAAGTGGTGCAAAGCTTTGGAGATTTTGTTGTTGTTGTCGTCGATAAAAAAATATTTTTCAAGGTGATAACTTTGAAAATCGTCTAACCAATCGCATAATAAATCAAACCCTCTTTGTCGGTGGAATGAATACATATTTGGATGACAAAGAGGCGATTGTAAGTGATATTAGGGGTATGGAGATAACCTTCAAACTTAAAAATTCAATATTTAAGCCAGAGCAAAAGGTAAAAATATATGTACCAAAAAAGAGCATAGCCATCGTTGATTTTGAGGTTATTCGAGGAAGTGCTGATGGTATTGAGCGTGTTTCTATGGAAAATATGACCTCCAAATTTGTGCAAAGTGGGCAATATGTTGTGATTGAGCGCAACAAGCTTCAAGGCATTATGGAGGAGCAAAAATTGATAGAGCTTGGCATTATCAATGAGGGCAATGCCATAAAGCTTGGAAAACTGGTTTCAGCAGATTTGATATTGACTGGCACATTGGCGAAAAACAAAAAAGATTGGGATATAAATTTACGCATTATTGATGTGGCGACAGGCGTTATACTTTCGGCAGTTCGTGAAAAAGCAGCACTTGAGGAGTTCAGAGTAGAGCTTCCTAGAGACAATGCCAACATTAGCGAAAATTTTGAAAATGGTTTAAAAAACGGCTGGTCTGCTTTTGCAAAAACAAGTGATGGAGCAAAAGCAAGTGTACGAATTGATGAGAAAATAGGAGCAAATTTAAGTCAAAAATCTCTTAGGATGGATTATGAGTTTTTAGGCGAGCAAAGGGCTTCCGCTTCTATATCCAATGACAAATCCAGAGATATAAGCTCTTACCGGGGAGCTGAATTTCATGTAAAAAGCACTCAAGATACCACTCTTGTATTCTCCTTGAATGATCAAAATTATGACAATGCAAACTCCAATAAATGGTATGTTTTTGTAAATTCTTCTCCCAAATGGCAGAAAATAAAAATTAATTTTAGCGATTTGGCACTTGGAAAAAACTATACTAAAGCATATCCTGGTGGTGATGGAAAGTTGGATTTGGATAGGGTATACCAAATAGAATTTCAAGTGCGAAGCAAAGACAACAATCACGGCAAAGAAAAGCAGATTCTCTGGCTGGATGAGGTAAGATTTTATTAGATTTGCGGTAGAAGAGGGTGGGGTGCAAAGATACCAGCACCCCTACATGTAGCGGTTGATGATTTACATCATTCCACCCATGCCTCCCATTCCACCCATGCCACTCATATCTGGCATAGCAGGCTTATCTTCTTTGATATTCGAGATAGTCGCTTCAGTAGTTAGAAGTAAACTTGCTACTGAAACTGCGTTTTGAAGTGCGATGCGAGAAACTTTAACAGGATCAACGATGCCAGCTTCAAACATATCTACGTACTCGCCAGTTGAAGCGTTAAATCCATAATTTTTCTTTTTACTTTCAGATACATTGTTGGCAACAACGCCCGCGTCAAAACCAGCATTTTCGGCTATTTGTTTCAATGGAGCCTTAAGTGCTCTGCTTACGATTTGTGCACCGATAGCCTCATCTGCGCTAAGTTTTAGATTTATCTTGGCATCTGCCAAAAGAAGAGCACAGCCTCCACCGATAACTATACCCTCATCAACTGCTGCTTTCGTAGCCGAAAGAGCATCGTCAACTCTATCTTTTTTCTCTTTCATTTCCGTTTCTGTTGCCGCACCAACTTTGATGACCGCTACGCCACCGCTAAGTTTTGCAAGTCTTTCTTGCATTTTTTCTTTATCGTAATCACTGCTTGTTTCTGCGATTTGTGCTTTGATTTGTGCGACTCTGCCATCGATTTTAGCTTTGGCTCCTTTGCCATTGACTACTGTTGTGTTGTCTTTATCGATAACGATGCGTGTTGCTTGACCGAGGTCTGTTAAAACAACACTCTCAAGCGTGCGTCCTAGCTCTTCGCTTACAACTTCGCCACCAGTTAAGATAGCGATATCTTCAAGCATAGCTTTTCTTCTGTCGCCAAAACCTGGAGCTTTAACCGCAGCGATGTTGAGTACGCCTCTAAGCTTGTTTACAACCAATGTTGCCAACGCTTCACCGTCAATATCTTCTGCAATGATAAGCAAAGGTTTACCTGTTTTTTGAACTTGCTCAAGTACAGGCAATAGGTCTTTTAGGCTTGATATTTTTTTGTCAAAAAGTAAGATAAATGGAGATTCTAGTACAACTTCCATTTTTTCTGGGTTTGTTACAAAGTAAGGAGATAGATATCCTCTATCAAACTGCATACCCTCAACTACGTCAAGCTCGTCTTGGATGCCTTTTGCCTCTTCGACCGTAATAACACCGTCTTTGCCTACTTTTTCCATGGCTTCAGCGATTAACTCGCCGATAGAAGCGTCAGAATTTGCTGAAATAGTAGCAACTTGAGCGATCTCTTTTTTGTCTTTAACTGCTTTTGCCATTTTTTTAAGCTCTGCGATAATCGCCTCAGCAGCTTTGTCCATACCACGTTTTACTTCGACAGGATTTGCACCCGCAGTTATGTTTCTAAGACCTTCTTTGAAGATAGCATGTGCTAAAACGGTTGCTGTTGTAGTGCCATCGCCAGCTTGGTCAGCTGTTTTTGAAGCAACTTCTTTAACAAGTTGTGCACCCATATTTTCGATAGTATCTTGAAGTTCTATCTCTTTTGCTACTGATACGCCGTCTTTAGTGATGCTTGGTGCACCAAAACTTTTTTGAATCAAAACGTTTCGTCCACGCGGTCCCATTGTTACTTTTACCGCATCGTTTAATTTTTTTACGCCCTCATAAAGTGCATTACGAGCATTGTCTGAAAAATGAATCTCTTTTGCCATATTGGTTATCCTTTTGATTGATGATTGAAAGTTACAAAACGCCTAAGACGTCGTCAATATTAATAACAAGATAGGTTTTGCCATCCATTGTGATTTCGGTACCTGCATATTTTGCAAAAATAACCTTATCACCTTTCTCGACAACACCATCCTCCTTAACCTCTTTGCTGATAGCCTTTACGATACCGCTCAAAGGTTTCTCTTTTGCATTGTCAGGTATAATGATACCAGAAGCAGTAGTTGTAGGTTCTTCTATTCTTTCGAGAAGAACTCTTTTACCTAGTGGTTTGAAAGTCATTTTCTTTCCTTTTTACTAATTTTTTTAGCACTCTTTTGTTTTGAGTGACAAAATTTTACACAAAAGAGAGGGTAAATGTCAAGAATTTTCATCAAAAAAGGATTAAAGTTTAGTCTTGTTAGCTAAAGTATATTTAGCTCAATAACTATACTGTAGGAGTCAATAATGCGTTTTTTAGCTTTTTTGCTTTTTGTAATGTCTTGTTTATTGGGTGTTGTTTATTGGTTGTTGTTCACACAAAGTGGCAATGGTATTCTAAAGCCTTATGTTGAAGCTGAGCTTTCAAAAAGAGTTGGCAAAGATGTTGTTTTAGAAGTTTTTACTCTGCGCAATGATTTTTTGGATATAGCCGTGCTTGTTGATAAGAAAGCAAAGGTAGTAGTAAATGGCGAAATCGACCTTTTAAATAGAAAATTTGACGTTAAGTATGATGTAAAAGCGCAAAATATCAAGACAAATTTTATGGAAATTGTGGGCAATTTTGACATCTCAGGTGAGGCTAGGGGTGGTATAAATAACTTTTTGGTAAATGGTCTAGGCGAAGCATTTAAGTCAAATATAAAATTTGTAGCATCTGTTAAAGATAAAAAATTGCAAAGACTTAAACTTGACTCCAATGGTGTTCGCATGGAGGAGGTACTCTCTGTTTTAAATAAGCCTATCTACTCAAAAGGCATAGTGGATATCCAAGCCGATATCGAGATAGTCGATAGTTTAAACTACAAAGGCGATGCTACATGTAAGGTTCTTTTTGGTGTTTTAAATCCTGATGTTATCGAAAAAGAGTTTGGTGTTTCATCTGCAAATATAAATTACAAGGGCGAGTTTAAAGCCAAAATAGATAATACAATCTTAAAGGGTGAAGGGGCTATCTACTCAAGTGTGATGAATATTTTTCTAAAAAACAGTGCATTTGATTTGGATAGCAATGTTTTTTTTACGCAGTATAAGTTGAGTCTGCCTGATTTTAGAGTGTTTGAGCCGATGATAGGCGTAAAACTTATTGGAAAAGCCGACGTGGAAGGAAGTTTGAAACACGACTCAAAAACACTAGAAATTGAGGCAAATGCCGACACATTTGGTGGAAAAATAGAAGCCAAAATGCAAAACAACCAAGCTAATATTATTGCCCAAAACATTCAGCTTTCACAACTTTTTGCGTTATTTGGAGAGCCGAGTTATGCACAAGGCTCAATAGGGGGCAATGCTACTTTTGAAAACCTTGACAAGCAAGTCTCTTATAAGGCGGATTTTGCCCTAGAAGATGGTGTCGCAAGTGCCCAAACAATCGGTAAATTAACATCTCTTAGACTGCCTCCATCAATGCCTTTTAGTGCAACAGCTTCAGCAGAAAGTATGGGCAATGTAATAAATATTAAAAGCTCGATCCAAAGCAATGTGCTAGAGGTAAGCACGGCAGATACTGTGTTTGTGCCACAAACTCAGAAGGTAGAAGGTGCTTATGTTGGTATGGCTAGGGATTTAGGTATTTTTAGTGATATCGTTGGGGCGGATATGCAAGGCTCAACTCACTTTAAAGGGGATTTCGCAAAAGAGGCTCAAAGCTTACATGTAAGAAGTGAGCTTGATATAGCCGATGGCAAAACAGAGGTCGTTTTAAATGATAAATCCTTACATGTAGACTCTAAGGGCTTAAGTGCGCAAGGTATTTGTGGGATATTTGGAGTGCCTGAGGTTTTTAGTGCAAATGCAAATATGAGGCTTGATTATGACTTGAGTAAGCAGATAGGCTCGTTTGATGTTAGTGCTTTGGATGGAAAAATTTTAAAAAGCGAAATGACTGATTTGGTGGCTACTTTTACGGCATTTGACTTGACGCAAGAGGTTTTTAAAACGTCAAACCTTAAAGGCGATATCGAAAATAAAAATGTTGATTTTTCTTTGAGTATGGAAGGTTTGCAGAGTCATATAAATATACCAAAAGGCTACCTAAATCTTGAAAATTCGCAGGTTGATGCGCCATTTGACTTGGCTATTAAAAAGATGGATTTGCAGGGCAAGATAAAAGGCGATTTGCACGCACCAAAGGTCAATATAGAGTCATCAGAGTACCTAAAAGACAAGGTTGAGAAGGAAATCGAAAAGCATGTGCCAGAGAAATACAAAGAACCACTTCAGAATTTGCTGAAGCTTTTTTAGTATTAACCAAAGTGTAAGCTTTGGAAATATATAATTTCGACCTCTTAAAGCGTGTCAAGGTAGCTCAGCTGGTTAGAGCGCTGGTCTCATAAGCCGGAGGTCGAGGGTTCGAGTCCCTCTCTTGACACCACTTACTCTCGCTAGATATTAAAATTCAAAGTTATTAGTAGTATTTAATAAAAAATCACTATAATTGCCAAAGCGTTTTGTGTGGATACAAAAGGTAAATATTTGAAAATAGTGCATTTTAGCGATACGCATTTAGGTTTTAACGATTTAGACATTATCAATGAGCTTGGTATCAACCAACGTGAGGCTGATTTCTACGATGCTTTTACGCAAGTCGTTGAACAGATTAAAGTGATAAAACCTGACTATATCATCCACACAGGCGATCTCTTTCACCGTCCATCTCCCAGTAACCGAGCCATCACCTTTGCTCTTGAGCAATTCAAAATCATCGAAGCGCTGAATATCCCCTTTATCATGATAGCGGGCAATCACTCCACACCACGAACCAACCTAAGCTCTCCAATCCTCAAGATATTTGAAAACTTCAAAAACATTTATGTTTCATACAATCAAGAGTACAAAAAGATAGAGTTCGATGATGTGATCTTTCACACTTTGCCACACATGCACGATGAAACAAAAGCCCTTTCTCAAATCGAGCTGTGCGAAGCAAACATCGATACAACCAAACGCAACATCATGATGCTTCACTGTTCTGTCGGTGCGCACTATCTGATGGCAGAGTTTGGTGAGTGGGTGTATCCGCACGATAAAGAGAGCCTTTTTTCTAAAGTGGATTATGTCGCTCTTGGGCACTGGCACGGCTTTGGAAAAGTAGGCAAACACGAAAATGTTTACTATGCAGGCTCCACCGAGCGAACCAGTTTAAACGACAAACGAAACTCAAAAGGTTTTCTTGAAGTTACACTTGATGAGGCTTTACATGTAAACTACCATGATATACAAATACGCCCCATTAAAACGTACGAGATTGATTGCGAGGACCACGAGCAATCAATTGAGTCTTTACATGTAAACAATACAAAAGACGCTCTTGTCGAAGTCAAACTGACCCATCTTACCCCGTTGCAGTCCATCGACATTCAAACACGTGATATCAAAAATCTCTTTAGCGAAGCTTTACATGTAAGCATCAAACGAGAGTTCAAACAAACCAACGGTGAAGCCATACTAAACGACATCGAAGCACTTTCTTTGGAAGCGTACTTTTTAGAACACATCAAAGAAGAGAGTCAGCCTGAAGCGTTTGAACGGCTCAAAGGCAAAATCCAAGGCTTGTTTAGTGCCTACGAAGAGGTGAGCGATGATACTTTCTAAACTCCACCTTGAAAACTTCAAACGCTACACCTCCTTTGATATCGAGTTTGGCGAGGGACTGATAGGTATCATTGGTAAAAATGGCAGTGGCAAATCGACCCTTTTTGAAGCCATTCTCTTTGCCTTGTATGGCGAGCTACGAAATAAAAAATTTAAAGAAGTCATACGCAACGCTAGTGCGAGTGACAAAGATGCCGTTTTGGTCGAGCTTGATTTTGAGTTTGAAGGTATGGCGTACAAAGTCATGCGTGAGTTTCGTGGAAAAGCGCTCAGTGCCAATGCTAAGCTGTATAAAAATGGCGAGCTTACAACCAGTGGAGCGAGAGAAGTTACCGTGGCTATCACGAAACTCACAAAGATGAGCAAAGAGGCATTTTTACATACGCTTTTTGCTTCTCAAAAAGAACTTACTAGTCTAAGTACGCTTAAAAATGAAGATCGAAAAAAAATGATACGCAAACTTCTTGGGCTTGAAAAGATAGACTTTGTGGAAAATGAACTCATCGAAAAAAGCAGAGAGCTCAAAAGAGACATCGCCGCAAGTGCCGAGTTTCTCTTAGGCGAAGAAGAGTTAAAGAGCAAAACAGCGTTGATAAAAGAGACTAGCACCATAAAACAAGTCTTTGAAAAAGAAGTCAAAACCAAATCCACGGAACTAGAAACCACCAAAAAACAAGAGTTACATGTAAAGCAAGAACTAGAAGTATTTGTCAAAACAAAAGAGCAAAAACAAAAGCTCATCAGCGAACTTTCCCTCATCAAAAACACGATAAATGCAAACCTAGCCACGCAGACCAAACTCACCACAGAGCTCAAAACCTTAGAAACAAAAGCTAAAGAACTTAAAAGTTTAAGCACCGTTAAAAAAGAGTACGAAGCTTTACATGTAAAGATAAAAGAGCAAGAAACTCTCAAAAATATACAGATAAAAAAAGAGGGCTTGGAAAAAGAGCAAACCCAGTTACGCGCCCAGTACACCAAAGCCAAAGCAGATATCGCAACACTCGAAGAGCAAACCAAACCGTACGAGACACTGTTAGGGCAAAAAAAAGAAAATGAAACTTTACATGTAAAACTAAAAACGGAACTTTCGGCAAAGAAAACCGAGCAAAAACAACTCCAAAACGAACTCTCAGCCGAACAGCGAGTCGTCTCAGACACACAACAAAAGATAGCCAAGATACAAAGCCTAGGTCGAGAATCAAACTGCCCTACCTGTACAAGGCAACTGCTTGATGAGTACGACAATGTCATCGCATCCCTAAATGACATCGTGCAAAAGACACAAAGCCAAAAGATAGACAAAACCAAAGAAAAACTTGAACTCCTCACCAAACAGATAGGAGAGATTGAACTTCAAAAAGAGCAAACGCAAAAAGCGTTACATGTAAACGAAACGGCTCTCAGTTTGATACTCAGTAAGCAAAAAGATTTGGCAAACGCCAAAGAGAATTTTATAAAAGTGAATGAACAAGGTAAATGCAACAAAGAGGAACTTGATACACTCTCAAAACACGCTTATGATGAAGCGTTACATGTAAGCCTACAAAAAAGCTTTTTGGAGCTAAAACCAAAGTACGAAGCCGTCCTAAGTCTTGAAACTGAGCTCAAACGAGAGCAGGGCGTGAGAGAAGATTTGGCGCTTACATGTAAGAGTGCAGAAGCTTTACATGTAAAGGCTAAAGAGAAAGAAATGGAAGTTGCAAAAACACTTTACGATGAGCCAAAACACACCGCAAAACAAAGCGAATACGACGAACTTCAAAAGCAAAAAGAGAAACAATACAGCGTTATTACAGAGCTAAAAGAAAAGATAGCCAAAAATGAAGGCGAGATAAAAACCTTGCAAAACGCTCTGGAAAATAACGACATACAACTTAAAAAAGTACAGAGTAAAAAAGACGATTTGCAAGACTACGAAAAAATCAAACTAAGCCTCAGCGAGTTTAAAACAAAACTCAACTCAAAAATCGCCCCACGCATTTCCCAAATCGCTTCGCAGATGTACGCCTCCATCACCAAAGGCAAATACCAATACATCGAAGTGAACAACGACTTTGACTTTTTCATCTACGACGAGGGCAAATGCTACCCCATAGAACGCTTCAGCGGCGGCGAGATAGACCTCGCCAACTTAGTGCTTCGCATCGCCATCTCCAAAACACTGAGTGAACTCAGCGGTGCAAGTAGTGTGGGATTTTTAGCCTTCGACGAAGTATTTGGAAGTCAAGATGAAAACCGAAGAATGGAAATTTTAGAAGCGTTTCATACTATAAAAGAGCAGTACCGACAGATATTTTTGATAAGTCATGAGATGGAGATTAAAGAGATGTTTGAGAGGGTTGTGGAATTATAAAAAATAAGGAGATTTGAATGTTAGAAAATATTGTTTTAAAAAAAGTTGCAACATATAGTGATGAAGGAACAAATATACTAGATTTGAAAAAAATAAATTTTATTTATGGTTCCAATGGTAGTGGAAAAACAACTGTATCAAATTTTATTTCAAATCCTACAGATTCAAAATTTACTCATTGTAGTTTGCAATGGAAAAATGGGCAGTACCTCGAAACGATTGTTTATAATAAAGAATTCAAAGAAAAAAATTTCAACTCCTCAAATAGCATAAAAGGTGTTTTTACTCTGGGACAGGCAACAGATGAAGAAATTAAAATTATAGAAGAAAAAAAAGAAGAGTTGAAACAGATAAAAGAGCAAGAAGTTATTTTTAAAACATCATTAGATAGGAAAGTCGGTACAGATAAAGATGAAGGAGAAATACAAGTATTAGAAAATAAATTTCAAGAATCTTGTTGGACAGATTTGTATAAAAAATATGAATCTACTTTTAATGAAGCATTTGATGGAGTAAAAAGAAAGCAAAATTTCAAAGAAAAAATACTTTATGAGTATGAGAATAATGGCGCAAGTTTACTAAAACTGGATGATTTAAAAGATAAAGCACAAACTATATTTGGAGAGATTCCTCAAAAATTAGATGTAATTTCTTTATTTGACAATGAAATGCTCAATACAATTGAAGTCAATAAAATATGGAGTATGAAAATAATTGGCAAATTTGATGTTGATATTGCAAACTTGATTCAAAGGTTGAATATTAATGATTGGGTTGCTCAAGGAAAAGAGTATATTCAAGATAACAATATATGTCCATTTTGTCAACAAGAAACTATTACAAGTGATTTTAGAACTCAACTTGAAAATTATTTTGATACAACATTTATTGAATCAATTGAGAGTATAAAACTATATAAACAACAATATGATTTGTTATTGGGAAATATTGCTAATCAACTTAATCAAATAGAAACTACACATAAAAATATAAAGAATACAAAGTTAGATATTGAAAAATTTTCAATTTATTTGAAAACGCTTATGAGTCAACTTAACTCAAATAAAGAGATACTGAATAACAAGATTAAAGAACCGAGCCGAGTATTAGAGCTTATTTCAACGAAAGAGCAATTTGACAATATTAAAGCGTTAATAACAACAGCAAATGAAAATATCAACAAACATAATCAAATTGTTGAAAACTATCAAGCAGAAAAAACTTTTTTAATTAGTTCAATTTGGAAATTTTTGATTCATAGTTTTGATGTTGAAATTAAAGAGTATATAAAAAACCATAATAATCTAGAAAAAGGGATAGAAAGTCTAACAAAACAATATAAAGAAAAACAGGAAGCATGGAAAAAATTAAATAATGAAATAAAAGAGTTAGATAAAAACATTACTAGCGTTCAACCGACAATAGCTGAAATAAACAAACTTTTAAAATTTTATGGATTTTTAAATTTTGAGATTGTACCTTCGGATAGGAATATAAACCAGTATCAAATTAAACGAGAAGATGGCAGTTTGGCGCAAGAAACCCTTAGTGAAGGTGAAATTACTTTTATTACTTTTTTATATTACTATCAACTTGCGAAAGGTGCAATTAGTGAAAATGAAGTATCAAGTGATAGAATTTTAGTTATTGACGATCCTATTTCGAGTTTAGATAGTAATGTACTTTTTGTTGTAAGTACGTTAATAAAAAGGATAATTGATGATATACGAGAAAATCGAGGCAATATTAAACAGTTGATTATTTTAACTCATAATGTTTACTTTCATAAAGAGGTATCCTTTATTAATGGTAGAGATACTGGAGTAAGAAAAGACACACACTTTTGGATTTTACGAAAAAAAAATAAAGTTTCTACATTTTTTCCTTATCCAAAAAATCCAATCAAAACATCTTATCAATTATTATGGCAAGAACTAAAAGATAAAGAAAAAAGTTCTGCTGTTACCTTGCAAAATACGATGAGAAGAATAATTGAAAATTATTTTAAAATTCTTGGGAATTATAGTGATGATAACTTGATTGAAAAATTTGATGACTATGAAGAACAAGTAATATGCCGTTCACTTATCTCATGGATTAATGACGGTTCACATAGTGTATCCGATGATTTATATGTGGAAGATCAAGATGAATCTATGGAAAAATATTTAGGTGTTTTCAAAAATATTTTTAAATATACAAATCATGAAGGACATTATAATATGATGATGAATTTAGAAGAAAAGGAAAATAACAATGCCATTTAGTGATAAATTAATTAAAGAAATTGATGATTATGTTGTATCTCATTTACCAGATGATAGTTGGTATGAAAACTACTTTAATTTTATTGATGATAAAGTTCTTGCTGAAAGGTTAGAAAAAGAATTTAAAACAGTAAGATATATTTACAAAATTTTGGAGGGTTTGAAATCAACTGATGAATTACAATTAGCACAAATTCGTATTCAAATAATTTTATATGCTTCTATTTATGAAGCAATGGTGCATTATCTATTATTTGAAAAACTAAAAGATAGAAAAGAAGTAAATGAGTTATTTGATATTACTATACCAGTTGAAATTTCAATACCTGCGCATAAAAAAGAAAAAATTCTTAGTGCTTTAGAGCATGATGGAAAAGAAATTTTGACATACGAAAAAAAGAAAAAAAAGACAGATATTTCAAAAATTAGATTTGATAAAAAAGCAGAGTGCCTTTATTCTCTTGGTTTTATTGACGAAGAACTTAAAGAGGAATTGATTCTATTTTATGAATATAGGAATGCTATTCATATACATGCAGAAATCAAAAAAGATATTCAATATGAGCTTGAAATTTCTAAAAAAGCTTATTGGCGATTTCAAAAATTTAAGCAACTTGTTGAAAATAAATTAAAAAGTTAAGTAATGTCCCTCTCAAAATCCCTCTATACTAGAGCCGTTCAATGCCCAAAATCCCTCTGGCTGAAAAAGTACACGCCAGAGGTTTTAACCACACCCGATGCTAGTGCCAAAGCGCGGTTTGAGACGGGTAACATCGTGGGGGATTTGGCGTGTGAGTTGTTTCCTGATGGGCGTGAGATACCTTTTGATGCACACGATTTTAAAAGTATGGCGAGGCTGACTAAGGCGTATCTTGAGGAGGGCGTGGAGAACATCTACGAGGCGACGTTTATACATGAGGGCATCGTGGTGATGGTGGACATCTTGCGCCAAACGCCTCTTGGCTTGGAGCTGTATGAAGTGAAGAGTTCCACCGATGTGAAGCCTATTTATCTGCATGATGTTTCCATTCAGCTGTATGTTTTAGAAGCCCTTGGGTTTAGGGTTGGGGCGTGTCATGTGGTGCATATCAACTCAGGTTATGTGCGAGAAGAAGCATTGGAGCTTGAAAAGCTTTTTGCAATAGTGGATGTTACAGGTGAAGTGCGAGATTTGCAAGGCTCTATTCCTGCGAGGCTTGAAGCGTTTGAGGCGTATCTGGATGATAAAGTTCATGAGCCAAACATCGACATTGGAAAACAGTGCAATGACCCTTACGAGTGCGATGCAAAGGCGTATTGTTGGAAGGTTCAGCGACATATCCCAGAGTACAGCATCTTTAACATCTTCAATCTTGGCAGTAAAAAACAACAAGAACTTTATGCCCAAAACATCGTGGCTATCGAAGCTATACCCGAAGAGTTTGCGATGACACCCATCCAATGGCAAAAGGTTGATAACTGGAAAAAGCAACACACGTTTATCGACCATGATTCAATCGCTGAGTTTTTGGAAACACTCACCTATCCCATCTATCATCTTGACTTTGAAACCTTTCAACAAGCCATTCCTTTGTGGAGCAGTGTCAGTCCTTATAAACAAATACCGTTTCAATACTCTTTACATGTAGAACACCGTGATGGCACTTTGGAGCATAAAGCATTTCTAGCTGAGGCAGGAGTTGACCCAAGACGTGCTTTGGCTGAGAAACTAGTCGAAGATATACCTTTACATGTAAATATTTTGACATACAATATGAGCTTTGAAAAAGGCGTTATCACCTCACTCGCCCAGCTGTATCCAGACTTGTCAACTAAGCTTATGCACCTGCACGACACCATCAAAGATTTGATGATTCCTTTCCAAAAAGGACACTACGTCACCCCAAGTATGCAAGGCAGTTACTCCATCAAATACGTTCTTCCTGCCCTTGTTCCTGAGATGGAACTCGCCTATAAAAAGCTAGAGGGCATCCAAAATGGCGGTGACGCTATGAACGCCTTTGCCTCTTTACATGTAAAGCGTTTGGAAGAGCAAATGAAAGTGCGTGAGCAGTTGTTGCAGTACTGTGAACTCGATACTTTGGCTATGGTGAAGGTGTTGGGAAAATTGAAAGAAGTAAGGAAAAAGAATGAGTAATAATCCATACAATATTATTTTTTGCGATATTGAAGCCAATACAAAAACAAAAAAAGTTCAAGAAATTGGTTTATTGCATCAAGATAAAGAGTTAAAAACTTCATCTATGCAAGAGAGTATAGCATTTATCAATCTTTGTGACTCTGATTATCTTGCAGGACATAATTTTATAGATTTTGATATGGAGATATTGAAAGAAACCTCTATGTATCAGCATATTAAAGAATATAACATTATAGATACATTGCCTTTATCGTTGCTTCTTTTTAATGAAAAAACAGTACATAGCCTTCCTAAAAACTATAAGAGTGAAGATGATTTTAAAAACAATCCCGTCGAAGATTCTAAAATTACATTAAAACTATTTATCAAACTAGAAGAGAGATTTTTATCTTTAGATAAAGATACGCAAACAATTTTTTATTCGCTTTTAAAAGAGGAAGTCTATTTCAAAGCTTTTTTTAAATATATTGACGACAAAGTAGTTTTAGTTTCTCTAAATCATCCTCAATTAAAAAGTGCGATAAGAGAAGTCCATCAAAACGTTATCATTAACTATGACTATTTAGAAGAAGTTATAACAACAAATCCTATAGAATTGGCATATATCTTAGCTATTTTAACACCCCATATAGAGATAAAATCACACCCTCCTAAAATTCTATTTTCATATCCGCATATTGTTGAGATGCAAAAAAAGCTCTGTTTTGATCTCGACAATGCCAATGAAACTTTAAGTGCTTTTTCAAAAGAAATATTTGGATTTGGTGAGTTTAGAGAATTCCCTAGACTAAATGCAGGTGTGTTGGATGATCCAATAATTTCACAAAGAGAGATTGTTGAAGCATCACTTCGTGATGAGTCTTTTTTGGTCATTCTTCCAACAGGAGGTGGGAAAACATTTACGTTTTGGCTTCCAGCAGTTTTCAAAGCAAAAGCCTATAAAGCTCTAACGGTTGTCATATCGCCTTTGCAAGCATTGATAGAAGATCACATCAAAAGTTTTAATGCCAAAGTAGCGAACTTTAAAGCCGTGGCTATAAGCGGTTTTATGAGTCCATTGGAGCGAAGTGAAGCGATAGAACAAGTCATCAATGGAGAAGCGGATATACTCTATCTTGCGCCTGAATCTTTACGCTCAAATATGATATTTGGCATACTGAAAAATAGGCTTATTGAAAGATTTGTGATTGATGAAGCACACTGTTTGTCCACATGGGGCAATGATTTTAGGCAAGATTATTATTATATTTGTGAGTATGTTAAAGATTTGTTAGATAAAAAACCTTTTCAAAAGCATATCCCTATCTCATGTTTTACAGCAACAGCAAAGCCTAGTGTTATTGAAGATATAGAGAAGTTTTTCCAAGAAGGCTTAAATATAAAATTGGATAAATATTTAGCTGTTCCAGAACGAAAGAATTTAAAATATCAATCAATACCAATAGGAATAAAAGACAAATATAATGAACTTTTGAGGCTTATCAATGAAAACGAAGGTTCCACTCTTGTATATATTCCTTCTTCAACAAAAAGTTGTGATGAAATAGCTGAAAAACTATCTTTAGACACTACAAAAATCGTCAAATCATTTCATTCAAAAATTGATTCACAAGATAAGATGACGATACTGAAAGATTATATTGAAAATAGAATTGATATTATAGTTGCGACAACAGCTTTTGGTATGGGAGTTGATAAGTCAAATATAACTAATGTCATTCATTATGAAGTTTCAGATTCGTTGGAAAGTTATGCGCAAGAAGCGGGTAGGGGTGCTAGGGATGAAAAGTTAAGTGCGTATTGTCCTATATTGTTTAATGAAGATGATTTGGACAAGCATTTTCATGCACTTAGCAGATCAAAACTAACAGCCAGTGAAATTAATTCTATCTTTAAAGTGATAAAGAAATCTAAAACTGATGTGATGCATAAAACAGCTTTTGAGTTAGCGCACGATGCGGGTTGGGATGTAGAAGATAGTTCTTCAGATTATCTCACAAAAGTAAAAACAGCACTTTTAGAGTTGGAGCGAGAGGGTTATATCAGTAGAAAAAGAAATAAAACCAACTTTTTTGCTGATTCGATAGCCTCAGAGGGTATGGCAGAACTTCATGAAAAACTAAAAGATTCAAATTACAATGAGAATGGAAAACAAACACTCATATTGGTATTGCAAAGTATTCTTGGTAGAGGCAAAGTAGAGTCTGTACAAGTAGATGAATTAGCATATCTTTTAGGATATGAAAAAGATGCTATATCTTTAGCAATTTATCAGCTTAAGGAGATGAATATTTTAGGGGACAGTAAGGATTTAAGCTTAGAACTTAGTTTGGAGACTGTTGGAAAGTTCCAAAATATTGCAATAATAGAACTATCTTTGTTGCAATACCTAGAATCTTTACAAGGCGCACAAATATCCATGAGAGAATTAAATGAACATTTGCATAGTCAAAAAATAATCCATAATAATCAGATAGAGTTAATAAAATCAATTATAAAAAACTGGAAAGATAAATCAAATTTTTTATTCAAAAGAATAAACAGAGAACAAGATTTGTGGTATTTTAAATTTTTAGAGTTAGAAAATGTTAAGAACACCATAGCATTAAAGCATAGAATCGCAAAACAAGTTTTAACTTTCTTTACCAAATATTTAACACCCAGCAAAAAAGAAAAAATTATTTTTTCCTTGAAAGAGTTACATGAGGAACTAGATACTAGTGTTACTATAAAAGAGATAGACAAGACATTATTGTATTTGCATCATTTGAATATATTGGAATTATTAACGGGTAGATTTATAAGCTATAGCCCTATGGATATTCATGTTGAAGAAAAATCTTCTCTCAAAAGAAAATACACAGAATATAAAAATAGACTGGAAGAGCATTATAGAACAAAGATTGAATCCATTCATATTATGGGAGAGTATGCAAAAAGACTAAAAGGTGATGACTATAAAGCTATATTATTTTTAAAAGATTATTTTACATTGTCATATGATTCATTCAAAAAGAAGTACAATCTTTTAAAAGAGCAGATTTCTAGGCCTATTACACAACAAAGATTCAACAAAATCTTTGAAAAAATGTCAGATGAACAGAAAGAAATCATTGAAGATACCAAAAGTAAAGCTATGATGGTTTTAGCAGGACCGGGAAGTGGCAAAACAAAAGTTTTGGTGCATAAGATAGCCTCTTTGATTTTGACAGAAGATATTAAGCCTGAGCAATTCATGATGCTTACTTTTTCAAAAACTGCAAAATGGGAATTTAAAACAAGACTCAATGAACTAATTGGTGCATTATCATACGATGTAGAAATTCAAACATTTCACTCTTACGCTTTAAAATTGATAGCTAGAAATACAAAAAATGATGAAGGTATTTTAGATAAAGCTATAGAAGAAGCCACAAGAGCAATCAATAACGGTAATATTAAATTACCTTACATAACGGTTTTAGTTTTGGATGAGTTTCAAGATATTAACGAAAAAAGTTTTGAATTCGTTAAAGCTATTTATAATGCTAATGCTCAAGATTTAAAAATTATTGCTGTTGGCGATGATGACCAATGTATCATGGAGCATATTGGTGCCGATGTACGGCTTATAGATGCTTTTGAAAAAGAATTTGGAACCAATGAAGAAGGGGAGAATTTATACAAGCAGTATGAGCTTTTATGTAATTTTAGAAGCCATAAAAATATCGTTGAGTATTCTAATAATTTTGTCTCCACAGTGAGTCATAGATATAAACATAGCCCTCTTTATGCGTATTCGCAAGAAAAGGGAAGTGTGTGTGTTTGCACCTATACTTCAGCCCTATCGCTGGTCACTCCTGCCATAGAGCTTATAAAATTGGAAGAAAAATTAGAAAACATTGCTATATTGGCTTTTACTAATGATGAAGTTATGCAAATTTACTCTTTGTTGCAAGAAAATCATATAGAAGCAAAATATATTATTGAAAGAGAGAAGTTTGAGTTAAAAAATATTATTGAGCTATTTGAATTTAATAAAGTTTTAAATAGCTTTTTATCCGATGAAACTTCCTATAAAGAGAGTTACTTTGAAAAATCACTCAAAATAATAGAGGAAAAATATAAAAGCTCAACCAATCTTAAACTGCTTTACAAAATCGTAGATAGATTTATGAATGAAAGTGATGATTACTATATCTCTCAATGGATCTCTTACTTAGAAGAGATAAAATTGGAAAGTTTTGAAGATTATAAGAAAAATATCGTTGTATCGACGATACATAAATCAAAAGGGATGGAGTTTGATAAAGTATTTTTATTGGTCGGCGAAAATCCAAATGATGATATAAAAAAGAGATTATATTATGTAGGAATGACGCGCGCAAAATATGCACTTAATATACTAAGAAAAGGAAAAGATTATAACAGTAAAAAGGATTATGCCCAGTATGTATTGGATGAGCACCCTTATCTGCAAAATGAAAAAATCTTTACACATGTTATGAGTTTATCTGATATACGCCTTGGTTTTGATGTGGATAAATACAGCAAAAATGATAGTTTTTTTGCTGGGATGAAAGTATCGATTGAAAAAAAACCAAATTTTGACAATATGTGTATCATTTGTAACAATAGAGTTATTGGTATATTTTCAGATTCATTTCAAAAAATATTAATGGAAAAACTAAGCGGCGGTTACCTTTTTAATGAGATAGTGATTGATAATGTTGTCGTATGGTTTGACAGAGATAATAACAAATATCTGAAACATCCGTTGTGCAAGATTGTATTGAAAAATAATAAAATAGTTTGAGGTAAAAATGAGTATTTTTAAGTGGCTAAAGCTTTACCATAGGTAGTGTCAAAATAACTGTGTAAATCCAAAAATTTAATTTATCAGGAAGGCTTGAAAGTTGCTTTATCTGGTAAATTTATTCAAAGGATTTACAAATGAACATTTTAAATAAAGAAGAACT
>JAQUWL010000004.1 GCA_028692875.1 Sulfurospirillaceae bacterium
TCTTCATAGTCCCAAAGCTCACGCATAATAACCTCATGAGGGATGATTTCGTTTTGCTTTTGCAAGAAAAGCTTTAGCAGTTTCGCCTCTTTATTTTGCAAAAAAACCTCTTTGCCCTCAACATATAAACTATGTGTTTTTGCATCATACTCTACATGTTTGGCTATGTGAACTTTTTCGCTTGTTGCGTGAAAAAACTCTCTTTTTAAAAGTGTCTCGATGCGCAACAAAAGCTCTTTAAGCTCAAAGGGTTTGCGAATATAGTCATCGCATCCGCTCTGATAACCCAAAGATAGGTCATCCATACCATTAAGTGAAGTTAAAAAAATAGCAGGAGCTGTATTGTTTTGGGCTCTAACATCTTTCAAAATTGCAAATCCATTTTTAAAAGGAACATTGACATCCAGCAAAAGTGCATCAAATCGCTCTTCATACAATACCTCTTCTGCCTCTTTTCCGTCATAAACAACTTTAACTTCGTAGCCACTATCTTCTAAAAATTCGCAAACGGTCTCACTCAAATTAATATCATCTTCGAGTAAAAGCAGGCGAGATTTTTTCATTTTTTCATTTTTTTTAAATTTTCAAAATATATTATCTTCTCTTCATCACTCATCTTGTCTACTCTTTTTTCCAACTCTTTGTATAAAAGCTCTTTTTTCTCAGGCGTCACATAGCCCATTGATGCCAAAAGCTCCTCGGTACTCATCTCGCTATAATCTGCTTTTGCGAACAAAAAACCAAAAACCAAAAGAGACATAATAATCTTTTTCATCGCCACTCTTTACCTATTTTTCAAAAGCATAACCACAAATTGTGACCCTATTGTGGATTTTACTTTCTAATATCGTTTAGCCACAACGACAAAGCTTCTATCACTTCGCTGGTTGCACCATTAAAAGCCTCTACTGTTCCTTGCGCACCATTTTTATTTGTTACCTCTTTTTTAGAGGATATTTTTGTACTATTGATTACCTGTCCTGTTTTAATATCAACTAGACGAAAACGTATGCCTACATGTACGTGGGATTTATTTTCGGCCGAAAACACCTCCTCAAATTCTTGCAAAATAGGCTCCAAAATAAGATTGCTCATCGCCATAGATGTACTAGTTACAGTGGAATGAAACTGGTGTTGGTCTTGCAAAGCCTCTGCGATTAGATATTGAAGTCTGGATGAGGGCATCTCGCTCCAAATTCCATATTTGTATGGCTGAAGTGCGCCATCTTTTTTATACAAAATAGAGCGAGTATTTAACCCATTACTTCCCTCAATGCGTCCTATTTTTAAAACATCATTGTTGCTTTGCGTATATCTTTTAATCGACACAACAGGATCTAGCGTATAGTTGTAAGGCTTAATCTGTGGCTCCTTAACTGCACATCCGCTTAATAACAGAACAAAAACACTTAGTGTAAATATTGCAAAAAATCTCATATTATCTCCTCTCATTGGGGGCTGGGTTGATAGTCTCTTCTTTAAAAATCAAATCACTTGGGCTGTCTCTTAGGTTGGTTACTATATCTTTTGTCTCGTTAATCAACCCTCTCAAATCTTCAATCGCGCCTTGCGCTGGAAGTAGGTTTTCTTTTACCATAACATCAATATCAAATGTCCCTTTTTCCAACTTTTCATTTAGCCCTGCCATTGTCTGCTTAACACTTTTTGAAGCATCTCTCATGCTGTTCATCGTGTCTATTCCTGTATTGTCTATAGCGTTGGTAAAAGATTTTGACATATCACTTACGCCTTTTGCTGCGTTAATTGCAGCTTCTTCAAACACTAAGGCTTGCTCTAAAAGCTTACTTGCTAACTTTTTCTGCTCTTCAACACCTGCTAAAGTTTGGTTGATTGCATTGGATATATTTGCAGTATTTGCCAAAATATCCTCAATGTTTTTCAGATTTTTTTCACTTAAAATATCGTCCGCCCTCTCAAAAATCTCTTCTGCTTTTCTGCTAACAGATGTTATCGTTTTATCAAGCCTGCTAAAAACAGAGGGCTTGGAGTGGATGATGCCGTATTCGCTGTATTTTCCGCCTGTTTGTAGGTTTTTTGCCTCATTGGTTCCGCCTCGTAGCTCAATATAACTCAAACCTGTTATGCCTTGAGCCTCAACGATAGCGTGTGTATCTTCTTTGATTGGCGTATCTTCTTTGATTTTAATAACAACAGTTACCTCTTCGGCATTGTCGGGATTTATGTTTATATCTTTAACTTCGCCTATAGCAACGCCTCTAAGTTTTACTGGCGCTTTTAAGTTTAGCCCCGCAACAGACTCTTTTGTGTTGACTTTGTAGTACTTAAAAACCGTGTCTTCATTGTAGTTGCTAAACCAAACGATGACCGCTACAATACAAACAGTGATAACCAATACGAAAACACCGACCAAAATATAGCTTATTTTATTTTCCATTATTTCCTCAGTTTAAAAAGTTTCGCAACTCTTTATTGGTTGTCTCTTGTAGTTCTGATATATTCCCATCAAAAATCACTTTTTTATTTCCCAATATAATAAATCTATCCAAAACTCCCTCAATAGTATCTTTATCATGCGTAACCATTACCACCGTAATCCCCAATGTCTGCCTTAACATAACAATCAGCTCATCAAAGCCACGAGCACTTTTCGGGTCAAGTCCAGAAGTTGGCTCATCCAAAAAAAGCAGTTTTGGATCAAGTGCTAATGCTCTAGCAAGTCCGGCTCTTTTTTTCATTCCTCCACTTAACTCGCTAGGATACATGTAAGCTGTCTTTTCGGGCAAACCAACCATTGAGAGCTTCATCAAAGCGGATTCAAATATCAATTTATCTGGAATGTCTGTATACTCTTTAAGAGCAATGGATATATTTTCTACTATATTTAAAGAGGTAAAAAGTGCACCAAATTGAAATAAAACACCCCATTGAGATTGGAGTTTTTTTTCATTCTCTTTTGAGATGCCTACCACACTATTGTCTAGTACCTCAAGCTCTCCGCCTGCTATCTTTTGCAACAAAATCATCTCTCTTAGTAGTGTCGTTTTACCGCTACCGCTACCACCCAAAAGACCGAAAATCTCCCCTTGCTTGATATCAAAACTCACACCATCGTGGATAACATTGTCGCCAAAACGAGTAACAATATTTCTAGCTTTAACAACTATCATAGCCCCAACTCCGTTAACAATACAGAGATGATGGCGTCCATAGCAATTACCCAAAAAATCGCATTCACTACACTTATTGTCGTGTAGCGTCCTACACTTTCGGTATTATTATCTATCTGAAAACCTCTAAAACATCCAATAGTTGCAACAATCCAACCAAAAATAGGAGCCTTAATTAAACCGATAATAAAATGTTTTAAATCAACACTACTGTGCATCCTGTCAATAAATTCAAAAAAACTTACATCCAGCGTTGTGGCAGCAACCGTCATGCCACCAAAGATAGACACAACATCTGCAAAAAAGACCAATAATGGTAGTGATATCATCAAGCCAAAAACCCTAGGCAATACCAAAAAATTCCACGGCGAAAAACCCATCGTACGCATAGCATCTATCTCATCAGTAATCTTCATAACACCGATTTGTGCCGTGTATGCCGAAGCACTTCTGCCCGCAACAACGATGGCTGTTAAAAGTGGTGCTAACTCTCTAGTTGCGGATATCGTTACCATCTCAACAATAAAAATATTTGCACCAAATTTTTCTAATTGCACTGCACCTTGATAAGCAATAACAACGCCGATTAAAAAAGAGGTTAAAAAGATAATTGGAAGTGCCATCAGTCCGCTATTTTCAATATGATACAAAACAGCACGAAAGCGTATTTGATTTGGAAACATAAAAGAGTCGATGCCACGATGCGTTAATTCCCCAACGAAAGAGAAAAAAACAGTTAGCGTTTTATACCCTTCAACCACCAACCTGCCAAGGTTTTCAAGATTTTTTAATAAAATATTTTGCTTAGATGACTTTTCTCTTGAGGGCGGAAAATTATTTTCGCATGCCACAAAAAGCTTTTCAAATCTTTCACTCATTCCGATTTTTTCAATCTTACATGTAGAGGGTATATTTTTAATAAAATGTAAAATAAGAATAATCCCATGGGTGTCAAACTCTTCTATTTTAGAGCAATCAAAAACAATCTGCTCGAACTCAAAATCTCTTTTGCCTTCAAGCCTGTCCATCTTTTTATAAAGTTTCTTGATGTTTTGAATCGTCCAATTTCCTATTAGTTGACACTTTAAAACCTGTGCACTTCTTAAAAAAACCACATTGGGTTGATTATTCATCTGCCTACCTATGATAGAAAATTAGAAAATTATAACATAAACAAAAACTCCCCAAAAGGCTATCTTTAAGGCACAATAAAATCATTTCTATTGTAGCGGTTAATCGTCTCTTCGTATCTATCAATAATCAATTTAAGCTCTTCAAAAAAATCTTTGTCTATTAAAAAATCTTTTTTTCCTTTATGAAGCTCTATGTATCCTTGTTTTTTAGCATTATCATCCAAAACACCCTCAATAGAGTCAGCCTTTTGATTGCTTAAACGCAAAAGTTCATGCCCAAGCCCTGTAACCCATTTGTTCATATACTCTACATCTTTAGGGTAAATCTTAACCGCTTCTAGCACAACTAGTTTTCCATCTTTAAGAGCGTATTTATGTTCTGTAATAGTCTCATCTTTGGTATCGTAAGTTACGAAACTCTTGCCGACCAATACAGTTTGGATTTTTTGCTCATCTGTTTTTGGCAACTCGAAACCAATAGCTTTGGGGTTTATGGATTGCACACTAACAACTCTTGTGCAGCCTGTTATAAAAAACAGACAGAGTAAAATAATAGTTACTTTTTTCATCTATATTTCCTACTATAAATTTAGTGGAAGTATACCATCACAAACAATTAAAGCAAGGAGTTTTAACCCCTTTGCTAGAAAGTTTTTTAGAGTTTTACAGAAGCGGAGTAATCCCCGTGTAGATTACATCTTGAAATCGCTTCCAAAACTGATACCCCTTGGGTCTTAACTTTTGTCGCCAAATACCCTTTTGAAGCCGTAGGCTCCAAAATAACATTTGCCACTTTTTTCCCATCCGCATTTAATACAATTTCATAAATCCAGTGATTATCCACACTAGGATGAATAATGCCTTTTTGACCTATTGTCACTTCTACAAGTGCATAGCCTTTATCATCAACTTTGCCCACTTGTATCTCTGGAGAGTGTTTAAGCTCAAATTCTGTTGGATTTTGAGGGTCTACAACCTTCATAACCTTTTTGTTTATTATAAGCTTTTCATCGTACGCCAAACCCGAAGTGGCAACCATAGCCACACCTGCTACTACCTTAAGAGCATCTCTTCTATCCATTTTGTGCCTCCTGTGATATTTATGTGACAATTTTATGTTTAATCACCTTAAAATCAAAACTGCCTTTAAAACTAGTTCACTCACGCACAATTTTTACAAGAATTCTATTTCATATTTGTAAAATTTATAGGAATCTCCAAATCTCTCTCGCGTATTGCTTTTATTGCGGTTTGCAAATCATCAATAGACTTTCCAACAACCCTAACAATATCTCCCCTGATAGAAGCTTGTACTTTGAGCTTCAAATCCTTAATCTCTTTTACTATCGTCTTTGCATCATCACTTGAAATAGCATCAATAATCGAAACAAGGAGTCTTGTTTTATTGCCTCCAGCCACTTCTGTTTTTGCCTTTTTAAAAGCCTTTGATGAGATTCCTCGCTTGATAGCCTCGCCAACCAAAGCATCATACATCGCCTCAGCCTTGCTATCACTTGTAGTTAAAAGTGTAATAGTTTTTGCCTTTTCATTGTAGTCAAACTCGCACGTGACACCTTTAAAATCCCATCGGTTCGTGATAACTTTTTTTGCTTGCTCAAAAGCGTCTTTAAATTTTTGCTTATCTATCTCTGCACTTATGTCAAAACTATGTTCTGTTGCCATCTGTTCTCCTTTTCTCTACATGTAAATCTACATTGTCTCCATGTAACTTTGTATATTGTTTGCTACCATCTCTACTAATCTTTGTCTTGCTTCAACACTAGCCCAAGCAACGTGAGGAAATATCACTAAACGCTCTTTGTGTTTTACGTTTAAAAGAGGGTTGTCTTGCTCTATCGGCTCTACTGTTGTCACGTCAAGGCCAGCATAAATTTCTTGTTTATCTATAGCATTTGCCAAAGCATGCTCGTCCACAATAGAGCCTCTACCAAGATTCAACAAAAGTGCACCTTTTTTCATCAGTGAAAGCTCTTTTTCGCCTATCAAGCCTTTGGTTTTATCGTTTAATGGCGAGTGTATTGAGACTATATCACAACTGCTCAACATTTCATTTAGCTCAACCCTAGAATAATTGCTATCATTATTAACGCCAGACGTTGAAAAATATACCACTTGTGCACCAAACGCCTCAGCTATTTTTGCAACCTCTTTTCCTATAGTACCAAAACCCACAATTCCCCACTTTTTACCTTTTATTTCGCATACAGGTCTATCAAGATGGGTAAAAATATCGTTTTTTGACCACTCTTTGGATTTTACATAATTGTCATAATATGAACTTTGCCCTATAAGATAAAGTGCGAGTGTAAAAGTTGTTTGTGCTACACTAAAGGTTGAATAACCTGCTACGTTTTTAACCACAATGCCTCTTTTTTTTGCATACTCCAAGTCAATATTATTCATTCCTGTAGCAGTTACACAAATAAGTCCCATATTTGGGCATGCGTCCATTGTTTTGGCATCAATAACAACTTTATTTGTTAGAACAATTTTTGCATCTCCAATACTTTCAATACACTTTTCCTTAGAAGTTGTCTCAAAAACCTCAACCTCTCCAAACTGCTTAAAAACACTCAAATCAATATCTTTGCCCAATGTTTTTGCATCTAAAATAACAATTTTCACTCTTTATCCTTTTAGAATATGACCAACAAATTTTGAAAAATTATTTAAAATAAGTCCGCCTTTTCTAAAACCAAGTCCGCACGCCTCATACGCAAAAAAGACTCCAGCTTGGTATCTTTGACCATGCTTGTCTTGTGGCAAATCTACAAATTCTTGATATATTGGCGTAAAATTTTCGTATTCGCCAGATTCTTTTTCAATAACAACACCTTTTTCATCATAAATAACAGTGTTAGCACCTTCTCGCCCAAAAGCTCTTTTTTCAACATACTTTTTACCGACAATTGGCTCAAAAGAAGTCTCTAAAAGCAGTGGATGATTTGGAAATAGCTCCCACAATATCTTCATAAAAGCTTTGCTTTGAAAAATCAAAGTGTATGCAGGATTTAAAATAATAGCTTTTTGCTCTTTTATGATTTCATTTAACAAAAGTGCCAAATCCGGCTCTTCAATAGCAATATTTTCCCAAGGAAGAAGTTTAAACCAAAATTCAAAGTTTTCATCATCTTTAAAAATTCCTTCATTTCCCACAAACCCAACTTCATCAACATAAGCAAAATCAGTGTTAAAACCTGCTTCATTGGCAGCTATTTGCAAAAATCTAACAGTATTTTCATCTTCAATAATTCCCTTTACCGACGAAAATAAAATCTTCCATCCCTGATAGTACTGCTGAAACTCTTGCGTATCTCCACCCAAAACCACAAGGCGTTTAAAATTCTCTTTTATGGCATCAAATACGTTATTAAACTGCTCATCTTCGTCCATTTTATTCATCTTCAGTATAGCCCATTGAACGATAGCCGTCTCAAAAAGAGATGTTGGAGTATCAGCATTAAATTCCAAAAGCTTTATCGGCTTTCCATCAACCCCTCCAGCAAAATCAAATCTTCCGTACAGATGCCAATGCACATCGTTTTCCCAAGAATGCTTAATAACCTCAACCAAATTAAAAGGAATGTTAAGGTCGTGGAATAGATTATTATCAATAACATGCTCAGCACCCTCGACAAACATATCGTATAGCTCGTTAGTCGCCTCATAATAAGCCTCTGCCTCGTCGTGGCTTACGACAACTAGTTCATCAGCCACATACAAAGAATCATCATTATCTGTATGCCACATAAATCCGATAGACTCTAAAAAATCCTTACTTAAGGGCTTAACATTAATGGTTTGTATCATAAATCAACCGCCTGTACTAAATGTTGAGCTAGAGCTAGAGCTTTTATTTGAACCAAAAAAACCACTGCTTTTTGATGTGGATGAGGTGGCTGAAGTAGCTTTTGCTTTATTGAAGCTATCTGTGCTACGAGAATAAGTTTGTGGACTCTTGTATGTTGTACTTCTTTGATTTTGGTAATTTTGGTTATTAAATAATTTTCCACCTATCCAACTTCCCAATATCGCACCAGCAGCACTTGAGAGAAGTATACCTCCCAAACTTGGAGAGTTTGAGCTAAGCTGAGGGTTTGTGAGTGTTGATGTATTGTTTTCTATCCTAGCAGACTCTTCTTTGATTAGAGCATCCATCTCCTCTTTGGTCAATATTCTCTCGCCTCCACCAAACTCTCGCAAAATAACTCTCGTATCTTTACTCGGATACTCTTCTACTATTTTGTACTGTTTTGGCTGCACCTCTTCAATAACAACAAATGCTCCTTGAATTTTTGCTGCCTCCTCTAAAGCATTTTTATCATCTTGCTTGCTATCACATCCTTGCATACCTGCAATAACAAATACGCTCAAGCCACCTGCAATCGCATATTCTGAAATTTTTCTAATATATCCCATTTGTTAGCTTCCTAAAATTTCTTTGAGTTTTTTGCCTTTTTTTGTAAACAATTTGCTATTTTTATCTTTACTGTGACTATCTTGATCTGTTTTTTTATTTGCTTTTTCGCTTATAATTTCTTTATCTTTTTTAGAAAAACCTTTTTCTTTGAGATAACTTCGTAACTCTTTCCAGTCACGATAACCATCAAAAATATCATCAACATTTTCATCTTCTTCTAAAACATCAACATCCTCATAGCCATCCACATCTTCACTTTTAAGCTGAGTATGGTTGGTATATGCAAAGGGATTTTTCATGGTTTGATTTTCACTAGATGCGTTAGCAATAATTGCTGGTCTGTTAGCCAAAGTCAAAATAGCTTTTAACTGCTCATCTCTCTCTTTGTAGATTGCCTCTATACGCTCTTTTGATTCAATCAAAAGACGCTCTTTATCCGCAATAAGACGATCTTTATCTTGCTCTAGTTGAATATTTTTTTGCTTTATTTCATCAAGCTGTGATTTCAATAACTCCACATAGGCATTTTCAGATGGTGATTCTACCTTGCGTGTGTTATTGCCCTCCCTGATGTTTCCTTTGGTTAAAACTACGTATTTTACGCCATTCTCAACGACTGTCTGTAAGGAGCCTCTTCTTATGCGATTGTATACCGCCTCTTTACTAACGCCTAAAAATTTTGCAGCTTCGAGAACAGTGAATTTTTTTTCCATTTCATATCCTTTGAAAGACAAACAGTTATGTTATGTTAGCATAGGTTTGATTAGTTTAGTTTTAGAAGTGGGAAATGGTAGAAAAAAGTGAAAAAGGCCACATTTGTGTAGCCTTTTTGCGTGTTAGAGTCTTGACTCGTATCTTCTTAACATATAAAGTCGTTTTAACATTTTTTTTCGTGCACTAATCTTCTGCTTTTTGCGCTTTTCAGTCTCTGTTTCAAAGAAACGTCTTGCACGTACTTCAGTAACAACTAGATTACGGTCAACTTGCTTTTTAAACTTTCTATATGCTTCATCAAACGAATCATTAGGGTGTACTTTAATCCCTGGCATACTCTATCACCGCCTTTCGATTAAATTAGGCGAGTATTTTATCGGATTATCCTTGCATGTAAGCTTAAGTAAAGATTTTACACTTATAATGACGATAAAATATATATAAGTATTGACTTTTTACGTCAAAACAGTGTAAACTATCAATCTTGTGACAAAAAGGTGACATTATGACTATTGTTCTTCTTAAAAATAGGCTTGACACAACGACTGCTACATCGCAACAAAAACAGATTTTGAGATATGCACATGCTCATTTTTTAACAATAAACGCAACAGAGATAGAGAACTCAAAATCCTCTGCTCCAATAGAGGAAAGAAGAGAGTTAAAAGGTTTTTTGAGATCGCTTGAAAACAAAGACAATCTTTTAATTTATGACATAGAAACACTTTCAGAAAATATAGATGACCTTATAAAAATATTTGAATGTCTTTTTTCTCGCTCTATAAGCATCCATGTCGTCAGCGAAAATAGGCTATTAAATGCCAAAACAAGTGCCTTAGATATCTTAGAGGTTCTTAGCAAAAAGAGAAGTTTGGCAAAAAAATCACAACAAGACAAATCAAAAGGAAGACCAAAAGGAAGAATGTCAAAATCAAAATTTGACGTCCTAAGACCAAAAGTTATAAAGCTCTTGGAAGAAAATTTTTCCGTAAACGAAATAGCTAAGCAATTAGAAGTTAGAAGAAGTTCACTGAAAGACTATATCCATTCTAGGGGCTTAAAAGAGTTGGCAAAAGTTAAAAACTCTATTTTAGAACCATCCAAAATAAAAACACTCGAAAAAAAAACTCCCTCTTACTGTTCCCTTATAGACGATAAAATAAACAATAAGGAATAAATATGGAAAAGAATAGTCAACCATCTAATTTCAAACAAAAAAGATATTTAATTTTTTTGATTATAACTTTTATTTCGCTTCTTTTACCCTTTGCTAAATTAGATGGCAAGCATTTTTTTCTGCTTAGTTTTGACAAAAAACAGCTACATTTTTTCTTTACGGTATTTGACATGCAAGAGCTTTATCTTATGCCATTTTTATTGATTTTTATGTTTTTGGGTATTTTCTTTATGACCACCTTAGGCGGAAGAGTGTGGTGCGGATGGTCGTGTCCTCAAACTATTTTTAGAACAATTTATAGAGATTTGATACAGACTTATCTTCTTAAAATTCGCAAAAACTCCAAAAATAAGCAACTTCCAGAGACCGAAGGGCAATTTTTAAAAAAAACTGTCGCCATACTTATTTGGTCGACTCTTTCTTTGGTGGCATCTGCAAACTTTATGTGGTACTTCATCCCTCCCGAAGATTTTTTCGCTTACATATTAAAGCCTCAAGAACATATTGTTTTGGTGGTTTTCTTGTTAAGTATCGCACTTTTTTTGATATATGATGCTGTGTTGCTTAAAGAGGATTTTTGTATTTATGTATGTCCGTACGCTAGAGTTCAGTCCGTTCTTTTTGACAATGACACACTTCAGACTATTTACGATACTCAAAGAGGCGGAAAGATTTATGATGAACATGGGGTAAAGCTTTGGAGTAAGCCTCAAGGAAATAACGATGAATGCACAGGATGTGAGGCATGCGTTAGGGTTTGCCCTACACATATAGATATAAGAAAGGGGATGCAGCTTGAGTGTATAAATTGTCTTGAGTGTGCAGATGCTTGTGCTCCCATTATGGCAAAATTTAACAAGCCATCTCTTATTTCGTGGACAAGCACCAACGCAGTAGAAAAAGGACAAAAAACAGAGTTTGTTCGATTTAGAACTATTGCTTATGCTATTGCTCTTGTGTGTGCTCTTGCTATGCTTGTGGTCTTAGGAAGCAATAAAGAGCATATGTTGCTTAATATAAACAGAACAACCCAACTCTACAAAATCAACAAAGACGAAAGCGTAGATAACATTTATACTTTTTTATTCCAAAATACAGATGCGAAGAAACACACCTATTTTTTTGAGGTAGACAATAAAGATATTGCCCTCAAACAACCATCCGCTCCTTTTTCTATAAAATCTGGGGAAAAGGTAAAGAAAATAGTAGTTTTGTCTAGCAAAAGGGCCTTAGAGTCACAAGAAAAAGAGATTGCTTTAAAGATAACTGCTTTTGCAACAGATGATAAAGAGAAGATAAAAATACAAAGAGAGACAACTTTTATATATCCGAAAAAATTGCCATAAAAATAAGAGTTATAAAGGGCGTCATAATAAACGCCCTTTGATTGTAGGTATATTAAAGTGCTGTTTTTGCTTGTTTTACTACTGCTGAAAACGCTTGAGGATCGTTCATTGCCATATCTGCAAGGATTTTTCTATCCAAGTCAATATTTGCTTTGTTGAGTGCATTTATAAAGCGAGAATAACTAATATCATTTAATCTGCAAGCAGCGTTGATTCTGGTAATCCAAAGTCTTCTAAAGTCTCTTTTTTTCTGTCGTCTATCTCTAAACGCATAAACCAAACTTCTTTCTAACTGCTCTTTGGCTTTTCTAAAGTGTTTTCTTCTGCCACTAAAGAAACCTCTCGCCATTTTTAAAATTTTCTTATGACGTCTTCTTCTGACGATACCTGTTTTTACTCTTGCCATTGTGTCTCCTTGACCAATAAAATGTCGGTGTCCCAAAATGGGAACTTGCCCTCAACGAGGGGAACATTACACAGTAATAAATGACGCTTATGCGTCAAAAACTCTTTTTTAAATTATGCTTTGCAAAGCATTAATTTGATTGATTTCTCGTCGCGACTATCTACAACTTTCGCCTCTTTTAACCCACGCATTCTTTTTGTAGGCTTCTTAGTAAGAATATGACTTCTAAAGGCTGCACCTCTTTTGATCTTGCTCTTACCAATCTTAAAACGCTTGGCTGCACCGCGTACCGTTTTCATTTTCGGCATGCTTACTCCTTTTTATACACTAAAAATCCAATGGGAATTTACCCCTCAGAAGATTAGAGGGGCTATTTTATCTTATTATTTCTTAGAGGGGATTAAAATTATAGGCTATAGTATGTTATTTTTTGGGTGTAACCAACATATTAACATATCTTCCTTCTAATTTAGGCTCTTTATCCCTATCGGCAATATCTTCAACAAGTGGCCAAACGCTCTCTAGAACTTTCTCGCCAGCTTCTGGGTTTGAAATCTCTCGTCCACGCAAGAAAACTCTAAATTTAACATGCTTGCCCTCTTCTAGGAACTCTCTGGCATGTTTTATTTTGTAGTTGATGTCGTTTTGTGCTATTTTGGCAGACAATTTTATCTCTTTTATTTCGATAACCTTCTGCTTCTTTTTCGCCTCTTTTTGTTTCTTTTCTTGTTGATATTTGAATTTGCCGTAATTCATAATCTTGCAAACAGGTGGCTTTGCATCAGGTGCAATAAGAACTAGATCCAAACCTAGAGTCTCAGCTTGAGCCAAAGCCTCTTTTCTCGAGATAATCCCATACTGAGTACCATCATCTCCCATACATCTTACTTCGCTTGCCCTGATGTCTTCGTTGAGCATTACCTCTTTGTCTTTACTCAAAAGTGTACCTCACTCATTTTCTCCTTCATTTTTAATATTAATTGCTCTTTTGTTAGATTATACTGCGTTCTTTCTCTTCTGTCTCTTAAAGCAACGCTTTTATTTTTGACTTCCTCGTCGCCTATTACTAAAATCATCGGAACACGCATTTTTTCGGCATTTCTAATACGTTTATTGAGACTTTCATTTTTCATAGAAATCTCAGTATCAATATTTTCGCCCGCCAATTCACTTGCTAACTCTTTTGCGTATGCATGATGGTCTTCACCAATAGGAACAATAACCGCTTGCGTAGGTGCTATAAAAAATGGAAACTCCCCAGCGGTATGCTCTGTTAAAATACCAATAAATCGCTCGAACGAGCCTAAAATAGCACGATGTAGCATAACTGGACGTGCATGCTCATTGTTTGCATCAACATAGGATATATCAAAACGCTCTGGCAAGTTAAAATCAACTTGGATGGTTCCACATTGCCATTTTCGCTTTAATGCATCGGTTATTTTGATGTCGATTTTAGGGCCATAAAAAGCTCCACCACCCTCGTCAATGCCATACTTTATACCATTTTCACCAAGTGCATCTTTCAACCCTTGTGTGGCTCTCTCCCAATACACCTCATCGCCAATCGATTTTTCAGGTTTTGTAGAAATCTCCATCTCATATGTAAAATCAAACGCTTTCATCAGAGAATCGACAAAACTCAAAATTTCTATAACATTTTCTTTGATTTGATCTGGTGTACAGAAAATATGTGCATCATCTTGTGTAAATTCACGCACACGAAATAACCCATGTAGCACGCCACTTTTTTCATGACGATGTACAACACCGTATTCAAAAAACTTCAAAGGCAAATCACGATAACTTCTAACTTCGTTTTGAAAAACTTTAATATGCCCCAAACAGTTCATGGGCTTTATGCCATATTCCGCCTCATCAATAACGGTAAAATACATATTTTCGCCGTAATTTGCATAGTGACCACTTACTTTCCATGCGTCAGACTTCAATAACTCTGGACCACGCACTGGCTGATAACCTCTAATGCGATGTGCTTTAAATAAAAACTGCTCTAGTTTGGAGCGTAATCTTCCGCCATTTGGCAACCAAATCGGCAAACCCGCACCAACTTCTTCATCAAAAGTAAAAAGCTTAAGCTCTGCACCTAGTTTTCTATGGTCACGTTTTTTCGCCTCTTCAATAGTGGCGATATACTCTTTTAAACTCTCTTTGTCGCAAAAAGCTGTGCCATAGATGCGGGTAAGCATCTCCCTTTTTTCATCACCACCCAAATATGCACCAGCAACTCTTGTTAATTTAAAAAATCTTAGATATTTGGTGTTTGGAGCGTGAGGACCGCGACACAAATCTTCAAAACTACCCTGTTTATAGATAGTCACTTCCCCATCTGGAATACGCAAAAGCACCTCTTGCTTCAAATCGTCATTTGCAAAATGGCCAATAGCTTGCGTTTTTGTAATATAAATTTTTTCAATAGGAAGTTTTGCCTTAACAAGCTCTTCCATTTTATCCTCGATGGCTTTTAAATCGCCCTCACCCATCTTTTCACTGACACGAAAATCATAATAAAAACCGTCCTCAATCACGGGACCTACAAAAAACTGAGCATCTTTATACAATTCTTTAATCGCTTGTGCCATGAGATGTGCGCACGAATGGCGTATAACCTCAAGAGCTTCGGCAGAATTGTCAAAGAGTATTTCGTTTTCGTAAGTAGCAGATGATGCGGAAGCAGTCTGTGTGTCAATGATGAGATCCCCACTTTTGTAGGCTAAAACATCATTTGTCATTTAAGTATCCTTTTACTGTACGAACTCCCAAACAGACGGGAGAACAAAATATGGTGGTCGCGATTGGGTTCGAACCAACGACCACTACCTTGTCGAGGTAGTGCTCTACCAACTGAGCTACGCGGCCATCAAAATAGAGCGAGATTATAACAAAAAATACACGAAATGCAAAATTTATTTTTTTAAGATGGCAAGCGCATCTCAAAAATAACATCCGCCACTCTTTTAACCTGCTCTTTAAAATGCGAAATCATCACGATGGTCATTTTCTGTTTTAGAGATATTAATAAATCCTCAATTTTCAACGACAACTCTTCATTGAGCGATGCTGTAGGCTCATCCAAAAGCAAAACATCTGGCCGCATTGCTAAAGCACGTGCCAATATAAGCCTTTGCTGTTGTCCTCCAGAGAGGATATCCGCCTTTACATGTAAGCGTTCTTTGACCTCATCCCACAAAAAAACATCCCTTAGCGACATCTCAATACGATTATTTATATCATTTTTTCCGATACCTTGCAAACGCAAACCAAACGCAACATTATCATATATAGAAAGTGGCAATAGGTCTGGATGTTGGGCAACATAGAGAACTTTTTTTCGCAAAGAAGGAAGCTCACACTCCTTAAGTTTTAAAATATCAACAGACAAGCCTTTGTTATGTAAAAGAACTTTGCCCTCTACATGTAAGCCCTCTTCTTCTCGTATCATTTGATTTAAAATCTTTAAAAAAGAGCTTTTCCCTATACCACTAGGACCAACCAAAGCGGTAATGGAACGAGGGAAAATATCAAAACTCAAATTTTCAAAAACCACCCTTTTACCATAGCTCAAGGTAAGATTTTCAACCTCTATTTTTATAGCATCAAATTCCAAAACCACTCCTTTTCGATATGATTTTTCGCAAAGCAAAAGCAGTAGCAAATAAAAACAATGACACCCCCAAAAGTAAAATCGCCGCACCAAAACCTTGATTTATCTGCTCCTTGGAGGAATATTCCGAAGAGATATGATAGATAAAAAATGGCAATGCTTCGTATTTTTGAAAAATCGAAGATGGGATTCCAGCCATCGCAACTGCTCCCGTCATCATGATGACCGCCGTATCTTCAACAGCCCTTCCGGTTGCCAAAATAATACCTCCTAAAATCTCTTTGCTAACGTAAGGCAACTGCACAAAAAATAGATTTTGCGTTTTACTCGCACCTAAATTTAAACCTACGTTTTTAATAGAAAATGGAATTTGACATAGTGATGACTCGGTCATTTTTATAATATAAGGAATAACTAGTATCGCCAAAGAACATGCGGAAATCAAAAGCGAGGGATAGAGCTCGGCAAAAAAGTTTTTATGTAAAAAAATCGTGACAGACAATCCAAAAAGTCCTATCACAATAGAAGGCATACTTGAGAGCAGTTCACATAAAAAACCCATCCAAAATCGAACATTTTTGGAGGCGTAACATGCCACATAAATACTGCTCAAAAAACCCAAAGGCAAAGCTAAAATAATAGAAACAAATACCACAAAAAAAGAGCCGACAATAGCATTAAAAATACCATTAAAAACCCTTGCTTGCAACATCAAAGCATCTAAAGGCGGAGTGTCATCAAAAATAAGTTTTATCGAAAAAGCATTTACGCCTTTGTAAAAAATAAATATAAAAAAAACGCTCAAGGCAATAAAAGCCACGAATGCAAAAAAATAGAATAAAAAAATGATAATTTTTTGAAAAATTTTATGCATATCTTTTCTCTTTATAGAGATATTTAAGGGTCGCAACGACAAAAAAAGTAAAAATAAACAAAAGCAGAGCACACAAAAAAATCGCCTTAAATGCAACTGACTCATAATCATTTGCATTAATAAGTGCGATATGTGATGTTAGCGTTCTAGCAGAATCAAACAAAGTGTTTGGCATATGAAGAGAGTTTCCACTAAGCATCAAAGCTATCAAGGTATCGCCCACAGATCTAGCAAATCCAAATACTATGGCACCTAAAAGTGCAGGTTTTGCTTGAGGCAACATAATCGAAAAAAAGACCTCTTTTTTTGTAGCCCCCAAACAAAGCGATGTTTTGATGTGTTTTTTAGGCACTCCCCTAAAAGCACTTAGCATCATTACATAAATTGTTGGAAGAACAACAAAGGCAAGCACAAAAGAAGCTGTAAAAATAGAAAGTCCTTTTCCCATAAAAAAATATATATTTATAAGCGGAACTAGCAAAAAAAGTGCCACAAACGCATACAGAACAGTAGGCACACCTGCTAGCAATACAATAATGCCTTCAACCACTGTAGCAATTTTTTTTGGCAAAAATCCCTCACTCAAACTTGCGAGTGAAAAACTCATCGCCGTAGCAAAAAAAGTTGCTAACACGCTAATATATATGGTGCCCAAAATCATCGGCAAAAGACCATACAAGCTCTTAGAAACATCCCATTTTTGAGTAAAAAACCCAACAAATATGGCTGAGTCAAAAAGAGGAATGGAAAAATATAGCAAAAATGCCAAAATTAAAAAGACGAGAGAGCTTGTTGTAATTACCGATACAACAAGCCCGAATTTAAACAAAAATTTCATTATTTTTTAGGGGCAATAAATCCATGTTTTTTTACAATATCTGCACCTTTTGGACTTTGCAAATAATCTATAAAAGCTTTTGCAAGTGGTTTTGGCTCACCTTTTGTGATTAGATATAAACCTCTTGAAACTTTATATTTACCATTAACGACATTGTCGATTGTTGGGCATACATCATCTATACACAAGAGCTTAACACTATCGTCCGCCACACCCAAAGATACAAAACCTATTGCGTTCAAATCGTTTGCAATAGCTGTTTTCATAGAGGCATTCGAGGCTACAACTTTTGCTTTATCTGATATAACCCCTTTGTTGATACCTTTTTCCACAAAAACATCTTGAGTACCACTAGAAGAATCTCGAACATAAAGGTTGATTTCGCCTCCTTTAAATCCTAATTCCTCAAATGTTTTGACTTTGCCGCTAAAAATATCAATAAGCTGTGTTGTAATTAAATTTGAAAGTGGAGATTTTGGATTTACGACGATTCCTATACCATCAATCGCAAAAACAAAACTTTTCAGATTTGCTCTGTGAACCTCTTCTGCCTTAGGTGCTCTTCCAGAGTTGGCAATGTCTATCAAGCCCTCACTTACTTGCTTTATGCCAACGCCACTTCCGCCACCAGCAATAGTAATATTGATAGCTGGATACGCTTGCATAATTTTTTTAACCACCTCTTTCTCACATTCAACATGTGCCGTTCCGCCGGCGATATTTAAAGAACCACCAAGACCTTTAAAAATATCCAAATCACTTGCATGTAGAGACAAAAGTCCAACAAAACAGACCAACAATAGTACTTTTTTCATAGAAAACCTCCAAGATAGTTTAGAGGCATTGTGTAATGAAGCATAGAAGTTAAGTTAAAGACACCCTATGTTCTGCTTAAGCCTTAAGCAAATGCCAAATCAAAGGGATTGTAATATATTTTGGCTAAAAGTTTGTAAAAATAATGTTTTTACTGAGAGAGGGTTGCTCTTTTTTTACGAAATGAAATCCAAAGCACAACTACTACACCCAAATCTATCATAACATCTGCAAAATTAAAAATAGCGAACTCAAAACCATAGTGCCAATAAAAATAATCCACCACACCTTCGTGAATAAATCTATCGTAAATATTGCTACATGCAGCACCTAAAATAATCCCCGCAGGAATACAATACTCCTTGAAAATATCTTTATATAAAAGCAGATATACAATAATTCCAAAAATCAAAGCCATCTGAAGATATTTTAAATAACCATCCAAAAAAGAGAACATCGAAAATGCAACACCTTTATTATAGGTCAAAATAAGTGAAAAATAGTCGCTTCCCCAGCGAAAACCCTCCAGAAAAATGTTTTTAATCATCTGATCAACTACAAAAACACCCACAAAAAAGATGGCAAAAAAAAGAGTACTTCTAATCATTGAGTGTACTTTTTAATAATTTTAAAACTCTATCTATAGACTCTTCCAATACGCCTTCTTGTTTGCCTTCGAGTAAAATACGCAATAAATTTTCAGTTCCAGAATAACGAATTAAAACTCTCACACCTTTTTTCTCTATCTCCTCGACAAGTTCGCAATATCCGTTGATTTCATTAAGTGGAATTTTTGTATTTACAGTAATATTTTGCTGCAACTGCGGATAAAGCTCAAAAGGATTTAACAGTACGCTCACTGGCTTTTTCTCTGTTAGCACACACGCCATTACCGCAAGTGATGCAACTAAAGCATCGCCTGTTTTAGCAAAATCAGACAGTATAATATGACCGCTTTGCTCTCCTCCAAAATTCATCTGTTTGGACGCCAAAGTTTCCAAAACATATTTATCACCAACATCACAACGATAAGTTTGGATTTTATGTTTTGCTAAATAGTCCTCAAGTGCTTGATTACTCATTACTGTAACGCATGCACCACTATTTTCAAGCTCATTTCTACTTTTCAAAAACGTGGCAAGTTTTCCCAAAAGCTTGTCGCCGTGAATAGGATTTCCCTTTTCATCAACCACAACAAGCCTATCTGCATCACCATCAAAAGCAAATCCAATATCCGCTCTAAGCTTTCGCACCTCTTCGCCAAGCTCCTCTGGGTGTAGTGCTCCACAATTAAGATTGATATTGCTACCGTTTGGCTCATTGTTAATGATGATAACATCTGCACCAAGCTCATTGAAAACTGTTGGAGCCACCTTGTAAGCCGCACCATTTGCAGTATCTAGGACGATTCTTAGCCCTTTTAATGTAAAATTTTTAGGAAAAGAGTTTTTGATATGTACGATGTATCTGCCAATAACATCGTCCACTCTTTTAGACCTTCCAATGTCAAACTCGCTTTTTTGGTTCTTATCAATTATCTCATCATCATAATAAATCTTCTCAATCTCCGCTTCATCAGCTTCGCCTAGCTTATTGCCAAATGAGTCGAAAAATTTGATGCCATTGTCAAAATAAGGGTTATGTGATGCGCTAATCATAATACCAGCATCGCAACGCATATCTTCGGTTAAAAAGGCAATAGCAGGAGTAGGCATAGGACCGATTTGTCTAACATCATAACCTACTGCGGTAAGACCAGAAACGATAGCATTTTCTATCATATAGCCACTGCGTCTTGTGTCCTTTCCGACTAAGATTTTATTTGTAATTGAGTTTTTACGAAAGTAGATACCTGCGGCCATCGCTAAACGCATTGCCACAAAAGCGCTGAGTTTTTTACCAGCTTTTCCTCTAACGCCATCTGTTCCAAAAAGTTTCATTGAGTGTTCCTGTGCAAAATATTGCCCCAATTATAACAAAACTTTACTTCTTACTCGTATTGTATGGAACTATTTCAAAAAAAGAGCTATTTTTCGTTTAAATTGCCCTTAAAATAAGTTCGGTTTAATATTTATTTTTATATAATCTACGCCTAAATTTAAGAGAAAGGCTTATCTATGGCAAATCACAAGTCAGCAGAAAAGCGTATTAGACAAACTAAAGTAAGAACAGAGAGAAATAGATTTTACAAAACTAGGATCAAAAATCTTACAAGAGCCGTCAAAGAAGCAGTCGAGGCTGGAGATAAAGCAGCAGCCGAATTGGCATTGAAAAATGTTAATAAGAGTTTTCACTCCTACTCAAGCAAGGGTATTTTAACTAAAAATACTGCTGCTAGACGTGTGAGCAGATTGTCTAAAATGGTACATACGCTAGGTAATGTTGCTGCATAACTTGCGGCAACTTCCCTCCTCTATCTCTACATGTTAAAAGAAAAATTACTTCCTTTCATAAAACGCTATGATGAGTTAACAGCTCTTTTAAGTAGCCCCGATATAGCAAATGATATCAAAAAGATGACAGCTCTATCGAAAGAGCAAGCTAGCATTGAAGATATTAAAGATAAAACTCAAGAGTACATAGCAACACTTAAAAATATTGATGATAATCGCCTCATGCTAGATGATGAAGAGCTTGGCGAACTGGCTAAAGAGGATTTAAAATACCTCGAAGGCAAAAAAGAGGCTCTAGAAGACGAGATAAAACTTCTTCTTTTGCCAACAGACCCAAATGATGACAGAAATATATTTTTGGAAATTAGAGCGGGAACAGGTGGCGATGAAGCTGCTATTTTTGCATCAGATCTTTTTAAATCATATTTACGTTATGCTGAAAACAGAGGATGGAAAGTCGAGATTGTCTCCATAAGTGAAGGTGTGTTAAACGGCTTCAAAGAGGTTATCGCACTCATCAAAGGACAAGGGGCTTTTTCAAGGCTAAAATATGAAGGTGGAGTACATCGAGTTCAGCGTGTTCCGTTAACAGAGTCCCAAGGACGTGTTCACACCTCAGCAGTTACTGTAGCAGTTATGCCTGAAGTGGAAGATGTTGATATAGAAATAGGTGCCAACGACCTAAAAATTGACGTTATGAGATCTTCTGGAAACGGCGGTCAATCAGTAAATACAACCGATAGTGCTGTACGAATAACTCACTTGCCAACAGGTATTGTGGTTGTAAATCAAGATGGAAAATCACAGCACAAAAACAAAGATGCTGCAATGAAAATATTAAAAGCAAAACTTTATGACTTAGAGCTTCAAGAGAGAAACGCCAAAGAGAGTGAAGCCAGAAAGGCTCAAGTAGGTTCAGGCGACAGAAGTGCACGTATACGCACATATAACTACCCACAAAATCGCATAACAGACCATCGTATTGGATTGACACTTTATCGTCTTGATGCGATTATGGAAGGCGGATTGTATGATGAGATTATTGAGCCTATCATTGCTCACTATCAAGCAGAGCTTATTAAAGAGGCGGGATTATAAAGCTAGTTTTGTCTCTCTTTAGATTTAGTATCAAAATATAAAAGATTGTTTTGAGATAGCACTTTTTGGATTTTTTTAACATACTCTTGCCTTAACTCCGAGTAATTTTCCATAGTTAAAGCTGCTTGCTTTCCGCCAAAATTTTCATTATTTACTCTTGCTCTCAGACGCTCTGCTCTAAACTCTTCATAAGATGCATGTTTATTAAGATTTAACATGTAAGCATTCACAGAGTTTTGCAAAGAGGAAAAAATTCTTAACATATGGGTTTTGCCCTCTTCTCGCTCTTCTGGAATAATGCCTTTTCCTGTAAATGTCCAGTGCCCAAAAAGATTATTTGCCTCCCTTGCAAATCTACTCTTGCCCCAACCGCTCTCAATGGCACTTTGAGCAAGAGCTAGAGAAACAGGAATCTCATCAATTTTTTTTAAAAACTCATCCTTGTCAAAAAGATTTCTAATGCCATATTTTTCCCTAAGAGCTATCAAGCGTCCTAGCTCTTTATGACCCAAACCTCGAAAAGCATCTGCCATAGCTTTAGAAAAAAAATCAACCACAAAAGCCCTTTCCGCTCCTATATTTTCATTATTTTTTTCCACAAAAGGCTTGATAATTTTTATAAATTCCTCTTTTTGCTTTTCAATATCTTCAATTTTATAATACGATGCTGGAAAACCTGCTGCCTTTACACAAGAGAGTGAAAATAGAAAAACTCCCAAAACAAAAGAGGCTATAAGTGGTTTTAAAACAATTTTCATTAGAAATATGACAACTCAATATCTGTCTCAAAAACACGATGCACTTCGCCTTTAAAATAGAGGTTGCCTTCGTCCATTTTGAGGTATAGCTCTTCTTGACTTTTTGGATATACACGCACTGTAGAGGCAACTAAGCCTTGTAAAAAAGCACAATAAAATGATGCTGCCATCCCCGTTCCGCAAGCCAAAGTTTCATCTTCGACCCCTCGCTCGTATGTCCTTACATGTAGGTCTTCATCTTTAATATAGGCAAAATTTACATTGGTATTGTACTTGTATCGCATTTGTCTTGCTATATCTTTATCAAACACATCAGCGGTATCTGCAAAAGTTACTAGATGAGGCACGCCTGTATCTACAAAATGCCATACAAATCCCATCTCTTCAAAAATATCACTAAGAATTTGTGGTTGTGTTAATTGTGTCTCGACCATATTTCCATCAACTGTAGAGCTAATAACTCCAGCTCCTGTTAAAAATGTCATTTTTTCTTTGGCTAATCCGTTATGATAAGCATAGTGAGCACACGCTCTAGTACCATTTCCGCACATCGAGGCCTCACTGCCATCACTATTATAAAATTGCCACTTAAAATCACAAACAGAATTAGGCAGCAATACAATGAGTCCGTCTGCACCTACGCCCTCTTGACGATGACATAACTTGCGAGCCAAAGTGCTTGCATCAAACTCCTTAAAAGTATGGAAAATGACAAAATCATTACCACTTGCATTATATTTTGTGACGTGCATCGCTTCCTCTTATAAAATCCACAAATTTTTCCACCTCATCTTGAAGGTGTTTTAAATCAAACGAATTGTCAATAATCCAATCCGCTTTTTCACGCTTTGCTTCGATATCTATCTGTGCATCAATACGCATTCTTGCCTCATCAGCACTCAAGCCCTCTCTGCCAATAAGTCTTTTTAGCTGAATCTCCTGTGGCACATACACCAAAGCAACATTTTTGCATTTATACCCGCCACTTTCGAAATATAAAGGTATGTCAATGATATATGGCACTTTAAACTCATCTCGCTGAAGACTTTGACGCTCTATCTCTTTTTGAATCAAAGGGTGCATAAATGAGTTAAGTTTCTTTCTCTTGTTTTCATTGCTAAAAATTATTTGTCCGAGAATTTTTCTGTCTATTTTTCCATTTTTTGCCAAAATATCATCATCGTCAAAAAGCTCCAAAATCTCTGCTTGATGTTCGTTAAAAACCTCTTTAGCAATCACATCAGCGTCAATAATATAAAAACCGTGAAGCTTTAGAAGATTGCATACGGTACTTTTTCCGCTTGCAATCCCTCCTGTTAGCGCCACGCCGTACTTACATGTCATTACTGCTTTAAAACCCCAGCAAGCTCGGCTCTTAGATAATTTGGCAAGACAAATACTGCTCCATGTATCTCAGTATTGTAATAGCTTAAGCCTTCAAGCAAATCAGAACGCTGTAAAACGATATCAGCCGTTGGATGATACTTTTTGGAGATAAAAATTGCTGTGTGCATCTGATTTTTGGTATCACAAAAACGATACGGCATAACTATCTCAAAAAGTGATGAAAAACGCTCCATGTCAGCTTTTAATGCCTTACTCCAAACTACTATCAAGCCTTTTTCTTTTACTATTCGATTGAGCTGAGCACTCATAATCAGCGTATTTAAATCCGAACTATCTACCATTGCAACATCGTAGTATTGAGCTTCTTCATTCTCACAAAACGATATAGCATCTTCGATATTGCATTGTTTAAAAGATTGATTTTCATATTTTAAAAACTCTTGCTCTATAAATTTATTGTCCGAAATAACTAAAACTTGTTTGGGCTCTTTGTGACTACAAATCGCTACATGTACCATCATTTCGGCACAAACAGTACCACTTTCAATGAAATTCATAAACAATTAGCCTTTTTATTTTTAGGACGATTTTAACATAGTTTTGTTAAAATCAATTAAAATTATTTTGGTAGAAAATACCTCAAAAAAAGGGAACAGATATGAGTACGGTAAGCTACAAAGACGCCGGTGTAGACATTGATGCGGGTAACCAATTTGTCGAAGATATTAAACCTTTAGTAAAATCTACATTCGATGCCAATGTAATTGGCGGAATAGGCTCTTTTGCAGGTGCGTACGAACTTCCAAATGGATATAAAAAACCTGTCATTTTGGGTGCTACTGATGGCGTTGGTACCAAATTAAAACTTGCTATTGATTCTGGAATCTATGATACCGTTGGGGTTGATTTAGTTGCCATGTGTGCTAACGATTTGATTTGCAACTTTGGCACACCGCTTTTCTTTTTGGACTACTATGCAATGGGAAAATTGGAGCTAGATGCTTCTGTATCTATTGTTAGCGGAATTGCTAAGGGATGTATTGAGGCGGAATGCTCTTTAATAGGTGGTGAAACGGCAGAGATGCCTGGAATGTACCATGGAAAAGATTTTGATTTAGCTGGATTTGCCGTAGGCATTGCAGAAAAAGAGGAGATGAACAGACTCCCACATGTAAAAGCAGGGGATGTCTTAATAGCACTTCCTAGTTCAGGTGTGCATTCAAACGGATTTTCACTTGTGCGAAAACTCTTTTTTGAAAAACTAGACTACAAATTTGACACTATTGTTGATGGAAAGCCATTGATTGAACTTCTTTTAACTCCGACTAGACTGTATGTAAAACTCTTTAAAAAACTCAAAAGCAAAATCAACGCTTTGGCTCATATAACGGGTGGTGGCATAGTGGAAAATCTTCCTCGCGTGCTTCCTGAGGGTTTACAAGCTCTTATTTATAAAGACAAAATCAAAACTTTGCCAGTATTTGATATTATGAGCAAACATGTAGAAGAGAGCGAAATGTACCGCACTTTCAATATGGGCGTGGGCATGGTTTGGGTTGTAAGTCCAGAAAATGTTCAAGAGGTGTTAGCAAACAGTGATGGGTATGTTATCGGCGAACTAAAAAAGGGCGAACGTAGTGCAATAATGGTCTAATATGGGCATTATGTATATCCTCTCAAAGATTTTTACTTTTATAGTGTTATCGCCTGTTATCTTCATAATAGCACTTTTTATGGGAGCGTTTTTGGCAAAAAAGTTTAAAAAAACAATTTTGCTGTGCGCTCTTGCGTTATACCTTTTGTCTATATCATTTGTTTCAAATATGCTTTTGTCGCCACTGGAGCGTCCGTACAATTTGCCCACTTCGCAAGCCAATGCCGATGCGGTTATAGTTCTATCTGGTGGACACATACCCAAAAGTGCGAACTTGCCTTTGGGCGCAGATGCTACTAAAAGGGCTTTGTGGGGAGTTATGCTAGCAAAATCAAAAAACCTTCCACTTCTATTTAGTGGGGCTGGACTAAAAGAGTATAAAGAAAGTGATGCTTTTTTAGATATGACACACGAGCTTGGCTCAATGCTAGAGATAGCACTTCCGCAAAACAAGATATTTACACCAAAACAGTTTTCGATTTTAATAGAAGATAAAAGTTTAGATACTTACGAAAATGCCAAATTGAGTCAAAAATTTTTCAAAGATAACGGCATTGAAAACCCTCGCATTTACCTAGTTACCTCGGCGTACCACATGGAGCGTTCAAAACGTCTATATGAACATTTTGGATTTAAAGTAACTCCTTCGGCAACTGATTTTAAACTAGGTCCCAAAGAGCCTACTAATTTAATGAATTTTGTGCCGAATTTCCATTTTATGAATTTAAGCTATACCGCTTTACACGAATATGCGGGTCTACTTAGTCTTAAACTTAGAGGGATTTAGTTTTTACCTCTTAACATCTGATAATCCCCTGCTCGTAGCTCTTCTGTAAGTATTTTTATACTATCTTCAGATACACCCATTTCGCGCAATACACCTTTTCCAAAAAAGATACTTCCCTCTGCAACTTCTGGAACTGCCCAATTTGCACCCATTGATATTATAGAATCAGCATCATCAATATCTTTTGCTCTAACAACAACTTTTACACTGGGATAGTTTGTCTTTATGGCAGATACGATTTTGCGAGATATTTTTTCCTCTCCCACTGTTACCACGACAAGCAAAGCCCCTGTTATATGAAGACTTTCTAAAAATTTAATGTCATCAGCGTGCCCAAAAAAAATATTATGATTATTTTCTCTTCCAAACCGGACTCTTTTTATGCTTTGGTCAAACACAATAAAGGGTATTCCTGTTTTTTCAAGCATCAAAGAGATCATATACCCAACTCTTCCATATCCAGCAACCACAACATGTGAGATATCTTCTTTTCTGCTAGGTGCATTGTCATCATCCTTGTCCTCTTCTTTAACATACTTTTGCGAAATAAAATCTCCAATTTTAGTTAAAAGCGGTGTTAAAAGCATTGTAAAAGATATAATACCTATACCAATAACAAACGTGTAACTACTAATGACTCCGAGTGATTTTGCCGCTCCAAAGATTACAAACCCAAACTCTCCCGACTGCGAAAGAAAAAAAGCGATTTTAACTGCAACATCTTTTGTAAATTTAAAAATGAGTGCCAAGAAAAAAATAACAGTAGCCTTTATCAACACAATAGCCCCCACATGAATGGCAAAAATATGTGCGTCTTTTGCGATTGTTGCTATATCAATAGACATTCCCACGGAAACGAAAAAAAGACTCATCAAAACGCCTTTAAAAGGCTCAATATACGCTTGTATTTGATAGCTATACACGGAGGTCGAAAGTAACATTCCCATCATAAAAGCACCCAATGCCATAGATAGACCCACATACTCCATTGCCCAAGCAGAAAACACAACTGCAAGCATCACGCTCAAAAAAAAGCCCTCTTTGTTGAGTTCTTTAACAAGCCTATCTAAAACAAATGGCAAAATATATCTTCCCAGAACAAAGACGCCCCCTAGCATCGCAAAAATTATCATTAACTGCTCAAGAAAAGAGTGATTTTTTGTTAGTGTTCCGCTTTGAGAAAGAAGTGGTACAAGTGCCAAAAGAGGAACAACTGCTAAATCCTGCATAAGAAGTACTGCAAAAGAAGCTTTTCCATATGGCATTGTCATCTCCGCTCTTTCTTGAAGTATTTGTAAGACAAATGCGGTTGAAGACAAAGATAGCGTCAGCCCTATCAAAACGGCACTCTTCCAAGAGGAGGCAAAAGTCATGGCATACAAAGCCAGTGCCCCTCCACAAAGTATTATCTGCAAAGAACCAAACCCAAAAACTTCTCGACGCATTGCCCATAATTTTTTTGGACGCATCTCCAGCCCTATCACAAACAAAAACAAAACAACGCCCAATTCAGTAAAATGCATGAGGGTCTCCACCTCATTTGTCATCATCGGCCCTGGAGTATTTGGTCCTATAATAATCCCCGCTATCAACAACCCCAAGACTGACCCTAGCCCAATTTTTTTAAAAAAAGAAACGGATAAAGAGGTAACAAACAGCAGAAGCAATGCAGACATAAGAAAAGATTCGATTGACATAAAATTCCTTTCAAATAGACCTTTAGCGAGGTTTTTGTGTTAAAATTATAACAAACAAAAAAAGAGGTATATCATATGAATACTCGAGCCACTATACAAGATAAAATCTTAGATTATATTTATCTTACTTCAAAAAAACCCATTTTACTCAAGGATATGCTAACCGCAAATAGTCAATTTAACGAAGGGCTGTATGTAGATTCGGCAAAACTTGGTTTTCGTATGAAAATTGCTCGTGCATATCTTGTTTATACTGGAATTTGTTGTTTGATTTTAATTCCGCTTTTTGGTGTTACGCATGCACTTTTAGCAAACATAGACTCACATGTTTCAATACTAGGTGTAGTTATAGCAACTGCTGGTGTATTTATTGGTTTTAATTTTTTTAAATCCAAAATGAGAGATGCAATAGCTCTTAAGCAAATCAAAAAAGCATGGAGTGTTCATTTGCCATACTTTCCATACGAAAAATACTCGGTACATGTAGAGAAAATCTATAACGAAGCAGTAAAAAAAGAGATTCAGAAAAAAGATTTAGAAAAATATATTTTAGACAATATAGTCAAAGAGGGCTAAGCCCTCTTTTTACAACTCATTAACCACTTGTTGAGCACATTTTTTAGCGTTACTTACGCAATCATTCAAGCCAACCCCAAAGTAGGCATTTGAGCTTAAATAAAGCCCTTTATGTCGTTCGAGTTGCGCAAATAATTTTTCCATCTTTTGTGAATGCCCAACACGATAATTTGGAATTCCTTTTTCATATCTTTTTACAAATACAACATCAGGTTGTGCATCTAGACCCATCGTCTCTTTTATTCCATTTTTTGCCATCTCAATAAGCTCTTCATCACTTTTTAGTGCAAGTTCAGGACTTCTCTGACCACCAATCATCACACGAACGGATTTTTTACCAGATGGGGCTCTATCATCAAAAATGGAGCTATCCCACAACACTCCCAGAACCTCTTTTTTGGCCGAAGTTGTTGTAAGTAGACCAAATCCATCTAAATCGTGAGGAAGTGCATTGTAACCAAAGCCAACAACACTGATGGGCGAATACTCGATATCATCAAGCTCATTGGCCAATACTTCATCAAACTCACGCACCAACGATGAGCTTACATAGGATGGCGTTGAGAGAATCACCTTGTCAAAACTCATATCAATATTTGTTGCTAAAACTTTATATTTGCCATCATGTAGCTCTATCTTTTCAATCTCACAATTTGTTACTATGTCTATATCGCAAGCCTTTGCAACTCTTTCAATAAAGTTTGAAACGCCTTGTTTAAAACTCATTAAAATCCCGCCTGGACCTGCCTCTTTTTTGCGTTTTGCCAACATTCCCTTGAACAATCCGCCATACTCTTGCTCTAGCTTTACAACAGCCGGAAAGGCTGATTTTACAGATATTTTATCTGGGGACGAGGCAAAAATACCTGCCACCATCGCATCCAAAAAGACGTCGGTCATCTCTTTGCCTACACGGCGATATCCAAAACTTTGCAATGTCTCATGCGTATCATCTTTTTTTGGTGCTATAAAAAACTCACATGCAACCCTAAGTTTTCCCGCCAATGAAAGCAGGGGTGTTTTTAAAAATGCTTTTGGAGATTCTGGAAGAGGGCACAAGGAGTCTTTATAGATAAAGCGTTTTCTTGCACTATCATTACTGCGTATCAAAATATCGCCACATCCGCTTTGCTCAACCAAATCAAGCGTATCTGGCTTATTGGACAAAAATCCATTACTACCCTCTTCAAAAAAGAAGCCCTCTTTTTCAACGGTACTCATCTTTCCGCCAAGTCGACCCTCTTTTTCAAAAAGCGTTATTTGTGCCTTTGGCTCTGCTTGACGTATATAAAAAGCGGTGGCTAGGGCACTGATACCTCCGCCTATGATGGCTATTTTCATGATGTCTCCATTTAAATTGGTAAGATATTATAGAATTTTTTTAAACAAATTAGCCTTACATGTAAGGATTTAAGGTTTTTTAGTTATTTTTTCAAGCCACTCATTTAGAGTTTTTTCATAACCAACACTTTTGGATGAGTAAAACTTCAACGGCTTTTCCAAATACTTTTGCTTAACCCAACCGCCAAAATCATGTGGATAAAGATATCCTTTAGGGGAGGGGCTTTTAAGATGTTGTGGTACTTTAAGTGCTTTTTGTTCTCTAACATAAGCTAACGCATCATTAATAGCAACATATGCACTATTTGATTTTGGGCTACATGTAAGATAAATCAAACATTGAGAAAGGGGAATTCTAGCTTCTGGATAGCCAATCTTGCTAACTATAAAAAGAGTGTTTGAAGCGATAGTTATGGCATTTGGATTTGCGTTGCCAATATCTTCACTTGCCAAAATAGCCAATCTTCTTGCGATAAAATCAGGACTCTCTCCACCATCAATCAATCTTGCAAGATAATACAACCCTGCATCTACATCACTTCCTCGCACACTTTTTATCATAGCACTGATAAGATTATAGTGCGAATCATCACTGCTAATACCATCTTTAAGTGCGTTTGGTCGTAGAGCTTTGAGCGTCTCTAGGGTTACATGTAGGTCTATCTTAAGGGCAAATTCCAAAAGATTTAAGAGCGACCTAGCATCACCTGCGCTTGAATGAATAAGATAATTTCTCGCATCATCATCAATAGTAAAGGAATTTTTTCTTTTAACGCTCTCTAAAATATCCTCAAGGTCTTTGGTCTCAAGCGGATAAAATTCAAACAACATCATACGAGATCGAATGCCAGAACTTAGAGTAAAATAGGGATTCTCTGTCGATGCACCAACAACAATGGCTTCGTGATTTTCCATAGGAAGAAGAAGAACTTCTTGTTGCGTTTTAGAGAGTCGGTGAACCTCATCAATAAATATCAGAGGCCTTTGCAAGCCGTGCTTGTGCTGTGCTATGATTTTGCGAAACTCTTCCACTTTGACGCTCGTAGCGTCAAGCTCATAAAAAGGTAGCTCTAGCGTTTTGGCAACGATTTTTGCCAAAGTTGTTTTGCCAACACCCGCTGGTCCAAAAAAGATACAATGAGGCATCGTGCTAGATTTTAAAAGTTTGCTAAAAGCGCTATGCGGACTGCACAAATGTTTTTGTCCGCACATCTCTTCGATAGTAGCGGGACGCAAAGATACCGCTAAGTTATTCATCCTTGTTTTGACCCTCTACATAGTCCAAATAGTCTCTTAAAGCAGAGTATTCATTGGCCTCCAAAAATCGCATTTTCCCAGGCTTCAACATTCCCAAATCTACTCGCCCATAACTAACACGCTTCAAATCCACAACATCCACATCAAAATAGCCAAAAAATCTTCTAAGTTCTCTATTTTTGCCCTCATTTATCGTTACTTTGAGAGTAGAGTAGGTTGGTGAATTTTTAATTATTCGATACTGTATAAAAGGTGCAAAGTCCATAGCTCTAACATCACTAAGCTCGTGCCCACCTTTTCTAGCATCTTGTACATGTAGACCTTCTCGCATCGCAAGCTCCATCGCCTGAGTGATAGGGCCGTTGATTTTGACATAATAAACTCGCTCCAAGTCCCCATGCATCAAAGCAGAAACAACAGAAGGAGAGTCACACAAAAGAAGCAACCCCTCACTTGCAAAATCAAGTCTGCCTACACTTAGAAAATGTGCATAACGCTTTGGCAAAGAATCATAAATAGTTTTACGACCCCTATCGTCCTTCTTACTTACTAGCTCACCTTTTGGCTTATGATATACAATAACCGTATATTGGGTTTTCTCAAATAGTGCTTTGCCGTTAATAACGATTTTATTTTTAAAGCTTACTTTGGTCGACAAGTCATCAACCACTTTGCCATCCACTTGAACTTCGCCCTTTTTAATCAACTCGTCAGCTTCACGGCGTGAGTATCTAGTATTGTGCGAAATCATCTTGTTTAATCTTATGGGTGTATTCATTTTATTCCTGCTTCTACGAGGTTATGTATATGCAATACACCCTCAATTTTTCCACTCTCGTCAGTCACTACTAGCAACTGAATCTTGCATGACTCTATCAAAGCCAAAGCATCACTTGCCAAAAGATTTGAGTTGGTTATCGTTTTTGGATTTTTAGTAGCGTACTCCAAGGCGGATGCCTCCATAGAAAAATCACTACGCATCAACGCTCTTCTTAAATCCCCATCGCTTAGTACTGCTAACAGTTTTGAGTTATTATCTGCGATAAGAACATTGCCGAGTCTCCCCTCGCTCATCGCAACAATCGCATCTTTTAAAGGTGTAGATTCGCTAACAATCGGCAAATCGTTATGTAACATCAAGTCTTTTACTTTCACAAATAAACGCCTGCCCAAACTACCGCCTGGATGAAACGAAGCAAAATCCTCTTTTTGAAAATTTTTCTTTTTCATTAGACAAACAGCTAACGCATCACCCAGCGCTAACGTGAGCGTAGTTGAGGTAGTCGGTGCTGCGTCAAGCGGACACGCTTCTTTTTCTACATGTAGCGCTAAAAATACATCACTGTATCGTCCCAATGAGGAATTTTTGGATTTTGCCATACCTATAAGTGGAATATCAAAACGCTTGACATGTGGCAATATTTTGATAAGCTCTTCACTTTCACCGCTATAACTTATCGCCAACACAGCATCATCTTTGCTTATCATTCCCAGATCTCCATGCATTGCCTCGGTAGGATGCAAAAAGAAACTGCTGGTGCCTGTACTTGCGAGCGTTGCGGCTATTTTTGCGCCTATGAGCCCGCTTTTGCCAACGCCTGTTACAATTAACTTGCCTTTTATGTTGGCTATTAAATTTGTCGCCTCTGCCATCTCATCGCCAATAAGTGTCGCAGCATGTGCTAACTCTTTAGCTTCAAGCTCAATTACCTCTTTGGCTATCTGTTTAAAATCGTACATCCGTTTTCCTACATCATAAATATCGTCGGAACGATGGTTGGGTATTTTTTCATTTGTCTGTAAATATGCTTTCGCACCACTTGTCGCACCTCATTTTCAAGAGCCCTGCTGTTCTCCAAAAGCTCTTTTTTTGCATTGACAAGAAACTGGTCAATAACACCTTCCATCTCAACAGAAAACGCTTTATCGTCTTTGTCTGACACCAAACCATAACTAATAATCTTTGGTTTTGAGATAAGTTTGTGCTCACTTTTGTCTAGTTGAATTACCAACATAACAAGCCCAGAATCCGCCAATTTTTGACGGTCTATAACAACATCATCAGCTATTTGTTCGTTTATCTGGTTGTCAATAAAAACTTTTCCCGTTTTAACGGATTTAACTTTTTTCATATATTTTGAACACAACTCTATCTGGTCGCCATCACTCATTAAAACGATATTTTTCTCTGAAATACCACACGAAATAGCCGTCTCTTTATGTCTTGCTATGTGATTATACTCGCCATGTACAGGTAGGAAAAATTTTGGCTTCGTCAATCTTAGGATAAGTTTTTGCTCTTCTTGTGCTGCGTGACCACTTACATGTATCTCACTAAAGTCTTGATATGCCACATTTGCACCACTTTTCATTAAAAAGTTAAGCACCTTTGAAACGCTTCCCTCATTCCCAGGAATTGCCTTTGCGGAGATAATAATCTGATCCGTTGGCTTGATTTTGATATGACGATGCTCATCAGTTGCCATACGATACAAAGCACTCATAGTCTCGCCTTGGCTTCCTGTTGTAACGATAAGAACATCTTTGTCTGGGTATTTATTGACCTCATGTGGATCAATAAAAATGCTCTTGTCTAACTCAATATACCCCAAATCAATCGCCGTAAAGAGGTTTCTCTCCATGGAGCGACCAATAACAGAAACTTTTCTTCCGTATTTTAGCCCATATTCAATCGCTTGATAAACCCTATGGATGTTTGAAGAAAACGTCGACATAATAACTCTTCCTTTGGACTTTGCAAAAATGCTATCAAAGGTCTTTCCAACGGTAATTTCGCTTCTTGTAATGCCTTCTTTGTAGGAATTTGTGCTATCGCTCATTAAACACAAAACCCCTTTTTCGCCGTAGTGGGCAAAGCGGTGAAGATCTGTTACATAGCCATCCATTGGTGTATGGTCTATCTTGAAGTCGCCAGTATGGATAATCGTTCCAACTTCTGTTGTAATAGCAAGTGAGGAGGCATCAATAATAGAGTGTGTTATATGTATCCACTCGACTTCAAAATCGCCGATTTTGTAAATTTTTCTCTTTTCGACTGGTCTAAAGAATCTCTTTTGATTTTTCAATCCATGCTCATCAAATTTATTGGAAAGCATGCCTAGGGGCAACGGTGTTGCATAAAGCGGAAACTGCATCTCTTTAAAAAGGTAAGCAACCGCTCCTATATGATCCTCGTGTGCATGCGAAATCACTACTCCTGCTATTTTCTTTTTGATTTGTCGAAGATAAGAAAAATCTGGCACTAAAATATCAACACCATGCATATCTTCGCTTGGAAAACTCATTCCCACGTCTAAAATTATTGCTGAAGTATCAGTTTCAAAAACACAAATATTTCCACCTATTTCGCCAAGCCCACCTAAAGGGGTTATTTTGATTTTGCCTTTAGAGTTTTGCTCGATACTCGCAAAATCATTAAGCCTAAGCTTGTGCATCTTTTTATTGGCATCTATCGCCTTTTTCATATCTCTTTGCCACGCCTCATTTCCCTCTATTGAACTTGTTGGTGCTTTGTTATTTTTTCTTCTTTTGTTATTACCAGATTTTGCTTGCTTATTGCCCTGCTCTTGCGAAACACCAGTTTGAGGATTTTCTCCCTCTTGTTTTTGATGGTTCTGTTGGGGATTTGGGTAAGGTTTTCTTGGCCTATTTCTGTTCTGATTTGGGTTCTGGCTTGGGGCTTTTTCTTGATTATTGCCTTCAGTCTGCTGTTGTTGTATCTCTTTTTCTTGCATCATTCAACCTTAGTTTTTTAAATAGTAGATGATGAGACAAGACGCTAAGTTCATGAGGACGAATAGTTATTGGAAGGTTTTCATCATGCATAATCTCTTGCACGACTTCTTTGTTAAACTCTGACGAAATATTTTTCAGCCATGTTTTTCTGGGACTTTGAAACGAAGAGCGCAAATATCGCTTAAACGCCTTTAGTTGCTCTTTTGATTCAAATAATCCAGAAAATTTACCTTCAATAAACTCTTTTTGTTTGTCAATTTTGAGAATGGACGACACCACTTTTGGGCGTGGCTCAAACGACTCTGGAGGAACATCAAATAGCAGGGAAGCACTGCCTATGCTCTGCGCCAAAATCGCCAAAGAGGTAAACTCTTTTGTCTTTGGAAGTGCGGCAAACTTTTGCGCAACCTCTTTTTGAACCATAACTATCATGGACTTACAATTTTGATCCTCTAGGGCATCCAAAATAATAGTCGTTGCAATATAATAGGGAAGATTGGCAATCAAATCATAAGGCTCATCACAAAGACTACCTTGTTCAAATTGCTTTAAAACATCGGCATAAACCAATGTTAATCTATCTTCGCTTATTGGAGTTGCAAATTTTCCTCTCAAATAAACACACAAATCTTCATCGACCTCATAAGCTGTCAAGGGCTTTACGCTCAACAGCTCCTGCGTCAAATCACCTAATCCAGGCCCAATCTCAACAAGTTTTCGAGAATTTTTGGGCATCGATTGGATGATTTTGTTTAAAATGCTTCTATCTTTGAGAAAGTTTTGTCCAAACTTTTTTTTCGCCTCTATCAATGTGCACCTTAACGCCGTGAATAAAATTTGCCCGATTATAACCACTGTTTGCTTCAGAATAGGTAAAAAATATAATATACCATCTTCAGAAGAGATTTTTAATTCTTTTGCTATGATTGTAACCACTAATTTTACTGCATTGGATGCGAATGGACTATTTTGCAAAACGTATTATTCCTTGTTTGGATGTTAAAAATGGACGCGTTGTTAAGGGCGTGAATTTTGTTGGACTTCGTGACGCAGGAGACCCTGTGGAAGTTGCCAAAAGATACAATGAAGAGGGCGCAGACGAAATCACATTTTTAGATATAACCGCTAGCCATGAAGAGCGTAACACAATGGTGGATATCGTTGCAAAAGTTGCAAAAGAGGTTTTTATACCATTGACTGTTGGCGGAGGCATTAGAACGCTTGAGGATATTTACAACCTTCTACATGTAGGGTGCGACAAGATTAGCATCAACTCTCACGCCATTAAAAATCCTGATTTTATCAACGAAGCCTCAAAAAGATTTGGCTCACAATGCATAGTTGTAGCTATTGATGCTAAACGCACAGGCGATTCTTGGAATGTTTTTATAAATGGCGGAAGAATTGACACAGGGCTTGATGCACTTGAGTGGGCAAAAGAGGTTGAGCAAAGAGGTGCGGGCGAGATACTATTAACTTCGATGGATTGCGATGGAGTCAAACAAGGTTATGATATTGAGCTTACTTCAAAAATGAGCAAAATGCTCAATATCCCCGTTATAGCTAGTGGCGGAGCTGGAACTATGGAACACATAAAAGAGGCATTTCTAAACAATGCAGATGCGGCTCTTGCGGCTTCTATTTTTCACTTTAAAGAGATAAATATTGTGGATTTGAAAAACTACTTAAAAAATGAAGGGATAGCGGTTAGGCTATGATTGTATGTGCTGGACGCAATGAAAATTTTGACTTTGCAACACCTATTGGAGTAGGGCTAATCGAAAGCAGTATCGCCTTAACAAAACTAGCCCTTTTCAATAAACCACCATTTTTTCTCTTTATGGGAAGCGCTGGAAGTTATGGCAACTACAAACCATTTGATATTATACGCTCAAGTCGCGCATCAAATATAGAGCTAGGTTTCCTTGAGGAAAAATGTTATACGCCACTTGACAACGTCATTGCAACGGATAATGTTCCACGTGAAACAAAAGATAATCCTATTGTAAACTCTAGCAACTACATCACATCAGATGAAATGAGCTCGAAAAAGATGCTTTCCCTTGGCGTTGAGCTTGAAAATATGGAATTTTTTGCCCTTTTAAGCGTAGCAAAGAAGTTTGAAATACCTGCTTTTGGAATATTTATTGTGACTAATTATTGCTTTGAAAATGCCCACAAAGAATTTGTGTCAAACCACCAAAAGTCTAAAGCCATGCTAGAAAAATATGTCAAATCAACCTTCGCAAAAATGGAAAAAAAATGAACAAAATAAACCTATTAGATATCCCCAAAGAAGAGTTGGCACACATAATAAAACCATCTTTTAGAGCCAAACAGATATATCAGTGGATTTATAAAAAATATGCCGACTCATTTTTTGAGATGACAAATCTACCAAAAAATCTTCTTCAAGAACTTGATGAAAAATATACTTTTAAGCCTCTTAATATTGTCAAAATCGAAACCAGCCTAGATGGTAGCAAGAAGTATCTTTTTGCTCTTCAAGATGGCAATACTGTCGAATCCGTTTTACTTCCAATGAAACAGGAAGAGAGCAGCGAAGATGGAAAGCTCATACATCAAGCACGATACACCATCTGTATATCTAGTCAAGTTGGTTGCAAAATAGGATGTGCTTTTTGTCTAACAGGTAAAGACGGCTTCAGAAGAAACTTAAGCGCTGGCGAAATAACTTCTCAAGTTCTGATGATAAAAAAAGATAACAACATAGCTGAAAATAGACGAGTAAATATTGTTTATATGGGCATGGGGGAACCACTTGACAACCTAGATAACGTCTCAAAAGCTGTAAAAATATTTAGCGATGAAGATGGGCTTTGCATATCATCTCGCAGACAAACCATATCGACAAGTGGACTAAGTACACAGATTCAAAAACTAGGAGAGATGGATTTGGGTGTTTTACTTGCTATCTCTTTGCATGCAGTAGATGACGTGTTGCGTCAAAAATTAATGCCTATAAACAAAGCATACAATATCGAGTCCATTATCAATGCCGTAAAAGCATTTCCAATTGATGCAAGAAAACGAGTAATGTTTGAGTACTTGGTTATGAAAGATGTAAACGACGACATTAAAAGCGCAAAAAAACTAGTCAAACTTCTACATGGCATAAAATCAAAAGTAAATCTTATCTATTTTAATCCACATGAAGGCAGTGAGTTTTTAAGACCTAGCGAAAAAGATGTAATAGCTTTTCAACAATATCTTACCGACCATGGGGTTTTGTGTACAATTCGTCAATCAAAAGGGCTGGATATAAGTGCCGCATGTGGGCAACTAAAAGACAGGGAAGAGAAAAGATGAATTGGCTGGATATTGGACAAATCATCTTTCTTTTGGTGGTTGTAACTTTTAGCCTAGCAGGAATTTTTTACGTTGTTTTTTTCAAAGAATAGTGCTTATTTTGCTATCCATTCACAAGCTAAAATTTCTTTTTTACCGCTCAATATCTTGCCTAAAAATATATCATTTTTATTATAAACTCCCACCCCTTTTGGAGTACCAGTCATAACAATATCGTTATCTAACAGTGTTGAAAATGTACCTATCTCCGAAATAATTTCTTGTGGCTTATAAAGCATTTGAGCTACACATCCTTCTTGAGCTAACACACCATTTATGTAAAGTTGCAAGCTCAATAAATCAATAACATACTCATCAATTTGAACAAACCTACTAAAGACCGCCGAGCCATCAAAAGCCTTTGCGCGCTCCCATGGCAAGCCTTTTGCCTTTAACTCACTTTGTAACTCACGCTTTGTCAAATCAAGCCCAAAACCAACACCTGCAATCTTGCCATGTTTGATAACAAACGATAACTCTGCTTCGTACTGCGAAGGTGTTTTCCCAACTAACAAATCTTCGCTAACACTACTATTTGGTTTCATAAAAATTACCATAGAGGAGGGCACTTCATTATTAAGCTCTTGTATATGCTCAACATAATTTCTGCCTATGCACACAACCTTGCTGGGCGCAACTCTTTGATTTTTAAAAACTATGGTTTTCATCTACAAACCTTTTGCCAAATTATAAAAAAGCGTCTTAATGTCAGTTTTTGATACAACTTCATAATCAACACCTTTATAGGAAAATTGCAAGCTATGTGCATGCAATAAAAGTCTACTGCATCCAGAAAGTTGAGCAGTTTGATTTTTGTCAAGTTTGTTGTCTAAAAATAGAACAACGCTATCCTCATCAACACCATATATAATATCCCCAATGATTTTATGTTTCACGTGGAACAAATGCACACGAATTTGATGTTGCCTTCCCGTTAAAGGTTCCGCCTCAATCAAAGTCGCATCAATATCATCAAAATACTCCAATGGCGTTATTTTGGTTTGTGAATTTTTCCCACTCTCGTCAACATGTACTTTTATTCTTACTTTACTTTGGGGTAAATCTCTTTTGAGCTTCTCATCAATCATCATCGCTTTTTCAATTTTCCCCTCAACTAAGGCAAGATATGTTTTTCTTACTTGACGATTGGCAAAAAGAGATTTTAGTGCTATCTCGGATTGCTTATTTTTTCCAACCAAAACTAAACCGCTTGTTCCTTTGTCAATACGATGAGCACAATTTGCGTCTTTTCCGTATCTAGACTTTATCTCATCATTTAGCGTATAAGCATCTTCTCTTTTTTTAGGATGGATCATGATTCCACTTGGCTTTTCAAAAACCGCAAAATCTTCTGTTTCAAAAATCGGCTCAAGTCCTCTTGGCTTTGGCTCATAAGACAAAACAGAAATTTCTCCTTGTATGTCGCAAGACTTACATGTAAGTAAATTCCCGCCGATACTTACTCTTCTTCTGTCGATGATACTTTGCGCTTCATTCATGCTAACGTTTAGTTCGTCCATTAAAAATCTAAATGCCTTTTTCGGCTTTGAGAGAAAATAAGTTTTAGAAACATATGCCAAATTTTTAACCTTTTTTAACTATCCATCAGATAAAATTATAACTCATTTGACACTCACGGAAGTCAAATTTGCAAAATTGTATCACAAAAACTAACTCAACCTACAACAGAAGGAAATCACCATGGTAGAACGCTACGCACGAGAAGAGATGAAAAAAAATTGGACAATGCAAGCCAAATATGACGCTTGGCTAAAAGTCGAAAAAGCTGTCACAAAAGCGTGGAATACTCTTGGTCTAATCCCAAATGATGATTGTGAAAAAATATTAAAAAACGCCACATTTAACATTGAAAGAATTGAAGAGATAGAACAAACTACCAAACATGATGTTATAGCATTTCTAACAAGCGTTGCAGATAGTCTAGGTGAAGAGAGTAGGTGGGTTCATTATGGCATGACAAGCTCTGACTGCATTGATACTGCGGTTGCTCTTCAAATGAGAGACTCTTTGAGCATTGTTATTGACGATGTCAAATTACTTATGAACTCTATCGAAAAAAGAGCCAAAGAACACAAGATGACTTTAATGGTTGGGCGAAGTCACGGAATACATGGTGAGCCTATTACGTTTGGCTTGGTTCTTGCTATTTGGTATGAGGAGATGAAACGAAACCTTATAAACCTAGAACACACGATGAAAGTTATCTCTGTAGGACAAATCAGTGGAGCGATGGGCAACATGGCACACTCCCCAATGGAGCTTGAGGAGTTAGTTTGCGAGAACTTAGGACTCTTGCCAGCTCCCGTTTCAAACCAAATCATTCAGCGCGATAGATACGCAAATCTTATGAACGCCCTAGCACTTCTTGCGTCAAGTTGCGAAAAGATTGCAGTAGCAATCCGTCACTACCAAAGAACGGAAGTTTATGAATGCGAAGAGTTTTTCTCACAAGGACAAAAAGGAAGCTCTGCAATGCCTCACAAGCGAAATCCAGTTTTAAGTGAAAACATTACAGGACTTTGCCGTATGATACGCTCCTATGCGATACCTGCGATGGAAAATGTCGCACTTTGGCACGAGAGAGATATCTCGCATAGCTCGGTTGAGCGTTTTATATTGCCAGATGGCTTTATCACGACGGATTTTATGTTACATAGACTCAATGGATTAATTGAAAAATTGGTTGTTTACCCTGAAAATATGATGAAAAATCTCAACCTTACTGGCGGACTCGTCTTTTCACAAAGAGTGCTTTTAGAGCTTCCGCTAAAAGGTGTATCTAGAGAAGATGCGTATAAAATCGTTCAGCGAAATGCGATGAAAGTTTGGGCTGATTTGCAACAAGGCAAACCTGCACTCAACGCCAAAGGCGAAAGTCTTTATCTCGAAAATCTCTTAAGCGACTCCGAGCTGAGAGGGAAACTAAGCGAAGAGGCTATCCGGGAGTGTTTTGACTATGACTACTACACAAAAAATGTTGATAAACTTTTTGCAAGGGTATTTAAGTAAATGCTAACCGTACAAAAAAGAAATGGTCGAATTGAGCCACTTGATATTTCAAAAATACAAAAATATACTAGCTCCGCTGTTTTTGGGCTTGATGGCGTTAGCCAAAGCGAACTTGAAGTTGATGCCAAAATTCAGTTTAGAGATAAAATTACCACGGAAGAGATTCAAAAAACGCTCATCAAAACCGCCATCGACAAAATCGATATTGATAGACCCAACTGGACTTTTGTAGCATCTCGTCTTTTTTTATATGACATGTACCACAAAGTAAATGGATTTACTGGCTATGGCACACTAAAAGAGTACTTTGAAAACGGCGAAAAAAATGGACGTCTTTTTTTAGGGCTTAAAGAAAAATATGACCTCAACGACCTCAATTCATACATCAAGCCTGAGAGAGATTTACAATTTACCTATTTGGGCATAAAAACACTACATGATAGATATCTCATAAAGGACAAGACTGGAAAACCAATAGAGTTGCCACAACATATGTTTATGGCTATTGCTATGTTTTTGGCTCAAAATGAATTAAACTCTGGAGAATGGGCTAAAAAGTTTTATGATGTCATTAGTAAATTTGAAGTGATGCTTGCAACTCCTACACTCTCAAATGCTCGCACCACTAGGCATCAACTTAGCTCGTGCTACATTGGAAGTACTCCTGATAATATCGAGGGTATATTTGACTCCTTTAAAGAGATGTCTTTGTTGAGTAAGTTTGGTGGGGGTATAGGCTGGGATTGGAGTTTGGTACGCTCAATGGGCGGAATGATAGATGGGCACAAAAACGCCGCTGGAGGAATTATTCCATTTTTGAAAATTACAAACGATATCGCTATCGCAGTAGACCAATTAGGCACCAGAAAAGGTGCTATCGCTGTTTACATTGAGCCTTGGCATATGGACGTTTCAGACTTTCTTGATTTGAAGAAAAATTCAGGCGAAGAGAGACGCAGAACGCACGATCTTTTTCCTGCACTTTGGATAAATGACCTTTTTATGAAAAGAGTTGAAGAGGATGGCATGTGGACACTTTTTGACCCAGCCCAAACGAGCGATTTATGCACGTCTTACGGGAATGATTTTGAGAGCAAATATATTGCTTACGAGCACGATGATAGCGTAGCTAAAGAATATATTAAAGCTAAAGAGTTGTGGAAAAAGATTTTAACGAGCTATTTTGAAAGTGGAAGTCCATTTTTATGCTTCAAGGATAACGCCAATAAAGCCAACCCCAATTCTCACTCTGGAATCATCAGAAGTTCAAACCTTTGTACTGAAATTTTTCAAAACACACAGCCAAATCATTACAAAATCAAAGTAACATTATCAGACAATAGTATTAAAATATTTAAAGAAAATGATATTGTAAAAACTGGCAATGGCGTAACTAAAGAGGCTAAAAAAATTAGCTCTCTTGATTCGCTAGATGGCAAAGATGTTTTTATCGTTGAAAAAGAATCTATCGAGGGAAAAACAGCAGTTTGCAACCTTGCAAGCATAAATCTATCCAAAATAAACACAAAAGAGGGTATTGAGCGTGTCACTCCAATAGCAGTACGTATGCTTGATAATGTAATTGATTTAAATTTTTATCCGCATGCCAAAGTAAAACATACCAACCTAAAATCAAGAGCTATTGGGCTTGGCGTTATGGGAGAGGCTCAGATGCTTGCCGAAAGAGGAGTTTCTTGGGGAAGCTCTGAGCATTTATACACCATTGATGAGATAATGGAATTCATTAGCTACAACGCCATCAACTCCTCTTGTAATTTAGCAATTGAAAAGGGGAGATATCCTGAATTTGAAGGCTCAAAATGGAGCGAGGGAATTTTTCCAATAGACATGGCAAATGAAAATGCTAAAAAATTGGTCGACAGGGGAGGGCTTTTTGGCTATAGCTACAACTGGAAGGAGTTGCGTCAAAAAGTTAAAAAATCTGGCATGCGAAATGGCTACCTAATGGCAATCGCACCAACAAGCTCTATCTCCATCTTGGTTGGAACAACACAAGCTATCGAGCCTATTTACAAACGAAAATGGTTTGAAGAAAACCTCTCAGGTCTTATTCCTGTTGTTGCACCAAATCTAAGTCCAAACACATGGGAATTTTACACTCCAGCATATGACCTAGACCAAAGATTACTTATAAAAGCGGGAGCTATTCGCCAAAAATGGATAGATCAAGGGCAAAGCTTAAATATATTTATGCGGCTAGACAAAGCAAGCGGAAAATACCTTAATGATATCTACATGTTAGGGTGGAAGCTTGGGCTTAAATCCACCTATTATCTGCGTGGTCAATCGCCAGAAAATAGGCTCGATGTTGCTGATAGAAGCATAGAATGTGAGGGATGCCAATAAAAGCACAAATTTTTGTGCTTTTATCACTATTTAAAATCAACAATGTTATACTCCTTGACTTAAAAATTATATCTCTCTGCTAGGATTATCATGCTTACCAAAGTTCTCAAACGTGACGGAGTTACAGAAGAGTTTCAGCCCTACAAAATAGAAGATGCCATCAAAAAAGCCTTTAAAAGCGAAGATGTCAACTATGATGAAAATATCTTCAAAAATATTCTCAAACGACTAGAGACAAAACGTGTAGCTGCCGTTGAAGACTTTCAAGACATGATAGAGCAAGAGCTTTACAAGGCTCGCTATTTTGATGTTATGCGTTCATTTATGCTCTACCGCCACACACACAAAATGCAAAGAGAGCATATCGCTGGTCTAAATGATGATACGACTTACATCAATTCTACACAAACTATCGAAGAGTATATTGGCAAAAGCGACTGGAGAATTAAAGCCAATTCAAACACAGGCTACTCAAATGCAGGTCTTGTAAACAATACCGCTGGCAAAGTTATCGCAAACTATTGGCTAGATAAAATCTACTCAAAAGAAGAGGGCTTGGCACATCGAAACGGGGATTATCATATTCACGACCTAGATTGCTTAACTGCATATTGTGCGGGCTGGAGTCTTAGGGTTTTGCTTGATGAGGGCTTCAACGGCGTAAGAGGCAGAGTTGAAAGTCGTCCTCCTATGCACTTTAGAGAAGCTCTTGGTCAAATGGCAAACTTTTTGGGAATTTTACAGAGCGAGTGGGCTGGAGCACAAGCATTTAGTTCATTTGACACATATTTAGCACCTTATGTATTTAAAGATAAAATTTCGTACAAAGAGATAAAAAAAGCTATCCGCAGTTTTGTCTACAATCTTAATGTTCCTGCACGATGGGGTCAGAGTCCTTTTACAAACATCACGATTGACTGGACGGTTCCTAGCGATTTGGCAACCCAAATACCAACCTCTAGCCAGATGCACCTGTTTAAAAATATTGAAGATGAAGAACTTGTGGAAGAGGCGAAAAAAAGAGGAGCCTCATCACTGGAGGCTATGACATACAAACATTTTCAAAAAGAGATGAATCTTATCAACAAAGCTTACTACGAAGTTATGACCGAGGGCGACAAAACAGGACAACCATTTACTTTTCCAATTCCTACCGTAAACATAACAGAAGATTTTGATTGGGATGGCGAAAATAGTGATTTGCTCTTTGAAAATACCGCCAAAATAGGCTCATCATATTTTCAAAATTTTATAGGCAGTCAATACATCAGAAACTCCGAAGGAAAACTTGTTGAAAATCCAAAAGCTTATAAGCCTGGGCATGTAAGAAGCATGTGTTGTCGTTTGCAACTAGATTTGAGGGAGCTTTTAAAGCGTGGCGGTGGACTTTTTGGAAGTGCCGAGATGACAGGAAGTATTGGCGTTGTAACTATTAACATGGCACGACTTGGATATCTCTATAAAGGCGACAAAGCAAAGCTTATGGAAGAGTTTGAAAAGTTGATGGAGCTTGCAAAATCAACTTTAGAGAAAAAAAGGGTATTTGTTCAAGATATGTACAATCGTGGGCTTTATCCTTATACGGCACGTTATTTGCCAGGATTTAACAATCACTTTTCAACTATCGGAGTTAATGGAATTAACGAGATGGTACGTAATTTCACTGAAGATAAACACAATATTGCCGATAATTATGGAATGGAATTTGCTCACGAAATATTAGAGTTTGTACGTAATAAAATGGTTCATTATCAAGAAGAGACAGGGAATCTATACAACCTTGAAGCAACTCCAGCAGAAGGAACAACTTATAGGTTTGCCAAAGAGGATAAAAAGAGATATCCTGAGATGATTCAAGCAGGAAATGGTAAAAATATTTACTATACCAACTCATCTCAACTTCCTGCAGATTATACCGATGATCCATTTGAGGCGTTGGATTTGCAAGATGACTTGCAATGCTCATACACGGGGGGAACAGTACTTCACCTATATATGAGAGAGAGAATAAGCTCAAGCGAAGCATGTAAGAAACTTGTAAAACAGGTTATTACAAATTATAGATTGCCATACTTGACGATTACACCAGTTTTTTCAGTGTGTGAGAAACATGGCTACATAAGTGGCGAGCATGAATTTTGTCCAAAGTGTGATGAAGAGTTAATAGAAAAAATCAAAAAAGGAGAAGACAAATGAGTAGAGAAGAGCTTTTAGAACAACTAAAAGCAAAAAGAACAAAGTGTATTGTTTACACAAGAGTTATGGGTTACCACAGACCTGTTGAAAGCTTCAACGTAGGAAAGCTTGGTGAACACAGAGAGAGAGTACAGTTTATTGAAAAATGCTCTTGCAAATAGAGTAATTTACAGTATTACAAAATTTACCACGCTAGATTATCCTAATCATCTAGCGTGTATTCTTTGGTTTGCCAAATGCAACATGGCATGCCCATACTGCTACAACCCCGATATAGTAAGAGGCGATGGAGTTCTGTCTATCGGTGAAATTCTTGATTTTTTACAAAAACGTGTTGGCATGCTTGATGGCGTTGTTCTAAGCGGCGGAGAGTGTACATTGTGCCCAGATGTTGAGTATATATGCGAAAAAATCAAAAACCTTGGCTTTAAAATCAAAATAGACACAAATGGCTCAAATCCTAAAACTCTTGAGACTTTAATAGAAAAAGACCTTATTGATTATGTTGCACTTGACTATAAAGCACCTAATTATAAATTCCAAAATATTACAAAAAGGAAAGATTTTGACAAATTTTCCCAAACGCTAGATCTGCTTATTGCCAAAGCTGTGCCTTTTGAAGCCAGAACTACTGTGCATTCAAAACTATTAGACGAAAATGATATCAATGCTATTATTGAAGACCTGCACAAAAGAGGTTATGGCGGAGTATATTACCTTCAAAACTACCTACATGTAGGAGATACATTGGGTAAAACTGTTGAGCAAGACAATAAACTTAATGTCACAAAGTTGTCACAACTTATCCCCATAGAATTAAGAAATTTCTGATAAAATTAGCCTCAATTTAACTTAAAAAGAGTCTTAATGGAACGCAAAAAAATATACAATCCAAACTCCAATGAAAACCTAAACGACAGAAAGATTTTTAATGGAAATCCGCATGGCATACTCAATTTCACAAAAGCCAAATACACTTGGGCGCTAAAATTGTGGGATATGATGGAGGCAAATACATGGTTTCCAAAAGAGGTAGATACAACAAAAGATATTATTGATTACAATAAAAATTTAACAGATGCTGAGCGAAGAATGTACGACCTTGTTTGGTCACAACTTATAAGCATGGACAGTTTTCAAACAAACAATATCGCCGACAACATCAACCCTTATATTACCGCTCCAGAAATCAACGCTTGCCTTGCAAGACAGGCTTACGAAGAGGCAAACCACTCCAAATCATATGCTGTTATGGTCGAAGCGATCTGCGACAATACTGACCTTATCTATGAAATGGAAAAACACGATGAAGTGCTTAGGCGAAAAAACGACTATATCTCAAGCGTTTATGAGGAGCTTGCGGGCGAAGTTACTGATGAAAAACTAGTCCTTGCAATGTTTGCAAATCAGATTTTAGAAGGAATATATTTTTATTCAGGATTTACTGCTATCTACGCCCTTGCAAGAGCTGGAAGAATGTTAGGAAGTGCGCAGATGATACGCTTTATTCAGCGGGATGAAATAACCCATCTTCTACTCTTTCAAAATATGATAAATTCAACAAAAAAAGAGCGTCCAGATATTTTCACAACCCAGCTAAAAGAAAAAGTTTATAGCATGTTTGAAAAAGCTGGAGCACTTGAGATTGAGTGGGGCAGATACATTACACAAAATCAAATCATGGGATTTACGGACACTATTATTGAGGAATATATTCACTATCTCGTTGATGAGCGTTTAGTTGCTGTTGGGTTTGATAAACTATATAATGCAAAACATCCAATAAAGTGGGTCGATGACTTTTCAAAATTTAACGACCAAAAAACCAATTTCTTCGAGGGAAATGTTGCAAATTACAGCAAAGGAAGTCTAAGTTTCGATGATTTCTAACAAAACGATCTGTGCATTGCAGTTTGCTTACAAAGATAAAACGCCAGAAGAAAATTTTGAAACACTGACAAATCTCATTAGGCAAACGCCTAAAAATTCGATTGTGCTTGCACCTGAGCTTTGTTTGAGTGGATACGCATATGAAAATATGTCACTGGTGGCTCAATTTTCAACAAACGCACTTCCTCCAATACTTGAACTGTCTCAAGGGCGAACTATCGCTTTTACCCTTATAGAGCGTGTGAAAGATGGATATATCAATAGTTTCAAAATTTTTCATGATGGCGTCATAATCCAATCTCGCCCAAAAGCAAAACTCTTTAGCCTCGGCATGGAAAATGATTTTTTCATAGAAGGAAAAAGCTCGGATGTTCAAATCATCGACATAGGCGGAATAAAAATTGCTGGTCTCGTCTGTTTTGAGCTTCGTTTTATTGAACTTTGGCAACAGATTAAAGGTGCAGATATTATTCTTGTTCCTGCCTATTGGGGACTTCCTAGAAAAGAGCAACTTCAAATCCTATCAACCGCCCTAGCCGTAGCAAATCAGGCTTTTGTGGTTGTATCCAACAGCCAAGATGCCATTATGGCAAGCTCAAGTGCCGTTATTTCGCCATTTGGAAAAGTATTTAGCAATGATTCAAAAAATATCATTGAATATAATGCTGATTTAAAAGAGGTGGAAAAAATGAGAAAATACATTACCCTAGGATAAGAACTGAATGACCATGCAAAATGATTTAAATACCAAAATTCGCTATCAAAAATCTATAAAAATGGCTGATGAAATCGTAAAAATCTGCGATATCGAAGATGATTTATATAGAGCCATCGCCACAACGGAGCGTGAAGAGTTTATACCAAAAGGTTTTGGAATGCACGCTTACAAGCTAAATGCTCTACCTTTAGTTGCAAATCAATGGATAAGTTCACCTTTGACGGTTGCCAAAATGACACAAGCACTCTCGTGTAAAGGAGCCGACAGTGTCTTAGAGATAGGCTGTGGAAGTGGTTATCAAGCTGTTATTTTAAGCAAAATAGTAAGAAGAGTTTTTACAATAGAAAGAATTGAGAGACTTTTAAAAGAGTCTAAAGAACGCTTTAAAAAAATGGGGATACACCATATTCACGCACGATTTGATGATGGGCAAAATGGTTGGCGAGAATTTGCACCATTTGATCGCATACTGTTTTCTGCCTCGCCTATTATCATCCCAGAAAAGATTTTTAACCAGCTACATATAGGTGGTATATTGGTTGCTCCAATGGAAAAAGATGGCAAACAAATCATTACTCGTTTTACAAAATTATCTGACAACAATATCCAAAAAGAGGAGCTAGAAGAGTGCTTTTTTGTGCCAGTAAAAGAGGGTAGAGAGTTTTAAACTATCTCCTTAAAAAACGTTTTAAAAACCTATAAATATATCTAAATGGCAAAATAACAAGATAGACAATAAAACTATAAAGTAGTGGATGATATGGCATTTTATGATGTCCCAACGCCTTTAAATGAGCAATTGGGTGAGTTATCCATTGTGCCATATGCATAAACAGAGCTAAAAACAATAAAAGCACCAAATATACTACCAACTCTTCTTTAAAACGATTCAATTTATATCCTCAAGTGGGTTTTAAAGAGGTGTTTTACACCTCTTTTATTATTTTTTTGCCTTTGGCTTTGTTTTGTTGAAATTGTGATAAATATAGGTTGCCATATCTTCAGGATGATAATCCATTCCCTTTTCAACAATCTTTTTCTGGTTATGCTCCATCACTTCATGCTCCGTGCCAGAAGACTGAAATCCTCCGCCAAGGGATTGAAGAGAGTACAACTCCATCTCAAGCTCTCCATAACTCATCTCATTAAGCGAAGGTCCTTTTTTTTCAGGCACACCCTCTGCGTTTATACCATGGCATTTGGAACACATACGCTTATATATCTCTGATGTACTATATACTCTTCTTTCACCAAAACTTGCCTGCCCAGAATTGCGAAATATCTTAGAGGCACCTGTTTTATTAAATGATGAATATATATACATAGCCATATCTTCTGGATGATAATCCATCCCTTTTTCAACAATCTTTTTCTGGTTGTGCTCCATAATCTCATGTCCGCCATCGGTTGATCTTCCAATGATTTCAAAAAGTTCGTATGACAACTCCTCTTTGCTTAAATCATTAAGAACAGGTCCTTTTTTTTCAGGATTTCCCTCGCCCTTAGCACCATGGCATTTTGAACACATTTGGTCATAAATCTCAGCCACACTATATTGTCTCGCCTGCGCAAAGCTCGTTAAAATACCTAACGCCAAACACGCATAAACTATTTTTTTAAACATATGCTTCTCCTTATATGTCGTTAGCAATTTTTAAGCTCTTCCCTTTAGCATTCCATAAAAATACATCGGTTTAAGTGCATACACTTTCAAAAGCCACCAAATCCAACGCTCTTGTGAAGGGTCTAACGGAAACGAAGGAGCTGGTCTGTTTGTCCAGTTAAATTCTAAAAGAGCAACTGTGCCAAGCCCTGTAATCAAAGGGCAAACAGTATAGCCATCATACTTCGCACTCATCTGCTTGCCCTCCATCATTGCAATCAAGTTTTGGCACAAGACACTATACTGCTTTCGCACAGAGCCACCAGTTTTGCCCATTGGAATACCAGCAACATCGCCTAGTGCAAAAACATTTTTATATCTAGTGTGGTGCAATGTCTCCTTTTCAAGCTCAACCCATCCACCAGTTGCTGCACTTCCTTTTTTCCAAGATAAGGGTGAGTCTTTAACAACTTTTGGTGCACTCATCGGCGGAGTTACATGTAAGAAGTCGTAAGGAACTTCTACCTTTTTGACTTTTGGAATCATCTCAAACTCGCCCAAATCCTCATCCCATTTGCCCTTTTCGAGATAATGATTGTCAAAGATAGCGATTTTTTTGCTGGCATCAACACCTACAAGATTGTGCTTGTATTTCCATTTCATATTGCGTTCTTCAAACTGCTTAACAATAGCCTCATGATACTCTTTAACACCAAACATCGAGCCACCACTAGGATAAAAAGTTAGTTCTGCATTTGCTCTAGCACCCGCCTCTTCAAGTCTTGCATGAGTTAAATACATAATCTTTTTAGGTGCGCCACCACACTTGATGGGTGTTGCAGGGTGAGTAAAGACACCCTCTACTTTCTTACCACCATTTTTGGCTTTTTGAACAAATTCTTGCATCAAAGGCCAAGTCTTAACTGAACCCTCAGGAAAATATATAGAGCCAATACCATCTTTTCCTATCATCTCTTTAGTAAGACCCTCAATCGCATCGTAATTTAACTGTAGACCTGTTGCAACAACCAAAAAGTCATAGGCTACATCACCATTTTTGGCGGTTTTTACTTTGTTATTATCTGGGTCAAATTCGGTAATGCTATCTTGAATCCATTTAGCTTCTGATGGATAAAAATCTTTATTGTCCGCCAAAATATCATCCAATGTCCAAACGCCCGATGCAATAAATGTTTGACCTGGTTGATAGCTCACGCCCTTTGGATTTGGCTCAATAATCGTAATATTTGGCGAGCTTAGATTTTTAGCCAAATACGAAGCCACTGAACAACCAGCAGCACCACCGCCAGCTATTACTATTTTCGCTTTCGCATTAGATGCTTCAGCTTTTGTCGAAGCAGTAGCAATCGTTGGATTTAACATAAATGAAGCAGTTCCAAGACCTGCTAATTTAAGTGCATCTCTTCTTGAAAGACCTCTTTTTTTTAGTTCAACATCCAGAGCATCACACATCTCATCAAGATTAGTACTATCCATAGCTTCTCCTTATAAAAAAACTTTAAAAACACGATAGCATATTTACTTTTACTTATAGCTTAAAATTTGCTTGATGAGTAATTGAGGCGTTACAAGTCCCCTGTAGTCGTTACGCGAGACACTAAATAAAATATCTATCTTGTCTCCAAGTTTTATTTTTGTATCAAAATTAAAAAAAATAGATTCTACTGAATTATTCTCTTTTTGTAAGATTAATTTCAAGTGATTTTTATCTTTTCCTATCAATCTTTCTCTTTTAATAAACATATCTCTAAGAAGAAAAGTGGGTCTGGTATTTTTTTGTCCGTAAGGCTCATGCTCTTCTAATATCTCTAACAATTCAAAATCAATCTGGTCAACTCCTATCTCGCCTAACACTTCGCCTTCAACTTCCATCTGCTCCAAATCAATATATTTAGATTCTTCTACAAGATTTCTCTTAAACTCTTCTAGGTTGTTCTGCTCTATTGAAACACCAGCAGCACCTTTGTGTCCACCAAATGCCAAAAGCAAATCTTTTTGAGCTGAAATAAGCGAAAGGATATCTACCTCTCCAATCCCTCTAGCACTTCCTTTTGCTTTTCCATCCCTGATCGAAAATACAATAGCGGGCTTTTTAAACCGTTTAGAAAGCCTAGAAGCGACAATTCCAACCACACCCTCGTGCCAATCCTCACCCCACGCTATTATGATATTTTCATCCTCTTTTACATACTTTAAAGATGACTCAAACAGAATCTTTTCTTCATTTTTTCGTGCTTCATTAAGATGAACGATGTATTCTAATTTTTCAAGTGCACCATCGATAGTTTTTGATTTTAAAAACTCATAAGAGAGTATCGCATCTTCCATTCTTCCAGAGCTATTTATAAGTGGTGCAATTAAAAAGGAGATATCATCACTCTCGATAGTTGCTTTTGAAAAATAGCGTTTTATTGCCTCAAAGGCAGGGCGTTTTGAGCGATTTAAATCGTATATGCCTTTTTTTGCCATAACCCTATTTATGTCTGTAAGCTCCATCATATCCGCCATAATAGCGATACATAGCAGGTCTAAAAATTGGGATAAATCATAAGAAATAGCCAGCTCTTCTTTAAGTGCAGCGACCAAGTACCAAGCTATCTGTGCACCACAAATCTCACAATTTGGAAAAAAACAATCCTCTTGTTTTGGATTTACGATGGCATAAGCCTCTGGAACAACAGAAGGAACCGTATGATGGTCGGTAATAATTAAATCTATCCCTTGTTTTTTGCAAATATCGCCAGCCTCTACGGCAGAGATTCCATTGTCAACGGTAATAATAACATGTACATCAAGTCGTTTAACAATTTCAGGATTTAGTCCATATCCATCCTCGAAACGGTTGGGAATAAGAATAGAATAGCTAGCACCAATATCGTCTAAAAATTGGGTTAAAATAACCGAAGATATGACTCCGTCTACATCATAATCCCCAACAATAGCGATTCTCTCGCCATTTTTTATAGCCTCAACAATCCGCTTAGAAGCACGAGAAATATCTTTGAGCGAAGAGGGCTTTGGAATATCCCCTAAGCGGGTACAGCAATCATTTTGAAACCTACTTGAAAGTATCCTTCTAACATCCTCTTTGGTAAGCATCTTAGCCATTTTGGTGTCTTACAAGCGACGCTTGTGCGAACGACAATATAACCTTATTTGGATTGGTAAGCCTAGACGTAAACTCTGGATGAAACTGAACACCTAAAAACCATGGATGCTCCTTAAGCTCAACCGCCTCTATCAATCCATCGCTCTCGCCACTAACAATCAACCCTGCCTTCTCAAAAGCTTCGCGGTAGGCTGGGTTTGCTTCGTAACGGTGACGATGACGCTCACGAACGCTTTTAGCACCACCATAAACGTTTCTTAAAAGTGAGTTTGCTTTGGTGTCACACGCATATCCGCCAAGCCTCATTGTTCCTCCCAATGGGCTTTTTACTGTTCTTAATTGCTTTTTTCCGCTCGCATCAATAAAAGAGTCAATCAAATATATAACAGGAGCCTTACATGTAGGGTTAAATTCAACCGAATTTGCATCTTCGATGTGAAGAACATTTCTAGCAAACTCTATCATTGCCAACTGCATTCCTAGGCATATTCCCAAAAATGGAATTTTATTTTCTCTAGCGTAGCGTATGGCTTTCATTTTACCTACCACGCCTCGCTCTCCAAAACCACCCGCCACAAGAACACCGTCAACATCACTCAAAATCTCATCACAACCCTTCTCTTCAATCATCTCAGAATCAACCCACTTTATACTCACTTTGGCGTTTAGATGTGCCCCTGCGTGGATGAGAGACTCCGTAAGAGACTTGTACGACTCCTTCAAATCCAAATATTTACCCACAAATGCTATAACAAGCTCATCTCTAGGAGCTATAACACGTTTAACTAGCGTATCCCACTGATCCATATGTGGCTTCAAATCGCCCAAATCGAGTGCTTCAGATATAGGAATTAAAATATTTTCTTTTAAAAAGTTCAATGGCACTTGATAAATTGTAGGGGCATCCAAAGACTCGATAACAGAGTTTTTCTCCACACCGCAAGAGAAAGAGAGTTTGTTTTTCAACTCTCGTGGCAATGGAAGTTCTGAGCGACAAATCAACATATCAGGCGTAATACCAATACGTCTAAGCTCTTGAACAGAGTGTTGTGTTGGCTTCGTTTTTAGCTCACCAGCAACCTTGATGTATGGAACAAGTGTAAGGTGGATATTCATCGCACGTTTTTTGCCAACCTCATTTCGCAAAGAACGAATTGCCTCCAAAAATGGCAAACCTTCGATATCGCCTACCGTTCCGCCAATCTCCACAATCAAAATATCCTTGCCTTTTCCAGCCTCTTTTATGCGATTTGCTATCTCATCTACGATATGCGGAATAACTTGAATAGTCTTGCCCAAATAATCACCACGCCTCTCTTTTTCGATAACCGAAGAGTAGACACGACCTGTGGTAAAATTATTGCGTTGTGTAAGGTTTTCATCTAAAAATCTCTCATAATGACCCAAATCCAAATCCGTCTCAGCACCATCATCAGTCACAAATACCTCGCCATGCTCCAACGGACTCATCGTGCCAGGGTCTACGTTAATATAAGGGTCTGCCTTTAAAATACTCACTTTAAAGCCAACATTTTTCAAAAGTGTTGATATGCTAGCAGCCGCAATCCCTTTTCCAAGAGAGCTTAAAACTCCACCCGTTACAAATATATATTTCGTATCTTTATTTGACATGCAAACCCCGTCTTGTTTTTTAAAAAATTATAGCTCAACAAATATAATAAAGGGTTTATCTTCTATTGTGTAAAAAATATTAAGCATTCATTAACACTTCGACAGATATGATAATAACAATATTTATTTAGTATTACTTAAGGGTAAACAAAGTGTTCAACTTAAAAAGCAAAAAAGCCTCTATTTGGGACAAAAAAGCCAAAAAATACAACCGTTTTTCAAACGACAAAGACTCATTTCAGAGTCAAATTCTTGAAAAAATTGCCCAAAGAGGTATCAGTTTTAAAGACAAAACTGTTTTGGATATTGGTTGTGGAACAGGAGTCTACACCCTTCATATCGCAAAAGATGCCCTACATGTAGAGGCTCTTGATTTTTCACAAGAGATGCTAGATATTCTTAAGATTGATGCGCAAAACGAGGGTTTAGCAGAAAAATTTACCTTTACATGTAGCACTTGGAGCGATTTTAAAACAGACAAAAGCTTTGATATCATCTTCTCATCCATGTCTCCAGCACTCCAAAATGACAATGATTTTGTCAAAATGAACACAAAGGCAAAAGAATATTGCGTATATTTAGGGTGGGGCGGAAAGCGAAAATCCACTCTTTTAGACCCCATCTTTCAAGCACATGGTCAAAAACTCAAAGTCCCATCAGGCTCAGAAGTTATTCGCAAATGGCTAGATAAACAAAGTATCAAATACATCAGCGAATACATCGAGGAATCACGCTTACATGTAAAGACTTACGATGAGGCTTTGGAGTCCGTGCTTTGGCATTTTGAAATCAACGATATTATTCCAAGCAAAGCTCTTGTGCAAAGTGTTTTGCAACCGATGCAAGACGAAAATAAAAATGTCTCTTTTCAAACAGATATAGGAGTGGAGCTTATCTCATGGAAAAAATAGTCTTTATTTGCTTGTTTTTAGCAACTACGCTTTTTGGAAAGTCTTATGTTGACCTCATAGGTCGAAATGTTGAGGTTAAAAAAAGTTCTAGGCTTGTTTTTATAGGACCAGGAGCGTTGCGCTTAGGTGTTTATTTGGGTCTAGAAAATCGTCTTGTTGGCATTGAAAATATCGAAAATCAATCCTCAAAACTTTCGCCATATCGCACTTTTTTAGGAAAAGAATTTATCTCAAAACTCCCTACGATAGGTCAAGGAGGTCCTGGAAAAATACCAAACCTCGAAGCACTTTTGGTAACAAATCCCGATGTCATTGTCGCTTCTTTTGTCGATAAAAATCAACTTGAAATCATCTCTTCTAAAACTAAAATTCCTGTCATTGCGGTTAGCTATGGAGCCTCTTATGGTGGAAATAACAAGAAAAATCTCGAAGATATAAAAACCTCTTTGGCACTCTTAGGCGAAATAACTGGCACTCAACAAAGAGCAAAAAAGCTGATTGAATTTATCAAAACTCAAGAGGATAGACTTTCAAAAACAACTCTTAAATCTCAAACGGTATATATTGGTGGTGTAGGATATAAAGGTGCCCAAGGCATCACAAGCACTGATGCAAACTACCCACCATTTGAGCTTTTAGGACTTAAAAATGCTGTTTTTAAAAACTCACGAGCACAAGGTCACCAATTTATAGAACTTGAAACTCTTTTAAAAACAGACCCTCAAATCATCTTTACAGACATGCTAGGAAAGATAAAAATACAAGAAGAGTATGTTCAAAAAAAAGAGATTTTTAACACTTTGAGTGCCTATAAAAACGGAAATATTAAAGAGCTTTTAGGATTTAATTTTTATACAACAAATATCGAAAATCTTTTTGTTATAGCTTGGCAAATCGCTTCAGCAATGGGTTTTGAAGTGGATTTGGACAGAGCTTCAAAAGAGATTTTTGACGCATTTTATCCAGAAAAAGGTTCTGAGCTTTTAGGTAAACTATCTTATGGATTTAACAAGCAATGAGTCTTGCAAAAAGCTATGAAAAAAGGGCAAAAAAACGACTCTTAACAACTGCTTTTTTACTCAGTGCAATGGTTGCTCTTTTTTGGTTGGCTCTCATTAGTGGCTCTGGCAAAATCATATTTAGCGATACTTTTCGTATTTTAAATATCTCTACATGTAATGATAATTTTGCGATGATTATTGAGGCGATAAGAGCACCTAGAGCATTTGGAGCGATTTTGGTCGGAATGCTTTTAGGACTATCTGGAGTGACTATGCAAGGCGTTTTAAAAAATCCTCTGGCTTCTCCATTTACGCTTGGCATATCTCAAGCAGCGGGATTTGGAGCATCTCTTGCGATTGTTGTTTTCGAACCAAACGCCATTAGTAACCCCTTTATGTCCAAATTTGTCATCGCCTTTTTGGCGTTTTCAACAAGCATACTTTGTATGTTTGTTATCGTTTGGATAGGAAGAAAAGTAGCAATGATTCCCTCAACGCTTATCTTATCTGGCGTAGCCCTTGGCTCACTTTTCCACGCAGGAACGATGTTTTTGCAATATTTTACAACCGAAATAAACGCCTCTGCAACTCTTTTTTGGACATTCGGAGATCTTAGTAAAGCCACTTATGAAAACCTTTGGTTGTTGCTTTTAGTCTTGGTGGTCTCGATGGTTGTGTTATGGTCATCACATTGGAAATTTGACGCACTTGGGTTTGGAGATGAGAGTGCCTTCAACAAAGGCGTAAATGTCAAAAATTTTCGCTCCTTTGCTTTGATTTTCTCGGCACTTTGCACTGCCATAGCAGTAGCTTTTTTTGGTATTATCGGATTTATAGGACTTGTGGCTCCACATCTTGTAAGACTTTTTTTAGGAAACTCACATGTGGCTCTTATACCTCTTAGTGCACTAAGCGGAGGTGTCTTACTTCTGGGGGCAGACTTACTTTCTAGAATGTTGTTTTATCCTTCGGTCCTACCAGTTGGCATATTGACATCATTTATAGGAGCACCTATGCTTTTATATCTTTTGGCATCCAAAGGAAAAATAAGATGACACTAAGCATTAAAAATCTTAATTATGCTTTGGGTAAAAAAAGACTTTTGCAAGATATATCTTTTGAGTCACAAGGTGGACAGATTGTCGGCATAATCGGTCCAAATGGGGCTGGAAAAAGTACACTTTTAAAGCATATTGCAGGATTTTTAAAGCCAAACACCTCAAATATTTTGCTTGACAAAATAGACCTTTGCAACCTAAATCCTAGAGCACTTTCTAAAAAGGTAGCCTATCTTTCGCAATTTTCATCTTCTGTGCACATCAGCGTTTTGGAAACTTTGGAACTTGGCAGACGAACTCATAGTGGTATGCAAATCAACCAAAAAGATAAGCAGAAAATTGAAGAAACTATCACGCATTTTGATTTGAAAGATTTGCTAGAGCGTGATTTGGATAGTTTGAGTGGGGGGGAGAGACAAAAGGTGCTCATCGCAAGTGCACTTTTGCAAGAACCTGATGTGCTCTTACTTGATGAGCCAATATCACACCTAGACCCAAAAAATCAGCTAGAAATGCTTCAAGCTGTGAAAAAAATTACAATAGAAAAGGGACTTGTTACACTTATCGTACTGCACGATATCCAACATGCCATTCACTATTCAACAATGCTTTTGCTACTCAAAAAAGGAAAGATTTCAAACTATATTGAAACAGGGCAACTAAACAAAGAGATGCTTGAAGAGCTTTTTGATGTTAAAACAAGCTTACATGTAAGCGAAGGTCATACGTTTGTATATTACGGTCATGTGCACGATGAAGGGCATCGTTTGCACCATCATCATACATTTTAAATAAAGGGATTGCAATGAATTTATGGGAAAAATGTGTCGCATTTCATGGACACTCTTGTCCTGGTCTTGCTATAGGATTTAGAACAGTTGAGGCTGCCCAAAAATGGCTTGGTCTTGTTGGCTTTAGTCATGATGAGGAGTTAGTATGTGTAAGCGAAAACGATGCTTGTGGTATAGATGCTGTACAGGTCTTACTAGGCTGTAGTACTGGAAAGGGAAATTTAATACACAAAGACATGGGCAAGCAGGCATTCAGTTTTTTTGACCGAAAAAATAATAAAAAAGGTCGCATTGTCTACAAGCACCCATTTAGCCCAAACATACAAAGAGAAGAACTTCAAAAAAATATTCTCAGTACACCCCTTGAAGAACTTTTTGAACTCAAGATGCCAGATTTTGAAGTTCCAATACAAGCAAAAATATTTAAATCTATTCAATGCGAAAAGTGCGGGGAAAGTGCAATGGAGCAAAAAATGAGATTGGAAGATGGAAAAAAACTTTGCCTAGACTGTGCATCGGCATATACTAGAGGATGGGGGAGGCTACTTTAGCTTTTCCCCCATCTCTTTCATTTTACGTTCCATTTTCTTTTCAAAGGCTTCATTTGAAGGAGTTTCTTCGCAAGCAAATTTTACTTTGCCATAAAGTACGCACCCTTTATCTCCAGGATCACACTCTTTTTTAATAGCAATACATATGCCATCGACTTCCTTGGGGCACGACCAACCACCCACGTTCATCGCATATCCTTTAACTTAAAATATTTCTCGATTCTGCCCTATGAGATATTTTCAAAATAGATACCATCTTAAACATTTGGAATATCAGTCATCAAAACTCGGTTTTCAAAACTGCACCATTGCTGGCATTTGTTACAAGTTGTCGATACTGTTTGAGCCAACTTCCCTCGATAGCTTTTACATGAGGCTTAAACGCCTCTTTTCGTTTTGCTATCTCAGCTTCACTTATCTTTACATCTATCGTGTACGCATCAACATCTATTTCGATAATATCGCCATCTTGAACCAATCCTATCATTCCACCTTCTGCCGCTTCTGGGCTTACATGTCCGATACTAAGTCCTCTAGTTGCACCACTAAAACGTCCATCGGTTATAAGTGCTACATCTGCACCCAAACCCATCCCCATAATCATACTTGTAGGAGCTAGCATCTCTTGCATACCAGGACCTCCTCGAGGACCTTCATAGCGTATAACAACAACATTTCCTTTGGCGACTTTTCCTCCAACGATACCAGCTATGGCTTGTCTTTGAGAGTCAAAACATACCGCCTTTCCGCTAAATCTTCTCTCTCCAACGATTCCAGCGGTTTTGATAACACATCCATCTTTTGCAAGATTTCCAAAAAGTATCGCAAGTCCGCCAACTTTTGAGTAGGGATTTTCAAGCGTGTGAATGATATTTGTATCTTTTATATCGGCTTTTGCTATACGCTCTGCGATAGTCTCACCCGTAACGGTTAGATTGTCCGTAAACAAAGCACCATTGTCTCTTCTTGCTATCTCTTTCATAACAGCGTTTACACCGCCAGCACGGTTGATGTCTTCCATGTGCACGGTTGAAAGCGAAGGAGATATTTTGGCGATGTGAGAGACTTTTTTACTTATCTCGTTGATATCGGCTATCTTAAAGTCCACGCCAGCTTCTTTGGCAATAGCTAACATGTGAAGAACAGTGTTAGAGCTTCCGCCCATTGCCATATCGATAGCAAATGCGTTACGAACGGCTTTTTCGTTGAGGATATTTCTAAAATTGTACTTGCTATCAAGTGCTATCTCGCAAACTCTTTTGGCAGCCGAGCGAATCAAAACTTCACGCTCAGGAGTCAAAGCGGGGATTGTTCCGTTTCCAGAAAGTGCTATTCCCATAGCCTCCATAAGTGTATTCATACTATTTGCGGTAAACATTCCAGAACATGAGCCACCACTTGGACATGCGTTGCACTCGATGTCTGTTAGCTCCGCTTCACTCATGTCGCCTTTTTCAAACTTGCCAACCGCCTCAAACGCAGCCGCAAGGTCGATAGGAGTGCCTTCTTTGGTGTAGCCTTTTTTCATCGGTCCACCACTTACAAAAACGGTTGGAACATTGACTCGCAAAGCGCCCATTATCATACCGGGAACGATTTTGTCGCAGTTTGGCATACAAATCATCGCATCAAGTTTGTGAGCATTCATAACCGTTTCAATGGAGTTAGCTATCAACTCACGGCTTGGTAGAGAGTAAAGCATACCATCATGCCCCATAGCGATACCATCATCCACTCCGATAGTGTTAAACTCAAATGGAATACATCCATTTTTGCGAATCTCATCTTTGATGATTTTGCCGTATTCTGCTAGAAAAAAATGCCCTGGAATAATGTCAATGTATGAGTTGGCAACCCCAATAAATGGCTTATCAAAATCCTCTGTTTTTACACCAGTGGCTCTAAACAAACTTCGATGTGGTGCTCTATCGTAGCCCTTTTTAACCTGATCACTTCTCATAAAATTTCCCTTAAGTTTTTCGGTGATTATAGCGAAATACTCTACATGTAACAATGTTTTAATATAACTTCTTTACATTAGAAAAAAAAACTGATATACTTTCAACTCTTTTTTAAATGCGGGAATAGCTCAGTGGTAGAGCACGACCTTGCCAAGGTCGGGGTCGCGAGTTCGAACCTCGTTTCCCGCTCCATAAAACTTTAAAATTGCGAAAAAACTATGCCCGGGTGGCGGAATAGGTAGACGCAAGGGACTTAAAATCCCTCGCTCGTTTTGAGCGTACCGGTTCAAGTCCGGTCTCGGGCACCACAAAAAGTCGGCGATATAGCCAAGCGGTAAGGCATGGGCCTGCAAAGCCTTGATCCCCGGTTCAAATCCGGGTGTCGCCTCCAACTTTTTTGCGATTTTACTACTGTCGGGAGATGGCAGAGCGGCTTAATGCGGCGGTCTTGAAAACCGTTGAAGGTAACACTTCCGGGGGTTCAAATCCCTCTCTCCCGGCCACTTACTTGAAAAAATACTCCCAAAAACTTACTACCTCTATATTTTCTATTGTATCTTTGTGATTATAAGTAATGATATATCTCTCATCCACATCAAAAGGAAGTTTTTTAATTGCGTTTATTTCTCTGTTTTTGTTTTGTTCATTAAGCTCATAGCATACTTGTATGGCGATAGTTTTGTCTGCTTTTTTCACTATAAAATCACACTCTACCTCTTTATTATAAAAAAATATCTCATACCCATTTTTTTGCAATTCACTAAATACAAGATTTTCAAGCAACTTCCAATAGTTTGAGCTAAAACTGTATCCTAAGTTCATAAAACCGTTGTCACACAAGTAGAGTTTCTTTTTGTTGTTTGCCTGCTCTTTTAGGGAGTATGAGAAAAGTTTTAGTTCACTAAACAGATAGCAATCTTCTAGGGCTTGTATATAATCTTTTATTGATTTATCGTTTAATTTTACGGCTTTTGCCAAAGATGAGTATGAATATGTCGAAGCAAGATTGCTGAGCCCATAAAAACTCAACTCCTTAAATCCTTTTATGTCCCTTATTTGATTATTTGCTATGCAATCTTTCAAAAGAATAGTGTCATAATAACTAATAAGAACCTCCCTTTTTAAATCATCTTGCAGTTGATAAACTTCCGCAAATGAGCCGTAATTCATCATATCATCAACAAGTTTTAAAACTTTTGGTAACTGCTTATGAAGCTCTAAAAAGCTCCTGATATCATTTATCTTTAAAATTTCACCGAAGCTAAGGGGGTAAACTTTTGTCGAGATATATCGCCCAGTAAGTAAAGTCGCAAATTCTCCATTTAAAAGCGAGGAGTTAGAGCCTGTTATAAATATTTTCTCAAACTCGTCACTATCATATACGCTTTTAACATATTTTTCCCAGCCATTTATCGCTTGAACCTCATCTAAAAAAAGATATTTTATCTCTTTTTGGGTAAGTTTTTTTGCTGTTTGGATTACCTCATAAAAACTTTTTGGGTCGTTGGAATATTTAGTAAAAAAAGGGTCATCTAGGTTGATATAGAGTATCTCTTGCGGGTCGATATGTTGCGAAAGATGATTTATCATCAATTTAAAAAGCGACGACTTCCCACTTCTTCTTATTCCCTGCAAAACTTGGATATGTTTAGTTTTCAAATTTGTAAGAAGTTTTTGAAAAACATCTCTCTCGTATAGTTTTTTATAGCTATGTTCCCAATGCTTATTTTGAGATATTATAACATTGTTCATAGTGTAATCCTTGAGATATATAGATATCTCGTATTATATTGCGATATATCCAACATGTCAACAGCAGATGCACAAACACAAACTCCGATTTGAAACTTTAAACATAACCTTTACGGACTATTTTTTGCTTACATATTTCAAAGGAGATGCTATGCAAAGTAGGCTTTTTGAGATAGACCCGATGGCTGGTATCGGTTATGGTATGTACAATGCGCTGAAAAAAGAGAAGGGGAGTTTTGAGGATTTTTTATTGCATTATGACTCTCATCAAGTAAACGAAGGCGACAATAGCTGGCTTACCAAACTCATATCTGAGGATATTTTTTCAAGCATAGCCTCGCCCGAAATATTTGAAGCTATGGGAGCTTTGGGCATTAACGGTATTGATTTTCTCTCTTCGGGCAATTTTTTTGATACGCAAACAAGTGCCTACAAGCTTCAAATCCTTCAAGAGATGCAAAAACGAAAGATAACACCTCCGCCAAATATCACTTGCATGTAAAGACTACGCAACCTCTTCGTCCCACAAAACAGAGACACCATATTCCTTGTCTGTAACTACGTATTTGAAGTACTCTCTCGTGCCTTTTCTCCCATGAAGTCGTACGATAACTTGACCTTGTTGGAGAAGTGTTCTCATCTCTCTTTCGCTAAAACTCCGCTTATTCCAACGCCTAAAAACATTTGAATAAACTCTAAAACGACAAGTTGCATCTACACTAAAGACATAAGTATCGCTGATATCACGCTCTTTTGTAGCATTTTCACATGTATAAAGATACACCTTTTGACCTTGAACCATTATCTCCTTGGAAAAAACCCGCCCTTTACAATATGGACATGTTCCTAATGTCATAAGCCACCTCACATTGCGATTTGTCATTATGATATCGCAACACAAAAAAACGGGTAAAAAATATTTCAATTTGAAAGAATTTACGCCAAACTGTCGAGTACCGTTCCGCCTAGCTCGGCTATTCTTGCGTCGACCATTTCGAGTGATTTTTTCATAGTTTCATAACTGATATCGGGCAACTTTCCGCCCCAAAGCTCTTCCGCCTCTTTAAAACCTTGAAGCATTCCCGCTCTGCCTGATTTGAGTTTTTCGACGTCATCGCCACCGCCACCGATAACAAAATCCGCTATACGCTGGCTGGTTTGTGCCACCCCAAAAAATCCATCTTCTGCAACAAGTGCTTTTGCCTCATCTTGACTCAACTCGCCGATAGGTTTGCCTGTATATCCGATATCCGCCAATGTCAAAACATCGGCTTGCTTTGAAAATATCCCTTTTGTTTCGATGGATATGCTCATTTGGTATTCAAAAAGGTAAGTGTTGCTTATCTCTTTGGCACTTAGCTTTTTATCCTTCAAATCCTCGCTTAACTCTTTTTCATTTCTGGAATACGCCATAGACGTTTTTGCCTCATACGATGCTTCTATTTTCATACTCGCTCCTTCTTGCAACTCTTACATGTAAATCGTCCAAACGGAAAGTTTTTCAAGGAGTATTTACCATTACCTTGTAATTTTAAAGATGCTCTGACAAACTCCCAAGTTGTCAAATATTTCAACAACCCTCAGTCCTGCTTTTTCTACAATCTTTATAAAGTCCATTGAGTGGTACATCTTGCTACAGCCATTTGCCATTGCTGTAAAGTATGGCGATGTGTTGATAATACAAAACGCTGAAGTCTCAAATCGTTGTCTGTCCCAAAAAGGCTCCATGATGCACAGAGTTGTTTTTTCACTCATAGCTTCTTTGACTTTAATTAAAATTCCAACAATCTCATCCTCGCTAAAACAGTCCAAAAATTGGCTCATCCAAATAATATCAAACCCTTTAGGAAATGTATGTGTTGGTTCTAAAACGTTAGAACAAATAAACTCCACTTGTCCTGAAATACCAGCTTTTTCAATATTTTCTTTTGCAATAACAATCTGCTCTGGCAAATCCATAATACTTACATGCAAAGATGAATTGCTTTTTGCCATAAGCATAGAAAACTTCCCCGTATTTCCACCTACGTCCAAAATATTAGCTGGCTCTAGTGCCAAAAGTATTTTGGCGGCCTGTGGAAAAGCACTGTCAGAATAAAAATGATCAAAAGTGAACCAACTCTGCTTGACATCTTGAGGTAAAATTGAAAGTGCTGGGTAAATTGTCTCCCACTCGCCAAATTCTTTAAGTCCCGACGGAGTACCACTTTTGATGGCTTCATCAAGCGAGTAAAGCCCTTTGTAATTTACATAATGGTTATAGTTCATATTTGCATTTGTCATAGAATCAAACAACAAAAAATAACCTGTTTTGGTTAAAAAATACAGCTCTTCTTTTTGTGAAACAATATCTGCACTCAAGCTTGTCTCAATAAGTACTTTAATGCCATAAACACTTAAGCTAGTTTTTTCTGCCAAAAATTCTACACTTGATCCCTCTTTGTGATCATAAAGCACTTTCAACACACCCAAGTCCCGCATACTTCGAGCCACTTGAAAAACAATAGGAGCAAAAGCTATCTTCTGTGCATTGTATTGTGCTTCCACAGCAGAGATAGTATCGTTATTTTTAAAAAAATTATTCATTTTTTTGCCTTTATTTAGCTATATTTTCGTATTATATCATTTCACTATTATGCTAAGGAAAGTACCATTTTAGAAAATCTATACACGCCTACATGTAAAGATGAAAACTCTTTTGAGATAAGGCTAGCAAGAGAAAATCATCCTATCTTTCAAGCACATTTTCCGAACAATCCCATTTTGCCAGGGTTTATTCTGCTTGATATCAGTGCTCAGCTCCTACATGTAGAGATAATTCGTATCCTAAAAGCAAAATTTCTCCAAACGGTCGCACCAGAAAGTATTTTGCGTTTTTGCGTAGAAGAAAAGAACAAAATGGTAAAAATAATCGTCACACAAAATAAACAAAAAGTAGCAGATTTACAGTATGAAAAAAAGTAGCATTGTCGTTATCATCCCAACCTATAACAACCCAAAAACCATAAAAAATGTCGCCAAAGATGCTTTAAATAACGATTATCAAGTAATTATCGTAGATGATGGCTCGGATATTCCCATAGAAAACATTGTAGATATTGACGATGAAAAACTTTCCATTCTCAGGCACGAAACAAACAAAGGCAAGGGCGAAGCGATCGTCACTGGAGTTGCTGAGGCGAAAAAAAGGGGCTATGAGTATGTCGCTTGTATGGATGGCGATGGACAGCATCTAGCCTCCCAAATAGAAAAACTGTTAAACTCTTGCGATGGCAAACATCAAATCATCATCGGAGCGAGAAACTTTGACATAAACAATATCCCAAATGGCTCCAAATTTGGTCGCTGGTTTAGCAATTTTTGGGCATGTTGGGATACCGAGCAGAGCATTACAGATTCGCTCTCTGGTTTTAGACTCTATCCTGTGAGCATTTTGGATTTGAAAATTGACTCTCATAGGTTTGATTGGGAGATGGAAGTCTTGGTTAAACACGCATGGAAAGGGCGCACCATCAAAGAGATTGGCATCGAATGCTACTATCCAAAACCTGAAGAGCGAGTGAGTCATTTTAAAAAGTTTTGGGACACTTACGCTATCGTTATGGTACATGTAAAGCTCTTGCCGTGGAAATCTTTTTTAAAGAAAAAATACCAATGAGCACCAAACAAAGAGGTAGCGGTTGGAGTATCAACCTCGTTTTCAATTTTTATAAACTTTTTGGCTATACCTTTGTCTACTACTTGATGTATCCTGTGACATTTTTTTATTTTATTGTCGCAACCAACGTCAAAGAGGCACTCAAAGACTATTACAAACACATAGATAAACCATTTAACAATCTTGTATATTTCCACCATTTGCGTCATTTTGCTATCACGATGTGTGACCGTTTTATCTCCAAAATCCATCCGCAAGACTATACGTTTTTGATAGAAAACGAGGAAAAATTACTCCAAACACTCAATGGAGGTTGCATTTTGCTTTTGTCACATTTTGGAGGTTGGGCAACTGCTGGAAACTGTTTTAAAGATTTGAAAATAAATATCGTAATGCAAGAAGTGATACGAGATGGTATCAAACGCATAGAAGAGAAAGTCCCACAAACCAACGACAATCTTCACATCATCAACCTCTCAAAAGGAACGGCTAGCGTATCTCTTGAGATAGCCAATGCTTTGTTAAACAACGAGATTATTGCGATGATGTCAGATAGAGCGAGTGAGCCTAAAAACAATCAAGCCGTGGATTTTTTCGCTCAAAAAGCAAACTTCAACAAGAACCCTTTTGTTATCGCCTATAAAACAGAAAAACCCCTTGTAAGTATCGCTTTTGTTTATGAAAAATCACAGTGCTATAGGGTAAAATTTACACAAATAACAATGAATAAAGAGAGTCATCAAACTGGTGAGATACAAAATGCCATGCGGGCAAATGCTGATTTTTTGGCAAATGTTGTATCGCAAAATCCAGAGCAGTGGTTTAATTTGTACCATTTTTGGAAAGAGAAACAATGCGCTTAATCATCGACAATCGCTACATAAGTCTTGAAGAAATTATCCTTGCAAAAGAGGTGCAACTCTCAAAGGAAGAGGATTTTAAAAAAGAGTGCTCACAAGGACACGATTTTTTGATGAATGAGATTAAAAACGGCAAACCCATCTACGGTGTTACAACAGGCTATGGCGCAAGTGGCAAAAACTATATGACTTATGAGCAAAGTGCCATTTTACAACAAAATCTATATCGCTTTCACGGATGTGGCGTTGGTGTAAATCTAAGCGTAAAAACTTCACGCTATGTAGTTTTAAGCAGGCTTATTTCACTTTCAAAAGGACGCTCTGGCATATCGTATGAGCTTTTGGAAAGATTATATTTGCTTTTGGAAAAGAAAATCACTCCTGTTATCCCCTCGCTCGGTTCCGTTGGTGCAAGTGGCGACCTTACACCACTTTCTTACGTAGCAGCGGTCATTGCTGGAGAGAGGGAAGTATGGTTTGAAGGCAAAATCCAAAACACAAGCGAAGTTTACGAAAAACTTGGTATAAAACCTTATGTTTTCAAGCCAAAAGAGGCACTTGCTATCATGAATGGTACTGCTTCGATGAGTGCGATTGCCCTAAGTTCAATGGAAAAATTTGAAATCTTACTTGCAAGTATGGAGTCTTTTGTGGCAGGTATGTTTGAAGTGCTTTTAGGAGATACCACGCCTTTGGATGAATACGTCCACGAGTCCAAACCTTTCGCAGGACAGATTCAAACCGCCTCAAATATCAAAGCAAAACTTCAAGGTTCAAAACTCACGCACGGCAGAGACGACAGATATGACAAATTTTTCGCCGATAACGACCTAAATATACAAGATACCTACTCAATGCGTTGTGCTCCACAAGTTTTAGGTGTCATTCGTGACAATCTTCAAATCTCTAAAAAATGGGTAGAACAAGAGATAAACTCAGTCAATGACAATCCTTTGATTGATGGCAAAAATAAAAAAATCTACACTTCGGGCAACTTTTACGGTGGCTACGTTGCTCATGCGATGGACACACTCAAAATCTGTGCCGCCAACCTTGCAGACTTGCTCGATAAAGAGTTTGCACTTCTAGTAGACCATAAATTTAACCGAGGCATTGGCGAAAACCTAAAACTCTCAAAAGAGCCATATTTTCACGGTTTTAAAGCGATGCAAATCACACTTAGCTCTCTAAGTGCCGATGTCATAAAAAACACTACCGCCGCCTCCATCCACTCACGCTCCACCGAATCGCTCAATCAAGACAAAGTAAGCATGGGAACAACGGCTGCACTTGATTTTAAAAAGATGATGGAGCCTTTAGAGCTGATGTTAAGCATAGCATTTATGGGGCTAGCTCAAGCTGTGGACATCAGGGGAGAAAAAGAGGTTTCTCCAACTCTTTTCAAACACCATCAAGCCATCAGAGAGGTTGCAAAACCACTTTTTGAAGACAGACGCATGGACATCGACATCGAAAAAGTACGCAATATCTTAAATAACGGAAAACTAGCATGAAAAAAGTTTTAGTTACAGGAGCAACTGGAGTTATCGGAAGTGCGATTGTAAGGTATTTTGCTAGAAATGATTATTTTGTTTACATCCACTATAAAAGCCAAAAAGAAAAAGCTCAAAATCTGCTCGAAGAGATAAAAAACGGGCAAATCATCCAATGCGACCTTGCAAACAAAAATGAGGTTAAAAAGGCTTTAGAATCCTTACATGTAGAGGTTTTGGTAAATAATGCAGGTATCACAAAAGATAAACTTTTTTTCTTTATGGATGAGCAAGAGTGGGGCGATGTGCTAGATACAAATCTCAACAGCCTTTTTTATGTTACTAAACAGATATTGCCAAATATGATAAAAGCAAAATCAGGCTCCATCATCAACGTATCATCCATATCTGGACTTGTTGGCAACGCTGGGCAAGTGAACTACTCAAGCGCCAAAGGAGGCATCATCGCTTTTACGAAGGCTCTTTGTGCTGAAGTGGGACGCTACAATATCAGAGTAAACGCCGTTGCTCCAGGTGTTATAGAGTCTGAAATGGTTGAAAATGTAGATAAAAACATCACAAATATCATCCCTCTAAAACGCCTTGGAACTCCCGAAGAGGTCGCAGAAGTTGTCTTTTTCCTAGGCGATAAAGCCACCTACGTAAATGGCGAAGTTATCAACATCAGTGGCGGAATGGTCAGATAATGCGTCTTTTATTTTCGTTTTTGTGTATATTGTTTATCGCTTATTTTCTTGAAGATTTTGTCGTTTTCAAGTTTTTACCTTTGATTATTTCCATTGTTTTTACCTACCTTCTGATTGAAAGTTATTATAGAAAGAACTCTATTATTCTCAAATTTGCCCGCAAATGGCTAACAATAGACAAAAAAGAGGAGTTGTACATACATAAATCAACACTCTTTTGGATTTTTATAGCCTTTTTAAATCTCTTCTTACATGTAGGAGTTTTGCTGCTTGGCAACACTACTTATTGGGCTATGTATGCCTCTTTTGGATGGTATCTCATCTTTGCTTTTGGCGGAGTTTTGCAGTTTTTACATAGAAAATTTGTCTTTTTAAAAGAGCCTAAATGCGTCCAAAAATAGTTCTACTTCTACTTTTTTTTGCTTTAACTCTTTTTGCACAAAACCCTTTCAAAGAGACAAGATATATCTACGCTATCGACAAAACTCTTCTTTTGGAAGGCTACATCACTTTTGGCGAACAAAATGTCATCATCGAATACACCAAACCCCAGCCAAAAGTTCTAACCTATTTTGAAGGCGGGCTTAGTATTCAAGATGAAAATGGCTACACCGCAACCCAGCTAAATGCCAACTCTGCGATGAACTATTTTTTTATGATTATCAAGGCGATTGAGGAAAACAACGATGCTCTTTTGGAGAGTTTTTTTACATCCAAAACCGATGCGCAAACAACCATTCTTGAGCCAAAAGATACAGCCTCGCAGATGGTGCAAGAAGTGAAAATTACCAAAAATGGCAATAAGCTAAAATCCTTACATGTAGAGCTTAAAAATGGCGATAGGATAACCATTGAAACAGTGGACTAAAGCCCTAAATATAGGCTTTTTTATAGTTGTTTTGGGTCTGTTTTTTAGCTTTAGACAAATGTGGAGCGTCTCAACGGATTTGATGGCATTGTTGCCCCAAAATAAAAGCAAAACACTCTTTGAAACCTACTCAAGTTTTAAAAACGCAAAAGAGGTTTTTGTAGCCACACAAGGTTTTGACAAAGACTCTTTATCGCACATCAAAAAGATAGAAGAAAGACTCACAAAAGAGAATCTTTTAAAACTTGAAAGCGACATAAAGCTCAATGCACCTCTTAAAAAATACATTCAAGAAAATATCTTTTACCTTAGAGAACTAAACGAAAAACCCTCGCAAAACGTGGCTGGGATAGTGCAAAAACTCTTTGAGCAAATCACCACAAATCCTTACTACACCGCCATTGACACACAAGACCCGCTAGGATATTTTAAACCTTTAAATCCAAACAAAGAGCTAAATATCAAAAATGCTCATTTGGCTTTGGGGGATTTTGGCTATTTGAGTGTCTTTAGCCTTAGCGACACCTCAAACACAAAAGAGAGTTTTCAAAAAGTCTATGACATCGTAAAACAAGAGGTTGGAGAAAGCCCAAATATCAAGGCTTTTAGCCCCATTTTTTACTTTGTTGAAAATGCACAAAAAACGCAAAAAGATGTCACTTTGATTATCTTTTTTTCAACCGCTCTTTTGCTTTTTCTCTATCTTTTGGTTATTAAAAATATCGCTCTTTTATTTAACACTATCCTAACTCTTGCGACCTCTGGGCTTATTGCTTTTATGGCTACATGTAGTGTTTTTGGTAGTGTTTCCATCTTTACGTTGGCATTTGGCAACGCCGTTGGAACGTTGGCGATTGACTATATGTTTCATCACTATTTTCACGACCACTACAGCAAATCAAAACCCTTTAGCCGTACCGTTTTTTTTGGTTTTCTAACAACTTTTGGTGCTTTTTTTATAATCTCTTTTGTCGATTTTCCGCTTATAAAACAGCTTAGTTTTTTTGCGATGATATCTCTTTTTTTATCATATATGCAGTTTGCTATTCTTTTTCCGATGATAGGTTTTAAACAAGCAAAAACCATAAGTACATTTCGATTTTCCGTTCCTTTGCCTTACAAAACCATCGCCACAATCTCGTTTTTGACAATTCTTGGTGCCATTTATTTCCTACATGTAGAGACTGACCTTAGGCGTCTTGACTATCAAAACAAGCCGCTTATGGAGCTGGAGGGGTTTTTCAAAAAGGCTACTTTAAAGCAAGACTACACCCCCATTCTCATCGAAGCCAACTCTGTTGATGAGCTTATTTTGCGAAGTAAAACTATTCAAAAAGAGTTTCAAAAAACACTTACCCCTCTTGCATTTTTTGTCGATAAGCAAACCTTTGCCAAACGTCAAGAGACACTTCAAGCGTTGGATTTTGAGATGCTTGAAAAAGAGGTTGAAAAGGAGGCGAGTCGCATTGGATTTAGGGAGAATTTTTTCAAAAATGCCTACTCTCAAGAGCTTCTTTATCCACAACACACAGAGCTTGACGCCTCTAAAATTCAAGAGATGGGATTTGACGTTGTGACAAAAAATAACCTTTTTTACACCCACGCAATGGTAAAAACAGAAGATGTAAAAGAGGTTGAAAAAAGAGGATTTGCATATGGCATTAACTCAAAAGAGATGTTTTTAGAATCACTCAAGCACGTTACCTATCAGCTTTTATTTGGCGGTGCTTTGGTGCTAGTTTTGATGACCACGATACTTCTTATAACATGTAGGAAAACTCTTGCTTTAAGCTCAAGCTACGTCCTTTTTCCAACAGCTCTTATTTTGCTTGTTGGGATAAATGACTTTACGATTATACATATTTTTATGCTTTTTATCGTCATCGCCTTTGGGATTGACTATGGTATCTATATGGGGGCGAAAGAGCACTCAAGAGTACAGACAAAAAACGCCATTTTATTTTCACTTATGAGCACATTTGCAGGTTTTGGGGTGTTGATATTTAGCCAAATAGGTGCTCTTTTTGCTATGGGATTGGTTTCTTGCTTGGGCGTGGGAGCTATATTTGTGCTTTTATTAGGAGGAGATAAAGAGTGAAAATAACTATCTTGCACGACAACCAAAGCAAAACTACCTACTATACTCAAGAGCTATGCGATGATAGCCCAAAGGGTATCTTGTCCTACATTCCCTCAAGCACGAAAGAGCAAAATGCCATCGACATTTTAAGGGCATATCTCTGCGATGCAAAACCCATACTCTACGACAAAGAAAATCTATCACTTGCCAAAAGTATTGAGGCTTTGGATGGGAAAATATTTGAAGATATTGATTTTTCGGCGATGTTTTTTACCTCTGGAAGTACAGGCTTTCCAACTGGTGCGTTTAAAAGCAAAGAAAATATCCAAACCGATATGGATGCACTCATCAAAATTTTTGGCTCGTTTAAAGCAAGCACATTTGTCTCAACCGTTCCTTTTATCCACATCTACGGCTTTTTAGTTGGGCTTTTGTTACCTCTAAAACTAGATGCGAATTTGATATTTAAAGAGCATTTTCTTCCGCACGACCTGCTTGCTTTCTCTCAACCAAAAACTATTGTCGTAACAACTCCTCTCTACATAAAAGCTCTTTTGCAACTTGGCGAATCCAAAGACCTAAGCAAAACTATTTTTATCAGCTCCACTGGACCACTTTCTGCGCAAATCGCCAAAGAGTTTACCGACACGTTTCATACCACTTTGATTCAGATATTTGGCTCAACCGAAACAGGAAGCATAGCCTATAAAAAGCAAGATGATCTGTTTTGGACGCCTTTTGATGGTGTTGAGGTCACGCTAAATGACGAGGGATTGCTACATGTAAGCTCTCCTTTTATCTCAAAAATCTTATGGAACAACGGCTTTACGCACACAAACGGAGCCATCCAGACGTTTGATTATGCGACACTTCAAGATGGAAAATTTCAGCTTATCGGACGAAGTCAAAATATCCTAAAAGTCGCCGGAAAACGCTATGCAACAGCACAAATTGAGGAGATTTTGGAAAAAATAGAGGGCGTAAAAAAAGCCCTTGTGCAAGTGAAACACACCGACAAAGCACTTAAGGATGAGAGTGTTTTGATTTTCCTAGAGAGCGACAAACTTATCACACTCAAAGAGGTCAAGGCAGTCATCAAAACCGCCATAGGCAAATTGAACTTTCCTATCGAGTTAAAAGTTGTCGATAAAATACCAACAACTTTGGTCGGCAAAAAAATTATGCCCTTGTGATATTTTTCATTGTAAATATTGCAGTTTAAACAAGCACCTTTAAAGGAATTGCCCAAAATTGGAATTCTTCAATTTTGTATGGCAATACTTTATCTCCGCCATATAAAACTATTCCTTTGAAATTTTTATGATGTATGGTTCTCGCTAAAGAAAGAAGTCCTTTAAAATGTTCGTTTTTAAGACTTGAGCCTGATTTGATTTCTAAAGCGACAACATCGCCACCGCTAGATTCAAGTACAAAATCAACCTCTTTTTGGCTTTGATCTCTATAGTGATAGATATTTACATCTACACTGGTATAGGATTGATGTTTAATCAGCTCACTATAGACAAAGCTTTCAACCAAATTTCCAAAGAATTCATTCTGTCTTACCATAGAACCTTCAACATCCGTGTTCAATAAAAAACTTGCCAGTCCTGTATCAATAAAATGAACTTTTGGACTTTTTACCACTCTTTTTAATTGATTATTAGAATATGGCGGAACGAGTTTGATGATATATAAAGCTTCTAAAATCTGTATATATTTTGCCACCGTTTTATCTGCTATATTAATATGATTGGCAATATTTTTATAGTTTACAAGGGAGGATATTTGCCCTGCTAAGACTCTTAGTAATTTATCTAAGTCTGAAATTTTGTCTAAATTAATATTTTCAAAACTTGCAATATCTTTTCCTATTCTTGCCTTAATATAAAACTCAAACCAAGCTTTCTTAGCTTTTGTAGGAAGCTCATATACCTCAGGGTATCCACCATTGACTACAGCACTGACAAAATCAAGCTTTGCTATATTTTCAAAATCAATATCAAAACGATTGAAATCATCACTAAAGAGTTTATCTATAACATTGATGTCTCTGTTGTTAATTTCTGCATAGGAAAGTGGAAACAAATTAAAACTTACCATTCTGCCTGCAAGTGATTCTTTGATTTTACTATTTTTAAACATATCAGATGAACCCGTAAGTAAGAACATTCCTTTTCTATTCTCGTCATCGGCACTCATTTTTATGGCAGGAACAATATCAGGTATCATTTGTACTTCATCTATGGCGACATTTTCTTTAGCGATATAGCTTGTAAAACCAACTGGGTCTGATGTTGCCGTTTTAAATACATCTGGGTCATCAAATGTATAGTATTTCATATTTTTTGCTTTTGCAATTTTCTTTTGCAAAGTTGTTTTTCCTGATTGTCTCGGACCATTAATAGCTACAATTCTAAAAGTTTTTAACATTTCCAAAATAACCGACTCTAGCTTTCTCTGCACCATTGCGTATCCCTTTTATTGGGCTATTGTGTTTATAATTACGAAATTAACCAGCATTAATTACGAAATTACATAGGTAATATTACGAGATTACATCTTAAAACTCTATTAGTCTGATGATAATATTTTTGAAGGCTTGAGGCAGTTGGAAAATTCAACTGCCTCAATGCGAGAAGAAAGGTTATGCTTACAGTAAGCCGAGTTGTACTTGAATAGCTTTGTTTAGATTTTGAATCCAGCCATTATAGTTGCTGTGAATTGTATTTTCAGTTGGGCTATAGTCAAGATTTGTACTGCTTACATAGTTGATACTATAATCTTGCGTTGTATGCTTAATCGAAACAACAGCAACATGCTTTCTTAACATCAAAGTGCCTTGCATTTCGTTTTCGCTAACTTTTTTCATAATCCAGCCCAAACCGCCACCTGCTCTTGTTATAGCTTTTTGAACATCTTCAAGTGTCGCTTGTTTGTTTGCATTAATCGCATTGCCATTTACATTATAAACTTGAGCAACACCACATCCTAAAAATACAAGCGTTGCAACCGTTGCAATCGCCAACATAAAAAACTTCTTCATTCAAATCCTTTAATAAAAATTTGGATTATTTTATTCATTTTGATGTTAAAAACCACTTAGTGATTACTATTTAGAACGATTTATACGAATTTTGATTATCTTCCAAATACTTCTTTACCGTGCTTGTATTTATCGTTGATGGTGCATAGCGAAAAAATAACTGTTGATGGAGTTATCGCTTCGATGGGTTTTTTACGACTTGACATCGTTGTACCCGCAAGATTTAGCCTTGCATTATTCAGCTTTATAGAGCCAACAATGTCGCTACTTACGATAGAAAGACTGGAGTTTTGAACGGTAAGTATAAGCTCTTTTTGCCCCCTAATCGTACTATTGATAATCTCCACATCCGAATCAAAAATAGCCAATTCCCCTATGGTTGCATCTTTAATCACAACTTTTTGAGAATCCCGCACAGTCATAGTGGCGATATTGCCGGTATAAATTTTATCTTTTACATTTTTCATCTTGATATGATAAGCATCTGTCTCTTTTTTTGGTACTTTCTTGGCAAAGATAGTTTTCGTGTTGAGGTGCTCCAATAACCAATGAGAAAATGCCTCTTCATGTGTCAACATAGGTACATGACCGGAGCGTGGAATGATTTTTAACGTCGCATTGGGCATCAATTTTTCTAAAACATAGCCTGTTTGAAGTGGTGCAACACCATCTTCTTCGCCCCAAATTATAGTTGTTTTTGTATTTATCGTTTGAGGAATGCCATTGAAATTTTCTTGCACTAGAGCAACTGCGGCTATCGTGTGAGGTGTTCCGCCTAGAACAACCCCTCTTAAATCTTCAGATAACAACACTCTATCTATATCGAGAGTGATTTTATTGTCGATTTTATCTGTTATTTTATCGATAAAATTGTTGAGTTTTTGGGTTTGCAACCCTTGTATAAAGCCGTTTTTCTCATCAAAAAAACGATTTATCCCATTGTGTGCCAACGATTTACCATAGGCAAATTTATGTAAAATTCCAGCCGCACTAACAAGCACCAAGCTTTCCACATCTTCTTGATACATATGTGCATATTTTAGAGCGATAGCCCCGCCCATCGAATGTCCAACCAAATGAAAAGGCTTTTTTACGTAGGTTTGTGTCAAAAAACGAACAACTTTTGCATAATTTTGAGGAGAGTAAAGCTCATTGGCTTTTGAAGATTTTCCAAATCCTGGCAAATCAAACGTAACGACAAAATAATTTTCTTTCAACAAAGAGATGCTCTGCTCCCAAATCGTAGAAGCCTCATCGCCTAACCCATGCACAAAAACAATAGCTGGTTTTTCGGGATTTCCTACTGTTTTTATATAAACCGAAGCATTAAAAATTGGCTCAGCAACAAACGTTTCTGTTTGCTCACTTGCACATAACACTCGAAGAAAAATAAAAAAACCTACAAAAAACTTCACCTTAAGTCTCTTTCAAAACCAGCATAAAAGCCCCACTGGCGATTTTCTTTATACACGCCTCTTCTTCAAAAACTTCAAAATAAAACTCACGACTATTTCCCAAAGATATGCCCTTGCTTACGCAAACTACAAAGCTTAATTGGTCGCTTTTTTTTAACAAAACCGTATCTTTAACCAAAACCAAAAAACCAATATCCACAGAAGATGATGTTGAAAACGCACTACTTGCTTGTGCGCTCGCCTCTACCATCATCGCAAGTGTTGGCAAAGATGAAAAAACACACCTCACTTTTGCTATGTTTTCATCACAAAAAAGTACCTCTTTGGCAAATAAAATAGGCTCAAGATGTGGTAATTTCATAGCTCAATCTCAACAATAGGATTTTGTAACTCTTCTGCTTTTTGCGCTACATGTAGCATCTGAGAGATAGAGTTTGGGATGCCCAAAAGCTCACTTTTTTGCAAACTCATCGTAGCTTTTTTATCGCTCACACGCACCACCAAAGCAACACCGCTCTCAAGAAAATCAATACATTTATTGACCTCAGCGATGTTTGATATATCTAAAGATTCAACACACATCAGCAAAATCACATCTCCATCCAACGCCTTCAAAGCACCCATTTTTAAGACATTTAGCGAAGTTTTATCGCCAGAAGAAAGTGTTAAAATCTCATTTTGGTTATTGTTCAAAATAGAGAGATACGAAACGGCAGTATTGTAAACAGAGTTTTGAAAATCTGTTGGGCTTATGGGTTGTGCATCTTTGATGGCGTGTAATATATTTGCCGTTGTCTCCAACTCGCCAAATGAACTTCCAAACATGACACGCCCACCTTGAAAATGCTCTACTCTTGCGAGCAGTTCCACCGCTATCTTTGAGGCTCTTGTCAATCTTCTGCGTATCATCATTTGAGGCACAAGCTCTTTGGTGCGAAGTGTGTCGATACTCTTTTCGCCCAAAAGATAAGCACTACTCAAAATCTCCAAATTTATTTTCATCTAGGTAGTCCGAAGATAAGTGCGGTATTGTTTCCACCAAATGCCAGTGAGTTGCTCAGAACATAGCGAAGTTCTTTTTTTTTGGCTTCATAGACATAGTTTAACATCTCATTTTCGGGTGCTTCAAGGTTGGTATTTGGCGGAATTATCTGTTTTTGAAGAGCCAAAACACACACTATTGCCTCCAACGCTCCAGCAGCTCCTAACGTGTGACCAGTGATGGATTTGGTAGAACTAACAAATGGTTTATGAGGGAAAAGTGAGTCAATCGCACAAGACTCGCTACTATCGTTTGCTGGTGTTCCTGTACCATGAGCATTTATATAGTCGATATCATCGGCGTTTATATTGGCACTTTGCAAAGCTCTTCGCATAGCCATTTTCGCCCCTTGCCCATCAGGACTCGGATGTGTCATATGGTAAGCGTCCGAGCTATACCCAACACCAAAAAACTCTATACTTTGCTCTTTTTGACGCGACTGCAAAAGAACTACGGCGATACCCTCAGCGACATTCATCCCATCTCTTTGCTTATCAAAAGGCTTACATGTAGAAGATGAAAGAACACCTAAAGAGCTAAAGCCATGAATTGTTGTTTGAGAAAGCGTATCAAATCCCACCACTAAAACATTTTTATAAACTCCTTTTGAGATGACCTCATAGCCGTATCCCAAAGCATTTGCACTTGAAGTACACGCTGTCGAAAAGGAGATATCATCCTTAAAAACAAACTTTTCTTTCAAGATATAGGCGATAGCGTTGATGTTATGAAGTTCTGGATTGATGTTTTTATAGTGGTGCTCTTTTAAAAAAATCTCCTCAGAGTTCTGCATCCCACCAACCGAAGAGCCGACGACCAAAAGCGTATCTTCAAAATTTTCCAAACCACTTTGCTTTAAAACATCTCTACATGTAGAGTATAAAATATCTTCGATATTGAAAGATTTTTGGATTTTTCCAAGAGCGACAAACTTATCTTCAACATAACAATCATATGCTCTTATGCCGCTTTGATGCGAGCAAATAGCCTCAAAAAGCCCCTCGCTATCTTCAGATGCACAGCAAACAGATGCAAAACAATTTACAAAAACTCTACTTTTGAGCATTGATAAAATCTAGCAAACTCTTAACATTTACAAATATCTTCTCGTACTCTTTGGAGTCTGTTATCTTGATGCCAAACTCTTTGTCTATACTTAAAACCAACTCAATCGAATCCACCGAATCCAAACCCAAACCATCTTCTCCAAAAAGAGGCATATCATCGTCTATATCCTCAGGTGTCATATCCTCAAGTTTAAGATTTTCAATCAAAACCTCTTTTAGTTTTTGCATACTTACCATTATTTGCAAACCTTTTTAAAATTATTTTCACATATTTATTACGCAAAGTTTACTTAAAATTATCTTGTGTTTGGCTAAACAAAAAATATAGTATAATTCGCAAAAATTTAATGAGCACCTCAAATGATTCACAATGAAATCTTCTATCTCTTTTCCATCATCTCAGTAGGCTATATTTTTGGCAATATAAAAATCAAAGGCTTCTCGCTTGATATTACAGCAATGCTTATCGTTGCACTCATAGCGGGGCATTATGGTATGGTTATCTCGGATGATTTTAGCCTTTTTGGTCTTGCTATTTTTATCTATGCCATCGGTCTACAATCAGGTCCTGGTTTTTTTGAAACAATGAAATACGACGGAATAAAGCTCAATTTGATTGCGATGGTTCTTTTGGCTATCATTTTTTTATCTACTTTGGCACTAGGAAAAATCTTTGCCTTGCCATCAAATCTTGTAGAGGGTATCTTTACGGGCTCGCTTACAAGTGTTACCTCTTTGGCTGCGGCTTTGGAGATTAAAAATGACCCTATTATCCCAGTAATCTTTGGTATTGTATATCCTTTTGGATTGATTGCAACGGTACTTTTTATTCGCATTTTGCCTCTTTTGTTTCGGATAAATATCGAAAAGGAGGTTGAGGATTATGAATCTAGCCAAAAAGCTAGATACCCAGAGATTTACACTAAAAATTTTAAAATTACTAATGAAAACTTCAAAAATGCTTCAATCAAAAAATCTCAAATCGAAGCAATGACCTCCACAGTAATAGAGCGAACCAATGCCGCAAAAACCAACGAGCTAGAGGTCGAAGATGTTATCTTAAGATATAACGATGTAGTTAGAGTTACGGGCACAAAAAAACAGATGTCCAACCTCAATATCGTGCTAGGCGAAGAGGTGGAGCAAGAACTCCAATTCAACGACAATATGAAAGTTCTAAGGCTCTTGACAACCTCCAAAGATGTTGTTGGCAAAAAGATAGGCACAATAAAGGAGCTTAAAGCACTTCGTGGCGTTATTACAAAAGTGCGAAGAGCTGGTATCGACATTCAAGCACATCCAAATTTAACACTTAGGCTTGGAGATAAACTATATGTTGTAGCTCCTGAAATATATAGTGAAAAGGTTACAAAAATAATTGGAAATGACCTTCTAAAATACCCAGCAGCGGATTTTTTGCCTATCTCACTAGGTATCGTTATGGGCATCTTGCTAGGGAGTATCCCTTTTGATGTCCCTTTTGTAGGCGTTATAAAACTAAGTTTTGTAGGTGGTATCTTGGTTGTGGCATTGGTGTTAGGAAGGTTAGGGCGTGTTGGACCAATAGTGTGGAACCTTTCTCCGCATTCAACAACCCTTTTGAAAACACTTGGACAACTGATGTTCGTTGCGACAGTAGGAACAAATGCTGGAAAATACCTAATGGAAGCACTTGAAAAAAATGGCTTTATGCCAATCTACATAGCACTCGCAACTCTGATTTGTTCGCTATTGATAGTAGCTCTTACATGTAGGTTTATTTTAAAGATGAACTTTATCAATATAATGGGTCTTCTCTCAGGTGCTATGACCTCAACGCCATCACTTACCATGTCAAATGACCTAACTAAAACTGACTATCCATCCATCGCTTACGCAGCAGTCTATCCGATGAGTTTGGTTTTGATTATTTTATTGGCACAATTTGGAATGAAGATATTTTAGGGCTTTATGGTATTTTTGACAAAGCCTATAAAATCATCAGACTTCATAGGCTTGCCGAACAAAAATCCTTGACCGTACCGACAACCATTGTTCAATAAAAATTCCTCTTGTTCTTTCGTCTCTATACCCTCTGCGACAACGTTATAGCCCAAACTCAAAGAGAGTGCAAGAATCGCTTTTGTTATTTCAACGTCATTTTTATCATGTGGAATATCATCAATAAAAGATTTGTCTATCTTTATGGTATCTAGTGGCAATATTTTCAAATAGCTCATCGATGAGTATCCTGTACCAAAATCGTCCACGGAAATTTTAAAACCAACCTCTCTAAAGCGTCTAAGAATTTCAAAATTTTTCTCTGTATTGTCCATAATATAGTGTTCAGTTATCTCGATGTCGATGCAAGAAGGAGATATGCCAAACTGACTTGCTATATCATTAAAGCGAGCGACAATGTCTTTTTGCCTAAATTGAACACTAGAGACGTTAATAGCAATAGTCTCGATTTTCAATTTTTCATCTTGCCATTTTAAAAACGCCTTACAAGCCTGCGAAAAGACCCACTCGCCAATATCAACGATAAATCCACACTCTTCAGCTATTGGGATAAACTCCAAAGGCGAAACAAATCCAAAATCGCTATTTTGCCAACGAATCAGTGCTTCAGCTCCGATAACTTTTTTTGTTTGGATATCATATTTTGGCTGATATTCTAGATAAAATTCATTATTGCGGATGGCATTTTTAAGAGATTGCTCAATCCCCAAACGCCTTTCAACCTCTTTTGATAGTTTTTTAGTATAAAATTGGAAGTTGTTTTTGCCTTTATCTTTGGCAAGATACATGGCACTATCAGCATTTTTGATAATCTCCTGATAATCCACACCATCTTGAGGAAATATCGCAATACCAATACTTGCGCTAATATCTAAATTGTAACTCTCAAACCTTATCGGCTCACTTACCACACTCAAAATCTTTTCACAAACACTAGCGACATATATATTGTCGCTCAAATTCTCAAGCAATACCGCAAACTCATCTCCGCCCAAGCGAGCCACAGTGTCGGACTCTCTAAGAACTGAAGAGATTCTAAATGCAACAGTTTTCAAAATCTCATCACCAACATGATGACCTAACGTATCGTTGATGATTTTAAACCTGTCTAGGTCAATAAACAACACGGCTATAATAGAGTTATTTCTTCGAGCCAAACGCACCGCATGTTCAAGTTTATTTTCAAAATCCAGCCTATTTGATAGGTCGGTTAAATGGTCATGATACGCCATGTAATTAATTTTTTCTCTAGTTCTAACTAAATTCGTAATATCTTGCAATGTTCCAAAAATTTTAACAACACGACCTTTCAAATCAAGCTTTTGAAATCCCTTGAGTTGTACATGTTTAAGAAGTTTTTGAGCACTTATTATTCTAAATTCAAAATCAAAATCATCTTTGTATTTAAGCATTTTAAGATAGATATTTGATACCATTGATTTATCATCGGAATGAACATATGAAAAAAATTCATTTGGGTGTAAAAACTTTTTTTTATCTTTCTGACCAAAAATATTGTAAATCTCATCAGAACACTCTATGTGTTTTGCGTCAAGATCAAACTCCCAACTTCCGATGTGAGCTACACTTTGAGCTTCATTCAGACGTTGTGTCTTTTTCTCCAGCTCCTCTTTTTGCTTAACATAGTCAGTTACATCAAGCTTGATTGCTAAAAAACTCTCCACTTCGCCAGCATTCATAATCGGAACAATAGAGGCACTTTCATAGTAGATAGAGCCATCTTTGCGTCTATTTATAAACTCGCCCTCCCATCTTTCGCCACGGTTGAGCTTTTCGTTCATCTGTTTATAATGCTCTTTTGCCATAAAGCCTGATTTTAGGATGCGAGGATTTTGCCCTAAAGCCTCTTTTTTGGCATAACCAGTTGAACGCTCAAAAGCATCATTGACATAAGTTATATTTCGATTTGTGTCAGTTATAACGATTGTGTTATCACTATTTTCAACTGCTTTTGCAAATTTTATTAGCTCTGCTCTATTTTTCTTATCAGATACATAATACATCACAAGAAATAAGAATAAAAAAACATCAAGCCCAAACATAATGTAGAGCAATATTTTTTGTACTTTTGCATTTTTTTCAAAATGATTTACGATGGATTGGCGAAAATTATTTAATGATTCTTCAAGTCCGACCTTCTCTTTTCTTTGGTCAAGCTTATTTAGATTGTCTATATATGACATGGAGGCAAAAGATTGAGTAACAAAAATATCCAAAGTCTTATCGACAAGCCTGTTTTGCTCAATCAAACCACTCATCTCTTGGATATCCTTAGAGATACCATATGCACCTTTTTCTTCATAAGAAGATTGCATAAAATAGATAATGATTTTGTTTGCTTTAAATACAAGCGGACTAAAGTAATAAGTTTTTTGAATTTTGGCATTTAGGTCGAAGAGAAGACGCACAGCCGTTACCAAAAAACCGTTCTGCTCCGTAAAACTCCTCATAATAAGCGACTTTTCTTCATATCTTTCAACCAAATCTTGAAAGCATTTCTTTACTTCTGGGTCTTTAATGTCTTTTTCTACAACATTAGCAAAAAGATTTAGCACATTTATAAAATTTACCAAGCCGTTACTGATGGTTTCATCTTTGATATATTGAAGTTTTTTGCCCAAAAATATGTCAAACTCTTTATTTAAAAGCTTTAAAGTCTCGATTTTTTCAATCACTTGATAGTTGTTTTGGGTATCTTTGTCAATCTTTAGGGTATACAAAAAAGAGGAGACTAAAAAAATGATGAAAATAGAGATTAGCACATATCCAAAATCAAATCTTCTAATTCCCAATTTTTACCTCACTTAAAACTACTTCATTACTTTTAGTATTAATAATAGTGAAGTATATCTAATTTTTCGTCAAACTAAAACTTCAAATAAGACCATATTTTCGATAGAATTAAAGAAAAATTGGTAGAAATTTTTATGAAAATGTCCACTTTTACACATAACTTTTTTCTTGATGGTTATATCTTAAATAAACAATTTAGTCTTTTGGCTTTTATTTCGTCAAATGCTTATCGCTATTGGTCACATGTAGATGCTGGAAAATATGAGGGTTCGAGGGTTGTTTTTTTAAAAAAAGACACTATTTTGTCAAAATACTCAAACATTGTAGAGAAATGCACAGACTTATCGGGCATGGTTCAATCTCAATCATTTTGCAAATATACAGGTCTTGCACCGTCACATCTGATAGAAAAAAATGGCTCTTGCATCTATAAATACCTTGATATTTTGGAAGTTGAAGATATTAAATTTGTAAACCTAAAAAAATTTTACGATGACCTATCTTTGGATTATCATCAAAATATATATATCGAAAAATGCAAATATTTTGCTCCTGCACCGCTTGAGAAAAAAATCAAAATAACCGATGGAATGTGTGTGGGATACTACTAAAAATTCTTGACTTAGAACAATTTTTAAAAGTTTGTTTACGTTATTATTTCGTCAGTTTAACCCATAATCTCTTCTCCTATGGGTTAGATATATAAAAACTTTTTTGTAAAATTCGTTTTTTGTAAGGAATTTTCGGTTCACACACTCCCGATTTTTCCATAAGGTGTAGATCCTTTATCACACACACTCCTAAGCAGGTTTAACACTAGCAAAAAACGAATTTTTACATCTCTTGCGAAGAAAAGATTAATCAACCGATAAGCACAAAGTAGGTAAACTTTCAACCCTTAGCTATTTTATATGGGCAGATGGGAGAGTGGTTTAATCCAGTCGCCTGGAACGCGGCCGTAGGTAACACTACCGGGGGTTCGAATCCCCCTCTGCCCGCCACCACCTAAAGTTAATCCAAATTCCAATCAATCGGCTCCAAACCTTTACATGTAAGAAATTCATTGCTTTTTGAAAAAGGTTTTGAGCCAAAAAAACCTCGATAAGATGAGAGCGGAGAAGGGTGTGGGGCTTTTAAGATAAGATGTTTTTTTTCATCTATAAAACGCTCTTTTGCCTCCGCAGGCTTTCCCCAAAGGATAAAAACAAGATGCTCTTTTTGAGCACTCAGCGTCTTGATGACCGTGTCGGTAAACTCCTCCCAGCCTTTATTGCGATGAGAGTTTGGCTCATTTGCACGCACTGTCAAAACAGTATTTAGCAAAAAAACCCCTTGCTTTGCCCATAAGCTCAAATCGCCATTTTCTGGGATTTTTGTCTGGATATCATCTTCTAGTTCTTTAAAAATATTTTTTAGAGAAGGCGGATGGGCGATGCCGTTTTGAACAGAAAAGGCGAGTCCATGAGCTTGATTTTGCCCATGATAAGGGTCTTGTCCCAAAATGACCACCTTAACATTTTCAAAAGGTGTACATGTAAAGGCATTAAATATATTTTTTGTGTCAGGATAGAGTGTATGCTCTTTTGCATCCTCTTCTACAAATTTTTTAAGTCCTTGAAAATAGGGCATCTTAAGTGCATCTCGAAGAACTCTCTTCCAATCTTCCGCCATCATCAAATCCATAGAAGTTACCTTTTTTTAAGAAATTTTAGATAAAATATCCTCCGCCTTCTTCTAGACCTGTGCAATGTTTACTTGAAGCACCGCTTCAGGGTGGGAACACAGCAGAGCACTTTATTTAGGCATGTGCCGCAGTCATCTGGAAGGGGGTCTTTTTAGACTCCTAGATACCTTTCTATCTCCAAAGCCAACTCATAAAAATCAACATGACCGACCTTGCCTTTTTCTTTTAATTTTTGCAAAATATACTCACGCCCTTGAATTAATTCTTTGGATTTTACGCCGTGCGATATGGAAAGTGTTGCTTCAATAAACGCCGAGATTCGGTCACAATTTTTCAAAGCAACTCCATCAATAGCATTATATCTATCTTCGTTATATGCACTTAAATCATCTACTATCTCAATACCATTTTCGTTTATTTTATTTAAAAATTCATCTTTTTGATGCTCACCATAAAGCCCTAAAAGATACTTAAATGAACCCAAAACACCCTCTGGCAAATACGGCAATATCTCCTCTTCAATCATCTTGATTTCAAATTCGCTGATGATATCATCTAGTCCGCTTACTGAATACTTCACAGGGCTTATGATATCCCTAGTAAGTGCCTCTGGAAAATCATGAAAAAGAGCACAAAAAAAGTTATTTTCTAGCCTTTTATTGCACGCTTTAATCGAAAGAGAGTAAAAATAGCCCAAAATCGCCACAATAAGCATATGCCCAAGCACTGAAGTTTCTGGGATTCTAGGCGTTTGTGCCCAACGTTTTTGAAAACGAAGTCGTCCACTTAGGTCAATGATTTTGGAGATTTTTTTATTCATCGCCATCTTGCGAACGCCGATAAGTTCATAATAGTCTTCTATCTCTTCTTCCACTGCCTCTTTCACGCGGTCTATGTTGTTGAGAAATTGGCTGGTTTGATAGACGATAGAAAACTCCCAACGTGTCGCCATATACGAAGCTGCTTTGAGTATAAAACGCTCTTTTTTGTACATGGAGGAGTCATTGAGATATGTTTCAAAACGCTTATAAAAAGCCCCTTGCTCCACATCGCTTAGTGAATCATAAAGTTGCTCCAAAACCCATGCATTTATCTCTTTCTCTTTTTTTTGAAGTGCCTTGCGAAATACATCTGGACGGATATCAGTTACCACCATTCGGCGTAAAAATTCAAAAATACCAGCTTCAATCAGATTTACCATATCAACACTATCTTTCGTCTCCATTTTGGCGATAAAATAGGCAATTATAAATTTGTGAGCTTGCTTATCTAACTCGACCAGCTCGACCATTCTGGGATAATCATTCCAACGCTGGATGGACGCTGAGCCAAAAAATTGCTCTATAAGTTTAGGACTTAACATGTAGTCTGCTTATTTACAATCTTTGAGTCAATCTCTATGACCGTATGAACATTGCCCCTTGGATTAAAATCCGCCACAACTTTGAGCCACTTTGGATTGATTTTTGAAACCAAAGTATCATATATCTCGTTAGCACTATTTTCGTGGCTTATATGGCGGTTCATAAAGCTATTTATGTAGAGTTTTATAGCCTTAAGCTCCACCACAAAATCAGCTGGAATATACTCGATATAAATCGTTGCAAAATCAGGATATCCACTGCGAGGACACAAACAACAAAACTCTGGCAATGTAAGCCTAATCACATAATCTTTTTTATGCTCATTTGGCCAAATTTCCAAATCTTTATCTATATCAAACCCTTTTATAATCGCTTCACCGTATTTCATTTTTCTTCCAATCTTGTGATAATTTGATGAATTCCTTGTGGTTTTGAGATAAAAAATCCTTGTAAAAAATCTGGCTTAAAGCGTTTGATTTTTTCAAAAATCTCCTCCTTGTCCACAAACTTCATCATCGTCTTTACATGTAATGCCTTAGCAAGCCTATAATACGCCTCCAAAAAGGATAAAAAGTGTGTATCTGTTATCTTTTTAGTAAACTCAATATCAAATTTTACAATATCAATAGGTAGATGTTTTAGGTACTCAATGGAGCAGTTATTTCCACCAAAATTGTCCAATGCAATCTGAAATCCAGCTTTTTTATATTGCAATAGTATCTCTTTAAAACGGGTAATGTCTTTGTAAAAATTCTTCTCCGATATATCCAAAATAAAACGGTTTGGATTTATCTTTTTTTGATGAAAGAGATTTATAAGATAGACTCTAAATTCATTATTTCTTAGTGAAACTGCCGAAACATTTACGCTAAATAAAACCTCTTTGTCATACAAAGGAGAAACTTCATCCAATAAAATCGCAAAAGTCTTTTCATCAAAAACTTTTTCCAAACCCGCATAGTTTACGATTTGTTCTACTTGGGATTTTGAAAGAGAGCCATGCTCCTTAGAGTAAATCTTTGTTAAAATCTCTAAAATCTCTATTTTTTCATTTTTAACATTAATAACTGGCTGATACTTGAAAAAAAGTTTATTGGTTTTAATGGTATCTAAAATAATCCCTCTAAACTCATCTGGCTTAATATTTGGTGCTATAAAATCCTCTTTTTTGGACTCTTCTAGCAGGTTAAAAAGCTTTTCAATGATATTGTCAACATTTTTATCGTAGTTAGACTCAATCAAAGAAAAATCAACCTTTACTTCAATATGATTAATACTTGTCTGCCTTAACTCTTTAGAAAAAATGGTTAAAAGATGTTTTAGCTCTTTTTTTTTATTTGGAATTATAAGTAAAAAGTTACCTCCACCGTAACGTCCTATTGGAATATTTTTAAAATTATAGTTTTTCAAAAAGAGGTTTATTTTTTCCATCAATTTTTTTAATAGCAAATCGCCATTGGAAACACCATATCTATCGTTAATATCAGAAATATTCTCTACATGTAACAATACCACGGAAGTATTTTCTTTTTTATGCGTCTTAGAAATTCGTTTAAGTATCTCACGTCTATTAAAAGTTTGAGTAGTAAAATCAATAAGTGTCGTTTGAAAACCGTAATAGATAAGATAAAAAATATAATAGACATAAATAGGAACGAGTAGTAAAAAAAGTACAAAATCATTAACATTGGTTCTAAATATTTTTGAAGGTAGTATAAAAATAGTCAATAAAAGAAGAAAGGGGAAAATCATCTTTAATGCAATTAAAAATCGATTTCCCCTCTCTTTAGACTCTGAATAGAGTGACATTAAACGTCCAAATGTTTCACATCTTTAGCATGATCTTGAATGTATTTTCGTCTTGGCTCTACCTCATCACCCATAAAGAGTGTAAAGGTATCACTAGCTACTTGTGCATCATCAATCTTAACTTTAAGAAGTCTTCTGTTTTCAGGATTCATAGTTGTCTCCCAAAGTTGTTCTGGATTCATCTCGCCCAGACCTTTATATCGCTGGATATAAGCACCTTTTTTGGCATTTTTTTCGATTTCATTTAACATCTCGATAGGGTCTTGACCCACAAATACACCCAAATCCCTCTCAACTATCTTTCGATAGATATAAAGTGCCTCTTCATAAAGTGGATTTGTATAAAAAGTATCATCAAGTAATAGCTCTTCTAAACCATCTTTTGTTTGAACATAGATATGGATACTATCTTCTTTAACAGAGTAGTTAAGCAGGTTATATCCGATATTTAAAACGAAGGCTTTTATCTTTTCAAATAACTCTTGAGAAGGTAAAGAGATAAGGTCTGGATTTTCTATCAGATGACGAATAACTTCAACAATTGAAAATCTCTTTTCTAACTCTTTTAAAATATTGCGATAAGCTGATACGATTTTAAAGAAATCAACCAAATCTTTTGTACCAATTCCCTCAATATCAATCGCATCAATACCTGTTTCAATTAAAAATGAACTCATCTCAGCATCATCTTTAATATAAATCTCTTTTTTACCTTTTTTAAAGCGATAGAGAGGTGGTTGTGCGAGATAGATATAACCATTTTCAACAACTGGACGTAAAAATCTAAATAAAAACGTCAATAAAAGAGTCTGTATATGACTTCCGTCCACGTCCGCATCGGTCATAATAATAAGTTTATGGTAACGCAGTTTCTCTTCATTAAAATCATCACCAATACCACAACCAAGAGCGGTTATCATATTTTTAATCTCTTCAGATTGTAAAATTTTATCAAGTCTACTTTTTTCAACATTTAAAATCTTACCTTTTAATGGTAAAATCGCTTGAAAAACTCTATCTCTTCCTTGTTTAGCAGAACCTCCAGCACTATCGCCCTCAACAAGATAGAGTTCACAAATACTCGCATCTTTACTCTGACAATCAGCTAATTTTCCTGGTAATGTTCCTATACTCATAGAATCTTTTCTACGAGTTAGGTCTCGTGCTTTTTTTGCCGCTTCACGCCCACGAGCCGCCGCTAATGCTTTATTCATAATAGCTTTAGCTTCAATAGGATTTTCTTCAAAATATTTTACTAATTGTTCATAAACAAGTTTTTGAACAATCGGCTTAACATAAGAGCTTCCTAATTTTCCCTTTGTTTGACCCTCAAATTGAGGCTCAGGAACTTTAACACTAACGATTGCTATCAAACCTTCACGGACATCATCGCCAGTGATTTTAATATCTTTTTCACGCACTCCAGCATTTAAACTAACATAGCTTGTAATAGCCCTTGTAAGTCCTGCACGAAAACCACTTTCATGTGTTCCACCATCAATAGTTTTAATGTTATTTACAAACGAGTAAAAAATTTCACTATAGGTTGAGTTATACATCATGGCAACATCAACTTCCACATCTTCAACACTGGCTGTATAATGAACCGCTTCAGCTACTTTTTCTTTTTTATTTAAATCCATAACAAACTGTTTAATGCCACCTTCAAAATTATATTTTTCAGCACGTCCATCTCTTTGGTCTTTAAGCTCTATTGTTATTTTAGGATTAAGATATGCAAGTTCACGAAAACGGGTAGCTAAAATATTAAAATCAAATTCTGTTGTTTCAAATATACTTTCATCTGGCCAAAATTCTATCATTGTACCTGTTCTATTGGTTGTTTTTACAATATCTAGTGGAGTTTGAGGAATACCTTTAGCAAATTCTTGACGATGCTCATTTCCTTCACGTTTAATAGTTGCTACAAGTTTTGAAGATAGTGCATTTACAACTGAAACACCAACACCATGTAAACCACCTGAAACTTTATAAGTATCTTTATCAAATTTTCCACCTGCATGAAGTACTGTTAAAACAACCGTAGCTGCGGACATATTTTCACCTTCATGCCAATCAACAGGAATACCTCGACCATTATCTATAACAATACATGAGCCCTCACGTGTAAGTTCTACTTTGATTAAATCACAATAGCCAGCCATGGATTCGTCAATAGAGTTATCCACTACTTCATAAATGAGATGATGTAAACCATTTATATTTGTATCGCCAATGTACATACCAGGGCGTTTTCTAACTGCTTCAAGACCTTTTAAAACTTTAATATTATCTGCACCGTAACTGTTCATATGTTCTCCACTTTGTATTTATTAGATCATGATTGGCATAACAATAGTTATAAAATTATCACTTTCAAGTGTGAAAGGTAAAGTACTATCATTAAAACCGAGTATAAAATTACTATTTTCTATATTTGATAAAAAATCCATAATATAACGGCTATTAACCGCAAAATAAACCTCTTGTTCTAAACCTGTTTTAAATTCAACTTCTGTTTTTGCCTCTATATTATCATCATTTAAGCTTTCAAAAACTATTTTTTCTGACTTAAAAATAATCTTCATTTCATTGGAAATAATTGAAATCTGTTTAATTGATTCAATCATATTTTCCCTATTTAAAAGAATTCTAAATTGTTTTTCTTTCGGGATAATTCGTTGATAATCTGGAAATTTTCCATTAATAAGTTTTGTAAAAAATACAAAATTTTCAGATTTTGCGATAAGAGTATTTTCATCATAAAACATCTCTATCTCATCAAAAAATAGTTTTTGAATTTCACTAATAGCTTTTTTTGGAATAATAAGTGAAAAATTATTTTGCGTTTGATTTTCGATTTTTACAAGAGCCAATCTTTTAGTATCTGTTGAAACAAGATTTATAAAACCATCTCTTATATCTATTAAAGCACCATTTAGTTCAAATTTTGGATTATTTGTATCAATGGCTGGAGCTATTTTTTTAATTGAGCGAACCAAAGAGTGACTATTTATATCAAATTTTGGTTTTTCTTCAACTTCTGGGAAAAGTGGAAAATCATTAGTATTAAACATTGGTAGTTTAAATTTTGAACTATTTTGTTTAATATATAGATAATCATTAATAGTCTCTAGCATAATTTCATCATCTTTAAGACTTTTAACAATATCTAATATTTTTTTACCATTAGCACTAGCTTCACCTTGGTTGATTATTTTAATGTTATTTGTTTTATATTTGATACCAATCTCATAATCTGTGGCTTTGATAAAAAAAGTATCATTTTGTGTATTTATTAAAACATGTGAAGTAATTTGGCTTAAATCTTTTTTTTCTAAATATGGTTGTATATTAATTAAAATGGTTTCTAAAACCGTTTTATTCATTAAAACTTTCATTCTTTCTCCTTTTAAATATATTTAACTAAAAATAGTCGAAGTAGTAGGCGTGTTGAAATTGTGAAAATGTCTAAAAATAACCAGAAACAGGGATTTTATCATGTGAAATATTTTATCTTTTATTTCACTTATATTCACAATTTTCTTCAAAACTTTTATCTTTCTCTTGTTAATATTTTATTTTTTAACTCTTCTATTCTCAATTTAAAGCTCTCATTAACGTTGATTAATTCATTTATTTTTTTCATTGTGTGTGATATTGCTGTATGGTCTTTCATTCCAAAATATTGTGCAATAGCAGGCATTGAATTTGGTGTTAAATTTCGTGCTAGATAGATTGCTATACGTCTTGCTTCAACTATATTTTTACTTTTTTTAGTAGATTTAATTTCACTTGGTTTAATATTTAAATTTTTTGCAATAATAGCAATAATATCCTCTAATGTGATATGCTCACGTTTCTCTTTTATCTGTTCTCTCATAACATTTTTAGCAAAATCAAGTGTAATCTCTTGTCTCATTAAGGTTGCATAGGCATTGAGGTTGATGATAGCACTCTCTATTTCCCGTATATTGTCACCCATATTTGATGCTATGTAGTTAATTACTTCACTATTAAGATTGATTCCATCTAATTCACACTTCTTTTTAATAATAGCTATCTTTGTCTCAAGCTCAGGAAGACCAATATCCGCAATCAACCCCCACTCAAAACGGCTTTTAAGTCTATCTTCTAAGCCATTTATCATTTTAGGTGGTTTATCTGAAGTTAAAACTATTTGTTTACCTGATGAGTGAAGTTCATTAAAAGTATGAAAAAATTCCTCTTGAGTTTGAATTTTATTGGATAAAAATTGTGTATCATCAATCAATAAAACATCACAATTTCGATATTTTTCTCTAAATCTATCCATGGATTGGTTTTTAAGATTGTATGTAAAATCATTAACAAATTGCTCAATAGTTGCATAAATTACACTTTTTCCATTTGTTTGGCAGTGATTGCCAATAGCGTGAATTAAGTGTGTTTTTCCAAGTCCCGTTGGTCCATAGATGAAAACAGGATTATAGATGGCTCCAGGCTTTTCAGCAATGGATTTTGCAGCCGTGTAGGCGTATTGGTTAGAACTACCAACAACAAAGCTGTTAAAGGTGTAAGATGGATTTAAAATAGTGTTTTTTATATTTTTACTCAAATCCATTATGTCGTTGATACTACTTTTACTTTTTGTGATTTTTGTTTGTTCTTTTAAAACGATTTTTATCTCTGGTTTTTTACCAGTTTTTATCTCAAAAAGATGAGCAATCTTGTCGGCATATTTTGTTTTTACCCAATTTGCTATAAGAATATTTGGTGCTAAAAATACAGCTTGTTGAGAATTTGAGGCTTTTTCGCTAAATCTTAGCTGTTTAATATAGTGCTCAAATTCTTGAGTGCTAATCTCACTTTTTAAAAGTTCTATAACGCTATCAATAAGCAAAATTACCCCTCTTGAAGTTTTACAAACAGAATGTAAAGTTAATGTCTTTACATTCTATCTAAAATTTCATTATTTAATTTTTAAAGAGATAAAGATAAAATGTGAAACACTTTTTCACGGTGTGAATAGTTATGTGAATAAAGGTCTAATAATGGTGGTTTTAGGAATAGATCCTGGTACTAAAAATTGTGGTTATTCGCTCATAAAAAAAGAGAAAAACAATCTTATTTTAATAGAAGCGGGACTTATAAAAATAAAAGAAAAAAATCTCCAAAATCAAATTATTGAACTTGTTGAGGGTCTGGATTTACTTTTTAAAAATCATACAATTAACGAAGTGGCTATTGAGGATATATTTTTTGCGTTCAATCCTAAGACAGTGCTCAAACTAGCCCAATTTAGGGGTGCTCTGAGTCTTAAAATACTTCAAGAGTTTGGAAATTTTTATGAATATACCCCTTTACAAGTAAAAAAATCACTTACTGGAAATGGTAAGGCTACTAAAGAGCAAGTTGCCTTTATGGTAAAGAAAATTTTAGGCATAAAACAGGAGATTAAACCCCTAGATATCACGGATGCAATGGCTGTTGCGATTACTCATTTGCAAAGGGTAAAATAAATTTCACATGTAAGAATATTATTATTGATATTCTTTGATTGTAAAGAGGTATTGATGCTCTTGCGGCAATGCTTCATAAAGTGCATGAGCTAGATTTTGAATTTCCCAAAGGGCACTTTTATCACTTCTTAGTGAAATAAAATTTTGAAGACTTCTAGCATTTATCGTCCATGTAAGTTCAGTTTTATAGCTCTCTGGAAGGCAGTATTTTGCCTTATCGTTGCTAATGCCTTGGGCAAGTACTAAACGTAGGTTTTCTAATGCTTTAATGCTCATTTCGTCAACCATCTCAACACCAGTTAAAACAAGGTATTTTGAAGCTCTCTCCATATCTTTACATGTAAAGCTCTCTTCGGCTTTTAACTCTTTTAGCGTGTAGCGGGTTGATTTTACTGAAAGTGAAGCAATGCGATGACGTGAAAACTCTTGAAGTAAGGCTCGTGAAATACCTTTAATGTAAAAGTTATAGACAATGTGTTCAAGCGTGGAAGCGTGTTTAAATTTGTTGCCTACACGGTCGATGAGTTCTTTATCTTTTTCGCCACCCTCATCACTTTTATCAAAACTTTGCCAGCACGTACGAATGGCATTGGCACATACGATAAGAGGAGTGTAATTTTGAAGTGTTACCTGCATAAGTTATGAGTCCCAAAGTAAATTTTGGGACTCATTGTATTATATGTAAGCTTTCAAGCCAATTTATTGTTTGAGCTGTAGGAGTGTATTGAGCATTTGGTCGGATGTAGTTATCGTTTTTGAGTTGGCCTGATAGCCTCTTTGAATGATAATTAACTGTGTGAGCGAGCGCGAAAGATCGACGTTACTCATCTCCAAAGAACTCGCTTGGATAAAACCTCGTCCACCAACAGCTGCTTGCCCAATGATGGGGTCACCTGAGTTTGAAGTTTGGATAAATGCATTTCCGCCGTCACTTTCAAGTCCTTCATTGTTGGTAAACTTTGCCATGGCAACTTGTGCAAGACCAAAACTTCTTCCGTTTGTAAAGCTTCCGATAAGTGTACCTGTTTCATCCACCCTGATACCAGATAAGTCACCACCTGGGTAACCATCTTGTGAGATACCAGATGTGTTTGAAGCTGCATCAAAACTTGTCATGCCATCAAAGTTTCCTGTTGTACCGAAGTTAAGGTTGATATTTTGATTTGGGCTTGAGCCATTATTTGCCGTAAATGTAAGGTTGCCTGGTGTAAATGAAGATAGGGAGCCGTCATCTCCAAATGTAATTTGTCCTTCTAGGTAGTTTAATGGTGCTACGGTGTTAATTTCGGCTGGTTCTTCAACGCTGGCTATCATTTTCCATTGCGTACCGCCGTCGGTTGTAAAACCTATTTTTCTAAACTCAAATCTAACCGTGTGTTTTGATCCCAAAGAGTCATAAACATCAATACTTGAAGCATGTGTTGCAGCATTGATAGTTTGAGATATTCTTATACTATTTCCTGCCGGAATTAGACCGTTTAGGGATTGCATGGTTTCTGTAAAACGTGAATTTGCACTTATGTTGTTTATGGCGTCACTAAATGAGTTTATATTAATGCTCAAAGATGGGCTTTGTGTTGTTGCTGTAGTAGTTGGTGTTGCAAATGCCGAGCCAGTAGGAAGATTAATTTCATATTTTCCTTGGCTATTTATAATTACAGTTGCAGCATTTAGTTCCTGAACACCAACTGTGCCACTATCTCTATCAATTCTTAGACCATCTGAATTTCTTGCCAAATCTTGTAAGCCTGCACGCAAATCTTCTGTTGTCGTAAAGTAGTAGATATTGTTTGAATTGGTCTGAGCTGTCGCACTCAAGTTTGTATCCCACCCTACGGTATTTACGGAACCATTTGTATATATAAACTTTTTCATAGTGTTGCTAGAGTGTGTAGCAACTGCAAAACCTGTATCAGCATCTGTCGAAACGAGTTCGATATTTTTTGTTGTTCCAGTGTTGTCGTTAATTAAACGAATACTGTCGGCAATATTATCTGCATCTGAGTCAAAAGACTCGGCTACAACCCCAGTTTGTGTTGAAACAGAGTTTATGGCACTTTCCAACGCCAATGTGTTATCCAGTGCTGTACCAGTGTCTATAATCGCACCAGGAACAGCTACGCCGTTAATAGTTAAAGAGCCAGCTGCAATAGCATTTACTGTAACTGGAGTAGATATCAACTCTGCATTTTGAAATCCGCCCCAAACTCCTTGACCATTTCTTAGATTGAATGCCTCTCCTTGATCATTAAATAGTACACCAAAATCATCAGCTCTTTCGATGATGTTTCCATCTGAATCAAAATATAACTGTGAGTTACTATTTTCATTGATAACTTCAGAAGCTGCAATAACACCATCGGAATCAAAATCGTATCCTCTGTTGTTGGAATCCAATTGATAAATCGGGGAGCGGTTACTGACAGTATTTCCTGAGTTTAGGTTTGCCTTTAGGGTAATATATCCTGTATCATTTGCAGGAGTTGTAAGTCCTGGTGGAATGGTAATATTGCCAATAGGTGTGGTGGCATCTATATCGCCCGTACCCTCATCTCTTACCCAGCCTTGTACGATGTAGCCGTTGCTATCTGTAAAATTTCCATCAGCATCGAATGTAAAGTCGCCATTTCTGGAAAATTTATAGGTATTTCCACTGTCTGGACTTATTATAAAAAATCCATCACCTTGAATGGCAAGATCTGTATTTTTATCTGTTGTTTGGATGGAGCCTTGTTTAAAAATTTTAGTAACTGAGCTGACCTGCGTTCCAAGTCCTACCTGCATAGGGTTTTTACCGCCAAGAGCTCCTTGCGGAGCCGTTGCGATTTTAGAGGTTTGACTTAAAAGATCTGCAAAGTTCGCCCTGCTGTATTTAAATCCCGTTGTATTAACATTGGCTATATTATTTCCTTCAACATCCATTGCTATTTGGTGTGATTGTAATCCGGATACGCCGGCCCAAAGTGATCTCATCATTGTGAATCCTTTTTAAAAGAATTACTCTTTTATAGTTTATCTGCGTAGATTAAAAGCAATTTACGTTCCTACTTTTTCATATTGATAGCATTTTGAATCATTTGGTCACTGGTTGTAATGCTTTTTGCACTCGCATCAAATGCTTTTTGCATTATTATAAGCTCTGTTAGTGCAGTTGCCAAATCAACGTTGCTTCCCTCTAGTCTTCTGTTTACGATTGTTGCTCCGTTGATAATTTCTCCCGCAGGACCCGTATAGAAAATAGCTTCTCCACTATTGGAAGATTGTCGAAACATGCTAGAACCAACACGCTCCAGCCCTCCATCGTTTCGGAAGTGGTAGATGCCAACTTTTGCTACTGGTACATTTCGTCCATTGTCAAAAACTGCTTGAACTTGTCCAGCAGCATCAACTTCGTAGTTTTTTAAATTTCCTGCTACATAACCATTTGAATCTGCAACATTTATAGTTTCAACATTTGTAAGTGATGAGAGACCATCGTATCCACTATTTGGCGTGGCTGGATCGTAAGGTGTGCCAAAATTTAGTGCGATAGAAACTCCGCCATTGTCAATTGCCGTTAAGGTGTTGCTTAAAAGTGAGCCATCGGTATTGAAACTAACAACACCTGTTGCGGTTGAGAGAATATTTCCATCTGTGTCTGTTACGTTTAAAACGGCATCCCAAATCGTTCCAGAAGTCGGCTGCGGAACTCTTTTTGTGAAAACCATATCCAAGATATCTCTATCTCCCTCTGGCGATATAACGCCCGTTGCAAAATGCTCTACGTTTTGTATCTCTTGCTCTGTTCTTAATACCGCTTGTGTGGTAATCGGTCCTGTCATATCTAAAGCGCTGATATCAAAATCAGTCACACTCCAGTTAAAAGTTGCATCAATTCTTGTTCCAGTGTCGACTGAGCGACCATTTTGGTCGGTAAATGTAAGTAGAACAACATCGCCTTCTAGTGGGTTTTGAATATTGAGTGTGTTTGAGATGTCTCCACTTACTGTTGCTTTTTTATTGAGAGTGTCTATTGTTGGCGTATAAGCACTTGTGTCTAGCATAATATCAGCATAATCAACAATAACTTCAGGATTGAGATTTGCTTTGTAAGAGAGTCTATCTGTTGGCTCTGGTGGGAGTGTAAGCTCATCAGGCAGGTTAATGATATTTTGAGCCGAAGGAGTACTTAGTGGGATAGATTCGAGAAACGCAATTGTATTTCCGCTAATATTTCCACCAGAAGTGCCCAAAAGGTAGTTTCCAAAAGAGTCTATCAAGTCTCCATTCGCATCTTTGGTAAATGCTCCATTTCTCGTGTAGAAAATATCGCGATTGGAATCTGTTACTCCAAACCAACCCTCTCCGCTAAGTGCCATATCGAAGGTGCTGTCTGTATCAACAAGTATGCCTTGTTGAAGATTTGTTGTGGTGGCTAGTGGGCGTGAACCCAAACCTTTATTGTTTATAGTGCCTTCAAAATAGCTATCGCTTAAAGTAGTTGAAAAAAGTGTAGCAAACTCTGGTGAAGCAGATTTGTATCCAGAAGAGTTTACATTTGATATATTTTCTGCCCAAACATCTAAGCCAAATTGTGATGTTTTGATGCCAGAAACCCCATTATAAAAGGAGGTATTCATATTATTGTTTCCTTTCCAAAGAGGTAAATTCTTTGAAAATTCTTTGCACTAAAGCTTTTGCTTTGCAAAGAATAGTTGTGCTATTCATTAAAAAAATTCTACGATATATTCCATTGGCACATAAGATGAGCCAAGTTTTATTAATGGTTTTCCATCTTCATAGCGTATCGATTCGACAGGATATATGCCAAATTCTGTTTTTTGAGTCGCATTGCTAGAGTCGACATAATCAGCCTTGACACTATAATATCCCTCTTCAAGTCGATTGCCGTTATTGTCTGTACCATCCCATTCAAACGCCAAAACACCACTTTTCCCAGCTTGAGTTTCCAAAGGCACAGTTCTAACTGTATTGTCATCTTTATCAACAATACTTAGTGTGCCGTTTTGAATCTCTTTTTCAAAATAAATTTCAAATTTTGCTAAGTTTCCATCTTGTAATGTAATTGCATTGGAGCCTAAACTTGCCATTTTGCCCAAAACTGAAACTGCCGCAAAATCTTTGCTAGCAGTGAGTTGTGTTGCTAAATCTGCCAAAGCTTTATTTGTATTTTCGGCCGACTCTAGGGTGGCTAGTTGAGAAGTTTGACTAAGAATTTTTTCGCTATCCATTGGCTCAGTTGGGTCTTGATATTGCAGTTCAACCAAGAGGAGCTTCATAAAGTCGTCTTTGCCAAGTATTGACTTAGGGTTGATTGCTGTTGTTGATGCTGTTGTTGTGTTTGTGGTATCTATTGTTGTTGACATTTTTTATCCTTTTATACGTATTTTGGCAATACTAATTCAATTGTACTAAGAGACTCTTTGAGGCTCTCTTCTTCACCAAATTCTTCAAAAACTCCATGCCTTGTTTGAGAGTTTTGATGTTGGTTTTCGTTGTGTTTTTGGTCGCTAAAGTTCATTTCCAAGTTGGTAAAACCCATATTTACTAATGAGTTTTTAAATTCGGCTTGATTTTGGTTGAAAAGCGTCATTGTGTTTGTGTTGGAAGTGATGTTTACATGTAGGTTATTGCCTCTTGTTAAAATCGTCACATCTACATCGCCTAAGCTTTTTGGGTTAAGTGAAAGCTCCACTTTCATAATGGGCGGTTTATATGCCTCTATTTTTTCTCTTAAGTCATTTGCAAATTGACTAAGACTCTCTTTGGCGTTGCTAATGGTCTGCTTTAAAGTGGATACATCAGATTTTTGGGTTAGCTTAGTATCGTTTTTTATCTCTGGAAAAAGCTCTTTATTTTCGACTACTTCTTGCGTTTGCGTCTCTTTTGTTGATGCTCGTTGCTCAGCATTAAGTGCTTGAGTTTCTACATGTAAAGATTTTTGTGATTCAAGTTTCTCAGATTTTATGGTTTGAAGTATTGTCTCTGCGAGTCCTTTTTGTGTTTGCGAAGCTTCAATCTTAACCTCATTTGTGCGTGTTGTTGGTTTTAACTCTTCAGCTTTTTCTGCTATCTTTGGCTCGCTATTTTTGGTCGATTCTACTTCAACTTTGATTTTTTTATCTTCTGTTGTGACTTTTGCATCTTCTTTCCCGCCAACTACCGCTTTTTGAGTAGACATCTCTACATGTAAAGGAGTTTTTGTCTGAGTTTGCGATACCTCTACTTTTTTAATACTCTCTTTTATCTCCGTTTTTTCAATCTTTATCTCTTCTACTTCATTGATATTTTTAGCATCAATTTTCTCTGTTATGATAGTTTTTTTAACCTCTTGTGTCTCTTTTGAAAGTGTTGACATCTCTTTTATTTGAGCTTGTTCTTTTGTCTCCTCTTTTGACATTAGGTTTTGCAAAATCGAAGGAGTTGGCTCTTTTGTTGTTTTAGTTTGAGCCTCCAAGGGATTGATGGAAGATAGTGTTACAGGCTTATCTTTTTGTTTGGATATAGTTTTTTCAAATGGCTCAAAAAAATTATCTTTTTCTAGTTCTGGAAAATCTGCCTTTAGGTTTTTAACCTCTTCTTTTGTTACAGATATTTTTTCCAATCCTAGGTCATATTTTTTTGAGAGATTTAGAAGATCGCCTATATTTTTTGCCTCGCTAAACTCTTTTAAAATAGCTTTATCATTGATGATGGCCTCAAGTTTATTGGAAAAAGATGGAAATGTCGTTGCACTTTTATCTTTGGCAACATTTATGATTGTTAAGATATCAGACAAAAGGTGGTTGCTGATAGATTTTGTCTCTTTTGAAGACTCTTTTTTCAGCAAAGACTCCTCTTTTGTCTCCTCTTTGGTGCTTTTTTCGGTCGTTTTTGAGTTTTCAAGTTTATTTATAAGCTCCGAAAACAAAATAGATATAAAATTTTTAGTTGTAGAACTCTCTTTGTCTGTTGTTTTTGCATTTTTAGTCGGCGCCAAGCTTAGCGGACTCTCTGCTGTTTGTGTTGAAACGATATTTTTCATAGTTATTGCCTTTAAAAATCTATAAGACTACTTCATCAAAAAGCAATATTTGTTCCACGTTGGTAGACTTAAAAACAGCAATAATTTGATATAATGTGACCTGTCTAGATACTTCTGTGAAATATGTCGATTCAAAAATCAAACAATATTTTAGACACATAGGTTAAATAAGATGATACAAAAGTGCGCCAAGATGCACAAACTTGAGGAGATTTTTTTGCAAGAGTTTAGAAATATTGCCGTTATAGCACACGTTGACCACGGCAAAACCACATTAGTTGATGAGTTATTAAAACAATCAGGAACATATACTGCGCACCAAAAAGTAGAAGAGCGAGCGATGGATAGCAATGACCTTGAAAAAGAGAGAGGCATTACGATTTTGTCGAAAAATACAGCAATTCGCTATAAAGATACAAAGATTAACATTATCGACACTCCAGGTCACGCCGATTTTGGTGGCGAGGTTGAGCGTGTTTTGAAGATGGTAGATGGTGTTTTATTGTTGGTTGATGCACAAGAAGGCGTTATGCCACAAACCAAATTTGTAGTTAAAAAAGCTTTAGGGTTGGGACTTTGTCCTATTGTTGTTGTCAACAAGATAGACAAACCAGCTGCAGACCCTGAGAGAGTTGTAAATGAGGTGTTTGACTTACTTGTTGCATTGGGTGCAAATGATGAACAGTTAGAATTTCCTATCGTTTATGCAGCTGCTAAAGAGGGATATGCAAAGTATGAGATTGCAGATGAAAATCTAAATCTTGAGCCTCTATTTGAGACAATTGTTAGAACAGTTAAGAAGCCTACTGGTTCACCTGAAAATCCACTTCAGTTGCAAGTATTTACACTAGATTACGATAACTATGTCGGCAAAATTGGCATCGCACGTATCTTCAATGGTCGTATCAAAAAGAATGAAACAGTTATGTTGGCAAAAGCAGATGGAGAACAAATACGTGGACGTATATCAAAATTAATTGGTTTTCATGGGCTTGAGCGTATTGATATCAATGAGGCAGAAAGTGGAGATATCGTAGCAGTTGCTGGTTTTGAAACCCTTGACGTTGGAGACAGTTTGGTTGATCCAAATAACCCAATGCCACTTGATCCATTGCATATCGAAGAGCCGACCCTATCAGTTGTTTTTGGTGTAAATGACTCTCCTTTTGCTGGACTTGATGGCAAATATGTTACTTCAAATAAACTCAATGAGCGTTTAGAGTCAGAGATGAAAACCAATATCGCCATGCGTTATGAAAATGCAGGTGAGGGAAAATTTAAAGTTTCAGGACGTGGAGAGCTTCAAATCACGATTTTGGCGGAAAATATGCGTCGAGAAGGATTTGAGTTTTCACTAGGTCGTCCAGAGGTTATCACAAAAGAGGAAAATGGCGTTAAAATGGAGCCTTTTGAGCATCTTGTTGTAGATGTTCCTGATGAATTTACAGGTACTGTTATCGAAAAATTGGGTCGCAAAAAAGCTGAGATGAAGGCGATGAATCCTACAGGTGATGGACAAACTAGGATTGAGTTTGAGATTCCAGCACGAGGACTTATCGGATTTCGTGGTCAGTTTTTGACTGACACCAAAGGCGAGGGTGTCATGAACCACTCATTTTTAGAGTTCCGTCCTTTTAGTGGCGAAGTTGAGCATCGTAAAAATGGTGCTTTGACATCTATGGAGACAGGAACAGCGATGGGATATTCACTCTTTAGTTTGCAAGAGAGAGGTTCACTATTTATTGATGCACAAGTAAAAGTTTACTCTGGCATGATTATTGGAGAGCATTCTCGTCCAAATGATTTGGATGTCAATCCTATCAAAGGAAAGGCTCAAAGCAACGTAAGAAGTAGTGGTGCGGATGAGGCTATCAAGCTTGTTCCGCCAAGAAAGATGAACCTAGAGTTGGCGTTGGAGTGGATTGAAAATGATGAATTGGTTGAGGTTACGCCTATCAACATTAGAATTCGTAAAAAATTCCTTGATCCAACTCAGCGAAAGAGAATGAGCAGATAAAACACAGGAGAAGATTATGTTAGCGTTTCTTATCGTAATAGGCGTTATCGCTCTAATAGTTGTAGTTCTTTACAATACTTTAGTGGCCAAGAAAAACCAAGTTGAAAATATTTTTGCTGGCTTGGATGCTGTACTTAAAAAACGCTATGACCTTCTCCCAAATCTAGTTGCTTCCGTGCAAGAGTATATGGTTCACGAAAAGACAACTCTAGAAAAAATTACCGCCTTGCGTTCACAAGCTTTGCAAGGTGGACTTAGCAGTGAGGCTAAAATGGAGCTTGATGCCACTTTTTCTAAGATGCTAGGTGGTTTGATGGTTTCTGTTGAAAATTACCCTGATCTAAAAGCGAATCAAAATTTTCTTCATCTTCAGCACACACTTAGTGAGCTTGAAGAGCAAATATCAGCAGCAAGGCGAGCTTACAACCAAAGCGTAACCGACTATAACAATGCGATAGAGATGTTTCCAACAAACATTTTGGCTGGCATGATGAACTACACACGCAAAAAAGTGTTTGAGAGCCTTGAGCAAGAGCGTGCCAACGTGGACGTGAAAAATCTATTTCAAAAATAAAAACCGATGTCTACTCAGTTATCCTCGATGATGGATTACTATTATGGGAATATGTATGAGGATTTGAAGGCTTTAGAGCAAAATAGAATAAGGATTTATGGCAATCTTAAGCGTTACGCTATGTATATTTGTCTGTTTTGCTTCATCTTTATGTGGATACTATCTTCCTTAAATGTAATGAAAGGTTTTGAGCTTTTAGTTTTAAATGTTTTTTTAGGAACACTTGTTTTTGGCTTTTTATACCGCAATGAAGTTGCAGGCTTTAAGTCACTTTTTAAAGACCAAATCATAGAAAAAATTGTCCATTTTGTTGACAAGTCACTTCAATATGACAAAAATGGCAAAATAAGTGAGGATGAATATACCAAAAGTATGCTCTTTACCAAATCCTACGACAGATATCGTGGAGATGATTTGGTAAGTGGCATGTTAGATAAAACCTCTATCAAATTTTCCGATATACATACTGAGTACGAAACGAAAGATAAAGATGGCAAAACTCATTGGCATACTATCTTTCAAGGACTCTTTTTTATAGCCGATTTTCATAAAGATTTTAATGGAAAAACTGTTGTGTTGCCTGATTTTGCACAGAGGGTTTTTGGTGGCATCGGAAGTTGGATGCAAAGCCTTGGAAAAAGCAAAGGTAAGCTTGTGAAGATGGATGACCCAGAGTTTGAGAAAGAGTTTGTAGTATATGGTGAGCAGATAGAGAGTCACTATATTTTGTCGCATTCGATGATGGAACGCATATTAAATTTTAAAAAAAAGACACACAAAAATGTCTATATTAGCTTTATTGATTCAAAAATTTATGTGGCTGTTGATTACCGAAAAGAGCTTTTTGAGCCAGTAATTTACAAATCTTTACTTGAATTTGGTCAGATTAAGGGTTATTTTGAGATGATGGAGATGTTTGTGGGTATCGTTGAAGAATTTAGACTCAATACTAGAGTCTGGAGTAAAGAATAAAGGGTTATCATGGATTCTAGAATTTTTAAAATTGCTTTATCTGTTTTTTTATCCGTTGTTTTAATATATGTTATTGTCGATGTTTTTTTCTATGGCAATAAACAAGCAAGTAGCTTTTCAAAGGCAAAGGTAAATGATATTAGCACAGACCCAATGGAAGCCAGAATGGATAAAATATTGGTTAATACAAGGGGTAAAAAATTTAAATATGTAAAAGTTGATATGTCGTTTGAGATGAGAGACAAAGATCAAAAAGAGGATCTTATGAATAATATGCAACAAGTTAGAACTCTTATTTTAAATTACACTTCAAAGCTTGATGCGGACAAACTTATGAGTGAGCAAGGAAAAGAGGAGTACAAAAAAGAGATTATTACGATGCTGTACGATAATTTTGGTTATCGTATAGAGGCGGTATATTTTAGAAATTTTGTTCTAGCACCCTAGGGATTTATAAAGAGTTAAAATCGACTGTTACTTCGTCGATATTTTCTCTTTTTAGCCACTTTTCTGCATACTTAAGATATAAGCCAGAGGTGTAGAAAAATCTGACCAACTCCTTGTCCAGTTCCCCATCTTTTGCCATAAAATATAATATTTTCATCGCAGTTGAGAGTTTGTTTGCCTCTTTGTACGGTCTGTCGCTTGCCGTAAGTGCTTCAAATACATCTGCAATTGCCAAAATTCTTGCCTCAAATGAAATCTCATCCCCGCTAAGTCCCAAAGGATATCCTTTGCCATTTATTTTTTCGTGATGAGAGCCCGAAATCTCAGGAATTCTTGCAAATTTTTCAGGAAATGGAAGTTTGTTTAAGATGCTGACACTTATGTCGGCATGTTTATTGATGATAGCTCTCTGCTCGTCTGTAAGGGTGCCTTTTTGTACGCTAAGATTGAGTGCTTCGTCCGCATCTATCAAATAAAACTCTTTGCCCTTGACAACTATTGGTTCACGCAAAATTTTTGTTATCCTATCCACTTTTTCATTTGGAAAAAACTCTGCTCCTTTGTTGCTAGAGCGAATTAACTCAAGTGCTTCATCAACTATGGCCATCTTTTCTTTATAGATTTTTTCTGCTTTTTCTATCTCTTTTTCGTTGTGAATATCTTCTATCTTGGCTTCTAAAAACTCTATGTAAGCCTCTTTTTTGATAATCTCAGCCTGTGCTTCTACGAGATTTATACGGTCAAAAATCGTCTCTAACTTCGTTTTTTTATCGACCACTTGCTCTGGAGTTGCGAGCTTTCCGATGTCGTGCATAAGGGCTGCAAAATTTATCTGCTTTATCTGCTCACTTGAGAATTTTTTATCTTTAAATGTATTCTCGTCCTGATTTATGGCTTCACTCATCATAACACTAAGCTCTACCATTCTTTGGATATGCCCTGCGGTATAAGGAGATTTTTGACCGATAGCATAGATGATACTTTTCAAAAATGCCTCAAGTAGATTTTCCAAATCTGCGATGAGATGAGCATTTGTGATGGCGATGGCAGCTTGAGAGCCTAAAGAGAGCGTTAAATCTTCATCATCTTGGTTAAATGCACCTATCGTTTTTGTAGTATTGTCGGTTTTGTTGATAAGTTGCAAAACTCCAATAATCTTCTTTTTATGGTTTTTTAGTGGCACGACAAGCATGGATTTTGAACGATAGCCTGTGTTTTTATCAAAATTTTTAGTGCCATCAAAACAAAATCCTTTGGCTTCATAAACATCTGGGATATTTATGACTTTATCTTCAAGTGCGCACAATGCCGCAACCATTTGGGTATTTGGTTGACTGTTTTCAAGGTATAGAGGTAGCGGAGGCCACGATATTTTATCGCCACGACCACCCATGTAGATATTGAGCGATTTCGTTTGAGCTACCGTGAAGTTGAGTTTGTGATTTTTTTCATCCAACATGTAAAGAGTTCCGCCATCAGCCCCAGCCAAATGTCTTGCCTCTTTCACTATCATCTCCAAAAGCTCTTCAAGATTGTTTTGCGCAGATAGTGCTATGCCTATTTGATTGAGTTTTTTAATCTGTTCCGTGTAGTCTATGGTTGGCTCTTCATACGATATGACTTTTCCGCTTTCTAGCTCTAGCTCTTCGCCACCTCGCAAGATATTTTTTTGGCTTATCCCCATCTTTTCTAGCTCTTCGATAACTATGCTTTCATAACTAGGTTTGATATGATTTACATAGATTTGCACATCGTTTCTATGAAGTTTTTTTAGCTCCATTTTAAGAAGTTTTGGTGTAAGGTGCTTGCTTTTGTGGGCGATATGCTCAAATTTTGAAGGAAATGAGACATCAATGACAAGGGATTTTATTTTTTGATTTTCATTAACGATGTCCCATATCTTTTTATTTTTATATGTATCTGAGGAGAAAAGAAGTGCATTTGAGTTTTTTTCGACAACATATCCGCAACATGCAACAGTGTGGTTTGACTTGAAAGGTGTGAGTGAAACACCGTTTATTGTGTAGGTTTGGTTGTATTTTATCGGAATAAATTTTACAGATTTTTTATTTTCTTTGATGAGGTAGAGCTCACTAAAATCAGGCCAAATTTGCCAGTTAAAAATATGCTCTTTAAGTGAGCTAAGAGTATCTTTTAGCCCATAAATGCATAGCTCATTTTCCCTTGAAGCAAAAAAATTATCTATCAAAAAGGCTATATCTATTATGTGGTCGAGATGGGCATGAGTAAGGAAGATGTGGTCTATATCTTTTGCACTACTGCCTAGAGCATTAACTATATTTCCAGCATCTATAACTATATTTTCCGCTACTTGGATGCAGGTTGAAAAGTGTTTCGCATCTCTTCCCCCAGAGGCTCCCAAAAATTTTACGGTATCCATTTTATTCCTCACTTTCTTACATGTAACTACTATTTATTTTGTCGTAAAGGTAAAAACACCATCAAAATCCGTAGGCGGAGATTTGAGATAGTGTTCGCATCGCTCCATGTATAGTGTATACAATTTTGCCTTATATGTGTTTGCAAGTGTTTTAAAACTCTCAAATGCCAAAGCAAAATCGCCACGCTTGTAGGCGCCCAAAGCCTCTTCGTAGAGCTCTTTCTCGTCAAACTTTACAAGCTCAAAATCCTTTGTTCCTAAACATTCATAGATAAAAATAGGCTCTTGCTTGCCTTTGACTCTTACGCAGTCTAGTTCCCTAAAAATATATCTGCTTGGCTCTTTTAGTTTCTGTTTTGTGTATTGGCTTAAAATAATTTTTGCTCCGTACTGCTTGCATAGGCTCTCCAATCTTGAGCCTAGATTTATCGTGTCGCCGATAACGGTATAGTCGCTTCTTCCCTCCGAGCCCATCTCTCCAACAACTGCCATTCCGCTATTTAGTCCTATGCCAATATCAATAGCTGGTAGATTTTGTTTCGCAAATATTTTATTTAGCTCTTCTAGTTTTTTAAACTGCTCAATCGATACATCGAGTGCTTTGTTTGCATGTTCTGGCACATCAAGAGGAGCATTCCAATACGCCATAATAGCATCGCCTATAAACTTGTCGATAGTTCCCTCTTTTTTTATGATAATATCGCTCATCGGTGTCATGTACTGATTTAGAAAATCAATCAATTTCTTTGGCGAGCCTATTTTCTCAGATATGCTCGTAAAGCCTCGAATATCGCTAAAAAATATAGTAATCTCACGCTCTTTGCCCTCCAAAATACCTTTATCGCCTTGCTTGATAAGGCTATCAGCAACGGCTTTTGATACTTTTTTGGCAAATTTTGCCTTGATAAGCTCTTTTTGTTTTGACTCCGCGATGTAGTGTATCAGTGTCAAAAAAAGATACAAAAGTATCGCCGAAACAAATGGATAGATGATATTTAGTAAGATACCTTTGCTAAGCAAAAGAGAGTATGCGTAGTGTAAAAAACCATATATACAGCAGATGGTAATAAATGCTGAAAGTATGGGACCTGCTAGATAAGAGGCTAGGGTAATTATGATTATAAGTGTTAGCAAAAGTGCCAAATCAGCCGATTCTACCCATGCTGGCTTGTGGATAAAATCTTGGTTTAAAACATTGTCGATAGCCGTAGCGTGGACTTCAACCCCTGGATAAATATTTTCATAAGGGGTAGCTCTCAAATCCAAAAGCCCACTAGCTGATGTGCCGATGATGGCTACTTTTCCCTCAAGTACGCTTTTGTCAAAGTTGTTTTTGTAAACATCAACTGCGGATAGGTAGGTGTATGATTTTGCATAGCCTCGATAGTTTACAAGTAGCCTTCCAAAGCGGTCTGTTGGGATAACGATGTCCCCCAAAACGATAGAGTCAACTCCCACGCTTGTATAGTTTACAACAATTTTTTTAGCTCCAGTGATGGCTCTAAGTATCTCAAGACTCAAAGAGGGGAAGGTTTGGTTTTCATATGAGATTAAAAGAGGAACACTGCGAACTATGCCATCTTCATCGGGTATGGTGTTGAAAAAACCACTCGAATATGAAGCATTTTGCAAAAGCGGAATATTGGCAATGATGCCTTTGGCTTGAGGTAGAAAATCGTTATTTTCTTTGTCTTTTTCGATGATGATGGCAGGGATATTTGGCACATCTCCTCTTTTGGTGGTTGTCTCAAAGTCAAAAGTATAGCCAGAAATGGTTGGTGTTGTTGCAAAAGTATTGGCCAAAATCTCATCATAATCAATAGCCTTTTCATAAGGCATTTTAAGTTTTTGAAACACTTTTTTAGGAGAACTATTGTCGCTTTCGGCAAAGACGATATCTAAGCCGATAACTCCCACTTGCGCTTGAGTCATATTGTTTAAAAGAGTTGCAACTGTATCTCTAGACCATGGCCACTGACCCAGCTGGCGTAAACTTTTTTCGTCAATATCGACAATAACGATATCTTGACTTGCTGGCTCAAATCCTCGGATATGAAAAAATAGGTCGGTTAGTTTTTTATTTATATTGGAAAAAATAGCTACTTCGTTGATGTACATGTAAGAAGCCCCCGCAAATAGTGCGAGGGCGATAAAAGATTCTATGAAAAGTTGCTGGTATTTTCTCATGGTACTTTTGTGGCAGAAATCGTTCCTGTGTAGTTATGAACGGAACCCGTTATCATATCTGTTGTGACATTGATATTTCCACCGATTGTTTCAGCTCCAGAGCCATAAAACTTTCCATTTGTTATGCCGCCAGAAGCCATATTATATACACCATCATTTATATTGGCAGCTGCCGCACTAAAACCACTTGTAGTTATCGGTGCATTTATTACATTAAAATTATTGTCATCTATGACAAATGTTCCTTCGTATGTTTGATCCCCAAAGCTAAACATAAAATCCACCGCTCCTCCAGTTACGGAAGATCCATCTTTTGTGGCATTGCCAACAGAACCAAGGTATTGAGCGGTAACCGTAGGATCTATAGCATCTATATAGCCTTGAATGACTGATTCTGGAGTTTGTGTCAGCCCATTTTCTCCAATAGGGGGTTGATTTTCCAAAAGAGTTTCATTGGAGAGTTCGCTACTAACATTAATAATAGAGTTTTCCTCTTGAGGTGTTGTTGTAGTATCTCCATCATCTTGAGATGATGATGTTTCAGATGTTGTATCCTCGCTAGAGCCACTTTGAGGATTTGGTTTTTTGGTTTTTTTATCTTTTTTATCTTTGTCCATAGAGCGCTTAGGAGCAAATCCTTTTTTAACAATGGTAAATTTTCCCTCTTTTACCTCTTCACATCCTTTTTCATTGCAAACTTCAATAATGCCTTTTAAACACTCTATGATATCTTGCTCTTCACTTACAAAGCCGAGTATCTCTGTTCCTCTGATGCCTATGGTTGCATTTCTTGTATGGAGTTTAAACTTATCAGGATTTATTTTGCCTATCTCTCCAGTTACCGCACGAAAGACACCTTCTGTGATTTTGAGATTTGTTTTTGATTTTCCATCTTCAAAGAGATACTCTTCGATTTTGAAAATTGTCTCTTTGCCAAGCGTAATCGTTGTATTGTCCTGAAATGCTATCTTTGCGGCACCCTCTTTGGATGTTTGTACGATATCTTTTTCTTCTAAAGAGCCATTTTTTATCGCTTCTATTGGACTATTTTTTCTCAAAACAGTTACTTCGCCTTTGATATCTGTAAATGTCGCAACACTTGCAAAAAGTGTACTAGCCGACAAGCCAAGCATAAAGAGTATTAAATATATTTTTTTCATTCCATTGCTCCCTAAAAGCTTTTAGACAAAGTCAATGTGACATTGTTTTTTTGATAACTGTATGCATTGATATTGGAGTCATTGTCTGTAAAGTTGTAGTTTATGGATGCAACTAAGTCTTTATCAATATTTTTACTCACTCCAACAGAGAGATTTAATCTTACATCCTCTCTCTCGCTAAGATTTGGGTCTTTGTCCGCATATGCGATTGATTCATAGCCAAATTTTGTTTGCAGTTTCATATCTTGTGTGAGTACTCTTGCGTAAGATATCTCATAATTCCAACCTGTTTTGCTAATATCAATCCTAGTTCCGCCATCTTTAGTATCTTGCGTTCTTGTCAAAGAGTAGTTCATAAAATCTTTCGGACTGATGATATGCCCAAGTCCTATACCAATAGACAATCTATCAGCATCTTTGGGTGAGTCTGAGAGTTGGTTGTATTTTCTTTGCTTGTACTCTACGTTAGTGTATCCAAAAAGGTAATTTGTAAGGATTTTTTGAAGGTTTATGCCGACACCATAGGCATACAAATAATCTTCAGAGCCATAAAAAAGCCTGTCATAAACAGCATTTACACCAAACGTGTAGTCGCCTTTTTGATATATCGGACCAGTGCGAAGTGAGCCAAAAACCACATTTTCTTCACTATACTCAAGAAGGGTTTTGTTGAAAATCAAAGCCGAATTTTGCCATATGATGTTTTGAAAATCTGGCATATCGTATGTGTGTTTAAAGAACAACATCTGCTGATGTGATACGTCTTCGTATTTGTTGGTATCGTTTCTTAAGAGTGCACCAGCATAAGGTGTTGTTTCAAGATGTGTGTTGTTTTTGACGTTGTCGTCATAAGAGATTCCAAATGAAATCGCACCTGAAAAATGGTGAATTTTGGAACTATCTTTAAGTGATGACAGTAGTGCTTTGCTTTCGCTATCATCAAGTGTTGCTAGTATTGCTTGAGCTTTATCGTATTTTTTTTGTGCATAAAGTGATTTGCTATAGGCTAGCAGTATCTCTTTGTCTTTTAAGCCTTGCTCGACCAAAGGTTTTAGAGTCTCTTCGCTCGCACTATACTCTCCGAGTGCAAACTGACAACGTGCTACATGTAAAGAATATTTTGGATTTGTAGGCTCTTTTTCCAAAAGTGCAAAAAACTTGCTGTACGCCTTGATGTACGACTTTTGTTCAAAGAGTTTTTGAGCATCATCAAAGTCCGAGGCAAACAAATAACCCATAAGAATAGAAAATAATATAAATAACTTCATTGCAAAACCTTAGTTGGAGTTAATGAAAAAGTATTATACTATTTTTTGAAAAAAAGTGCCCAAAGAGAGAGTCCAGCTACGATAGAGGCATAAAGATATAGATACGGACCGTAAAAATATCCAGCCAGTAACGCTCCAACAAATCCACCTAGCCCGAACGAGAAACCATAATAAAACTGTGTAGCAAGTTTTTTATTGGCATAGAGTGTATACAAAAAGCTAATTGCGGCAGTGTGATGAAGAGCAAAACTAAATGCGTGAAGGGATTGTGAAGCAAAAGAGACAAATAGAGTATCTGGGAAACAAAAGAGCATTAACCATCTTATTATCGTCATTGTAACGGCGATTTTCATAAGACTCAAAAGATTTATATTGCGTAAAAATGGTGCTTGAAAGTAAAAAAGGGCAATTTCGCAAATTACTCCAAATGCCCATAGGTAGCTAACTATTTCCAGTGAGATGCCATGGTCGGTTTCGTAAATGGTAAAAAAGTTATAAAAAGCACCAAAACTTACCTGCATAAAAAACATACTTACCCAAAAGTATTTGGCTTTGCTTAGTAGAAAAATGTCATCTTCTTTTGGTGCTTCTGCTTTTAGGGTTGGGTTGTTTTGTGTAACTAAAATCCCAAATATGGCACATAATACAATTCCTCCAAGAAGGAAATGAAGCCCGTTTTCATAGTTTTCCAAATGTTTTGCCAAAACGATACCGATAAGCATAAATCCGATGGAGCCAAAAAGTCTAGATCTGCCGAAACGCTCTTTTTTGAGATGTTCCATCGCATAAGTTTCTATGTATGGCAGTATCAATCCGAGTGATCCGCCAAAAATAAGGTTTGGTATAGCAAATAGATAAAAATTTTCAATACTTACATAGAACAAAGAGACTGAAAAAATTGATATCAGAAGAGCTATGTAAAAAACATTTCGTGTTAGTTTTATAAGTTTTAAAAAAAGAAAAGGGATTATGAACCGCATCAAAGGTGCAATGGCAAAGATAATGCCGATTTGTAAAGAGGTATAGTTGAGGTTTTGAAGAATTTTTGGCATAAAAATAACATAAACACCAACAACAGTAAAATAGAAAAAGAAGAAACTTGATATAGAAAATAAAATCATCTATTTTTCTAAAATAACGGCGGTTTTTGACAGTGTGTCCCAAAGACTTTGTCTATTTTTTTTTAACAAAGAGACAAAAAGTAGTGGAAAAATGGCACACGAGAAGATAAAAATAGCGTATCTTGTTGTTATTTGAAAGAATGAAGGTTTTTGCAACGACGAAACATCAACAAGTTTTAGACCATACGATTTGTATCCAGGAGTTTGCGATTTGAAGGTATAAAAAAGAGTTGTGATGAGATAGTAAGATAGTAAAATATAAAGCCATCCACTTAGTTTATGGGCCTCAAATACCTCTCTAGAGCCCATAATAACATAAAAAACAATATACAAAATCGGCATCAAAATCATAAATGAATCTGTTATAAAGGCTTTCAGCCTTTGTTTGACAGTTGCGTATTCTATGGGCAAAAAAGAGTGTTTGTCTTTTTTTGAGCTTGTGCCTTTTTTAGTCTCTCTCCATCGCATAGATATTTAGTTGCCTCTACTGCCGGGTTTATAGGCTATGCTTCCTGCCTTACACAGCGGACACATTTGTGGTTCATAAATCTCAAATTCAAAGTCATCCAGTGCAAAAAATGGAACATCATTTGGGAGCTTACATGTAGGCTTTGCCTCTTGAGATGAGCCTGCACGTTTACAAAAACCTCTGTTTGCAAGTGCTGCAAATGCAACTACAATACCGCCAGCGTTTTCTATAGCGCTCGCAGCTTCAAGTGCCGAGCCACCCGTTGTTATAATATCTTCGCAAATGATAAACCGCTCACCTTTTTTGACTTCAAAACCTCTTCTTATAGCCATCTTGCCATCAACTCTTTCTGCAAAAATAGAGCGTATTTTTAATGCACGAGCAAGCTCATACCCAGCCAGTATGCCTCCAAGAGCAGGAGCGCAAACTGTGTCGGCTTGTATATCTGATTTGTGTATCATTTTGGCTAGGGCTTTGGCTAGTTTTCCAGCTACTTTTGGGTCTTCTAAAACTTTTGCGCTTTGCAGATAGTATTGAGAGTGTTTGCCACTACTAAGAAGAAAATGACCCTCAAGGTAAGCATCGGCTTTTTTATAAATTTTTTCGATTTTCATTTGTATATTCTTATATCTTGAGCAATTCAGCTTCTTTTTCAGTGACTAACGTATCAACTTTTTTTACCGCATCATCAGTAATTTTTTGTACTTCATCGTGTGCTTTTTTGGATTGGTCTTCTGTTATAAGTTTATCTTTTTCCAATTTCTTAATCTCATCGTTTGCGTCTTTTCGGATATTGCGAATAACTATTTTTGATTTGTCTCCCATAACTTTGGCTTGTTTTGCACCCTCTTTACGTTGTTCAGTTGTCATTGGAGGAAAAAATAGTTTTACTGCTTCTCCATCGTTATTTGGATTAACTCCGATATTTGCAGATGCGATAGCTTTTTCAATGTCCTTAACCAGCTTTTTTTCCCAAGGCGTAATAGTGATAGTTGTTGCATCTGTTGCCAAAACGGTTGCTACTTGATTTAGTGCAGTAGGTGTTCCGTAGTAATCTACATGTATGTTATCCAAAATAGATGTGGTTACTTTTCCAGTGCGAATAGTCAAAAAATCTCTCTTTAGTGATGCGATGCTTTTTTCGATATGCTCTTTTTGGTCAGCATATATTTTAGTGAGTTCCATATGTATCCTTTATAAGTAGTTTTGTAGAAATTTTATTGCCCGAGGATACCATAATCCTTGAGCGTTCTTGAGTCAATTTTTTATCCATTTTTACGTTTAATTCGTTATTTATGACCGCCACATCTCGATAACCGTGTCCACTAAGATAGACTCCTCCATGCTTGGTTGGATTGTTAAATTTTACCTTTACATGTAAGAGTATATCATCTTTTGGATACTCTTTAGGCTCTATCCATTGGGCATCTAAAGCCTTGTATTTTAGGTATTTTTGAAGGTTTGTTTCACCAACAAGAGCACATCTATCCAAGTCATATGGGTCGCTAAAATGGGCGATAGCACCTGTATTTTGGTTTACAATAGCTTCAAAGCCATAGTTTTTGCTTATCTCTTTTACTCGCTCGTTAAATTCGCCGTAAGGATAAGAGAAGTATTTGGGCTTGATGCCAAGATTTTTTTCAAATAAATTCAATCCCTTTTCAAAGTCTTGTCTGATTTGCTCATCGCTTATTTGCGTCATGTGTTCGTGTCCGTAAGAGTGAAACTCAAGTGAGCCATATTTTCCTATCTCTTTAAGCTCTTCCCATGTAGTAAAATCAGAGTATTTTTTATCAACCGCTCCCACGTACACAAAAAGAGAGAATGGGTATCCGTACTCTTTAAAAACGCTCAAGCCGTTTTGATAAAAACTTTTATAGTTGTCATCAATGGTAAGAACCACCCAATTATCGGGAACGCTCTCTTTTTTCTTTATAGTTTCTACAAGTTTAGATAAAGGAACAACTTCATAGCCGTTTTGCTTGAAGTAATCGAACTCTTTTCTAAGCTCTTCGATAGATGTGTTTGTTGATGGGTGCCTGCTATCGCCAAATCGATGATATACAAAGATATGGGCATCTGCCCATATTGTAGTGACCGTCAAAAGGGATAGCAGGAAAATCTTCATGGCTTATTTTGTGGTTGGTGCGCTCGGTGCAGATGGTGCTACTGGTGTTTCTGGCGAGCTAGGAACAACGCTTTTTTCAATTTTTATATCTTCAGCTAAAGATACTTTTTTATCTTGATTGTAAAAATATCCCAACGCTAGAGTATTAAGGATAAAAATAAATCCTATAATAAATGTGAATTTTGCTAAAAATCCAGCTGGACCCTTTGCGCCAAAAAGTGACTCATTGCTTCCGCTGTAGGCACCAAGACCTATGGAAGAGCTTTTTTGTAGCAATACCGCTACTGTTAAAATTCCCGCAAGTATAAACTGTGAGACCAATAAAATGCCGGTCATATTAAATTTCCTTTTTATATAAAATGAAGTATAATCGATGATTGTATCCAAAAAATATTAAAACAATCGTTAAAGACATAATTTATCGCAGAAAGAGTTTAAGTGGATAGAGAGTCCCAGCATGTAAGAGAGTTCTCCAGAAGAGCTGATTCGTATGATGCACACACGGATGTTCAAAAGCAAGTAGCGTCATACCTTCTACAAAAGATAGATTTTCATCCCAAAAAGATTTTAGATTTAGGCTGTGGCACGGGAGAGATTTATAGAAACGTGGCATGGGAGCTAGATGCTTTTGTGGCAGTGGACAACTCATCTCAAATGTTGCAAAGACATCCAAAAGATAAATGCGCGAAGTTGATTTGCGAGGATTTTGACTCTCAAGTTTTACATAATATGGTAAAATCCGAGGATATTTTTGATTTGGTTGTTTCGTCATCAGCTCTTCAATGGTCCAAAAATATCGAGGAAATTGTAAAATTATGCACCAATGTGTGTAAATATGGAGCTTTTGCAATTTTTACAGAGGGAACATTTGAGCAAGTTAGGAGATGTGCAAACTTAAATACTTTTTTACCATCTTCTAATTTTTTGATTGAGGTTTTTAAAAAATATTTTACTTTTACCTACGAGGTAAAAACTTTTAGACTCCCCTTTGACGATACAATTATTGCTTTTCGCTATATGAAAAAAAGTGGAGTTAGTGGTGGCACCAAACGGTTAAGTGTTTCTCAAATGCGTGCCTTAATAAGAGACTATCCCCTTGATTATCTTGAATTTGAAGTGTTATTTATTTGGGGAAAACCGCTCTAAAGGTCTCAAAAATATCTCGTTTGCTTAGTTTTATATCTACCAAGCTTAAGCCAAAAAACTAATATTTTATATTCTTTTATACTATTTTTTAACTTTTTTGCAAAAAAGGTTCACTAATATTTACCTAAAAAGAGAAAAATTTCTCTGATTTGCATATTTAAGTAAAAAATTTTTGCCCCCCAAAGTTTGGTGTTTTGTGAATATAATTATTTATTTGAGTTATACTTATTTGTTTTTTTAATATTGATATAAGATTTCAAAATTACAATAGCGGTATCAAATTGCTTGGGGGATAGTTTTTGTGGAGCCTTAAGCTTAAGCAATAGAAAGATTTGAAAAAGGAGGAGAGATGAAAGTCGAGATCTCAAGAAGGAGATTTCTTCAAGGAACCGTTGCTTTGAGTGTAGCAAGTGCGACTTCTGTTGGCGTTACATCCGTCATGGCTAATGATGAAAAGAAGAAAAACCAAAAAGAGTCTTTAACAAAAACCATTCCTACGGTTTGCGAAATGTGTGTAAACAAGTGTGCGGCATTGGCGTCTGTAAAAAATGGAATTGTAACAAAATTGGATCCAAACCCTTATTTTCCAAAATCAAGAAGTATGTTGTGTGCTAGAGGTGTGGCAGGCATCCATGCTTTGTATGACCCAGATAGACTTAAATATCCTCTAATAAGAACAGGCGAGAGGGGAGATGGAAAATACAAAAGAGCCACATGGGATGAGGCATATGAATATATCAAAGATAAATTGGTAAAAATTTTAGACGAAGAGAAGGACAACCGCTCTTGTATAGGATATTGTGCTGGAGAGGGAATGGCAGAGCATACTTTTCAAGTATTTATGTCTGATAAATTTGGCTCTTCAAATTTTGTAAATCACTCTTCAATCTGTTTGCAAACCGCCATCTCGGGATATGCTCTAACTATCGGTGGATACGGTCAAGCGGACTTGGAAAATGCAAAATATGTCATTATGGCAGGTGCCAATAGAGCCGAGGCGATATTGACCCCAGACACAATGGATCTATTTAAAAGAACCAGAGGCAGAGGAGCAAAGCTAGTTGTGGTTGATCCTCGCTATACCAACACAGCAGTACATGCTGATACCTATTTGCCAATTAAGCCAGGAACAGATTTGGCATTTGTTTTGGCACTTACTTATGTGGCAATTAGTGAAAAAATCTACAATAGACGCTATGTGGCAAAAAACTTTTCGGACTTTGATAAGTATGAAAAACATATTTTAGAAAGCCAATATACTCCTCAGTGGGCGGAAAAGATTACGGGAATACCAGCTAGAGAGATTGAAAAAATAGCAAGAGATTTTATGGCAAATGCCCCGCAAGCTATATACTATCAAGGACGTCGTTCAACTTGGGCGAAAAATGATTTTCAGCTTCGTCGAGCTCAAGCAATTTTTACGGCTCTAGGCGGAGGAATAGACCTTAAGGGTGGTATTATATTTGGAAAAAACCTTCCTTTGGGTGGACATAGTGTTAATTCCCCTGTTTATGCAAATGCACAGCCACGTATTGAGAAAAAAGAGGCTTCTATTATCGGAGGTTCTGGTTCTTGGATTGCATGGAGAAATATGATTGCCGAGGGAAGAACTCCCTACCCGATGAGAGGACTTTTTGCGTACAAACAAAATCCTATGCTATCTGTTCCAAATACTGCAAAAACCAAAGAGATGTTAACGAAGCTAGACCTAGTTGTTGTTATTGATACTATGCCTAGTGATACAGCAATGTATGCGGACGTCATTTTGCCAGAATGTACATATCTTGAGAGAGAGGATCCTGTCAAATCTTTTGGCGGAAGTGAACCTGCTATTGTTTTAAGACAAAAAGTTATAGAGCCTATGTATGACACAAAACCGGTTAACGAAATTATGCGAGGATTGGGGCAAAAGCTCACAAAACCGCTGTTTGAGATAAGTAAAAAATACGATGAGGATTTGCAAGAGGAGATAGAAGACTCTAGCGAGGAAGATATTTTTGATGAAAATGGGTACGATTTAGCAGAGCCTTTTATGGAGTCTCAGGAAAAAATAAATGAACACTCCGTTGTAAGTGTTTATGGCAAGGATGCTTGGAATACTCTTAGGGCTAAAGGTGTTTATTATCCACACATGGAAGAGTATTTCAAAAAAATAGATAACAACACCTATGAGTGTTATCCGAAAGACAAGCGTTTCTATTCTGTTCTGAAACTTGAAGAAGAGTTTGATCCTGAAAAGTTTTTGCATGATACATGTGTAAATATGGAAGATATTGCAGAGTTAAAGCGAAGTTTTAAAACTCCAAATGGCAAGATAGAGTGCTATTTGGGAAGTTTGGGCAAAAAAGGAATTGATCCTATGCCTGTTTGGAGAGACGAACAGTATGTGAATGTTCCAGAAGGCAAGTTTAAGCTTATTAGCGGAAGACATGCTCAGTTTACTCAAAATGCCACACAAAACAACATCATGCTTTTGGAGCTTATGAAAGAAAATTATGTATGGATAAATGACAAAGAGGCTCTAAAAAAAGGGATAAATTTTGGCGATGAAGTTGAGATAACAAGTAGTGTAGGTAAGGTTCGCATAAAAGCTTATCCAACATCAAGAATTGTCCCTTGTGCAGTATTTTTTGTCCATGGATTTGGAGCAAAATCAACAGGATTGACTTTTGGTTATAGAAATGGTGCAAGCGACAACGAAATCATAGAAGACACTATTGAGCCTGTTTTTGGAAGTGCTGTAATGCATGATACTATCGTAGATGTTAGGAGGGTGTGATTATGAATTACGCAATGGCACTTGATTATCAAAATTGTATTAATTGTAAGGCGTGCGAGATAGCATGTAAAGAGGAAAATGGTGTTCAGCTCGGAGCTGACAAGCAACGTATTTGGATAGGTGTGGTTGAAGGAGAGGTTTTTGGAAAGCCTTTTACAAACTTCTATCCATCACAATGCAATCACTGTTTAGATGCCCCATGTGTTGATGTTTGCCCGACCAATGCCAGCCATTTTTCAAAGGGCGGTATTGTTAAGGTTGACCCTCACAAGTGTATCTTGTGTAAAGGTTGCATGGAGGCTTGTCCTTATGATGCTAGGTTTGTTGATGACACAATGGTTGCGGTAGATAAATGTACTTTTTGCGACCACCGCATAGAAGAGACTGGCATGACAGCGTGTCAAGCTACATGTCCAACAAAGGTTAGGATGTTTGGCGATTTGGATGATGAAAATAGTGATTTGGTAAAACTGTTGAAAGCTAGAAAGTTTTTCTTTCAAAAAGAGAAAGAAAAAACACTACCAAAGCTTTTTTATCTTGTACCAGAAGACGAAGCTTATGCTAAACAGAGTATTTCTCATAGTGCAACGATTCACACATGGGAGTCATTTAAACCACTTTATGACACGGTAAAAGCAAGAAGGAGCAAACAATGGAAAAATGCCTAATATGCGGACTTGAAATAAATAAAATTCCTCTTTTTAAACTTTTGTTTAACAAAACAATGTTTGTGGCATATATTTTAATATTGGCAGGTTTTTTTGGGATTTACGAGGTTATTGGAGAGCGATATTTTAGTGTTGTTGCAAATGCTCATGCCTCAGGTATAGACCCGACCAACCCTGCTCTAATTGAGGCTATGAAAAATGCTGTTTTTGGTCATGTGGGAGAGGTAACCAGAGAGGTTCCTTGGACGCTTTTTATCGTAAACTATATGTATATGATTTACACTGGAAGCGGAATTATTTTTTTGGTTGCTTTGGCGGAACTTTTAAACATAAAAGTTATCGCAAAAACAGCCGCCGCATTTATGACGCTTGGACTCGCATTTGTTTTTGCGGGACTATTTACAATCGCAACAGATTTAAATATTTTAAACATGCTTTGGATGTTTAAAGACCCAAATTTTGGGGCTGGTATGTGGTTGATGTTGCCTCTTTATTCTATCTATATTCCATTTGTATTGTTTGAAATATATCTTCTTATTACAAACAAAAAAGAGTTGGTCAAGAAAGTCTCTTTTGCGATTTTGGTATTGAGCATTGTTGTGGATATTGTTGAGTTTTATATTCAAGCAAAATTATTTTCAATGAACACATCAAGACATTTGTGGACAGAATTTCCTATTTTGACACTTTATTTTATTATCTCCGCATTTGTCGCATCTTTGGGTGTTATGGGTATTTTTAGTGCATTGATATATCGAAATCTTCCAAACTATCATGAGCTTATAGAGGTTATTCGCAAGGCTCTGTTGTTTTTTATCTCCGTGCTCGCACTTTATGAAATTATTGCTTACTTGTATGTTGATAAAGAGTGGGCGTTTTTAATGTTGTTTGGACCTTTCAAATATGCTTTTTTTGGCGGATATATTTTATTAACAATGACGATACCATTTTTGCTTATCTTTAAAGAGAGCAAAAATACACTGACTATTATTGCTTCAGTTTGTGTAGCTATTGGGGCGTATGTTGGAAGATATCTGTTTGTTTACGGTGGAAATGCAAATCCTATGACAAATAGATTTGGGGTTGGTTTTGAGAAATATGATATTTACGATATTTCCAATTCTTATAATTATGTGGCGCCTCATATGGGAGAGATATTGATTGTTATAGGTTCATTTGGTATTATGATATTTATCTATAAGTTTTTAGATGAAGTGTTTGATGTTTCAAAAGTTAGAGAGCATTAAGATAAAAGTTTTATAAGGAGAATTTATGAAGTTTAAAATAATTAGTGTAGTCACTCTCGTGGCGGGATTGATTTTAGGTGGTTGTGCTGCAACCGAGGCAAAAGTTGCTCAAATGGCAAGTGGACCAACTCCACATGTTAAAGAGTTGATTGAAAAGCATAAGCTAAGTGTAGTTGATTATGCTTATACTAAAACAGCAATAGGTAACGGAACTAGAAGTGGGGCAAAAGCGCTTTTGATTGATGCGCGTCCGAATCCAAAATATTTGAGTGGAACTATTCCATCAAGTTTGAATATTCCAGATACACAAATTGACAAATACATTGGGCAACTTGATAAAACACCAAAAGATAAAGAAATTATTGTTTACTGTGGCGGATGGGATTGTGAAAAAAGCCCAATCGTTGCAGGACATTTGAAAAGTAAAGGTTTTACCAATGTGAAATTGTACCAAGCAGGCGAGCCTGAGTGGGCAGCAAAAAGTTATTTAGAAGTAGGGACGCCTGTAGTTGAGGGTGCGTTTAAGAAAAATGGTGCTCTTTTAATTGATGCACGTCCATATGCTAAAACATTACAAGAATCTATTCCTGGCGCTATCTATATGAATGATGAAGATATGCCAAAATTGATGGGACGTTTTCCTGCTGATAAAAATACTCCAATTATCACATTTTGTGCAGGATATGAATGCCATAAATCACATGTTGTTGCCAATAAACTTTTTGAGCTTGGCTATAAAAAAGTAAGTGTCTACGCAGGTGGTTTGCCAGCATGGAAACAGGCAAAACTCCAAACAACAGCTGGTGCTAAAAAAGCAGAATCTGTGAAGGCAGAAGCACCTAAAAAAGATGCGTCCATTGATGGTGTTAAACTTGGAGCAGATGAAGGAACGGTTGATGGTGAATGGCTAAAAACAGCTATTATGTCAAATAAAATTCCAGCAAATATTGTGATTGTGGATGTTAGAAATGAGACAGAGTTCGCAAGCGGACATATTGGGGGAGCGATTAACTTGGAAGCTGGAAAAATGAAAGCCGAAGAGTTTTATGCAAAACTTCCTAAAGGAAAGGTCATTATTTTCAATTGTGCAACAGGTGGACGTGCCATGGAAGCTCGAATGAAGCTTGAAGAGGCCAAATTAGACATTTCTAAAGTGTTGTATTTTGATGCAAATATCAAGTGCGATACTAGCGGTAAATGTGAAATTAAAGTAAATGAGCCATTAGGCTAGGAAACAATTAAAGAGGGATTTTTATCCCTCTTTATCTTCCAGCAAAATCTTCTTCTCCAAATCATAAAGTTCATAACGTATTTGCTTAAATAGCTCAGCTTGTTCTGTATTTTGAAGCTTTAGAACCTCTTCTAAAACCCTTGCACTCTCTTGTGCTCTTTTTATGTTGGACAAAATTATACTTTCGATATTTGAGCGTTTTTTTTCACTCTGAGTTGTCTGCTTTAAAGGGTCTGTTTGCACATCTCTACATGTAAGAAAGTCTTTATAGTTAGGAACTCTTGCTTTGTGTCTAAGCTCTTTCAGTGCTTTAGAGAGTTTCTCGTCATTGTTGAGATAGCGACAGATATCCTCAACTACTCTTATGCCCTCTCGTAGTCTGTTTAGATTGGCATCAACAATGCGGTAAATTTCAGGGGAGGTTATCCCCTGTTCTTTATTCGTCACGTCCCAAGATACCTAAAATTTGAAGCAGTGACACAAAAAGATTTAAAAAGTCTAAATACAGAGCAATAGCACCCTCTATAGGAGTTTCATAAGCACCACGGATGATGTTTTGTGTATCGTATAGGATAAAAGCACTAAACAAAATAGAGCTAACGCTGGCGATTACCAATTGTAGTACGGGGCTATGAAAAAAGATGTTGATTAGACTAGCAACAACAACAACTATAAGGGTTATAAAAAGCATTTTGCCCATTGCGGAAAAATCTCTTTTTGTGTTCATTGCAAACACGGAAAGACCACCAAATGCAACTGTTGTAAGTATGAAAGCATTGGCAACGATACTTGCTCCACCCTTAATGCCGAGTATTGAAGAGAGTAGCGGAGCGAGGGTTAGACCACTTACAAAAGTAAAGCCAAAAAGCAAAATAAAGTTCAATCCCTCTTTTCTTTTTGCCATATATAGACCAAAAAGTAGAGCAAACTCTAAAATTACAAGCCCCCAAAACCAACTAGACACTGTTGCTGCTATACCAATTCCAACATAAGCACCAACGCTTGCTGCTAAAAGTGATGCTGCGAATAGTTGATACGTTTGCTTTATAAATGTTGATAAAGAGGCACGAGAAACCTCTTGAAAACCAGTTTCTTGCTCATGTTCTCTTTGTTGAACATAGTCTCTGTCATAAAGTCCCATTTTGTCTCCTTATTTTTAATGCCGTGAAAATATACAAAGGTCGTAATTGTATCAAAATTAAAGCACAAACAGATTACGAGCACATTTTGCATTACATTATTATAAAGAAGATTTGTTAACAATCAATAAATGAAAAATATTGACCAGCATTTGTTGAATAAGCCTTTTCTGGTCCCATTTTTAATCTCCTTTTAAGCAATGCAGGTATATAATTTCGTCCTTGTTTGAGAGAACAAGACCAGAAAGAAGCACCCAAAGTAGGGCTTTAGCTTCAAGTTCATTAAAATTACAAATGTTAAATTCAATCTTTGAAATCTAAATAAGCGACCTT
>JAQUWL010000022.1 GCA_028692875.1 Sulfurospirillaceae bacterium
CTTCTGGTGCATCAATCTCATAAGCAATACCTTCTTCTTCGCCTTCTACAACTCCATAGAATGTATGAGTGTCGTTAGCGTCATCATCTTCAACGCTAAGTGTTCCTTCGTAAGTTGTATAAACATCACCATCTTCGCCATTGCTTCTGGTTTCATAAACAACAGTTTCACCACTTCCATATACTAAACGTATAGCTAAGTCTTGGTGATCATATAAACTATTAGCCCACCAAATTCCATCGCCATCACCTTCAATACCACTTACTGTAACATCGCCTAGCAAAGAACCTGCATCTATATAACTAACTTTATATTGCTGACCTTGTACTAAGTCGACATTCAAATTAGCTGAAACAATGTTTTGACCAACTCCAGTTACAGTAACTGTATCACTTGTAAAAAGAACAACATCGCCAGACATGTCAGTGATTTGAACTCTAAAGCTACCAGTATCGCCATCTTGTATATTGACATCTATTTGACTTAAGTGTGTCTCGGTCGCAGTAAATATCTGTACTTGATCCCACAACCCATAGGAATAACTAACTTGGTTAATAGCATCTAGTCCAACCACCTCGCCATCGCCATTTCCATTTACATTCACATCGCTCACAACTGGTTGGTCGTTTGTGCCTGTGATAGTCACGGTAATCGTTTTTGGCTCACTTACAGAGCTTTCATGGATACCATCCGTTCCGTCAAATCCATGTCCATCATCTGCGACATATTGGAATGTAACTGTTGAAGTCTCGCCAGCAGCAAGCTCTGTAAAGTTGCCCTCTATTCTATAATTCCATGTTCCTTCTTCTTCATAGACTGACACTTGGATATCATCTGTATCTATACCGGCACCTGAGTCATCTGTGATTTGCAAAGTGTCTTCAACAACACTAAATGTATGTGTATCGCTCTCATCAAGGTCTGTTACTAACAACGCACCTGTGAAAATATTGTGTCCATCATTGTCAAGAGGCGATGATTCGCCACTATCGTGGGTTTCGTAGATAACAGTTACATTTGAATCATGAATTGCTATAGGATGATTTGCATTGAAAGTTAGGGTAATTGTATTGTTGTAGCTAGGATTTATTCCACTAACAGCTTCTTCCACACTCATATAATAATTGCCGACTGCAGCAATGTATTCTCCCGGCTCTAATGTTAAGCTAAGATATGAATTCAACCACCCACCACTGTCATCATTTGATGCTATTTGATCATCGGTTGATAAATTGCCATCATTTCTAAATACACGAAGATAAGCATCGCCAAGGCTACTTGCTCTTATTGAAACCGTTGTAGTTTCATAAATCGTGAAATTTGTATATCCAACTGAACCTTCACCGTCTGGTACAATAGCGTGAACTTCACTTAACTCTGTACCCGTTGTTGTATTACCATTGCCATTGATATTAATATCCTCAACAACTGGTCTGTCGTTTGTGCCTGTGATAGTTATGGAGATTGTTGCGCGGTTGCTTATACTATTGTCTGCGCCTGAGTCATCTTTGATATCGTAAGTAAATGTAACAACTTGACTCTCGCCAACGGCAAGATAGTCAAAATCCGTACCGGGTTCAAAAACCAATTGTCCACCAACTTGTGTGATATTTCCGGCTGTTACTAAAACGCCATCTCGTAGATAAGAAACGGTCGTATCAAAACTATTGATACTTAAAACGTCGCCATCCAGGTCATAATCATTTGGAAGAACATTGATAGCAACACTATTGTTTTCATAAACAAACGCTTGTCCATTGCCAACTGCGTCACTAACCGCAACTGGAGCGTCATTTACATCTATACTCTCATTTCCACCAAAAAGCCCACCGCCTATTGCTCCATCGCCAAAATCAAGCAATCCTGTATCGCCAAGAATGTTTTCGCTACCGCCTTGCAAGTATCTTGCTGCTCCGTATGCACCCATGCTTGGATTGCCACCTTCGCCCGCAGCAGTCTCTTCAAGATTTGTAACATCTTCGCCTCTTAAAAGTGCTTGCTGTATCTCTTCAGCTGTCTTTCCAGTAGTTGCATCTGCAACGGTTTGTTCAGCAACGATAGCCTCTTGTCCGAAACTCTCGCTTGCATAAACGCTTTTATCTAAAAATACCCCTTCATTTCCGCCTATGGCTATCTCTTTTCCATCAGCCAAACCTACAACAACGCTAGAACCAGCACCTACCGTGCTTATAGTCTCATCAGCATTTACAACATCGCCAACTTTTAAAATCCTATCTTCGCCCTGAGCATTTCTGGCCATTACTAGACCACTTACACTCTTTATCATTCCAACGGAAACTGCCATAGCAAACTCCTTGTTTGTATTTTAAGAAGATACTAACTGATTTAAAAAAGTTAAGCTATTGTCCTAAGGTACAATAAATATTTAGCTGATTATAGATGTAGTGCTAAAGAGAGTCTGTCCTTGATGCCTGTTTTTTCAAAGATAGAACTTAGATGAGCTTTAACGGTTCGTTCAGAAATACCCGTCCTTAGGGCTATTTCTTTATTGCTAAGACCTTTTTTAAGAAGTAAAGCTATCTGAATTTCACGCTCAGAAAGCTTTTTTAACAAATCCGTACAGTTGTTTTGAGGGATATTTGAAGATGAAGAAAATGCACAAATCATAATCTGAATAAACTCAGGATAGAGCCAAACATTACCATTTGTAACAGCTTCAAAAGCGTCCTTAAGGTGTGTATGTGACATGTAGGTATTTGCATAGGTTTTAATACCAAATTTTAGCAAACCATACCCCTCTTCAAAACTCGGCTTGTTTGAAAAAAGCATAATCTTTACAGATGGAAAATCTTTTTGCAAAAGAGACAAAAACTCCTCAATATTAGGATATTGTCTTTTTTCCATCAAAACTATCGCATCTTCTCCACTCTGTTCCAAAACATCATAAAAACTATTTTCATCTTCACAAACAGCAACATTTTTTCCACTAAAAGCACCGCTCCAATGTTTTAACACTTCTGCTTTTGACGAATATAGTATTGTCATTTTATCTCTCTCTTAAGGCATTTTGCTTGGCTTTTAAAATAGGCTTCAAAAGATAGTCAAGCACTGTTTTTTTACCAGTTAATATATCAACCGATACTGTCATTCCAACCATTATATTAAGAGGTTTCTCAGGAGTTCCTAGGTAGTTTTTATCTGTCTTGATATGCACCAAATAGTAACTCTCTCCTTTGTCATTCGTGAGTGTATCGGCACTAATAAGAGTCAAAATCCCCTTGAGTCCACCGTGAATCGCAAAATCATACGCCGTAAATTTTACCATCGCCTCTAGCCCAGGTCTAAGATATGCTACATCTGAGGGCTTTACTTTCGCCTCAACAAGCAGAGTATCTTCCGCTGGCACTATCTCCAAAATATCCATTCCTGGCTTGACAACTCCAGATACGGTATTGACAAGTAGCTGTTTGACTGTACCATCCATTGGTGCTCGCACTAAAGTTCTTCTAACTCTATCCTCTAGGCTAGTTTGAGTTTCGTGGAGTCTTGACATCTCAGCTACGGCTTCATTTAGCTCTTTTTTTGCTCTATTTTTAAAGTTTAGTCTTGCTTCGCTTATCTTTTTGTAAACTTCCTCTTTTGTTGATTGTATTCTCGGTATGGATAGTCTTGCACCTTGCAGTTCCCCTTTGATGTTATTAGCTTGACGCTCCAACTGTAAAAATTCAACCTCAGACACAAGCCCTTTATCTTTTAAAGGCTCCATAATTTTTTTCTCTTTGGTTACTAAATCGTAGCTTTCTTGAAGTCTTGCTACTTTTGTTTCAAGCTCTGTTAGCTCATTTTGTCGTTGTGCAAGTTGCTCTTGAAGTATCTGTATAGTTTTGCTGATCTGCTCTTTATTTGAGTTGTAAAAACTTTTTTCATAAACGATCTGTTTTTTCATATCAATATCAGCATCATTTGGAACTTCGAAAGGTTTGTCATTCGCCTCAGCCTCAAGCCTTAAAGACTTTGCCTTTAGCTCAATAAATCTTAGTTTACTCTCTCCAAAAGAGCTTGCAAAATTTTTATCATCTATTTTGAGTAATATTTGTCCCTTTTTAACAAAATCCCCCTCTTTAACCAAAATCTCCGAAACAATACCACCCTCTAAATTTTGAACAACTTGAAGTTGCTGAGAAGGGATAATTTTTCCCTCTCCTCTTGTTATCTCATCTATTTCGGCAATACTTGACCAATATATCAACCAACCAACCGCAATAGCAATCAGCCAAATCAGCTTACTTGAAGCACTCGGAGCTTTTTGCAAAATAGCTTCACTTAAGCTCGACATATATTCATAGTCTTGTTCGTCATAATGATTTTTTTTGCTCATTGACTATCTCGCACCGTTTAATTTTGTCAAAACTTCTTCCTTTTTTCCATCCAAAACAACACGTGCATTATCAAGCACGATAAGCCTATCGACCATCTCCAACAACAACATTTTATGCGTAATCAAAATCATCGTTTTATCAGCAATGTTTTCCTTAAGCAGGTTTTTGATTTTATATTCTGATGTGCTATCCAAAGAGTTTGTCGGCTCATCCAAAAGAACTATAGGCGAATCCAGCAAAAATGCCCTTGCTATGGCTATGCCTTGTCTTTGTCCACCAGATATGCCATCTCCTCGCTCCAAAACAGGCAAGTCACAACCCAAAGGATGTTTGTCCACCAAGTCATCTACTCCACCTATTTTTATGGCTCTCAAAATCGCCTCATCATCCACATAAGGTGCCTTATAGACGATGTTTTCACGCACGGTTGCATTGAAAAGCATAACATCTTGAGAAACATAGCCTATATTTTTTCGCAAATCCACAGGATCAACCTGATTTATATCGATACCATCAATCAAAACCGAACCACTCGTGGGTGCATATAGTCCCAAAATCAGCTTCTCAATAGTAGTTTTTCCAGAACCATTGCGTCCCAAAATACCCACTTTTTCGCCTGCACATATCTTAAAAGAGACATCTTCTAGAGCATTTTGTGTAGCACCCGGATAGGCAAAAGAGACATTTTTAAACTCTATATTGCCCATAAATTTTTCTCTACGAATAAACTTTTTACCCTCTGGTCGCTCCACTGGAAGTTTCATAATATCATTGATGGCTTTATAGGCGGTTTTAGTCTGTTCAAAACTAGAAACCAATGCTGCCACTTGCCCCATAGGTGCAATAGCCCTTGAGGATAAGATGATAGAGGCGATAAGCCCTCCCATTGTAAGCTCCATATTTTTTATCATATAGACGCCCAGTATGATAACAAATACCGTATCAAGCTGAACCAAAAATGAGGTAACAGTTCCGATTGAGTTAGATAGGATTTTTGATTTTAGGCTTCTATTTGCAATCTCGCCTGTCGCCTCTTCCCATTTCCATTGTGCATGACCGCCTGCCGAGAGAGTTTTGATAGTCTCCAAAGCATTAAGGCTTTCAATCAAAATACCATTTTTGGCAGCACTTGCAGCATAAGTGCTTTCAATGCTTTTTTGCAAAGGACTCTTTATGGAAAAAGTATAAAGTAGTATAACAAGCATTAAAACCATAGGCACAAAAACCAAATAACCAGCTATAAAGTAAACGGTCAAAAGAAAAATAATTGCAAAAGGCAGGTCTATAATCGCAGCAATCGTAGAGGAGGTAAAAAAATTTCGAACAGACTCAAAATCTCTCAAATTGCTCGCAAAAGAGCCAACCGACCTAGGACGTGATGCCATAGTCAAGTCCATAACTTTTTCAAAAATCATAGACGACATGATAACATCGCTCTTTTTTCCAGCTATTTCCAAAAAGTAAGAGCGTGTAAATTTGAGCAAAATATCAATACCAAAAACCACTGTAACACCCAACGCAAGAACCCAGAGTGTCTCTATTGCATTATTTGGAATAACTCTATCGTAGACATTCATCGTAAACAAAGGACTTGCGAGAACAAAAAAATTCACAACCAAAGACGCCATAATAACGTCAAAATATATTTTTTTAGATTTTGCAAGAGTTCCCCAAAACCAATGCTCATCACCTTTGCTAAGTAGGTTTTCTCGCTCTTCTTGTGGCGTAAACTCTTTTTTAAGCAAAAAACAAAAACCTAGATACTCTTCTTCCAATTGAGCGATATCCACCCAATTTTCACCCTCTTGCATATCTGGATGGATGATTTTGGCTTTTTTTGACGAATAATCAAAACCCAAAAGTATACATGCTGATTGATTTTTCAAGATTAAAATGCAAGGCAAAATCAAAGGCGAAAGCTCTTTAAGTTTTTTTTGAAACAGCTTACTAACAAAACCTGCTCTTTTTGCAGCTCTTGAAAAAAGAGACTTTCCATTGCCTTTTGGCGAAAAAAGCTCCACAGAAGTAAAACCTTTCTCCACAGGAAGTCCAGCAGTCAATGCCTCTGCGCTATACGGAGTGTTATAGAGCTTTGTAAAAATAACCAAACACGACAAAAGCGGATCTTGCTTGGTCTCATTTATAATATCAGAAGTCATCAATTATCCTATTATTTTGGGTTGACCAACGAAACTGCCTTGGATATATTTAATACCCATTTTTTGCAATTTCTCTTTTTGTGTAGCATCTTCAACATTTGATGCTATCACTTTTATATCCATACTATCGGTAATGATGCTTAGCGACCTTCTTGGCGAATCCAAATCGTTTTCGCCACCAAACAAATCAAGCAAATAAGAGGCTTGAATCTTAACATATGATGGATTTATCTTTTGCAACAAAAGAAGATTTTCGTCATTGACCGAAAAATTATCCAACCCCAATCCATAACCAAAGTTTTTGAGAAATTTTGAAAACCTCTCTAGTGTCTCAGTTGAAATAGTTGAACCATTAACCTCAAAATAGAGTGTCTGCTCACCTGTTTTTTTGAAACGTGCTATTGTATCCTCAAGCCACGCCCAATCGTTACTTTGCATAAATATCTCTTTGCCCAAGTTAATACAAACCCCTTTACATGTAAAGATTTTAGATAGAGTCGCTTCAATAGTTTGGACAATAACATAGCGATCCATTTGGGAGCCCATCTTTAACTCCATAACGATAGGCATAAAATAGCCAGCATTGTGCAAATGACCACTATAATCCTCTAGTCTTACAAAAATCTCGCTATGAAATTCGTCTGAAAAATCGTTGATGTTGACTACATTTTGATATGCCAACTTAAATCTTTTTTGCTCAATTGCACTATGCAGTTCTTGTGCCCACGCCTCTTTTCCTAAAAGCACTTGTGTATCGCCTTTTGGCTCCACAAAACAGTTTATGCTAAATGCTCCTCTGGCTTTTGAGGTCGTTAGTGCAAAGTCTGCTTTTGAAAATAGCTCTTTCGGAGTCGATTTGGCATAATAGTTTGCATATCCTATATTGATAAAGTACTCTTTTTCATCTACCCCAAACCTATTGGTCAACTCTTTAGCGGACTTGTTAATAGCTTCACACAAACTCACAAATGACTCTTGTGCGGTCGCTGGTGCCAAAATGGCAAAATCCGTATCGCTCAACTTAGCACTCACATACTCAATGTTTGGCTCGATGGAGGCATTGATAAATGACGCCATCTCTTTAATAAAAGCCTCACTTTGTTGATATCCAAGTTTTGATTTTAGCCCCTCAAAATTGTTTAGTGAAATCAAAATCAAAGCCCCTTGTGCATTCTTCTCCTCACTAAGCAGGTACTCTTGCAACTTAATATTGAAATAGCGACGATTGTACATTTTGGTCACAGTATCTTGATATAAAAGCTCATGGTATTTTTGTACAGCATCAGCCTCTTTTTCAAAAATCTCCTTGACTTTTTTTACCATACTATTCATCGCAAACACAACATTTTTAAGCTCTTTGGTAAAAGGGATATCGTGCTGGAAGATAAAATAGTTCTCCAAAATCGCTTCGGCTTGTTCCTTGACACGCACCAAAGGTTTTAAAATCAATCCTATAAGAAGTTGCAAAATAAAAAATCCAACAATAGAAACAACCACAAAAACAGACAAAACCTCTTTAAAAATAGTCCAAAGTTGCCTATAGGCATGACCACTGTTTATCTGGACACTTAAAATTCCGTAAGGAGTCCATCCGAGCATTATTTGAGAAGTTGCCACAGGCACAGAAAGTTTTACATAATCAATAAACCATTGTGGTACGTCTGCAAGAAGAACCCTTTGCTCTTTGACTACAAGCAGTTTTTTATTCATATCTTCAAGTAAAATTTTCTCATAATATCCGCTATCAAACACGGAATTTATCATTGTCTCTGTCGTTGATACATCATCAAACGAGGCAACAGAGCTGATAGAAAGCCCCAAAGAGTTTGCCGTATGCAAAGCATCGGTATAGGCTTGTTGTTTGATATACTCGTTTGAACTGTTAAAGTTAAACCACATAACGCCACCAAAAATAATTGTCTGAAAAATAGACAATACAATAACGATTTGCTTAAACAGTGTCATAAATCTTCTCTCCTAATTTTATCTACCAGCTCTAGCCATTTTTTATTTTTTTGCATGCCTGATGGCACTATCTGACCTAAACCTTGTTGTTTTGCAAGATACAAAGCATCACCATTAAAACTGTAAACTGGAGCTAAATCGTTTCTTTGCGTTGCTGGCAAAATCTTTGTATTGATGTTATCTAAAACCAAAGGCACAGACGTTGGCGTCTCATAATATGTTAAAACCATATGTGCTTGTTGTAACTTTATAGCTTTAACATACGTAAAAAAAAGTTTTTCACTTGGAATACCCAACTGCTTTAAGGTAAAATATTTGGCAATCACAAAATCCTCACAATCCCCCGCCCCTTTGCCTATAAACTCAATACGAGTAGCCCAATAATCGTTTTGACCCCACAACTTAATATCTGGCACAAACTGCATTTGGTTAAAAAAAGAGTTTACTTTTTCAAGCTTTTCTAGGGTATTTAAAGATACCATGGAAACCATAAGCGTATTTAGAGCCTCCAAACGACGCTTTGCATAATCTCCATATTGAAATCTAACCTTATCAATAATTATTTGTGTAAAAAAAGTAGGATTAGCATTTAAAGTCAAAATAGCAAGCAACAAGAGTATAGAGAAAACTTTATTCATAGCTCAACTTTCTGGATTTGGCTTTGTGTTGATTGTCTTTATTAGGACAGAGCCCCTAGCTCTTCTGAGGGAACTCTGCCTATAATTTACGGGTTACTTTTGTGCCTCCACCAAAGGTGTTAAAACATCTTTATGTGAGCACATTTGAATGCGATATGTTTTTGCGAAATCAGGTTGAAAATAGTCGGTTAAAACACCCATATTGTCAAGCAATCTATACTTTGCATATTCATGTGCTGATTTGGCTTCCGCCAAAGCTTGTCTTGCAGAATAGTACTCACCCTCTGCATCCAAAAGATTTATCAAATCCCGTCTTCCAATGGCAAATTCTTGTTGATACGAATCCAAAGTCTCTTTGCTGTATTTTTTATGCTCTTCTAATAGCACTATGCGCTCTTTGGTAGCCTCATAATTTTCCCATGAAAATTTAACACTCTCTTGAAGATCCCTTTTTATATTTGCCAAAGTCTCTTTTTCTCGCAATACAAGTACAGCATATTTTTCTTTATCAAGACTGTCTGCCCCTTTATTGTATAAGTTATATTTGAACTTCAACAAAGCTGATGCACTCTCCTGTTTTCCATCGGTTCCAGAAAAATCTCTTCCAACAGTTCCTGCTATCTCAATATCAACTTTTGGATAAAAAGCTGCACTGCTACCATCATACATAGCGTCTGCATATCGAATATTTGCCTCTTGAACCCTTACCGAAGGGTTACATGTAAAGCTACTGTCTTTAACTTTGCTAAAATTGTCAGGGAGAGAAAACTTGAAAATAGGATGTGTTAAATCGCTAGCTTCAACCCTAGCTCCGTACACTTTTTCAAAAGTAGAAATTGCGTCTCGATAGTTATTTTGCTGGGCTATATAGTTTGATTTTGAAAGTGTTAGCCTGCTTCCCGCCTGTTGCGTCTCAGATAGTCGCCCAAACCCTGAATCTGAACGCTCTTTGATCTGTTTAAAAATAGCTTCGTGTGTTTTAACATTCTCTTCAGAAAGTTCTAGAAGTTCTTTTTGCTTCAACAGACCCAAATATGCACTAGTAAGTGCCAAAAGTGTCCTATCTGCTTTTTCAGCAACACTAAAAGCTGAAGCATTTAATCTGCCTTCTTGTTGTTTTATAATATTTTCCGTAGCATAACCATTGAAAATATTTTGTGTCAAAACCAACGAAGTCTCTTCTCGTGCTGATGAGAGTTTTTCTTGGTTCGTAGCTGGACTTTTTACACTCTCGGCTCCATATGAGCCAATTAAGTCTAAAGTCGGATAATAACCATTTTCAGCAATGTTATACTCTTTTTTAACACTGTTATAATTTTCGACCGATTCTTTAATTTTTGGATGAGCTGAGAGAATAGACTTAGCACTCTCTTCAAGCGTCAAAGAAAAAACAAAAGATGGCAACAATACCAAGCACACAAATAAAAACCTAAAAGCTCCCATTTTTCCATCTCCATGTGTAGCTACAAAATCTTTTTAGCAAACCTTAATGCGGACTTATTATATCACAATAGTTGCTATTTAAAAGATTTATAGTTTACCTTTTATAATAAAAATAATAACAATGTAACAATTCTGGTATTTTTGCCTTCTATCAAAACAGATTTTCTGGCAAAACTAAAACATAGTTTTATTTTTTTGTTCAACTTATTTTAATATTATTTAACTATAATGCGTCCAATTCCAAAACTTCTTAGATGGACTTCAACCAAAACCTACCAGATTTGAGCAACGACTCAGTGAGTATGTAGGTTTTTACATACGATTTTGAAGAGTTGCTATTTGCTTAAAAACTCAAAAATTTTATATGTAGTAAAGCTTTGCTTTACGAAAGTGTTTCATTAAACACTTGTAATTCTTTTCATTTTGTTTTGGAAAAATAAAACATATGGAAAAATATATGCAAAATCAAACATTTGAATCCTTTGGATTACACCCAGACATCCTTAAAGCTGTCATAGAAGCAGGCTTTAAGGAACCAAGCCCCGTACAAGCCGAGGCAATCCCTTTAGTTTTAGCAGGTAACGATATCGTCGCACAAGCACAAACAGGTACAGGCAAAACTGCTGCTTTTGGTCTTTCAACTATGAGTATGATAGAGCCAAATCAAAATCGCGTCCAAATCCTCGTCATCACGCCAACAAGAGAACTTGCCACTCAAGTAAGTGACGAGCTATATTCACTCGGCCGTTTTCGTGGAGTAAAAACTGTTACTATTTATGGTGGAAGCTCTTATTCAAGACAGATTGGGCTTATCGAAAAAGGTGCGAGCGTTATCGTGGCAACTCCAGGCCGTATGCTTGACCTTCTTAAAAATGACCGTCTTGGCAAATTCGCCCCAAGCATTATCGTACTTGACGAGGCTGACGAGATGTTAGATATGGGATTTTTGGAAGATATCGAAGAGATTTTTACTTACCTTCCAAAAGAGCGTCAAACACTTCTTTTCTCAGCAACGATGCCTGACCCCATCAAAAGACTTGCGAGCAAAATCCTAAATGATCCAAAATTTGTAAGTGTTACTCCAAAAGACCACACAACAAATGAAGATATCGAGCAACAATACTACGTCATAAATGAATACGAAAGAGACCATGCGATGATACGTCTTTTGGATGCTCTTGAGCCTGAAAAATCCATCGTATTTTGTCGTACAAAAAAAGAGGTCGATAGACTTTCAACTCAACTTATGGCAGTTGGCTACACCGCAAAAGGCTTACATGGCGATATGGAGCAAAATCAACGTGAAAGCGTTATCAAGGCGTTTCGTGGCTCACAAATCGAGATTTTAGTTGCAACAGACGTTGCTGCACGAGGACTAAATGTTGCGGACATCTCTCACGTTTTCAACTACCATATGCCATTTGACCCAGAAAGCTATGTTCACCGTATCGGTAGAACTGGACGTGCTGGCAAAAAAGGTATCGCCATTACTCTTGTAACACCTATGGAGTTTCACTCAATGCAGAGAATCGGCAAAAAAGTCGGCTCTAAGATTGAGCACAAAATCGTTCCAAGTCTTAGCGATGTAAAAGAAAACAAATTGACCAAAATGGCGGATGACATCAGAAGTGCAGAACTAAACGAAAGTGCTGTGAAACTTCTTGCCATCCTCGAAGAAGATATGGATATCGCACAAATCGCTTTAAAATTGCTTTCAAATCTTTTAAAAGAGAACACTCCTGTTGGTCCAAACAAGATAGGCTTAGATAAAAAAACATTAGAATCAGTTGTTCGAGGCATCGAAGAGCGTGATGGAAACAGAAGTCGTGGCGGATACCGTGGAAACAGTGGTGGTGGAAGTCGTGGCGGATACAGAGGAAACTCTCCAAGAGAAGGCGGAAATAGAGATGACCGTCCAAGAACTGATAGCAGACCTCCTCGTGATGCTGGAGCACGTGATAGCAGACCTCCAAGAGGCGATGCAAGAGGCCCAAGAGGAGACTTTAAACCAAGCTCTTCCCCAAGTGGCGATGGCAGACGCGCCCCTAGAAATAGCAGTGGTCGTGGCAATAGCGAGGGAAGACGCTAGTCATAAACCTAGTGGCGTAAGATTTTTACGCCACTAGGTTTTAAAAGACTATCTCTATCTCGCAGTAAGTGTCTTTGCCAAAGCCCTTTGTATACGCTCATATTGCTTGTCGATAGGATGTCCACTTTTTTCAGCCACCGCCAAAAGCCCTTTGTTTTCGGCGTATTTTTTCTCCCAAACATAGATCTCTTTTTTTTTGTTTTCCAAAGCCATTTCCGCATCTTTGAGACTTTTAAGAAGTTTTGTTTTCTCTGATATCGCCTCATCTTCTTTTTTGTAAATCTTCGCCAATAACTCTTTTCGCTGGTACGATTTTTCTTGCCCATCTTCCACAAACACCACTTCGTTAGCATCGGTATCTTGAAGTTTGTCAAGGATTTTGTGAATATTGGCTATTTTTGCCTCCGCACCATGAATCAATTTATTGCCTTCCTTTATCTGTTTTTTTAACTCTTGCTCGTTAATCTTATAAAGCTCTAGCTTTTTACCTATCGAAATAAGTGCGTTTTTTTTATCATAAATAGCCTGTTTAGCTCTTTTATGCTGAATCATGGTTGAGCGAATAGTAGTCATATTCCATGCGTAACTGCTCTCATCCAAAATCGGATTTGCCTTATAACGCTCCCCGTCTACACCAACACTTCCGTAAACACTAAAATAACTCAAAAACTCAAATGCTTTTTTGTCTTGATTTGAGAAGTGAAAAAGTATATTACCTGCTATAAACAGCATCAGCTCATCAAACATATCACGCAATAGATAATAACTAAGCCCCTTAATGCTACGCAAATCTTTCAAGCTGGTATCTTCCATCACAACAATTTCAAATATATTGACTAAAACAGAGAGATATATTTTTTTAAACTCTATCGGATTGATTTTGCGAAAACTCAAATTATCGTCTATAACATAGCGAAGGAGCGCCAAAACATCCTCTTTATATGAATCATTGGCAAAAAATGTTTGCTTATGTTCCTTAAGAAGCTCTAAAGGCAAACCACACCCTCTTCTCTCTGCACAATCAGCTGGTAGCTCTATTTGGAAATATACCTTTCCGTAAACTCCACCATCAATAAATAAGATAAGATCATTCTCCTCAAAGCCTAGTTTCGCAAAAAATTTATCTCGCAAAAAATCTTTATAAGAGCTGTATGTTTTAGGGAGTTTGCACTCACGCAACAACAAAATGCTATCTTGAAAAATCTCATCAGGGAAAAAGTACAATACGTCATTTATCTTGTAGCTTTGAGCATCGAAAGTAGCCAACAATGCATCCAATTTTTTTTCAATCTCTCTCAAATGTTCATCCATAGTATTCCAATAAAATAGTTAATTTCGCCTTTTGTACTCATCATAGCCAAAATGACTTGTCACTTCATAACTTCCATCTTTGCGTAAAACCGCTAAATCTGGAAGTTTCACACCATTAAAAGTGGTATTTTTAACGATAGTGTAGTGTATCATATCTTCAAAAATCAGCTTATCGCCGATTTGTAAAGGGGCATCAAAACTGTAATCCCCCATAATATCTCCCGCCAAACACGTTGGACCTCCAAGGCGGTACATGTAAGGTTTTTTACCAACATCTCCAGCCCCTCGAATAGTAGCTCGATAAGGCATCGCAAGAGTGTCAGGCATATGAGCTTCTGCGGAGATATCTAAAATGACGATATCCATACCATTGTGAACTATGTCTAAGACACTCGCCACCAATGGCCCTGTTTGCCAACCCACCGCTTCACCAGGTTCCAAATAGACTTTTATATTGTTATAACGTGCTCTAAAATCTTGAATCAAAGAAATAAGTTTTTCCACATCATAGCCCTCGCGAGTTATGTGATGCCCACCTCCAAAATTGACCCACTTCATTTTGGGTATCAGCTCGCCAAAACGCTCTTCAAAACCTTTTAAAACCTCTTCAAGAGCACTTGCATCTTGCTCACAAAGTGCGTGAAAATGAAGCCCCTCTATGCCTTCAAGTAGGTCGTATTGCATATTTTCTTTGGTAATGCCTAAGCGACTGTAAAGCCCACAAGGATTGTACAAATCCACAGGAGATGAGGAAATTTCTGGGTTTACACGCAAGCCACAACTTGTTTTAAGGGTGGCTTTGGATTTATATTTTTGCCATTGATTAAAAGAGTTAAAGATAAGATGGTCGCTCAAAGCTATAACCTCATCTATATCTTCTTCTTTATAAGCTGGCGAATAGGTGTGAATCGTGCCTTTAAAATACTCATTTGCAAATTTTGCTTCATGCAAACCACTACATGTACACCCACTTAGGTACTTATCCACCAAAGGTGCAAGTGCTTTAAAAGCAAAGCCTTTGAGTGCTAGAAGCATGGTTGCACCTGAACGCTTGGCTACTTCGTTTAACAGTTTTAGATTTTCCTCCAAAAGCCCTTCTTCACACACATAAACAGGTGTTTGTATCTTATCAAGCACATTTTGTATTTGACTGATTTTATTCACTAGTTTTCCTTAGCAATATGTGAAGTTAAAAAACTATTTAACCTCGAAAGTCTCTTCAGGTTTCATTTCGATGATTTTCCACGGAAGCCCTTGAACATTGAGTTCATCCATAAATGGCTTCGCATCAAATTGTTCCATATTAAACACGCCCTTTCCAGACCATGTGCCCTGAAGCATCAGTTTTGCCCCAATCATCGCAGGCACGCCCGTGGTGTAACTCACCGCTTGCGCACCCGTTTCACGGTAACACGCTTGATGGTCGCAGACGTTGTAGATATATATTTTGCGTTTTTTGCCATCTTTTAGACCCTCAAATACACAACCGATGTTCGTAAATCCAACCGTTCTAGGTCCCAAACTTGCAGGGTCTGGAAGTAAAGTTTTCAAAAACTCAATCGGCACGATTTTCATACCCTTATGCTCAACCTCATCGATGCGAAGCATTCCGATATTTTCCAAACATTTCATATGCGTAAGGTAGCTTTGACCAAAAGTCATAAAGAAACGGATACGTTTAAGCCCTTTGATGTTAAGTACTAGGGATTCTAACTCTTCATGGTAAAGTAAATAACTGTCTTTTGGTCCTACTTCTGGGTAATCCCACACCATTTTAACGGAGACTGGCTCTGTTTCTATCCACTTGCCCTCTTCCCAATAACGCCCTTTGGAGCTGACTTCTCGAAGGTTAATTTCTGGATTAAAATTGGTCGCAAACGCGTAACCATGATCACCCGCATTACAGTCTAAAATGTCGATGCTCTCGATGCTATCAAACAGGTACTGCTGTGCGTAGGCACAAAAAACATTCGTAACCCCTGGGTCAAAACCACTACCCAAAAGCGCCATAATGCCTGCATCTTTAAAAGCGTTATCTCGTGCCCATTGCTCTTTATACTCAAATTTGGCAAGGTCAGGATGCTCGTAGTTTGCGGTATCAAGATATAGCACTTTGGTTTTCACACATGCGTCCATGATGGTTAAGTCTTGATACGGAAGTGCGATGTTAAGCACGAGTGCTGGTTTGACTTTTTCGATGAGAGCAACGAGCGCATCCACATCGTCCGCATCAATCGCTGCGGTTTCAATGTTTACATGTAAAGACTCTTTAATCTCCGCTGCGATTTGGTCACACTTGGATTTGGTTCGGCTTGCCAAAACGATTTTTGAAAACACATCTGCGTTCATTGCACATTTTTTGGTAACAACACGACTAACTCCACCCGCTCCAATAATCAAAACTGTTGCCATTTTCATCCTTTTTTGTATCATTATAATAGTTAAAAATTACGTTTTTATTTCAAACTCTTAAGTAAAATTCTAGCCAAATTTAAAGCACATGCACGATGCGAAAAGGCTTTTTTCACACTCTCGTCTAGCTCACCTAGTGTTTTTGTGTAGCCTAGTGGCATAAACATAGGGTCATACCCAAAACCATTCTCTCCTCTTGCTTGAGCGATTGCCTCACCATGCATCCATCCATGTACACAAAACTCCCCTTTTGCACACACAATACCAATCGCCGCTGTATAAAATGCAGGCGTTTTTTCAACACCTTTTTCTTTGAGCGTATCAATAAGTTTATACAAATTGTCCTTAGCGCTCGCCTTAACACCAGCATATCTTGCACTATAAATACCCGGAATTCCGCCCAAAAGAGGCACACTTATCCCACTGTCATCGCTAAGAACTATCGATGATTTGTCCTCAAGCCTATCAAAAACTGCCCTTGCCTTAATCAAAGCATTTTCTTTAAACGTTGTGCCATTTTCTTCGATTTCAAAAGAGCTCATAACATCACTAAAAGAGACAACTTCACACTCACTCATCCACGCCCTAAACTCTTTAACTTTGCCTTGATTTGATGTGGCTAAAACAATTTTCACAACACTCCTTATGGTCTACATGTAGGATTTAATCGTCGATTTTATCTATTTTTTGTTTAAAAGTTCTCACTTTTTTGGAAGCATTATCCAGATTTCAAGAGGCGATTTTAGTTCTCCCGCGATGCTTTCAGCTCTTGTCCCATAGCCCATAAACATATCGGCTCTATTTGGTCCTTTGATGGCACCTCCTGTATCTTGGGCAAATACAAATTTATCAACATTATACTCATCGCTTTGACTCTTCACAACCAAAAGAGAGCCTAAAGGGATAAAGCTCTTATCAACCGCAACGGAACGCTCAGGTGTCAAAACCAACCCCAGACTACCAGTTGCTTTTTGGGTCATTTTTCTAAAAAATACATAGCTTGGATTGGTGTTTAAAAGCCCATCTGTTTTAGAAGGGTTTTGCTTAAGATAGTGCTTGATACTTTGTAGTGAAACTTCGCTTGTTGAGCTAAAAATACCACGATTTATCATCTCTTTGCCTAACGATTTGTAGCTATGTCCATTCACATCGGCGTATCCGATATAAAGCGTATCGCCATTGTCTAACGCAACTCGCCCTGAGCCTTGAACTTCCATAAAAAAGAGGTCTATCTTGTCGTCTACATAACACAAAACTTCCGAATTTATCTTCTGTTTTGCTATCTCTTCTCTAGAGTAGTAAGGCACAACTTTGTTCCCATCCACTCGCCCTCGCACTCTTTTGCTTTTAAGCTCAGGATACAATGAGCCTAGCTCAACACTTAACAGATCATTTGGCTTTGCATACACTGGATATTTAAAACGCTCGCTTTTTACTAAGCTTCCTTGCAGTAACGGCACATAATAACCCGTCAAAAGAGAACGCTGTTGATTTGGCTCTATCTTGTAAAGCTCAAAATTGTTTATAAAAAAAGCTTTTGAGTCCTTTACATGTAAAGATTCTTCACACTCTTTTGGATATATTTTTTGGGCTTGAGATGCGGTGCAGTTATGGCGAAAAAGATGCAAAAGTTCGTCAAAATCCTCTTTTTGACCCATAAAAAAAAGTTTTTCGCTCTGTTTTGTCATTAAGGTATCTTGATAATTTGTTAGAACAACAGAAGGTTTTGGAGCACAACCAACAAAAAAGATGGTTGCAAAAACTAAAAAAATGGAGTGTTTAGCCAAAGACACTCCATTCTCCTTTAAGCTGTTTTTTTAAGTTGAGCTATTTCCGCCTTGATGGCATCAAATTCTTTATATATTTTATTGTGCTCTATAACAATCCAATGGTTAAGCCCAACATAATAAAGAGAGATAAAATAGATCAAAGCAAACCCTATATATCCGAGTATTTGTGTGATTTCCATGATTATGTCCTTATATTTGGTATCGCCCAATTATAACACAAAAATTTTTGTCCGCTTGCCTTTATGTTATAATTCAACCTGCCATTTTTCAATTTAAAGGATACCGAAATGAAAAAAATTTCCATTTTTCTGACTTTTTTTATGCTTTTTTCTGCAGGATGCTCTTATAAAAATGAGGCTATTGAGCTTAAGCCTTACACCTATGACTACAAAGGCGATTTGACAAAAAACAAAAAATCGGTTTTTATTCGCTCTATTAAAGATACCAGAGATAGTAAAATCGTTGGATACGTTTTACAAGACGACCGCAGAGGAACAGTGCTGTATAGCGAAGTTGATTTTGCCGAGCGATTTAAAAAAGATATGCCTCAAGCCTTGCATTTGGCAGGTTTTGAGAAAGCATATGATGACAATTCGGCGGATTTAAGTTTGGATGTTACAATTAAAAAGATTGAAATCATCTACAATGATGATAAAAGCACAGGCAAAAACCTAGAGGGCGAGATGGAAGTTGATGTGATTATCCATAAAAATATGGAGACCATCACACAAAACTTTAGACAAAAAGGTGGGCTTTGGCTAGCACCTTCTTACACATCTAAAGACATCGAGCCATTTTTATATACGCTCTTCTCAGATAGTATCAACGATATCGTCTCAAAGCTAACACGCCACTAAATACTACTACGGCAAGGAGGATATCCTTGCCGTAACTTAACGCTCAAAAAAATCAAAAATAACTCGACACACATCCTCAATAGCACGAAAACTAAGTCCATAATACATCGGCAAGCGAATCAATCTCTCACTTTGAGAAGTTGTCATCACATCTTCACGAAAAAATCTACCGTACATCAAACCAGCAGGTGCACTATGCAATGGCACATAATGAAAAACCGCACCGATTTTATCAGCATTAAATTTTGCCAGAAGCTGAGTTCTCTCTTCTAGATTTTTAACTTTTAGATAAAACATATGCGCATTGTGAACGCACTCTTTGGGTGTATAAGATAGCTCAATACATCCATCCATCGCCAAAGGATAAAGCAACTCTTTGTATTTATTCCAGCTACTATTTCGGTTACTATTAATCTCATCTGCTGAGCACAACTGTCCCCACAAATACGCAGCTTGAAGCTCGCTTGGAAGATAACTACTGCCTATATCTACCCAGCTATATTTATCTACCATGCCTCTAAAAAACTGGCTACGATTTGTACCTTTTTCACGAATAATCTCCGCCCGTTTGACAAATTGTTCATCATTTATGATGAGCAATCCGCCTTCGCCACCGCTAGTATAATTTTTGGTTTCATGAAAACTGTATGCTCCCATGTGACCTATTGTGCCTAATGGTTTGCCTTTATAAGTGCTCATCATGCCTTGTGCGGCATCTTCTACAACAAAAAGATTGTGACGCTTAGCGATATCCATAATGACATCCATCTCACAACCAACACCCGCATAATGCACTGGCACAATCGCTCTTGTCTTGGGCGTAATCGCTCCTTCAATCAGCTTCTCATCTATATTCATCGTATCCTTGCGAATATCTACAAAAACGATTTTTGCTCCACGCAAAACAAAAGCATTTGCCGTACTTACAAAAGTGTAGCTTGGCATAATAACCTCATCACCCTCTTTGATATCTATCAAAATGGCAGCCATCTCAAGTGCTTGTGTGCAAGAAGGAGTTAAAAGTACTTTTTTACAACTAAGTTTCTCTTCAAACCATTTGTGACAACGATGTGTAAAATCTCCATCGCCAGATATCTTTGTGCTACCCATACTCTCAAGGACATATTTTTCTTCTGTGCCCACTTTGGGCGGTTTGTTAAAATGTATCATTTGTTAAAACTTTTCATAAATTTTAAGGCTTCATCGCCTTCATTTAAAATGAGATCTATCACACTCACACCATGCTCAAAAGGTGGGAAAAGCTGATTGTATGGCTGATAACCACTATAATCCATCCACTCTACCGTTATCTTTTCTTGACTAAACAACGCCTCATCCAAATAATCTTTTGCGGACGGCCCACTAATATAGACGTCTGCTCCTAAGCTCTGGCACAACGCCACCAATCTTTCCGTTTTTCCATCGGCTAAAACAAAATCACTTGAAGACAATATCTCTGTTTTTATACCTAAAAAAGTGTTAATTGACCTTAAGAAAAAGGTGTTAATATCAGTTAAAAATTCCATATTTTGGGCTTTGTTATATAGCTCTTCTAGCCACTCTTTATTGCTCTTAAAATGGGGTGCTTTTGCATAATTTTGTGAAATAGTTTTTAGATGTTGCCCTGCCCATCTACTGTCTAAAACTTTGGTATCTTTGATAGTTTGTGCTAATTTTTCTTGTCTTACAGGAATACTTAGCCAAACTGCTCCATTTTGTGTTTTGATTTTATTTCTGTTTCGCCAATCATTTTTTGTGTACTGCATATCATCGTACAAAACAAACGTATCAACACTGTTTATCATGTCAAAATACCCCTTCCATGGGATATAGTTTGACTGTAAAATAGCAACTTTTTTCATAGATTAATCGTCTCTTTTACGATATAAAGTGGTCGATTTTTTACCTCATCAAAAATCTTTCCGATATAAAGCCCCACTATTCCCAAAACAGCAAACAAAAGACCAAAGAGGAAAAACATCGAAACCATCAAACTCGTCCATCCCTCAACAGGCGTATCGTAGATAAAATATCTAAGCACCAGCCAAAATGCAAAAACCAAACTAGATGATGCTATGAAAAATCCCCATTGAATTGTAAGACGAAGAGGTTTGTTGGAGTGTGACAAAATCGAATCAACAGCAAGCCTAATCAGTTTTGATAAGTTGTAAGATGACTTTCCATAAGCCCTTTGAGCGTGTTCGATTTCAATCTCCGTTTTTTTAAATCCTACAATTTTTGCAAATAGTAAAAAATCTCGGCTTTGTTCACGATAGCGGTTGATTGTCTGAATAACTTTTTGTGAATAAATTCCAAAGTTTGCGATAGTGTTGTCGTGTTTTGTGTCGGTAAAATACTCAAGCACTCTATTGAAAACAAGTGAGCCTAAACGCTTGAAAAAACTATCTTGTCGCTCTACTCTTTTGCCAAAAACTATCTCATAACCCTCCTGAGCTTTAGCATAAAGCTTGGCTATCTCTTCGGGCTTGTCTTGCAAATCGCAATCCATAACAACCACCCACTCGCCTTTTGCATTATCAAGCCCAGCGGTTATGGCATAGTGTTGCCCAAAATTTCGAGAAAGCCGAATCGCTTTAACCCTAGTGTCGCTTTGTGCTAACGCCTCTATGCACTCCCACGAATTTTGAGGACACGCATCGTCCACCAAAATAATCTCAAAAGAATCGCTCAACTGGCAGAGAGTCTTAACCAATCTACTATGAAGCTCTTTGAGAGACTCTTTGCAACCATATATCGGCGAAACCACGCTAATATGCACTGATGATGACATATAACCTCGATGGATTAGATTTGTAAATTTTGGTCGTAATTATACGCTTTTATTTCGATTTTTCTTCTTTAAAAAGTGGATTGTCTTTATAAATATAAAGTGTATATTTTTCTAGAACAATTTTATTGGAAGCCTCTGGCAATAGCTTTCTTTCAAGCGTTGTATTAAACTCGGAATAAGCATGAGATGGAACCAGCAAAAAGACCCCTTTGCTAGCATAATCATTTTTATACCATGCGTCGCTTGAAAGCCACAAAGTCGGACTCACGCCACCTTTAATAAAAATATCAATAGGGCGTATCTCAAAAGCTCCATCGCTTAAAACCGTGTATATGTGAGAGTCCCAATACGGTGCATAGCCAATCTTCAAGCCTGTGCTTTTAATGGCTTCAAAAAGTGTTTTATCCTCTTTAAGCTCTTTTTGCATATTTTCAGGGACGATATTTGAGTACGAAGTAGACAAAGCAAGCAAAAATGTAAATGTAAAAATGGCACGGAGTTTTCTTGAAAAAAGACTCCACATAATCGCCATAGACAATAAAATCATCATAACAAAAGGCAAAATATAGCGTATATTTCTTTTTGCAGCATAAGCTCCATCTTGAAGTGAGCTAAACGCATAGAGAAAAAAGATGATACCAAATCCAGCATAAGAGAGAATAATCACAAACTGTTGCGCTTTGGTAAGGCTATAAAAACGCTCTTTTGCAACCAGCAAAGGGGCGAAAAAAACAAATGGATATAAAAATAGTTTTAAAATACTAGCGATTCCGATGAATGACTTCAACTTGACATTGTCGCCCCACTCCACACCAATAAAATAAAAAAATCCTAAAATCGAGTATGCGATATGAAACGGCAAATCTTGTAACGTAATCAAGTGTATCTCATTGGCTCCGCTTACATGATGCACCATGTCGAAAATCTCATTTCTATGAATAATGCCACCAAAAAAAGCGATAAGAAAAAGTGCACCATACACAAGCGTAGCAGGAATATAAGCTCCATAATGCGAAACATCTAAACTCTTTTTTTCACTCCACGGAATATATATAACAAAAAACAGAGCACATGCAAAAGGGGCGACGTAATAGACCAAAAGACGCAGAGGATTGGCGATAACAAAAAGATATATAAGCACAAAAAATAGAACTATCCAAAGAGCTTTAAAACTGTTTTTTTCAAAAAAGATTTTGTGTATCAAAAGCAAAAAAGCCAACATCAGTATAAAATACCACGTGTAAGCTACTTCGCCATAAACCTCTTGCAAAAACATCTGAGAATACGCAGTCGTAATCGCAACACAGCCCATAATTGTATTTGCTAAAGAGAGTCCTAATTTTTGTAAAAAAGCCCACACTAGAGCCAACATCACAAGAATAATTATAGAGACAGAAACAGAGTGGGCAAAAAAACTATTTTTTCCAGCCAAATCCCACGGTATCAACAAAAGATGTTTATAAAATACCCACAAATCATCATTTGCATACCACCACTGAGGAGGAAAAAGGTTTTTTGAAAGCACAATCTCTTTGGCTAAAATATTTGCAACAGCGGCATCTGAGTTGAAAAAAAGTTTATAAGACTCAAAAATATAAAAGGTCAAACCTGCCATGTTTAAACACAATAATCCTAAAGCCAACCATACAACAAGACTCTTTTTTTTACCAAAGCCATGCTTTTGAGACAAAATACCAATCATTGCTTAGCCCTAAACTTTACACTGCAAATAATAAGTCCTATAAAGACGCCAAAAATACCCTTGAAAACGAGCAATAATAGCACATTTTGACTTGAAGTTTAAACATTTGAAAACAATATTTTTTATAGTATTTTCAAAGTTAAGTTAAGCTAACATTTTTCCTTATTTAAACACCAAAAATTGGATTTTTTATGCTCAAAGCTGTTTTGCCTCTTAGTATCATTATCTCACTAAGATTTTTAGGTCTTTTTATTGTTTTGCCTGTTCTTTCCATTTATGCACTTCAGCTCAAGGGTGCAAATGAGTTTTTAGTAGGCATTACCATCGGTGGATATGCGATTACGCAGATGTTTTTGCAAGTTCCTTTTGGAGTGCTTTCTGACAAAATAGGACGCAAAATAACTATTGCTATTGGTCTGATTATCTTTATCATTGGCTCTTTAGTGTGTGCATATAGTGAGCATATCTACATGTTGATGCTTGGACGATTTTTACAAGGCTCTGGTGCTATCGGAGCTGTTGGAACAGCGATGATAAGCGATATGGTAAAAGAGGAGATGAGAGCTAAGGCGATGGCTATTATGGGTGGAAGTATCGCTGCTAGCTTTGCAATATCTATGATTTTAGGCTCGGTGATTGGGGGATATTTCGGTGTAGATAAACTATTTTTCTTAACCGCTTTTTTATCTGTTTTGGCGATTGTTTTGCTTTATACAAAAGTGCCAAATCCACCTAAAATATCGCATCATTACGGTGCTGACGAAGCGGAGTTAAAGCATATATTTAAAGACAGAGACTTGATAAAGATGAACATTACAAACATGCTACAAAAGGGGATGGCAACCTTGGCATTTTTGATTATTCCTATCATTATGACTAAAACTTTTGGGTATGAAAAAAAAGAGTTATGGATAGTCTATCTTCCTGCTATGATATGCGGAGTCTTGGCGATGGCGCCCTCGGTTATATTTGGCGAAAAAAGGCACAAAGCAAAAGAGATGTTGATGGTCGGCGTCATATTTTTTGCGATAGGATATCTTTTGATGGGATATGGCAAATCGCAAATCTGGTTTATCTTAGGCGTAGTACTCTTTTTTATCGGCTTCAATATGCATGAGCCTTTAATGCAATCTATGGCAAGCAAATACGCAAAAATCCACCAAAAAGGTGCGGCTCTTGGAGTGTTTAACTCATTTGGCTATTTTGGAACATTTATCGGTGGCGTAATGGGCGGTTTCATACTTAAAGAGTACGGCGTTATGCAAATAGCGTGGATAGTTTTTGTAGTATCTATAGCATGGCTTTTTCTAATCGCAAGTTTGCGTCATCCTGGCATCAATAAAAACATATATCTTCCTTTTGCGGAACTTCAAGAGGAGCGCATTGCTTATCTTCACGATGTTCAAGGCATTGTTGAGTGGTATCGCAACGAAAGCGAGAAGATTTTAGTTATCAAATACGCTAGTGACAAAGTAGATGAGAACACCATTTTGGCGGTTTTGAAAAACACTTGAGTTGGCTAACTCTTTTTTGGACGAGCTTTGCCTCCGCCACATTTTTACCTGGAGGCAGTGAAGCACTTTTTGTCTATCTTTTGAGCGAAAAATTGGATGTTATATTATTGCTTTTAGTGGCAACATCAGGCAATACACTAGGCTCTTTTGTTAATTATTGGCTTGGCAAATACGCTTTAGTATTTTCTCTTTCAAAACGCTATATCACGGAAAATCAGATACAAAAAGCAGAAAAATTATTTGAGCGGTACGGCTCATGGAGTCTGCTTTTTTCATGGGCACCTATCATCGGCGACCCTTTAACATTTGTCGCTGGAATAGCTCGTTATACATGGTGGAAATTTTTACTTATCGTTGGATTTGCAAAAATGGCACGATATGGTTTTGTTTATGCTGGATTTGTGGCTATTTTTTAACTAACAACAAATTGGGAGCTTCGGCCCTCAACTTATCTCAAAAGATTATTGAGATTTTGTTTTTTAAGTGTTCGATAGATATCAAAATCACTATCGATGCTGACTATATGTTTGATATTTTCTTTATTGGCTATAAACATCAGTGAGGCATCGGCTAGATCCATAGGGATATCGATATATTTTTCCATCATCACTCGGATATGGGCGATATCATTTTGGGATATTTCATACACTTTTATACCGCCAAGTTCTATCCACTTTAAAAAGTCTATTTGAACCTGCAAGTTAAAATCAAGCATATGAGATACTTCTGTTATGACCGACCAAGAAGTGAGTAGCTCCCCTTGAAATGTTTTGATAAAATCTAAAACCTTATGATGATATTTATCACTTCTATCAAAAAGAGCGATAATTGGTCCGCTATCAATGAGTGTTTTTTGCATTGATTTTGTCTTTTAGTTTTTGTTTATAAGTCGTAGAAAGATCATCTTTATCACTTGCGTACTTTCCAAAAAGCTCACTTCCTAACTCGTAAGGTGTTTTTTGTTTTGACTCTTTTTTCAATGCTTCAAAGTAATAAATGAGGGCTTCTTTGATGATTTTACTTTTGGGTATATGCTTTTCTTGAGATAAAAAGTTCAATTGGTTTTCAATCGAATGATCTAAACGAACTGATAACATTATTGACTCCTGATAATTTGTATTACATATTGTATCACATATCTAAAGTTTAATAGCTAAAAGTTTAGCCCTTTTTTTGAGGTTATTTTTTAGAAAGTATAGTAATTATGATAAAATTATTCATAAAATAAAAAGTAGAAAATCATGAGAGCAACAAAAGAAAATATCTTACACTATTTGCAAGAATTACGCGCAGAAGTTGAAAAAGATGGCATAACGATGCTTGCACTTTTTGGAAGCTATGCAAAAGGCGAAGAGACTGTTTATAGTGATATTGATATCGCATTTGCCAAAAATGATACATTTTTAAATGAGGGCGGTGCTGCTAAGTATTTTGATATCGTTGGCAAAATGAAAGAAAAAATAGGTAAAAAATTCCATAGAAATGTAGATATTTTCGATCTAAACGCTCAAAGTCCTTTTAAAAAATCTATAGAAAAAGAGCTTATCTATGTTTAGTGCAAAAGCGATAGAGAGAGTCTCTCTCATAAGAAAAAAAATTGGGTTTATAGAAGCCATAGTTTTAGAAAAAGGCTCTGTTCGCATAGCTTTAGAGGATGAACAAAATGCAAGAGCGTCGATACTCATGCATCTCACTTCTATATCTGAGCAGTTTGACAAATTATTGCACAATGGTGAACTAGATGTGCTAGCTTACTTTGAAAAACAAGACATTAAAGGGAGTTATGAGCTTAGAAACTTTATCGCTCATGATTATGAGGGTATTGATTTGTATATCGTAGAAGATGTTATCGTGCAAAGACTTCCTATTATTAAAAATTCTGTTCTTAAGATTTTAGAACTTCAATTTTGCTGAAAAGTTTAAAGTTTAGCTCAGACCCCTTTTGCCTTCTTTTGCCTTTAAATAAAACATCATTTTTTATGCATATTGTTTTTTTTATTTAGGGTGTTTTATATATAATGTATGTTGAATAAATAGTTAGGTGTTAAGAAGGAATCAACATAGATGAAAAACATAATTATAGCCATAGTATTAATAACGCTTAGTGTTCATGCGAAAGATGAGCCCACCGTTAATATGAAAATACAAGCCAGTTGCAGAGCAGACGGCGATTTTTTTGATACAAGGAGTTATACCTTTTATGATATTTTCATCAGCAGTGATAAAAAAGTTTGGAATGAGCAATCTGACTCTTCTCATGAACTGGTTAATGGTGATTTAGTGTTCGTACCAAAAAAATATCATGAATGGAATAAACCTTCTCTTCCAAAAGGGTCTAATACAAAAGCCTTGGGTTATGTTTGGATAGATGAAATTCAAAACTTTAATGCCTTATTGCAAGATATTGAGCATTTAAAGTTAAATGCAAAAAGTCCATACACAGTAAAAGAAACAACAAATATTGAAACATGGCAGTCAGAAATGCAACCAAAAACAAGAATGGAATTCAAAAATGGCCAAATGGTTATAGTCCAATTAAATCCGAAAAAAATTTATGAAACCAGAGATGTTACTAAATATAGAAATACCTATTTTCAAATCAACATGCCTGTTGATGAATGGCAAAATGCTCAAGCTCAATGCCGTGAACAAATTTCGAATGACAAAATTCAGCTAAACATAAAATACATATCAATTGTTCTAGGTGCACTACTTGGTTTTTATATGTTGTTTTTAATAGCAAAAGCTATCAAAAGACTTATTCAAAATAAAATTGCTTTTGCTAAAGAAAAATTCGTAGAACTTAAAAAAGCGAAAGAAGAAAAACGCATAAGAGATATTGCTGAAGATGAATCAATACGTTCAAATATAAAAAAATCTATGCAAGATGCGCAAGCAAATGAAATTCAGGACTTACAAGAGCTTATAAACAAAGCAGTGGCAAAAGGTGATTCAGAAACTGCGCAAGCTTTATTGAAAATTTTGAATAGAAAAAAAAGTTCTGATGAGCATGATGAAGGACATTAAAAAGGGGTCAGGTCTAAACTTTTAACTTTTTTGCTCGATGAGAGATGTTATTGTCAAAAAGAAGTTTATGCACTTAATTGTGCCATAGTTGTTTTATGTTCTCTATCTGCAGCATAAGAAAGTGCCGATAAAATGTCCTCTTTTGTAAGCTTTGGAAAATCCTCTAAAATTTCATCGTAACTCATTCCATTGGCGAGCATGGAGAGGATATCATAGACGGTGATTCTTAAATTTCGGACGCACGGCTTACCGCTTCTTTTTGAGGACTTTACAGTGATGTTTGAGTTCATTAGCATATCCTTTTATAAATTTCTTAAAGCATTAAAGTAGTGATTGGAGACTTGTTGTTGTATCATATAATTGGGCAGATAAAATGGGACGGACAACTTTAATTTAAACCACATTAAAAGTTTTATCTTCAAAAAAAAGGGTCGCAGCTAAACTTTTGACTTTTTAGGTAAATTTTAGATTATTGACATTGTACATACAAAAGCGTTATACTTTTCAAAAGATTCATAAAGGAAACATGTGAAGTTCGAATGGAGTCAAGAAAAAAGTGCTTCAAATCTTCAAAAACATGGTGTGAGCTTTGAAGAAGCAAGAGAAGTTTTTGATGACCCATTTCACATCTCGAAGCTCGATGTACGGTTTGATTATTGTGAGGAGCGTTGGATAACATTGGGTGCTACTTCAAAAGAGAAAATTTTAGTTGTTGCCAATATGTTTTTTGATGAATTTGGCGAAGAGATAGTGCGTATCATTAGTGCAAGATATGCCAATAAGAGTGAAAAGGAATTTTATGAAAACCATTAAAGAAAGAGAACTCTACGATAGTTATGAGCTTGAAGAATCGTATGATTTTGAAGGTGGTGTGCGAGGGCGATTTTACGAGCCTAAAAAAATCCCAACGACACTCAGACTCGATAATGACATTATTTTATATTTTAAGAAAAAAGCGAGTGAACAAAAAGTGTCGTACCAGTCACTTATCAATGCATTTTTACGAAAAGAGATAGGCTCTTTATAATTTTTACAGCGAAAAAAAAGAAAAAAGGTCGCAGCTAAACTTTTAACTTTTTTGCCAAAATACACTTTTGTATTATCTCTTCCATGTGGGAGGGTTTGATGTTACATGTAAGCTTTCCAAAGCTTTATGTCCACTTTTCTCCCCACGCATGCATTGCCTGAATGACTAAAATCATATCTTCACCTTTAGGCGTAAGGGTGTATTCAACCGTTGGCGGAATGGTCAAATATGCTTTTCTCGTAAGAATATTGTGATGTTCAAGCTCTTTGAGTTTAAGAGTAAGTGTTTTTGGGCTAATATCATGCAGAGTTTTTCTGAGTTCACCAAAACGCATAGTGCCTCCAAAAAGATGCTTGATAATCAAAAAAGACCACTTCCCTCCAATGATATTAAGTGCTTTTTCGGTTGCGCATTCTGCTCCGCCAGTGCATTGTGAAAATGGTATTTCCATTGTAATTTTCTCCATTAGTTTCTTTTAGGTAATTATATGAATAAAGGGTAACTACTTGAAATAATATACTAAACAAACTAAAATTTTACACAACATTTCAAAAGGCAGGTATTGTTTATGAATCTATCTGAAGCCATTTATCAAAGACGCAGTGTGAGAGAATTTTTACCCAAAAAAGTAGAGCCCCAAAAGATTGAAATTCTTTTCAAAACAGCCATGCAAGCACCATCCGCTGGCAACCAACAACCATGGGAATTTTTAGTTGTTACATGTAAGGAAAAACTTCAAGCCCTTGCAAAAGCACATCCCTATGCAACACCGCTTGAAAATGCACCTCTTGGCATTATTGTTTTATGCAATGAAAATGGTCTTAGATTTCCAGAGTATTGGCAACAAGATTTAGCAGCAGCAACACAAAATATTTTACTGCAATGTGTAGAGCTAGACCTTGGTGCTGTTTGGACAGGAATCGCACCAGATACTTCACGCATGGAATACATAGAAAAGCTTTTTGCATTGCCATCTAACGTCAAAGCATTTGCACTTTTAGCTGTTGGATATCCGCTCTATCCACAAAAAGAAGAGAGACGTTTTAAGGCAAATAGAGTTCATTATGAAGAGTATAAAAAAGCATCTTTTTAAAGGGCTGAGTTAAACTCAACCCTACATGTAAGCTACTTCAAAATCCTTGGAAGTGTTATGCCTATTTGACCTTGATATTTGCCTTTTTTATCTTTATAAGTGGTATCGCACTGTGTGTCGCCTTCTAAGAAAAGCACTTGCGCGATACCTTCATTGGCATATATTTTAGCTGGAAGTGGTGTTGTATTTGAGATTTCAATAGTGATATGTCCTTCAAATTCTGGCTCAAATGGAGTAACATTTACTATAATACCACATCTTGCGTAGGTGCTTTTTCCCAAACAAATAGCAAGTACATTTTTTGGGATTCTAAAGTATTCTACTGTTCGAGCTAATGCAAAAGAGTTGGGTGGCACGATACAAATATCGCCTTCAAAATCTACGATATTTTTATCATCAAAGTTTTTTGGATCAACCACTGTGGAGTTTACATTGGTAAATATTTTAAACTCTCTACCTACGCGAATATCGTATCCGTAGCTACTAACGCCGTAACTGACTACATCGGTTCCGACTTGATCTTCGCAAAAAGGTTCTATCATTTTTTCTTTGAGTGATTTTTCTCGTATCCAGCTATCTGCTTTTAAACCCATGTTTATCCTTAATCTTAAGTGAGTGCATATATTATGTGTGCTATTATAACACACTTTGTATGGCTTAAAAAATTAGAAAAAATCAGGAGATTTTATGAACAAACACGAAATTAGAGAGCTTATGCGCTTTTTTGACAAGAGTGATATCACAAAGGTTAAGATTAAAGATGGTGATTTTTCGATAGAACTTCAAAAAGGTTTTGAAGGTGGTGTTGTTATGACATCTGCTCCTTCTTCAATAAGCACTTGTGCTCCTGTTTCGTCCTTGTCTCAGGCATCTAAACAAGAGACTGCTTTAGCTCCCGTCACTACAAAAACAGCAGAGTTATCACTAAAATCCCCAATGGTAGGAACATTTTACAAAGCTCCATCTCCAACTTCTGAGCCTTTTGTTAAAGTTGGTTCAATAGTTAAAAAAGGACAACCGATAGGCATTATTGAGGCGATGAAAATAATGAACGAAATCGAAGCTGAATTTGACTGTCGTATTTTAGAAATGCTTGCCGAAGATGGTCAGCCTGTTGAGTTTGACATGCCGTTATTTGCGGTGGAGAAAGTTTAATGCAGTGCTCTGTGCAAAACACTAGCTTTAGTGTGAGGAATTTAATGTGGGCTTTGCCTGCATTAAAGGAGGTAAAAAATGGCTAAAATCGAAAAGATTTTGGTTGCAAATCGTGGTGAGATAGCTCTTAGGGCGATAAGGACCATTAAAGAGATGGGCAAACAAGCCATTGCGGTTTACTCTACGGCAGACAAAGATGCACTTTATCTTCAACATGCCGATGCAAGCATCTGTATCGGCAGTGAAAAGTCAGTACACAGCTACCTAAATATTCCTGCGATAATAAGTGCGGCCGAGATAAGTGGTTGTGATGCAATTTTCCCAGGATATGGATTTTTGAGTGAAAATCAAACTTTTGTTGAGATTTGCAAACACCATAAAATAAAATTTATCGGACCTTCTGTTGATTCGATGGTGTTGATGAGCGACAAATCCAAAGCCAAAGAAGTTATGAAAAAAGCCGGTGTGCCTGTTATTTTGGGTAGTGAAGGTGCACTTAAAGATGTAGAAGAGGCAAAAAAATTAGCCAAAGAGATAGGGCTTCCTGTTATCGTTAAAGCAAGTGCAGGCGGTGGCGGACGTGGTATGCGAGTGGTTGAAAAGATGGAAGATTTGGAAAAAGCCTTTTTAGCCGCAGAAAGTGAAGCCGCAACTGCTTTTGGCGACGGCACACTTTATATGGAAAAATATATAAAAAATCCTCGCCATATCGAAGTGCAAGTTATCGGCGACAGTCACGGC
>JAQUWL010000023.1 GCA_028692875.1 Sulfurospirillaceae bacterium
TAACGGAATAAGAAATTGGAGTGAGATTTACCCTCAACTTTGTATATTTTTCAGCGAAATTATGGAAAAATATACAAGGTAATTAAACGGGCTAAAGTTGATTTACACAGTTTATTTTACAGGCTCATTGGTATATAGACGTGCTAAGGCAGTATACGGTTTTTACAGGAAGGTCAAGAAGACAAGAGTTTTGGATGTTTACTCTGATTAGTTTTTTGGCTTCTCTTGCTTGTGTTATTGTTGGACGTATTATTGGAGTGGGCGACACTCTCAATCTTCTTTACAGTTTGGCTGTTTTATTGCCAACTATCGGAGTTGGTATCAGAAGACTTCACGACACCAACAGAACGGGGTGGTGGCTTCTTTTGGGATTAATACCTATAGTAGGTCTTATTGTTTTGATTATTTTTATGGCACAAGATGGAAATAGCGGAGAGAATCAATATGGAGCAGACCCTAAAGCTGCCTAGATTTTTGCGGGGCTTTCAAGCCCCTTTTTATAAATAGCATTTTCTTGTATCTTCATTTACGCACCTGTTGTTATAATCCTTCGGTTATTCTACAGCAGATTTTCTTTAAAAAGACAAACAAGTAGAAATTTAACTATTTTTATACAATTTATATGACATCACGAGATTAAAGCATAATTCACACAACATCATCAAGTCCCACATAGACAATATGCTTAAAAACTCCATGCCCTCGTTTAGTGAAGAAAAATCAATGTTACATGTAAAGCCATACTGTGGATTTGGTGCCAAAATTTCAGGCAAATCCAATGCGTAGTTAAAACTAAAAAAGACATTTTCGTCTCTTTTTAGACGTCTAATTCTTTTTAGTGTGCCATCAAAATCTTTCTCACTAAGTCGTATTTCTGCGTGGATATTGTGCGAAAGAACATTTCTAACAAATGAGACGATATCAAAAAAATCCTCGTAGCGACCACCTAACCTCTCTTTCATAAAGTTGCAAAAATCACTCTCAAGCCTTAGACTCTCAACCATCGCCATACATATTCCTCTAAAGGCATTAAACTCTACAAAATAATCAAAAAGAGTAATATCGTCATTTTTCATACTTCTAGCATTGTTTAAAAGCTCTTGAATAACCATAGGATTGAAGCGATACTCTTGTCCAACATCATACTTTCGCACAATCGGAAAAGCCGTAGCGTCAAGCTCTACAGTCTTAGACAACGCTCCAAAAAACTCTCCCATATGCAAGAAATAAAAATTTTGCTCAATCAACAAAAGTGCGTCTTCTAGCAGTATCTCTTTTTTGTACATTTATGCCCTTTTTAGCATTACTTTAACTTCTTGATACACCGCACAACAGCCCTTTTGAGAAAGTGCTCTAGGTGTTAAATGGTTGGCATTTTTAGCGCCAGAGTGCATCATAACACAGTCATCTCTTAGATTTTCACTTGGCTTTACCGCATATCTACATGTAAGTCCATTTGCCGACAGAACAACCTCATCATCTTGCTTTAAGCCCAAAGATAGTGGCACATAAAGATAGTCATCAGTTTTAAATTGAGAGTTTAAAGAGTAAATATGCTTAGTGCTTAAAAGATAAAAATCTCCATCAAGTTGCGTATCCTCAAAAGAGTCTATAAAATGAAATTTTTTACTTGGTGTATAAAATCCATCTTCATAAACATTTTTGATATAGCTTTTTGAGATGAGATATCCATCTCTCTCTATCGCATTAGAATCAACAACCTTGGATATAAACAACTCTTCATCAATCATTTTTTCATAGCCAAAAAACCCATTTAGCTTTGAGCACAAATCATACTCGCTAATGCCAAATTCGCTATCAAAAACCTTTGGCATTTTGCCCACAAACTCATGCCCATAAGTTAGCTTTACATCATTTTTTTCTAAAAAAGTTTTCGCAGGTATTACCAAATCCGCACTCTTACATGTAGCATTATCATCTAGCCCAAAATATACAACAAAACCAGCTCTACTCAAACCATCTTTTACAAAAGGAGTGCAAGGCGTTTGAGAAAGAGGATTTGCCCCTTGTATAAAAACGACATCAAATGAGCCAAAATCCGACATTGCGACATATTGGGCTTTTTGATTTTTACATGTAGGGGTAAAAGGTTTATCAAAACCATATCCACTATTAGAGAGATACCCTACTCCGCAACCATCTTTTCCAAATAACCCCAGCACCGCACCTAGAGCATCTATGGCTCTTAAAACACTGTGTCCAAAAGAGTACTTTTGAACCCCTATACCAACTAAAATAGATACTTTTTTGCCACTCAGCAAAGACAATAGAGTTTTTGCTTGTTCAATAGAAACACCACTGCAAATAGATATTTTTTCGTAGCTAAAACGCTCCAAAAGTGCTAAAAAACGACCTATATTTTCGCACCTATTTTTTAAAAAATCTCTATCTTCAAAACCGCCATCAAATATCAATTTGCAAAGCAAAAGTGCCAAATACAAATCCTTTTTTGGCTCAATAGCTATATGCAAATCTGCTTTTTTCGCCAATGCCGTACGGACAGGGTCGATAACAATAATTCTCTTACCCTTGAGGCTTGGCAACATATGAGAGTTGCTAACACTTGAGTTTCTCCCCCACAAAATAACAACTTCACTTTTGGCTACATGTAGAGGCGAAAGTGCTAGATTTGCACCTCTGCCCTCCTCGATACCAAAACCTCCAGCCTTATCGCACAAAGAACCTTGAGCGATAATGGCACCATAACGTGAAAAAAATAACTTTGTCACATTTTGCATAACACCTAAATTTCCGCTTCCCTTATAAAAAAGCACCTTTTGTGGGTCTGTATCTTTTAGTTTTTGTGCCAATTTTACTATCGCCTCATCTAGCTCAATCGGTTTTTTATAAAGCAGCGGTGTAGTGATTTTTTTAAATTTATGATAGTTGTTCATATGGGGGCATAAAAAGCCCTGCGTTACGGGATGACTCTTGTCGCCCTTAAGTTTTAGATTTTCCTCAACAACGATGCTGCATCCATCATAACAATCCAATGGACACGTTGTAACCTTCATCTATTTGGCTTTAAATTCTACTTTAAATAGCCCAGAGAACTGTTTTGGCGAAGGAACGATAATCTCACAGCGATAAGATGAGATATTTTGCGTGTCTGCTACACTCCAAATCTTGTGAACCTTAAAATCACTTTTTTGACCATCAATATAGACAACTCCTGTTTTTGCAAGCTCAACATCATCTTTGGATAAAAAAATGCTCAATTTGCCGTTTTTTACATCGTAAGCATCTATCAAAGGCGAACCAACACCTACCACATCGTGCTCGTTTGTATAGATTTTGTAAATCAAAAAGCCCTTTGCGACAGTAACGCTTTTTTTCTCAATTCTGTCTTTTAACAAGGCTATCTTAAAGGTCAAATCGCTTAATTGCGACTTTAAATTTTCCAAAGACTCCTCAAGTGCTAAAACTTGGTTTTGTGTCGTAATAAGCGTTATATACTCATTGTCCTTGTCTACTTTTGATTTTGTTTTTAACTCTTTTATCTTGTTAAAATTTTCCTCTTTGATTTTTGCTATCTCTTTGGCGTTTACGATATTTTTTTGCGTTAAAGCAACCATATTGTTTAAAAAGATATGCTTCTCTTGAGCGTTTTTAAGCTCTTTTTTGTCAAGCTCATCATCGAGTTTTACAACGATAGAGCCATCAGATATCAAGCCCTCTTTTTGTTTTAAAGAAGTTATAACCTCGCCAGAAACAGAAGATTTTATAGCATAAGTATCAAACGGCTCTAGTTTTGCATAATAGATTTCAGCCAAAAGCAAAACAGGAAAAACACAAAAGAGTATAACTTTTTTCATTTTAACACCTATACGCTAATCTCTTTAATATCAGCAATCGCCTTAAAGGCATTGTAGATAGAGGCTATAAGGTTTTGCCTATTTTCTCTAATCTTGACATCATCGGCATTTACCATAACGTTGTCAAAAAATGCATCGATCAAAGGCTTAAGCCCGAACAAGGCATCAAGTTGTGCCTCAAAACTCTCATAAGAGGCTTGATTGACCTTTTTAAAACCAGCGTATAACTCTTTTTCATAGCTAGATTCAAACAATGTTTCATCAACACTGCATTTGCTTGTCTCAAGCCCTTTGATTATGTTTGCGACACGCTTAAATGTTGAAAAACTATCTTTAAACTCTTCACTTGATACAATCGCATTAAGAGCTTCTACCTTTGAAGATAGTCTTACGATATCTCTCTCGCCACTAGCCACAACCGCTTTGACAATAGAAGGATTGACATTGAAAAATTGATAAATTCGCACAAGCACAAAACTCTCAAGCCCTGACACATCAAACGCTTTATACTCTTTTGAAAGAGTTACAAAATCTTTTGATATATCAAAAGGCAGTCTGTATTTTAGAACGATTTTTAAGATACCATTTACGGCTCGTCTAAGTGCATATGGGTCTTTTGTGCCAGTAGGAATTTTTCCGATACTAAAGAGTGCCAAAAGTGAATCAATCTTAGCAGATAAAGCTACTATGGAGCTAAAAACTGAGCTTGGAAGCTCGCTCTCTTCGCTATTTGGCAGATACTGCTCTTTGATAGCATTGCAAACAATTAGCTCTTTTCCCTCAGCCTTAGCATAGTAGTACCCCATCAGTCCTTGAAGCTCTGTAAATTCATAAACAGTTTCACTCATCAAATCCGCTTTGCTTAACATAACCGCCTCTTCTAAAAGAGCTATTTTGTTGCTATTTTCACTCAACAACTGCGACTCAAAAGCACGAGCCAAATGCAAAGCAATCGCCTTTTCCCTTACTGTTTTATCATAAATCGAGCCTAGTCCATCCAAATAGACAACATCTTTAAGCCCATCGTTTTTAAGCCCTCTTTTGAGGTCATTGTCAAAAAAGAAAAGTGCATCACTAAGCCTTGCTCGAAGTACTTTTTCATTGCCTTTTACTATCAAAGCGTAGTCATCACTTATAGCGTTTGAAACAACCACAAAATGGTTGGTCAATTTACCATCTTTAAAGACTGGAAAATATCGTTGATTTTCTTTCATGGAGGTTATGATAACCTCTGGAGGCAAACGCAAAAAACTCTCTTCAAAACTACCCATCAATGCACGTGGATACTCGGTAATCGCCACAACCTCAGCCAACAAATCCTCATCAACCTCGATAGTTACGCCACCACTTTTTTCAATATCTGCAAAATCATCACGTATTATCGTCTCTCTTTTATTTGGATAGAGCACTACTCCACCCTCTTCAAGCCTTGAAAAATAATCACCTGCTGTATAGTAGGCAAACGGTTCATAAGAGATGCTTCTGTGCGGATATGAAAAGTATGTAGACTCTATGCCATAAAGATTTACGCTTACATGCTCATCGCCTAGCATACATCCTAGCCATCGAATAGGTCGTATAAAACTCTCTTCAAGTGCACCCCATCGCATAGACTTTCCAAAATTTAGCCCCTTTAAAAACTCCTCCACCATACCTTGTAAAAGCTCTTTTGAACTCTTTCCTTTTATGTTTACCTCATAAAACAAAACATCTTTTCCATCTTTTGTATTGCGTCCAAGTGCTTCAAAATCAACTCCACATTTTTTGGCAAAACTAGCTCCAGCAGGCGTTGGCTCGCCATCTTTAAGTGCTACACTCACTGGTGGTCCAAATAGTGCCTCTGTTCTGTTTTCTTGTGCAATAGGAAACTCGTTATGCCAAAACACCAATCTTCTGGGTGTAAAATAGAATTTAAATTGACACGCTAAAGCATTTTTCTGCAAAATATTTAGCCATTGCGTCTCGATAGTAGGTAGTTCTTTTAAAAATGGGATAGCAGGAAGCTCTTCGACGCCGATTTCTATCAAAAGTGGTTTAAACATACTCTTTTGCCTTTAAAAATTTATAACAGTTAAAACACCGATTTTACTCAAATATGCGTTAAATTCTGCTTTTTTGTTGTTATTTTGGCTTAGTTGTAAAAATAGCAAAAATAGGAAAATGATCCGAAAAACCATCGCCTTTATGCTGACCATCAAATTGCCATCGAATCGGAGTCTTATCCTCTTTTGTTGCGTAATTTGGTCTAAACACGCCAAAAGACGAGGCAACATAATCCACACCTTTTTTATCACTCATTGATGGCGGAACAAGGATATGGTCAAGTGTAGTTTTTTTACGTTTTGAGCCGTGAGAATAACGCTCTTTTGCGGGAATCTGATACCAAAGATTGTAATATCTACTTCCAATATCTCCAGCACCCAAACCCTCATTTAAGGCTCTTCCCCACCCCTTTTTATTTTCTTTGTAGAGTGAGTTAAAATCCCCCAGCAAGACAAATTCACTATTTTTGGATTGGGTTATCATCTCTTTTAAGCCTTGCACATAGTGCATTCTCTCTTTTATTTTTTCTGGTTGTGCAGGCCAATGATTAAGATACAATGACAAATGCTCTGCATCAACTTTTATAACAACTTCATGAATCCCTCTTCTGTGTGCATTTGGAAAAAATGAACGCTCAAAAACAATAGGAAATCTTGACAAAAGAGCACAATCAGTCGCACTTGTTTTTTTCTTTTTAGGAGCATACATGTAGGGATATTTTTTATTTCCAAGTGCGTTATTTAGCTGCTTCAAAGCCTCTTTGTTTTCTATCTCTTCAAGTGCCAAAACATCGGCATCTAGGTCTTTTATAACACGTGCGATATTGGCTATTTTTATCTCAAAATTTTTTGCATTCCATAAGTGCTCATTGTTTGGAATATATTCCTCGTATTCGCTACCATCGTGCACCAAATCAAACAAGTTTTCAACATTGTAAGATGCAACTTTAAAATCAAGCGAAAAAAGAAGTAGTGGCACGCAAAGCAGTAGTAAAAAACGACTCAATTTTCGTCGCCTATCATCGGCATATATTCGCCTGTTTCGGTATTGAAATACTCAAGCTCGCCAGTGTCAATACGATAATACCACGCCCTTAAAAAAAGTTCTCCATCATCAACTCTTCTTTGAACATCTGGATAGGTTAGAAGATTTTTTAGCTGAAAAAGAACGGAAATTTTTTCTGTTAATTCATACTTTTCTTTCATATTTGCATCTTTGTTAAGATGGCTTGAGACATAATTTTTTGCTTCAAGTCCAAGCTCAAGCCACTTCTTTACATGTATAAGATTTATATCGGTTATTTTCGTGTAAAGGCTGTCAATAGCTCCACAATGCGAGTGTCCACAAACGATAATATCGCTCACTTGCAAAACAGATGTTGCATACTCTATGCCCGCAGCTGTTGCGTGATAGTCATTGTCTGGTGCAAAAGGCGGAACAAAGTTGCCGACATTTCGCAATACAAATAAGTCGCCAGGAGCTGAGAGAGTTATAAGTGAAGGGTCAACCCTTGAGTCACTACAAGCGATAAAAAGGACTTTTGGATTTTGTCCGTTTTTTACCAAATCCAAAAACTTATTTTCATATTTTTTAAATTTTGTATCTTTAAACTTTTCATAACCAATTATCAAGTCGCCGATTTTCATCTCTTTGCCTTTATGGATTTATTTGTTAAAACATCATTATACTAACTGTTTACAAACAAAGATATTATAAACTTAAGTTTTATATTTGTATAATTTTGTCACTAAAAACTAACAAGGAGTATTTTATGAAACAGTATCAAACCTATGTGTGTAAAAAATGCGGAAATGAAGTTGAGGTTCAAAAAGTTGGCGGGGGAAAACTTGTTTGCTGTGGTGAGGCGATGCATTGTGTAACCGAAAATCTAACTGTCGTAAATCTTATGAAAGCTTTCGCAGGCGAGTCACAAGCAAGAAATAAATATGAATTTTTTGCTGAGATTGCTAGAAAAGAGGGCTTTAGAGATATAGCTGAGCATTTTCAAAGAGCAGCAAACAACGAAAAACAACATGCAAAAATGGAATTTGCCTTAGCTCACAAGATGATGGACGGCAAAGAGTGGGGAGATACAGCTCAAAACCTAGGCTATGCAAGAGATGGCGAAAACTACGAACATGTAACGATGTATCCTGATTTTGCAATTATCGCCAAAGAGGAAGGATTTAACGAAGCGGCAACACTATTTAGAGGTATCGGAAAAGTTGAAGTTGAGCACGAAAATATGTACAAAGAGCTTCTAAGACGTCTTGAAAGTGGCGAAGAATTTGTCAGCGAAGATGGCGAAGAGGAGTGGATTTGCGAGGTGTGCGGACATATACACCGTGGCAAAAAACCGCCTAAAGTGTGCCCTTTGTGCAAAGTTGAAGAAGAGTACTTTTCACGTCTAAACACAAAAAAATAAAACATTTTAAAAATATGAATTGGTATTTAAAAGTTTTAAAACAGTATGCAACATTTAGCGGAAGAGCTCAAAGGGCTAAATCGAAAGACTCTCGGCACTAAAAGAAAAGGGCGTTTTGTCAGAAGCCGAATTCAACGAAAAGAAAACGGCTCTGCTTAACGCCTTAAGCTCATCCATCAAAAATCCTGATGCCAAAAAATTTGAAAGCGGATATTGGTTTTCCATACCGTCAATGATTTTTGGCATCATTGTGATGCTAGCTTGTTTTGATGAAAGCAATTGGACGAGAGATACAACCGTGGGTGCTTTCATTTTTATAACGCTAGGGCTGATACTTGGAGTTATAGGTGTTTCAACACAAGAAAAAGGCAAAGGCATGGCGATAGCTGGCATCGTCCTATGCTCCCTGTCTGCACTCATAGTCATCGGCAGTCAATAACCATGCATTAGTCATGTTGCCTAGACCATAGTAATTAAGTTTTTTTAAAGACAACAAAGGGCAATATTTTACATATTCTTCTTTAGACAGTGCCAAGGTTTGGCATACATGCCCTCGTGCAATTCTCACTTTTAAGGACTTATCAATGTTTAAACGATTTGCTTTATGGCCAGTAGTGGCTGGAATAGCATTTGGTGTAGTAGCACCTTTGCTTGTCGTATTTGGAAACCCTGGCAATATGGGTGTTTGTGCCGCTTGCTTTTTGCGGGACATCTCAGGTGCGCTTGGTTTTCACAGTGCTGCAGTTGTTCAATATATCCGCCCTGAAATTATTGGGTTGATTGTTGGTGCTTTTATCTCTTCGCTTTTTTTGGGCGATTTTCGTCCTCGTGCAGGCTCTTCGCCTCTGGCACGATTCTTCCTTGGTATTTTTGCCATGATTGGTGCTCTCGTATTTTTAGGGTGTCCATGGCGTATGTGGCTTCGTCTATCCGCTGGCGATTTTTCAGCAATTGCTGGAATTGCTGGATTGGTAGTTGGTATTTTAATCGGCGTCTTTTTCCTCAAAAAGGGATTTAGCCTCGGAAGAAATCGCCCAACAAGCAAAGCCGTGGGTTATCTTATGCCTTTACTTGCCGTAGTGCTTTTTGGTTTACTCCTATGGGGAATGAATGGCGAAAATACGCCTATCAAGTTTTCACTAAAAGGTCCAGGATCTATGCATGCATCAGTCCTTATTTCCCTTATTGCAGGTCTTTTTTTGGGGGCGATTTTTCAAAAAAGTCGTTTTTGCATGATTGCTGCGGTGAGAGATACCGTGTTGCTTAAAGAAACACACATTTTACAAGGCGTTTTGGCGCTAATCGTCACTGCTTTTGTAGTCAATCTTGCCTTAGGACTCTTTCATCCTGGCTTTACAGGTCAACCCATCGCACACAATGATACGCTATGGAATTTTCTAGGGATGGCACTTTCTGGCATTGCATTAACCCTTGCAGGCGGATGTCCTGGACGACAACTCATACTTTCGGGCGAAGGCGATACGGATGCAGGAGTTCTTGTAATGGGCTTGATTGTAGGAGCTGGAATTGCTCACAATTTTGGATTGGCTAGTTCTCCCGCTGGAATTACAGCGAATGCTCCTGTGGCAGTTTTTGTGGGACTTGCATTTTGTATCTTGCTTGGCATAATGGCCAAAGAAAAACGCGTATAAGGAGTAGATAGATGAAAACGATTGATGTTAGAGGACTCTCTTGTCCCGCTCCTGTATTGGAGGTAAAAAACGTGATAGACTCTGGTGCTAAAGAGATTAAGGTTATTTCAGATTGTGGTGCATCAACTGAAAATATCCAAAGATTTGCACAAAACGCAGGTTTTACGATAGCGATGAAAAAACTTGACGACGATACCACAGAATTTATCCTTACCAAATAGTAATGATTTATTTGGATAATTCTGCGACAACTTTCCCAAAACCCCCATCGGTCAAAGAAGCAATTGTGAGCTTTCTTGACACGATTGGGGCAAATCCTGGAAGAAGTGGACATACTCTCTCTATTGATTCTGGAAGAATTTTATACGAATGCCGAAGAGCTCTTTCGCATTTTATCGGGCAAAGCGATGTGTTTAGAACACTTTTTACACTCAATGCAACGCAAGCACTCAATACTTGCTTGTATGGTTTGCTCAAAAAAGGTGATACTGTTTTGGTGAGTAGCTTAGAGCATAACTCTATTATGCGACCCCTTTACGAACTTCAAGACAGAATAGGCATCAACATTCGCACTATTCCTGCAACTGCCTCTTGTCTTTTGGATTTGGACAGAGCAAGGGAGCTGGCAAATGGTGCCAAGATGATCGCTTGTGTCCATGGAAATAATGTGACGGGTGCACTTTTGCCTCTAGCGGAGCTTTCTGCTATCGCAAAAGAGAACGATGCGCTGTTTTTAGTCGATGCATCCCAAAGTGTAGGCTCAATTGAACTAAATATGGAAGAAATGGGTATCGACCTTTTGTGTGCTTCTGGACATAAAGGATTGTTAGGGCCTATGGGAACTGGATTTTTTTCTTTTTCAAAAAAGGTGCAAACAGAAGACTTTGCGACATTGATGCAAGGCGGAACAGGAAGCAAAAGTGAAGCAATGACACAACCGCTTATGTTGCCCGATAAATACGAAAGCGGCACGATAAATATGCTCGGTATCGCAGGATTATTGGAGGGTATTCGCTGGGTGGAAGCAAAAGGTGTTAGTGCGATAAACGAACATGAACAACAACTTCGAATTCAACTGGTCGAGGGAATACGAGCAATAAAAAATCTCACTATCTGTGAAGTAGATAACTCACTTGCCACTACGGGAGCGGTTTCTTTATATATGAAAGCAAAAAATGTCTCAGAAATTGGAATGGCACTGGACAAAGATTTTGGTATTTTGGCACGCGTTGGTCTTCACTGTTCTCCAGCGACACATCGCACCATTGGTACGTATCATCAAGGAGGAACTGTACGCCTTTCCCCAGGTATTTTTACTACCAAAGAAGAGATTGCCTATGTTTTAGAGGCTCTTCAAAAAATCGCTACATGTAAGGCTTAAAAGGATGACAAAAGGATATTTGCTCGTATACACTACCTCGTGTGCTTTTTATTGTGAAGAGCTCATGAAACCTGTAAAAGGCATGGTAGTAAAGCTTGTTCCTACACCTAGAGAATACTCAAGCGATTGTGGAATAGCTGTTTACTTTGAATATGAATTCCCTGAAACACTCGAAGAGCTTCTGCAAAAACATCACCTTGAATACGAATTAAAACTACTTTCCACAATAAGCGACCATCCCTTTTAATTTTAAAACCACTCACAATCTTTTAAATTTTCATCTGATTTTTTACTGCAGGCTTCGTATCTTCTCTTGTATTCATTGCGTTTTCCATCTCTGTCAATATAAAAACTTGTCACTAAATAGGAACTATTTTTACCAATTTTTTGAAGTATCGCCACAAAATTATAATCTTCAAGCCAAAGGTAAAGTCTAATATTGGCAACTAATCCCATTTATCTATATTTGGCAGAAAGATATGCCATAACAAACACCATCGCTCTAAAGTTCTTTCTAAAACGTGTTATCGCTTCTTCTACCAAGCAAATATCTATCAATAAAATATACAATGAGCTCAAATCAAGCGGTATAAAGATAGGGAAAAATACACTGTATGAGTTTTTAGAGTATGTACAAAATATATATCTTGCTCTTACCTTGCACCGCTATGATAACTCTTTAGTAAGTAAAGAGTTGGGCGAAAAAAAGGTATATAGTATAGATATAGGGTTAAATAATGCGACAGAATTTAAATTTTCCGATGATATTGGAAAAGCTTTGGAAAATGCAGTTTTTTTAGAACTCAAAAGAGACAAAAAAGAAGTTTATTACTATAAAGATACAAAAAGTGAATGCGACTTCCTTGTTAGCGAAAAAAACTCTATCTCTCGCACTATCCAAGTGACGTACGATATGAGTGATGAAAAAACAAAAAACAGAGAGATTAAAGGTGTTGTAAATGCGTGCAAAGCTTTCAGTTTAAACTCTGGAGAAATTATCACCTACGATAGCGAAGATGAGGTTTTGGTGGATGACATTGCTATACGAATAATCCCTTTTTATAAGTGGCAGTTGGATAAAAAATTAGGATAAAATCGCATTCATCCCCAAATACACATTATAAGCGATATAGCAGGCAAACAAAATCGCCCCTTTGGCTCTGTTTATAATAGGCTCTTTGCCTCCGAAACGATACATCATCGCAAAAAGCATAACCGTCAATAAAAACATCACACCCCAATCTCTATAAAAAACCTCAGGCGCTATATCATCTGCGGGCGAGATAACTGTTGCTATACCGATAACCGCTAATGAGTTAAACATATTTGAGCCAACTATATTGCCCAAAGCTATGTCGTGTTCTTTCTTAAAACTTGCAGTGATGGACGTTGCAAGCTCAGGCAGTGATGTTCCAAGTGCTATAATCGTAAGTCCGATAATCAAATCGCTCACTCCAAGCGATGAGGCGATTCCAACGGCACCCCAAACGATAAAACGGGAGCTTATAACCAACAAAACCAAACCCACGAAGAGCCAAACTATGCTTACATGTAGACTCATTTTTGGCTCTTCGTTTAACTCTTGCGTCATCTGCCTTCCCAAGGAGTCTCTTTTGGCTCTAATGCTCTCAAAAACAGACCAGCCGACCATCGCAAAACAACCTAAAAAAAGCACCAATCCTTCAAAAAATGTCAACACCCCATCAAATAAAAAATATCCATTAAGCATAGCAATAAAAAGTAAAAGTGGCATCTCTTTTTTGATGATTTTTGAATGCACCATTATAGGCGAAATAAGAGCAGAAAGCCCGAGCACAAGTCCGATATTTGTTGTATTTGAGCCTAGTGCGTTACCCAATGCTATGGCGTGATTGCCTTGAAATGCAGCTATGGCGGAGACTACCATCTCTGGAGCACTTGTGCCAAATCCAACGATAACGATACCAATCAAAAGACTTGACATCCCTAGATGCTTAGCTGTACTTGCTGCTCCATCTACAAACTTATCGGCACTCCATGTAAGAGCTACAAATCCAAAAACAACCGCTACCAAAAAAAGTATCATATTTAACTCCGCTACAAAACTAGGTTTTCGCATTGTATCAAATTTGCCAAAAACATTGCGACCAAACTCTGTTTTAAGATACAATGCTCACTTGAAAATTTTAAAATTAGGAAGCATTATGTCAGAATTTAAAAACGTCGCAGTTGTTAAAAAAGCAAATGTCTATTTTGATGGAAAAGTAACTAGCCGAACTATAAAGTTTGAAGATGGAACTACCAAAACATTGGGCTTTATGCAAGTAGGAGACTACACTTTCAACACAGGTAAGGCGGAGATTATGGAGTTTTTTTGCGGTCAATTAGAAGTTGAACTGCCAAATCAAAAAGAGCTAGTTGTTATCAACGAAACAGGTATTTTTGAAGTTCCCGCCAACTCAAGTTTTACTCTACATGTAAAGACGCCGGCGGATTATTGTTGCTCTTTTATAGGATAGTTTTTGCCAAACAAAAGCCAGAGGCAAAAGCCCATTGGAAGTTAAAACCTCCCAACTCTCCTGTAACATCAAGCACTTCGCCTATGAAGTAAAGATTTTGGCACAATAGACTCTCAAAAGTTTGAGGGTCTATCTCATCTGTACAAACACCTCCTTTTGTCACTTCAGCCTTTGTAAAGCCAAAATTTCCAGCTGGAGAAAATTCATAATTTTTAAGTTGCTCAAGTTTTATTTTTTCATCATTTTTCAGTTTTGAAACGACCTTATCCTCAAGAGAGATGGAGTCCAAAAATGCCTTCATAAAGCGTTTTGGCAATGGCAAAGCTGTAGATATTTGTTTATTTGAAGATGCTTTAAGCAAAACCGACAATGACTTTTCTGGCAAAAAATCTATATTTATCTTGCCTTTTTTCCAATACAAAGAGGCGCTTAACACGCACGGACCACTGATGCCTTTATGTGCGAAAAGAAGATTTTCACTAAAACTTTTTCCCTCAACTCTTACATGTACAGGCATAGCGATACCGCTAAGCTCTTTCATCCAAAATTGCTCTTTTTGAAGCGTAAATCCCACCAAGGCGGGATTTGGAGTTGTTACTTTATGCCCAAAATGCTCGGCTATCTCATAGCCAATACCACTTGCGCCAATGGTTGCATAACTCAGTCCACCGCTTGAGACAACAAGCTTTTTGGCAAATATTTTGCCGTTGTCGGTATGTATGATGAAATGCTCATTTTTCTCTACATGTAAGACTTTTGTCTGCATATACAGCTTACATGTAGAGAGTTTTTTCTCAAAAACACTTACCAAATCCTTAGCACTCTTTGCACAAAACATCTGACCGTGCAAACGCTCTTCAAGCTCGATATGATGGGCTTTTGCAAACGACATCATATCTTCAGGGGTAAATTTTGACAAAGCAATATTGATAAAATTCTCATCGCCTAGATAGTTTTTAGAAGTAGCAAATAGGTTGGTTAGATTGCACTTTCCGCCACCAGAGATAAGGACTTTGGCACCAACTTTTGTATTAGAGTCTATTAAGGCTATGTCTTTATTTTTTATATTTGCTATTGCCATCAAAGCACTTGCACCAGCTCCTATAAAGGCAATATCGTGGATTTTCACGCTTGAGAAAACTCTTGAAAATTTTGACGAATAGCATCATAAAGTATGATGCCTGCACTTGTGGCTTGATTTAGACTTCTTCCATTTTTGCCCATCGGAATCGTTATGGCATTTTCCCATTTAAGCTTCATTAATTCCATCGGAAGACCTGTGGACTCGCCACCAAAAAAGAGAAAATCACCCTTTTTGAAAGTTGCTTCAAAATATGGCTTTTTTGTTTTGGTCGTTGCAAAAAAGAAACGCTCAACCTTGTCGCTATGTACATGTAAAAATTCGTCCAAACTCTCCCAAATATGCACATCCAAAAGTGGCCAATAATCAAGTCCAGCTCGCTTAACCGTCTTGTCGCTTATCTCAAACATCGTTGGCTTAACGATATGCAATGTACAATCAGCATTGACGCACATTCGCCCGATACTACCTGTGTTTTGAGGGATTTGCGGATGAACTAAAACGATATTAAACATAGTTAAAATATAATGGTTTTATTGTCGTGAACAAAGATACGCTCCTCAAAAACCAAATCCAAAGCATTTGAGAGAACATTTTTTTCTACATTCCTGCCAGCTCTTTGCATATCTTTCCAATTCATCTCATGATTGATATGGATAACATCTTGTGCGATAATAGGACCCTCATCAAGGTTGTTATTTACAAAATGTGCCGTAGCTCCGATGATTTTTACACCTCTCTCAAAAGCTTGTTTATATGGATTTGCACCGATAAAAGCAGGTAAAAATGAGTGATGAATGTTTATCATTTTTTGATTGTAGTGCCCAACAAATTCTCCAGATAAAATACGCATATATTTGGCTAAAACGATGTAGTCTATCTTGTACGACGAGAGAATTTTAAGCACTTGAGCCTCGTGCTCTTCCCTGCTGAGTCCATCGTGAGTGACACAATGATATGGGATATTGAACTTTTCACTCAAACCTCTTAGCTCATCATAGTTTGAAACAACCGCCAAAATATTTGCATTTAAATCTTCGCTATCGTGTTTTAGCAGTATATCGCCCAAGCAATGGCTCTCTTTTGTTGCCATCAAAACGATATCTTTTTTTCTAGCCTCAAAAACATAGATATTTGAATGTGCCGGCAACATCGCCTCAAGCGTGCCTTTGAAAGAGTTTAAATCCACCTCACCACTAAGCTCTGCACGCATAAAAAACTTGCTATTTTCTCTATCTACAAACTCATCATTTTTGATGATATTTAGCTGATATTTAAACACCACATCGGCGATGCGATAAATAAGCCCTTTTTCGTCAGAACAGTCTATTTTCAAAATATATTGACTCATCATCTCTCCAAAAAATTAAAACATTATTGTATCAAAATCGCTCAAAATCGTCCACGCATAAGGCACACTACAACCTATTCACAGAATAATTTTATAATTAAATAGTAAAAATTGATTAAGTTATGAAATTACTCATAAAATGTTGCTACAATGTCACTCATGAAGTTTTAAAATTCAAAAGGAGCAAGCCATGAAATGCTATTTACACGAAAAGAGTGAAGCCATTTTGAGCAATTTTAAAGATTTTGCACTACTAATTGCAAGACTCACAATTGCTTATGGATTTTATGAACCGGCTATAAATAAATGGTCAGACATTGGTTCAGTTGCAAAATGGTTTGGAACATTGGGCATACCATTTCCAACCCTTAGTGCCTACCTAACCGCAAGCACCGAACTTTTAGGCGTTGGGCTTTTGGCGCTTGGTCTTTTGACTAGAGTTATTTCACTTCCATTGATAGTAGTTATGATTGTAGCCATTGTTACGGTGCACCTGCCAAATGGCTTTAGTGCTGGAGCAAATGGTTTTGAGATACCATTTTACTATATGGTATTTTTATTTATCTTCGCTAGTTTTGGCTCTGGCAAAATAAGCTTAGATTCTATTTTATTCAAGAAATAGGACTCAACAAGCATGCACAAAAAAGTGCATGCTTGTCTATTTTTGCATAGATTGCAAAACTTCTCTTCTGTATGTTGAAAGATTTTCATCTTTTGATTCTTTTGCCAACAACTCCTTTAGAGAAGCCAATTCAACGGTCGAGTTTTTACTAACAACTCCATACGCAATCTCGCCACCTAGTTTTCCACAAACGTAGCAAAACCTCTCTTTTGTTTTAATCTTGTCTTCTATTTTTTCTAACTTTGAGCATTTGTCAATCCAAATAAACGCATCATTATTCTCAAATCCCAACAAATACCCAGATAGTGTCGTGGCATCAAAAAGCTTAAATTGAATCTCAAAAAAAGGCATAACCTCTAAAGCATCATTGAGCTTTAGCAAAATGGGATAAGAGTAGGTTTGATTTGAAATTTTAAACGTCTTGCTTTTTATGTTAAATTTTAAATCTTTATCTATTTTGGGAAATTCCCAAAACTTAGCTATATCAGGCGTCCACGACTCAAGCTGTCTATTTAGATTTGGAAATGTTGTGTTTAGAGATGGCATTTCACTTAGCAAATCTCTACCCAAACCAACATCTGAACTATATCCCAAAAATGGCAAAATAGTCGGTGCAACATCTAGCATTGTGCCTTTTTTTTCAACCTCTTTTCCCTTTTCAACTCTAGGGTCTAGCACCATAAAAAGATTTTTGCGATTTCCTTTTTCAAGCTCATTTATTGCCATATTGTGCATAGCCAAATGGTCTGAAGATATAACAATAATAGTATTTTGACCGAAAGATGAATTTTGAATCTTTTTAACAAAATCACTTATTAGCTCGTCTGAACATATAACCGCATTTAACATAGAGTTTGAGCCATCTTTGTAGCGATTTTGTTTGCACCCTTTGGATACGTGACCGTAAGGATGATGTGTGTCCATAGTCGATACAAAAAGGGCAAATTTTTTGTTGCTTTTAGAGAGTTTTTGAAAATCATTAAAGACAATATCAAACAAATTGTCATCATACAACCCCCAAGGAGTTTTGTTTTTTTTATTTTTCAAAAAAGAAGATAGCTCTTTAAGCCCTTTTACATCAGAAAAACCGTGTGTCTTATAAAGCTTATCAACTCCTGCGAACTCCAAAGACGAACCACTACGATAACTAAGTGTATAACCCTCTTTTTTAAGCAAATCCCCCAAACAAACAGCTCCTGAGTAAAAAGAGCGCATCTTTGACATTGAATTGCCCTGAGAAGAGGTTTTAGAAGATGGCGTTACTAACGGTATACCACACATTACCGAGGTCATGCCAGCTATCGTCCAGCTAGTTCCTAGTGCTTGCTCGATATCGGAAAAATAGATACTTTTTGAGCGAAGCTCCCTTGTTTTAGTTACCAAAGATGGGAAAATCGTCTCGTCAAAATATGTACTCTCAAAACTTTCCGCAAATATATAGACCAAATTCATATGCTCACTCGTAAAACTTTGTAGCAATGGAGGCTTATAATAATCAAAAAAATTATGTTTTTTTGCCAAATCATCCTCAAATCCCAATGTTTTAAAAAACGAATTTAGCAAAAATTTAACTGATGGATTAAACGCAAAAGCACCGATAAGGAAAATGGCAGAAATAACTCGTCTTAACTGTTTTGGGCTAGGATGAAATCTGTTTTTAATAACTCTAAAATAGATAAATGAAAAGACAAAACTAAAGATAAAAAGACCCACGCCAAGTGCGATAACCAGATAATAATCGCCAAAACCAGTACCCTCTAGTCCATATCGAAGATGATAAATAACTGCATCATTTATGCCCTCTCCTGTAAAATAGTTAGAGATGATATAAAATGCACATAGCAAAATATATACAAACGAAAAACTAGCCAATAAAAAAGCACTGTATTTGCCTCTTGTTCTATTGTCAGAGAGCAAAACCCCCACAAGAAAACTAATAATCGACAAAAACAAAAAACTATGCATTGGTACTCGCTTATCTAAAACATATGCCTCTAATAAAGGCGATATTATATATTGTTTTCACTTCAAAATTGACTTTTTCAAGGTTGCTGTTTTTTTGAACTGCTTGCAGAAATATCGAATTGAACACATTTTAGGAACGTTTTTTGCTAAAATAAGAGATATCATCAAGAAAAAGGATTATGTCGTGAGAAAAGTTTTATTATTAACACTTTTGCCCATGCTTCTTTTTGCAAAAAGCTATAACTATTGGATTAATGCTGGTGAAAGATTTGGTATAGAGCCTAGACTTCTATATGCTATCGCAAAAATTGAAAGTAATGTTGATAGATTTTTAATATCTGTAAATTTTAAGAAGCTCTCTCAACAAGAGATAAAACATCTTTTAAACACCCTAAATAAAAAAAAGATTGAGCACATCAAATACACTAAAGTTATCTCAATAAAAAGTAAAAATCTTGACGAAGCAAAATATGTTATTGATTTTTTGAGTAAAAACAACTACCCTAGTTTCGATATGGGCATTATGCAAATCAACTCTGTACATAAAGATTTGATTGAAAAATCAGGTATGAGCTTTTATGACCTTTTTGATGAAAAAATAAATACTCAAGTGGGTGCTTTTATACTATCTGAGTGTTTCAAAAGACATAAAAACAACAAAAACGCCATAAACGCATATAATGGCAAAATAGATGGAAATCCCTACTCAACCAAAGTATTGGTAGAGTTGCAAAAACTTTATTTGCCACACGAAAAATACAAAACTCGTCTGTATTATAGAGTTATGTAGCCCTAGCCAAAGAGCTTTTTGGCTTTTTCAATCTTGCGTCGCCTTATCTCTTGAGCGATATCATTGGCTACAAAACCGTCTTTTATAACCTCATCCGATGTGATATCTGAGCCAAATTTTTTACTATATACGCCCATCGCTTGTGCTCTTTTTTTTATGTCACCAACACAAACACCAACCCAATCTTTCAAAGGTATATCTATGGCTATAACCGCCAACTCAAAATCGCTTACATGTAGAGTTTCAAAAGGCACATGTTCAAGTGCTCGAAAGTATCTTCTAGGTGCTTCAAGTCTTTGCAGTAAAGACTCAGGCAAACAGTGCAAATAGTGACTTAATATATACAGAAAATAGTAATCCCTCAAGGAGCTATCAACATTTTTCAAATATCGTTGCATAGCAAGAGCCAAAGGAAGGAAAAGGCGATTTTGAGCCTTTACATGTAGGAGTTTTTTAAAAAGATTGAGTTTATACATGTAAAAAAGTCCATAATGCAAAAAATCGGCTCTAAAGAGTTTTTCAAACTCCCAAAAGATGCGAGTCTTGCTCAAATCTGACATATCAATACTTTGCATCACGCTAAGCGTTTTTGGCTCAATTTTAAAACCAAAACAGGCACTAAATCTTACTCCTCGCAAGACCCTCAAGCTATCCTCTTTAAAACGCTCCTTATCTATAAGCGATATGCTCTTAGAGTGCAAAGCATCCATCCCACCCCAAAAATCCAAAAGCATACCATCAAAAATATTTAACATCATAGCGTTCATTGAAAAGTCTCTTCGCTTAGATGCCTCTTTTTCGTCATTGCACCAATCAATCTCAAAGCCAGAGTGTCCTAAAGAGACTTTACGCTCAAGCCTAGGCAGTGAAAGATCAATGTTGCCATATTTGTAGACAAAAAAACTTTTGCCAACACCTTTGGCGCCGATACTTTGCATTAAAGCATCAAACTTTTTAGGTGCAATATCATAAACTTCAATGTCGATATCGCAAATATCTCTTTGAAGTATCACATCCCTCAAGGCACCACCAGTTATGTAGGCACGAGAAGTATGTGCCTTTAATATCTCTTTTATGTTATCTATATGCGGAGAAAATGAAACAAGCAATGACTGCTTGGAAGTATTCATTTTTTTGTAGCTGAAAGTGTTTCTAAGCGTTCGTCTATGGTTGCTAAAAGGTATTCTAAAAAGTTTAATGTAAGATCTATTTTGGCCTCTATATTTCTATTGTTTGGAGATTGAAAACCTTCAAAAAGCACCAATATACGCTCTCTTAAGCTCTCGCAAAAATATTTCTCCTCCTCTAAAGAGGTATCACTTGAAGCCACTTGAGCAACAAAATCATCTTTACAAAGTGCATTTTCGATATCGCTTAAGCTCATATCTTCTATGCTCTCTTTGGCATTTGCAACTACTGTTTCTTTTATTTTTATTGTCTCTTCAACTTCTGCAAGCGTAGAGAGCACCATATCTTCTAGTTTCATATCTTTGCGAGCCACCTTTCAAATTCTAAAAACTCAACTTCACTATCCATAGAGATAAAAAATTTCTTCATCTCTTCATCAACGCCTCTATACTTTTTGCGAATACCAGAGAGCCTTTTGATGGCGATTTTCGCCTCTTTATTGCTAGAATCAGCCTTTAAGATATCCTTGTAGATATCCAAAGCTTCATCCTTTAGCCCTTGCAATTCGTAAATAGACGCAAGTGTTAGTGTTTTCATGTCTATATGTTTGCCACGCAATCAGCTATTATGGAGCCGATTTGGCTGGTTGAACATATCTCTTTTGCATTAAATTCTGACAAATCCTTGGTTCTATAGCCATCTTTTAAGACATGCTTGACTGCTTTTTCGATTCTATCTGCTGCTTTTGATTCATTTAGGGCAAAACGCAACATCATAGATGCACTCAAAATAGTAGCTATCGGATTGGCTATGCCTTGTCCTGCAATATCTGGAGCCGAGCCGTGGATTGGCTCAAAAAGCCCAACTTTTCCACCCACTGAAGCCGAAGGCAAAAGCCCTATTGAGCCACTTATCATACTTGCCTCATCGCTTAGTATGTCGCCAAAAATGTTGCCTGTCAAAATCACGTCAAACTGTCTTGGATTACGGACTAACTGCATTGCTGCATTATCAACGTACATGTGAGTCAATGTTACCTGCGGATACTCTTTTGCTACCTCGATAACAGTATCTCTCCAAAATTGGCTTACCTCTAAAACATTTGCTTTATCGACCGAACAGACTTGTTTGCGTCTTTTCATGGCTGATTCAAATGCCACCTTGGCTATTCTTATTATCTCATCTTTGGTGTAAACCATCGTATTGAACGCTTTAACTCCATCGCTTCCCCTAGGCTCGCCAAAGTAGATACCGCCGGTCAACTCACGCACAACAAAAAGGTCAACACCCTTAAGCACTTCTGGCTTTAGCGTACTTGCATCCAAAAGCTCATCAAAAACAGATGTTGGTCTAAGATTTGCAAAGAGTCCGAGTGATTTTCTAAGTTTTAACAGTCCGCTCTCTGGTCGAAATTGACGTGGAAGCGTATCCCACTTTTGCCCACCGATAGCACCAAACAAAACCGCATCAGATTTTAAACAACCCTCTATCGTCTCATCTGGAAGTGGGGTTCCCTTAACATCATAAGCACAACCACCCATAAGATACTCATCATAGCTAAGCTCAAAATCCTCATTTGTAGAGACTGCATCTAAAACTTTTATCGCTTCATCAATTATCTCAGGGCCAATCCCGTCGCCTTTAATAATGGCTATTTTGTATCGCTTCTTCATACACTCGCCTTTTTAGACATCTCATTTTTAGCATAATTCATCAAACCACCGCAAAAAAGTAGCTCTTGCATAAATGGCGGTATCGGAGAAAAGGTATAAGATTTTTTCGTCTTGGCATCGTCGACTTTACCACTTTGCATATCAATACTCAGCATTGAGCCTTCAGATATCTCATCTGTCTCTTTTAATTCAAAAATAGGTAAGCCTGTATTGAAAGCGTTGCGATAAAAAATACGGGCAAAACTTTTTGCAACAACCGCACTAATACCAGCCGCCTTAAGAGCTATGGGAGCATGCTCTCTACTACTACCGCAACCAAAGTTTTCGCCAGCTACGATGATATCTCCAGCTTTCATTTTAGAGAAAAACTGAGGATCGGCATCTTCCATAACATGTTTTGCCAACTCCTGTGGATCAGAAGTATTGAGATAACGTGCAGCTATAATCAAATCCGTATCTATATTGTCCCCAAACTTCCATACTTTTCCGCTAATGCTTTTCATAAAAATCCCTCTGTTGTCTTGTATTTTGCAAGGCATTCTATCCAAAATCAAGTATAAAAAAGTTTAACTACTCGATAATAATAGAGCCAACCGTTGCTTTATTATCCTTGCCTATAGCGATATTTGTGGTATTTTTCACATCAGCCCTATTTGAAATCTGACCACTTACATTTGAGCCGCCACTACTTTTACTCTCTCTTGTGGGCGAAAAAGAGTCCATAAGCACACCCTTGTCTTTGACCGTTGTAACAGCAGGTTTAGATGGGGCACTTGATGGCTTAACCTCAGTGGATTGACCTGCTAACAAATCGACAGAGCCTTGTTTATTTGAAACAGTAATAGCACCATCTTCACAAGCTACAAAATCTTTTTTACTAGATGTTTCTCCAAGTATAGTCGTTCCTCGGATACCTATGGTTGCGTTTTTAAGTTTGATTTTAAATTTTTGTGGAGATAGTTTTCCTATCTGTCCTGTGGCAACTAAAAAAACCCCTCTAGAGAAACTCAACTGTGCTTTTGAAGAGACTTTTGCATCATAGCCATACTCTGGGATGCTAAATGTAGAAAACTTGCCAAGAGAAACAGTTGTTCCATCTACAAACTCAAGCCTGATACTTCCTTGTTTTGAAGTTTTAACAACATCGTTTTGGTCGATTTCAAATCCATTTGACAACGATATATATTTGCCACCTCTTTGGACAGAAACACTTCCCGTTTATGGCTACCACTTTGGCAACAATTTGAGCCGATGCAAACCCAGCCAATGCAAACAGAAGAAGTATTAAAAAACGTACCATAGTCAATGCCTTTTGGATTGTTCTTTTATAATTATATTGAATCCTAGCTTGATTTTAAAATGCCATATCAAAAAATAGTGACAAAATAATTTCATAAAAATAAAAAAATTTAAGCTCTATTTTTGGTAAAAATTATTAGACTTTTTGGATGTGTTTTTATCAATTTGGATTTATTATTTTATTCGACACGGTTAATATATAATGCAAGAAAATGCATCAAATACCAATACAATGGTTGATTTAATGGCACATTACGACTGCACCATGAGATACCTTGAGAGCAATTTTGATCATACTTTTTTTGCTGAACATTTTTCAAACGAACACACCACTTCACTTTTAGGGCATTTGCAAAAAACGTTTGAAGATTTTCATCTTGAGTCATCACTACATATCATCATAAACGCATTGAATGATTTTTTTAACTCCCACCACCAAGAGACAAATATCGCTTTTCAGGACAACCACTTTGCTATAAATGTAAAATCCCCACTATCACTTTTGTTTGAAAATATACAAAAAATAGACCTTCATAATATACGCTCAGCCATTTGTTCTATCGCAAAAGAGCTTGATAAATACTATCATAACCATGACTTAGTTATTATTGACGAAGAAACATCAAAAAAAATCATCTCTTTTTTGGGCTCGCTAGATACGGAGAATATAAAAAAAATAATCACATATAAATTTTTTAAAATTCTAAACCTCAAAAAAGAAGATAAAGTTTTCTTTATCAAAAGCAAAATCGCCATTCGCCTAAACAGCCGAACCAAAGAGGGTGAAAAAAATGAAAAAAGATTTTGTGGCATACCAGAAAACGAACTTCAAGACTTAGAAAATAGCCATTTTAATAGAGATTTTTTTGAAAAAGGACTAAATACGGCATTAAAAAAAAGTTTTAAAACAGAACTTGATATATCAAAATTTTCTAATGAAAAATTTTGCTCGACATACATCAAAATATTTCAAGCAATCGTATCCAAGCTCCTTATTAAGGCAAGGCGAGAAATGGATGGTGAGGTATTTGTAGCCTTTACAAATTACGTCTTGAGACAATATTTTGACTTTATGCTTGAAAAAATTGCTGAATATATTTTAGAGTTAGTAAAAAAAAGAGTTGCTGGAATTATCAGTTTTTTGACCTATTATGACGGTGAAATTATTTTTGAAAACAAATTGGAAATCCACAAAAAACCCACCATTATAGATTCAAATGGAACCATATGGACTTATGGAACTATCTTTTCTTGTTGTGCACAGCTTGAAAGAGTTGAAAACCAACTTTGGGAAAATGAGCATCAAAAACAAGAAATTGAACAAAAAATGGAACAGTTATGCGAAAACATAGTAAAGCTAAAAGAAGAAAAAGGTTCAGCTGTTGAGCAAATCAACGCACTTGATTCACAAATAAAAGCTCTACCGTCAAATGACTCAAAACATCAGCACTCACAAAAAGATATGCTAATTATGAAAAAAAATCATCTGGAGAAAAATGAGAAAAATATTGAAATAGCCCTTTCAAATAAAGAGAGAATTCTAAATAATAGAACATTGTTTAGAAATGAATTAGGCAACAAGACGGAAGAGATTAAAACAGAAATTGCACTTATAAAACAAAAATATACCCTACTTAAATTAGCACTTGCAAAAGTTATAAACAAAACAAAAGTAGTTACTAAAAAGATTGGTCCTTAAGCTATTAGAAACAATATTCACTTGACACATCGTTAGCCTTGAACTATCTATTGAAAACGCTCAACTTGACAAACAGCTCTCCACCTTTTTCAAAAATATCCACCTTGGATGCAATAGCTGGCCTAAAAAACTGCAATACACCTTGCACAGTATGAAAAACATGGGCAAATTTTTGATACATCGGTGCAGTAACATAATCAACCCGACCCTCCCTGAGAATATCGCCTAGTTTGTTTACAATGTGATAGTAGATGCTTTTATTTATAGAACGCTGAATAACGTAAGAGCGCATGATTTTTATATTGTTTCTGTAAATATCTTTTTCATCTTCACTAAGCCTTGCATTTGCCTCCACATGTTTCAACTCTTCTTCAACATAAGCATTTGCACTTGCTTCCGCCTCCTCCAAAAACTGGGTTGCATCGGAAAAATTTTTCACAAAAAAATCAAACATTTCAGCATCACTTAGACGCTTCATCTCGCCATTGTAGACATATTCTCGTCCGCTCACATACTCATTGTCAAGTGCTTTGATTAACTGAATGGCGATGTTAAGATAGACGTACTTATCTTCTTTGGTCATGTCAAAATCAACACCTTTTTCAGAGATAACAGCCTTAGGTCCTGCATATTTAATCTTCATAACTTCGCCCTATCTTTTGGATTTCGAAAATATTATATCCAATAAAAACTTCTAAATATGCACACTTTTTGGCACACCAATATCAATCCCAAAACTATTCCAGCCATCCCTACATGTAAGTTGCAAAACAAAACCGTGCCTATCCAAAATCTTTCTAACGATACTCAAACCCAAGCCAAAACCCTCTTGAGTGCGTGAGTTGTCGCCTTGTGCAAAAGCTTGACAATAATAATCCAAATCGTGTTCCAACGCCTCGCCTGCACTTCTTACCCAAATACAATAATCAACAACCTCAATGACGATAGGTTTTTGAGTAGAATATTTTAGGGCGTTATCAATAAGATTTTTTAGTGCGATAGAAAGATAATGCAAATCAGCACTTATGGCAAAATCCTCATCCGCCATAACTCTAACCGTGCTTTCATCTTCGATAAACATCAAAGAAAGTGCTTCAAAGATGAGCGTTTGCGTACTAAAAATCTCATAGTTCAAGTGAGACGTATTTGCGTTTAATTTTTCAAGCGACAACAACTCAGATGTCATCTCATCTATCTGAAAGATGGCTTTTTGTAGCATCTTTTGGTATTTGCCCTGCGGTATCATCTCTAGGGCTAGTTTTGACTTAGCGATGGGCGTTCTAAGCTCATGTCCGATATCACGCAAAAGCCTTTGGCGTGCCTCTATCAGGGCTTCGATATTTCCAGCCATCGCATTAAATGTAGCAGACAGCTCTCCTAGCTCATCACGCCCAAAATCTTTCATCCTTACATGTAGCGCTCCTTCTCCGAAACTCTGGATATTTTTGGACATTTTTTTAAGCGGTAAAAGAATATTTAACATAAGCAAAAAGATAACAACCAAAATGGAAATATCGGCAAAGATAAGATACTCCAGCCTCTGCTTTTCCCACAAACGCTCATCTTGCGACATATCTTGAACCAAAAGCGACTCATCAAGATAGCTTAAAAAAAGCAGATATCTTTCGTGATGATCCAGATATATCTTTACCTCGCCAAAAGAGGTAATGCTCTCATAGACTATTTTTGAATTTTCCAAAGAGGCTTGTTTATCATCCAAAAGATTAAAGTTTAACTCTTCAAGCGTTTTGTCTAAAGCTAGCTTGTCATTATTTGATAGGTGTTTAAAGAGCTGGTTTGAGGCTTGTTGGTATTTTTCTTTGAGCAGAAGTTCTATTTTCGACTGAGTGATAGCACTTGTTTCTTTTGACACAAAGACCATTAGAGCTAAGCTAAGTGCAAATAGTGCCAAAATCTTGGTAAATATAGACATTTTTTAGCCTATAAACTTATAGCCAACACCCCAAACAGATTTGATGTATTTGGGATTTTTAGGCTCATCGCCTATTTTGTTTCTAAGATTGCTGATGTGCATATCGACTGTTCTGTCTTTAGCGTTGTAACTGATTGCATTTACGGCATTAAAAATAACCTCTCGCGAAAAAACCTTGTTCGGATGCTTTAGAAAAAGAGACAAAATATCAAACTCAATCTTTGTAAGTTCAAGCAAATAGCCATCAACAAAAATCTCCATACGCCCCTCATCAATCTCAAAATCCCCCACTTTATAGCGTGTTTTTGCCCCTCTTCGCAAAAAAGAGTTGATTTTCAACACAAGCTCTCGTGGCTCATAAGGCTTTGCTAGATAATCATCCGCACCGAGGTTGTACCCCAAAATCTTATCGCTTATCTCACCTCTAGCCGAGGAGATGATGATATGAGCATCGCTAAAAGAGCGTATCTTTTCACAGACATCAAATCCATCCATTTGTGGCAACATCAGATCCAAAATAACAATTTTATAGGCTTTAGGATTGGCTTGAAGGTGTGAGAGTGCCTCTTTTGGATTGGCGTAGGCTTTGATTTCAAAATCATAATTTTGAAGATAATCAACAATCAGCGTTTGCATATCTATATCATCTTCAATCAATAAAATCTTTTCGCTCATTCTACTTCCCACTCATCAAGATAACGAGCAAATCTAACCCTCTGCTCTTTTGTCAACAAGGAGTGCATTTTTATAAGCATTTCGCTTTCGATGGCATTGGCTTTTTGAAAGATGCTTTTATTGAGTGCTTCAAGGGAGTTGGCATTAAAATTGTCACTTTTGAAAAGCTCTTTTTTTCGATACTCTATAGCCTCGTTTTCCTCTCGAAAATCCTTCAGTTGCTCTCGAAAATCCTTCAGCAATTTTTTTACGGACTCTTTTTGAGATGACGTTAAATCCAAATGCGACAAATCTTTATTGAGATGATGCTCTTTTTTTTCACTGTGTCCCGCATACAAAAAAACACTCAATAGCAAAATCAAAAATATTTTCATCTACAACATCCTAATATCTCTGTTGTTAAGCAATCCATTTTCAATGTTATCATGGCACGCCTTACAATTTGATGGTTTGCCAATATCTTCTCTTTCAAAAATCTTTTTATCTATTTTTTTGTGTCGTTTTTTCCAAAACGGCGTCTCAGTAATAGCAAGATAAGTTTTATCCTTATCCATGCTCTCAAGGATTCTAAAAGCGGACTCTTTTGTGGAAAATTCTGCGCTATTTTTTACCAAAAACTCTTTTATGGAAAGTGTCGCATCTTCATCTAAAGAGGCATCATCTCCAAAGTGGTCTTTAAGCGTATCCATCATGCCAACCCACGAAGACGAGGGCAATAAAAAAGGAGGAAAAAGCGTATGACAACTTATACACTCTTTATAAAATACTTTATGCTCTTTAGCATAATCAATTTTAATATTGCCATCAGCCATAAGAAACGAGCGTGGAGTTAGCAGTAGATAAACGAGTGTAAAAATAGAAAAACCTATCCAGAAAATTCCTACTATTTTTTGAAAAAAACTCAATGCAAGCCCTTTTTCTTCGCTTTGTTTGAGTCCATCAACCATCGACATAAGTGTTGAGCTTTTATGCAAAAATTTGTCCAATAAAACCCCTGCGATATGAGCAAAAATAACGAACATTAAAGCATTTGCGAAAAACTCATGCACCTCTTTAAAGAGTTTCATATCACGAAAAAGCGTCTGATTTAAAAATGAAAATACACCCATTCCCTCTTTAACACCATACGCCATTGCGCCACTTAAAACAGCAAGAAGTGTCAAAGCTATCATCGCCAAGATGGCGTAACTTGAGGCGGGATTGTGTCCGATATACTCTTTTTTTCTACCAAAAATCGAAAACATATACGCTTTCAAGTCAGCGATTTTAAAACTAAAATCTTTAAATTTGGAGTATCTAACATCCATCAAACCCCACACGATACGCATACCAAACAAAACCGCCAAAGCATATCCAAGTGCTACATGTAGGCTTAGTAGTTGCTTTACTTCTGGCGTAAGAAACACCGCCAACATAAAAACCATCATCAAAAGATGCGAGAGCCTTGTGAAAAGGCTCCATACTAAAATCTTTTTCATTTCCATTTTCCATAGTTTGGTATAAAGATATCTCGGCTACGATAACTTCCCTCATCCGCCCTAATGTGACACGCTATGCAGTTTGAGATAGAACCAACCTCTTTTTGGCTTATCAGGCGTGGAGAGATATCTCGGTGCTCTTTTATAAAGTATGGCGAACGGCTAATATATATCGTGTCATTACCTCTTGTTATTTTGCTATTGCCAGCATTGGCAACTAGATATCCCAAAAGAGTTGAAGTATCATCTTTGCTAAGAGATGCATCTGTACCAAAATGCTCATTCAATCCTCCCATGACTTTTTCCCACGAAGCCTTACTTAAAAGTGCTGGTTGATAACCAAAATGGCAACTTGTACACTCTTTTTGATAAAGAGCATTATCGACAACTGGCACATTGTTGCCACCAAACACAAACGAAACAAGCACACAGGCTAACAAAACTATCTTTTTCATCACAACTCCTTGTTTTTATTGATTGATGATATATGTTAAAACATCGCCCTTTTCAAGAGCACTTCCCTCACGCGCAAACACATCGTTAAAATTGCGTCTAAGCCATTTGTCTACCTCTTTAACATCACTAAGTCTTGCTGGATTTGCTGAAGGCGCAAGTGCTGTTATGGATTTGCCGGTATTTACATTTATGCCAGTTTGCTTGAGGTCATTGCTGTGACACGTAGCACAAGAAATCTCTTTACCTTTTTTGCTTACATGTACACTCTTAAAAATTGCCTCACCTCGCTTAGCGTCAAATCCACCAAAGCTTGGATTCTCCTTTTTTGCCTCAACACTCAAGCTTTGCACATACGTTTTCATAGAGGCATTAAACTCTTGTGCAAAAAGAGCAGTGCTTAGCAAAAAGATGGCTATAACTATTTTTTTCATGGTGTCTCCTTTGAATTGATACTGAAATCATAAAGCAGTGATGTCAATTTTGTTTTGACGCTATCTTGACAATTTCTTTACATGTAAGGCGCAAAGTGGCATACTTTCAGCAAAAAAAAGAGGATTACTATGGAACACTTACCAGCTTGTCCAAAATGCAAATGCGAATACACTTATGAAGATGGCGATGTGATTGTCTGTCCAGAATGTGCTTATGAGTGGTCAAAAAATGCAACCGAAAACGAAAATGGTGCAACCGTTATAAAAGATGCTCACGGCAATATCCTGCAAGATGGCGACACTGTTGTTGTGGTTAAAGATTTGAAACTTAAGGGCTCTTCTTTGGTTATAAAAGGTGGAACAAAAGTTAAAAATATACGTCTTGTTTTTGAAGGAGACCACAATATCGACTGCAAAGTAGATGGTATTGGAGCGATGCAACTCAAATCTGAGTTTGTCAAAAAAGCTTAAAAAACCTTCTGTATCAAAAACATATAGGCAAGGGTTGCAATAAAGATACTCAAAAGTGCGTTTTTGAACCTTACATGTAACCCTATCGCCACACAAACCCCGATAATCTCAGCTAACCCATAAGGGTAACTCTCCCATTTAACATCCTTGAGTGCATAAAATACCAAAACAACCATTATCATCAAAGGCATATTTAGCTCGATGTATTGGATAAAAGGCGATGGCTCACGGTTGCGAAAGAGTAAAAATGGAATGATTCTCGTAGCATATGTTGCAAGCATCGCAACAACGATACCTCCGATGAGATAACTACTTTGCATTTTCCATACTCCTTTTAAACACAATCAAAACAAAAGCACAAAGACAAAGACAAAGTATAAGCATCTTTTGCGGTGGAAACAAAAACATCCCAAACAAGCCGATAACAAGTGCCATAAAAAAGGGCTTATGCAATCTGTTTTTCTTATATAACTCAATGGAAAGCACCACAAACAAAGCAGTTAGCGAAAACTCGATACCATCGTAGTTAAATGGCAAAATATTGCCCAAAACCGCCCCTATGACACTACCTGCAATCCAATAACATTGGTTCAAAAAAGTGATGATAAGATAGGATTTTTCACGATTATTTTCAGGAATATCACTTGTTTTTAAAAGCGCAAACGTCTCATCAGTAAGACCAAAAATAAGATAATTTTTCTTCCACGAAAAATCTTTAAAAGCAGATATCATTGAAAGACCGTAAAATGTGTGGCGAAGATTGAGTAAAAAAGTTGCAACACCAATCTCCAAAATCGTCGCTTGTGAAGCAAAAAGAGTGAGTGCCAAAAACTGACCAGAGCCAGCAAATATAAACATACTCATAAAAAGTGCGTAATACCAAGGGATAAGAAGTTTGGAAAGCAAAAGTCC
>JAQUWL010000040.1 GCA_028692875.1 Sulfurospirillaceae bacterium
AAAAAAGTGGCAGAAACTGCGTAAAGACATACAGTAGTAAAAACTAAGCGCAGTCAAAAGAACTCATAAGGAACTCATAAGGGGTCAAGTCTAAACTTTTAACTTTTTAATTATTGAAAACACAAATTTTCATAATTAATCTAATTACTATTTTAATTGTAAATTTCACGAAATAATAATCTCATACCGTGTATTTTTGCCTTTAGCATCAGGAACTAAACGAATACATCCAAGATCAACTAACTCTTTTAAGTCTCTAACAGCCGTTCTTGGACTTGATTTTGTAATAGCAATATACTTTCGTTTTGTAATGCCTCCTTCAAAATTTTCCATTCCTGTATCAAGAACCTTATTAAGCATTTTAATTTCTCTAGCATTGAGTTCAATATGGCGATGGTTATCCCAAAATTTTGTCTTATCAATGATGTAGCCCAAACTCTTTTTCGCATCTTCCAAGGCGTGAAGAAGCGTTTTTAAAAACCACTCAATCCATACTGTAATATCAATTCCCTCATCTGTTTCTTTGATGGGTTTTAACCCCGTAGTCGCATCAAGAACTTCATAATACCCTTGTCGGTCTTTAAGAATGGATGTTGACATGGAATAGAGTTTAGAAAAATTGGAACGTTCTATCTTAGATAAAACCAAATCTGTAATAGCCCTCGCTATCCTTCCATTACCATCATCAAAAGGATGAATAACCACAAACCATAAATGGGCAATAGCAGCTTTGATTAAAGTGGCATCTTGCTGATTAAACCAACTTAGAAAAGCGTTCATTTCATCTTTCAGTATATCGCTTGGAGGTGCCTCATAGTGTACTTTTTCTCTACCAATGGCACCAGAAACGACTTCCATTTTTTCAGAGCCTCTAAAATCTGCCACAATAATCTGTTCAAAACCACTATACCCTCTAGGGAAAAGTGCATTGTGCCATCCAAAAAGACGCTCTAAGCTCAAATCTTTTTCATAATGGGTATTTGCATCTATCAAAATATCGATGATGCCATCTGTATGTGTATCAGCAACTCTACTGTGTTCAATATTAGCTATTCCTAACTTCCTTCCAACAGAAGCTCTAACACTCTCTCGGTTGAGAATTTCCCCTTCAATAGCAGAACTGTTCAAGACTTCACTTGATAAAGATTCCCACTGCCTCATGCGAAGTGTTTCATTATTTAAAAATCGTGTAAATGCAATGAGATAGCCTTGTTCCATACTAATGCGTTGAATTAGTGGCTCTATGGTTGTATTATCATAAATGAAATGAGGATAGTGTTTTTTTTGCCAAATCCAACGATGTGTTTGTTCCATCACAACTCCCCCAATGGGTTATTTTTACACCATTATATCAAATTTGGCACGAATATATAACAAATAAGAGCCATATTTGGCTTTAAGATAACTGTTTTTTGTGCCATAATTTCTTTAATTGACCGCAAAAAAAGTTAAAAGTTTAGACCTGACCCCTTTTTACTAAGATTTTGGCAAAAAGCCTCTCTTTGTGGAGTACGTAAAATAATACATACTCCATCTTCTACCTCACACTCAACCCCTCATCCAGATACTGGATAATAGGATAGATAAAAAACTCAATGATTTTGCGTTTTCCTACTTTTATCTCGGCTGTTACGTTCATGCCAGATTCTAATCTTTTTTCTTTTCCATCAATCATGAGTGACGTGCTTGATGGGACTACCTTTATCTCATAAATTAGTCCTAGCTTTTCGTCTTCGATGGCGTCGTTACTTATGGCGTCAACCGTGCCTTCTATCAAGCCATATTTTTGAAAAGTAAAAGTATCTATTTTTATAGCTACAGGCATCTGTTTGGTTACGAAACCTATATCTTGATTGAGTACTGTGGCTCTAATGATCAAAGGAGCATCGTCTGGCACTATGGAGATAAGTTTTTCAGCAGGGGTTACAACTCCGCCTTCTGTGTTAACCATCAGTTTGCCGACATATCCACTAAGTGGTGCTTTGATTTGCTGTTGTTTGTTTTGAAAAGAGATGGCGTTTACCTGTGCTTCTAATGCTCGAAGCTCTTTTTTCTTATCGACCAATTGCCCAAACCACGTGGACATCAACTGTTCTAGGGAGACCTTTTCTTCATGTTCTATCTCTTTTAAACGCTCTTTACTCTCTTTTTCTTTGTGCTGAGCCATATTGAGTTGTTCCGTGATGTTTATAACCGTTTTTTGAGCTTCCTCGTAGTCGTTTCTGGCGATGATATCAAGTACTTTTTCCATTCTTGCAAGGCGTTCTTGCTCTTTTTGTAGGATACCACTTAGTCTTAATGCGTCTGATTTTGCACTAAGGTATTGGGTTTGTGTTTGGGCTTTTTTCATGGAAAACTGAGCTTTGGACTCTTTTAAGGCGTCAAATTGATGGGTGTAGAGATTTTGTTGTTCCATTAAGAGTATTTTATCGAAGTGCGTAAACTGAACAAATTGTGGTTTTCGCTCCTCCACCAAAGCACTTAAACGTTCACTCTCTAGCGTAAATACCATCATGTCTTTCTCTTTGGATTCTAGGCTTGTTTCGGTCACGCTTGGGTCTATTTGCATTAAGATCTGGTCTTTGACTACATGCTCACCCTCTTTAACAAGTATCTTTGAGATGACTCCTGTTTCGATGGGTTGAAGTATCTTTATCTCTCCTGCTGGTACGACTTTACCTCTTGCGCTCACCACGATATCTATTTGTGCAAAGCTTAGCCAGGCAATGCCAAAGAATATCACGCCAAAGATAATCCACAAGATACTGCGTCCCAATGGATTAAGGGGTCTATCTTCGATTTCTACAAGGAGAGGCTCAAACTCATGGTGATCTCTATGTCGTTTTCTTTTTTTCATGCCCTCTCCTGCTGTGTTGTTAGAAAATAGTAATACCCCTTAAGTGCCATAAGCTCTTTATGGCTTCCTCGCTCAACGATATTTCCTTTATCCATCACGATAAGTTCATCACAATCCTTCACCGTGCTAAGACGATGTGCAACGATAAACATCGTCCTGCCCTCTTTGATAAGTTTGAGATTGTCTTGAATGATCTTTTCTGACTCATAATCAAGTGCAGAAGTTGCCTCATCAAAGATAAGAATCTTAGGATCTCCTAGTAAGGCTCTAGCGATGGCGACACGTTGCCTTTGACCTCCAGAGAGTGATGAACCCCTCTCGCCTACTAATGTGTCATAGCCCTCTGGAAGTTCAGAGATAAACTCATGTGCTCCCGCTATCTTTGAAACCGTGATGATACGATCCATAGAAACGCCTGGTAAGGCAAAGGCGATATTTTCCTTGATAGAACCGCTGAAGAGGTAGTTTTCTTGTAAAACTACACCGATATTGTGTCTAAGCCATGAGGGATTCATATGTCTTATATCCACACCATCGATATAGATAGCTCCTTCATGCGGAAGGTAAAGACGTTGTAGTAGTTTAGTGAGTGTACTTTTTCCACTACCACTTCTCCCAACCACCCCGATACTTCGTCCAGGGCTTACATGTAAGCAGAGTTGCTTTAAGATAAGTGGACCATCCACTGCATACCGAAAAGAGACCTTATCGAAATTAACTTCACCCGTTACGCTAGGCAAAGTGATAGCTTTATCGTTCATCTGCTCAGTTGGTGTGTTGAGGATATCGCCTAGTCTATCCACTGAGAGAAGTGCTTGTTGGAACTCGTTCCAAAGTCCTACAAGACGCATGATGGGTGAACTAAACTGTCCTGCAAACATCTGAAAGGCGATAAGCTGACCTACGCTCAACTTCCCTTCTATAACAAGCCCTACACCAAAGTACAAGATGCTGAGTGTCATTAGTTTTTGCAAAGCACCACTTATGCCTGAGAGAATATTGGAAAGATTGGCTAGGTTAAATCCTGCATTCACATAAGATCCAAGGTACTCTTCCCATTTCTTTTGCATACTGCCCTCTATGGCTAAAGCTTTGACTGTTTGCATACCTGTGACAGATTCGACGAGATAAGAATTTGACTGTGCTCCCATTTGGAATTTTGCTTCAAGACGCTTGCGAAGATTTGGCGTAATCATCACATATAAAACAGCAATTATGCTGATAAATCCTAAAGCGATAAAGGTTAATTGCACACTATAGACCATCATCATCACGACAAATACAACGGAAAAAAGAATATCTAGTATAAGGGTGACTGATTTATTGGCGATAAACTCTCTTATCTGGTCTAGCTCTCTTACGCGAGCGATGATATTGCCCACTTTTCGCTTCTCAAAGTAAACCAAAGGAAGCGAGATGAGATGACGAAAAAGCCTTGCTCCTAGCCTTGCATCAATCTTTGAAGTGGTATGAACAAAGATGTAATTGCGTGTAATGCTGAGTAAAAACTCAAACACGATAACTGCTCCAAATGCCACGGCTATAACATTGAGTGTACTCATGCTGTGATGCACCAGGACTTTATCAAGCACGACTTGGGTAAACAGTGGGGTCACTAGACCAAAGAGTTGCATCACAAATGAGGCTAGTAAAACTTCGCCTACGATGCGTTTATAGTGTAAAAGCTGATTGTAAAACCATGCAAAACCAAATTTGATCTGATCGGTAAGCATTTTGTGTTTTAAGATGATGATCTTAGGCTGGATGGTGGTTGCAAAGTCTATAAAACTAAGCAAATACGGCTCTTTCTTCCCCTCCTCATAAGCTAACATCTGCTCTTTTTCAATATCAACTTTCAAGATGACGATATACCCTCCATCAAGCTTCCTTGCGATACAAGGCAGAGGATAACGCTCTATTTGAACGGGGGTTATGGATTTTAGTTTGGCTTTAAAGCCATGCTCTTTGGCGATACGGATGAGTATTTCGATGGAAGGCTCATTGGCATCAAGAGCATATTTTCTTGCGATGGCTGATGAGTCTATGGCGATGCGATTGAGCTGACCAACGACTTCAAGGGCGACTAATGCACTACGCATTCATACTCCTTTTGGGTGAAAAGTATCTCTTTTTTTTGACTAAGGTAAAGCAACTCTTGTGCTTCTTTGGAAGCGATCATGGTTTGATGGTATTGTATTTGGCTTTTGAGGGTTGAGAGTTTATCTTTTTGACCATTTTTATTGAGTGCATCCATCATGTCTGCGAATTTGCTTGATGATTCTTCGCTTTGTTTTGCATTTGCAAGCCTTGTTTCTCGTTCACGAGATTGGGATCGAAGGAGATACTGCTCTTTTTCAAACTCTCTTTTTGCGTCAATAAGTCCAATTTTGGCTTGTTGCAACTCTAAGAGTCTTGTTTCCACCGCCGCTTCTCTGGCAAATCCATCAAATAAGCTCCATGAAAACGAAAGCCCCACGCGATAACCATTGCGATCAACATCTTGAAGGGCATGCCCAAATCTATCATCATCAGAACCATAAAGATCGTACTTCCCATATAGCGAAAAAACAGGCAGATATCGTGTTTTTTCGGCTTTGAGTTGAGAGCTCTTTTGCTCAATTTGGGCATATGCTTGTTTGGCTTTGGTGCTTTGCTCAAAGCTTAAAGTTAGAGGCATAATTTTGTCTACATGTAAAGATTCAAAGGATGTTGAAGTATCGAGTTTAATGTCTGCAAGATACATCAGATGGGCCAACATACTCTCTTTTTCTTCTTGCGTTTGAGCACTAAGAACAAACTGGTCAGCTATATATTGAGCGTAAGTTATCACTTCAGTTTGTGCCAACTCCCCTGCCTCGTTAAGTCTTTTTGCCATGATGTAGGATTCTTGGTAGAGTTTTTGGATCTGCTTATAATGCTCTAGCTTGATCGTTGCAATGCGAACTTTGGCATACGTTTCAAGCAAGGACTCCAGCTGTTCTTTAAGCGCTAAACACTCTCCTGCTTTAGAGGCTTGTATCTGTGCACTAGCGGCTTTTACACCCAGCGCTGTTGCTCCAAAACGAAAAAGGTCATAGTTTACTCCTAGTGTGGAGGAGTTTTGATACTGGGTTGACTGAGTGAGGCTATCGCTCCCCACATAGGATGCCGTCGTATTGTTATTAAATTTACGAGAATACTCAGAAGTTCCACCCAAAGACAAACTTGGCAGATAACCAGCTTCCGCACTCCGTAAACTCTCCTGTGAAATCTTCGTTTGAAGACGTTGATGCTCAAGTTTAGGAGAACTCTTCTCCAGTGCTTGCATCAAGGTTTCAAACGAGACAACATCACTTCCAAAGCAAAGAGTCGCAGATATAACTGCGACTCCAAATAAGGCTTTACCTATCATGCGTTATGCCAGCTTGAACTTACGATTTGCATGAGGGCTTGGTTGTTTTCGATAGTACTGTTAGAGGTTATATGGATGCCATTATCTGTAGCATAAGCACTCATCTCTTGAATGATACGTCCTATATCATCTGAGGTCATGAAGC
>JAQUWL010000041.1 GCA_028692875.1 Sulfurospirillaceae bacterium
TGAATGCTCATCAAAAGATTTGTGAAGTTTTGGAAATGTCGGGCATTCAGCGTTTTTCAAGAATACCAGTTTATGATGGAACTATTGACAATATCGTCGGAGTAGTTTTAAGCAAAAGGATTTTTGAAAGAGCCATCAAGAATGATAGTGATGAGATATCTTCCTTAATGCAGCCAGTTTTTTTAATTCATGAGAATATTCCTGTTTCATTTGCGTTGGATCTGTTTATAAAGCGTAAAGAGCATATGTTTGTTGTGACAGATAGCTATGGACAAACTGAGGGCATTGTGACACTTGAGGATTGTATTGAGACGCTTTTGGGTGTTGAGATCATGGACGAACTAGACACAACAGAGGATATGCGAAAACTAGCAAAAGATAAAATGCGTAAAAAAAAGAAGAAAAAAGAGCTTGAAAATAGCGATATTTCGGCAGAAAAACTCCAAAAACAACACAAAACTCAAAAGTCTCAAATTATAGGCTAAGACAGCCAAAAAGTAATGAATTACATATAAAATATGATTTTAAAATATGTAATTCATTACTTGAAAATAAGTTAATGCTTGCAAATTAAAATACAATTATTCATAACAAAAAAATGATACAATAATGAATATCGACTTTAGGAGTAAAATATGCGTACCTCATACAAGCCTCTGGTAGAACGCTTCAATATACCCAGAGCAACGCTCATTGAGTGGCAAAAAAAATCACTTTCAGAGAAAAATAATTGGCGTGTTAAACATCTTGAGTATCTAAGGGTTCAGCTGATTGTTGATGAAGAGACGGCGGAAGAGGTTAGGGCTAAAGCTGTTTTAAATGAAGATTTGTTTGTGATGTGTATATATGTATTTTTTTACAATATTGATACGTATGTCAGCAAAAATGAGTTTAAAAAAGGACTTAGAGAGTTTGCTTTAACGCCAATCAGCGGTGTTGAGTATCAGCATGATTTTGCAAAAAAAGTTTGGTCGTTGTCTTTGGACGGTTCAAGCAGGAAAATTGTAGATTATTTTAGAGTATTTGATGTTTTAGAGCGACTTACAAGTGCCCAATATGCTTTGGTGCTAAATATGGTCATAAGCTTTGTTGACGATGTAAAGCATAAGCTCAAAATCGATAAATGCAAATCGTTGCTTGATGGCAAAACATGGCAAGAGTTATATGCTTACGATAAAGCTTTTTCAGCCAAAAACATAGATGAGTATTTTAAAAAGGCGTAAAAAGGGGATAGATTGGTCTTGTATTTTATCCGCCAGTGCCTGAATTAGGTTTTTTCTACCCAATGCCTATGTTTGTCAATCTGAGCATAAATCTCATCGCTATATTTTTGCATCAATTGCACATCGGACGCATACTTTTTAAAGTTTGACACAACACTGCAAATCTCATCAATTATGCTTTTGTATTCTTTGATTCCATGTTTTTTGGCTAACTCTTCAAGATGTTTTTTGTTCGGCTTTTTGCCCTCTCCAAGATAAGTTGTGCTGTGTTCCCCGCCTAGACCAAAAGAGAATGTCAAATCATACGCAGGTGCAAATCTCCAGTTATTGTTTTCATCTAAAAGGTAAGAGAAGTTTTTAGCATGATCGTCACGGTTATGTGTGAGCAGATTAAATACCGCTAGTTTATATACTTTTAGCACTTCACTCATATCTTTTGTGAGATGAAGAGTAAGTTTTAAAATATCATCATAATCAACACTTGGTAGTCTAAAATCGCTATGAACCAACCCTGCAAGTGAATGTACATGAACCCTCTCATTACCTTTTCTATCAAATCTCTTAATAGCAAAATAGCTATTTTTCTCACCTTGAAGCAGTTTTGTATGGCTTATATGCACACCCGCATCTTTTGCCATAAGAGAGTAGATATATTCTAACTTCCCGATATGTGGACTATCGGCACTTCCTGCAAATTTGACCATATAGTGTTCATACCCATCCACCAGAGTTTGATTTAAGGGGAGCAATTGAGCATCTTTATTTATCTGTACCATGATTTTTGGTCTTGCGCCTGCACTTGAGCCATTGTTTGCTATGAGAGTTTCGATATTTTTGGCACTTACGCCTTTTAAAATCTCTTGTGATGAGATAGCAAGTTCATCTAAGTTGATCATCTCTTTAGTGCTCACACTCTCCATAAGTGGTTCATAGCTTAATGCCCCTGCGCCAAACTCACCTATCATCATAAGTCTATCAAGTGGTGAAATCTGAGCAAAATTGACCCCTTTACTCATAAGATATCTATCGATAAGTAGCTTTCCCCACCCATCAGGCAATGAATCCGCAAAAACTCCAAACAATCCATTAAATACTCTGTCATCACACACTTTTACACCTGCGCCAAGAGGTAGCCTATAGGGCGAGAGTTCAATCCCTGTTTTTAAAAAATCACCATCATATTCAAAATATATCTGCCTATTTTTCAAAGCTAGCCGCCCAACTTTGAGTTTTTGAGATTGTGTGTGAAAATAGACATTGACAACTTTGATGCTCATTTTAACTTTCCTCTCTTTTTTAAAGGTTTTTCTTTGGCTTGAAGCAACTCATCTAAAGAGTCAAAAGAGCTCTCTTTGGCTTTTGGGATATCCATAAAATCATCAAGACAACCTAAGACGACAGAGAGCTTCAGGAGTGATTCTAAAGAGATATGTGAGCTATTTTCAAATCTCTTTAGGCTTCCAAGGCTAACTCCGCTTTTGTTTGCCAAGCCTTCCTGTGTTAGGTTGAGAGAGAGTCTTTTCTGCTTGAAATTCTCTTTCAGTTGTTTTATTACCGATTTTGGTGTGTTTATATTTATAGATAACATATTGAACCTCATATAATATATTAGTGCTATTATAGCTAATATCTTATATGTTAAGCATAAATGCAATCAAGGATAAATGAAAAGAGGTCAGACTGCGTCCGTAAATACATCTTCAAATTTAATCATCAAACTAGGTGTAAAATGACTACCTTCTCTAAGAACAAAATCCAAATCTTCGGAGTAACGGTTTCCTCCATAACACAATCTAAGTGCAGTGCCTCCTTGAAAGACGATATCTCTTGCAACATCTGAACGATATAGTGCCTCCATGATGTCGTAATGCAAAATTTCTTTGACTATGGTGTCGACTAGCACACCATTTCCTTTAGCTTCTTTTGTTGCGATTTTAAACAGTTCCATTGGCTATACCTTCTAAATTGATTAAATCCAGACTTCGTCCTGTGCGTTTTGCATCTCTTAAGGCTTTTTGAGCAGATGCAATCCAGATTTTACGCTCATTGTTGTAGGAACATCCATTTAAAAAATCCTTCGGATCTCTTTGGCTGTGCACAAACTCTAAAATTCCATAAGGCGTTTGAAATGTCTGAGTTCTTCCAGTGGTCATAAATGTCAACCGATTTGGCATCTGTGAAATATGCCCTGATTCGGATAACAATGTTTCTAAACTCAAATAAAATTGCTCACCCGAACGAATAATGCAGGCCAGTGCCTCTAGTGGATATTTTGGGGTTGATTTTGCTCTGGGGTTTGAGTAGATACCACGACACACTCTCGTGATGAGATTGGATTTGGTATGTCGCCCCAAAGCAACCGCCAATGCCTGATCTGAATTTTCATAAAAATAAAGTCTCAACATATTGATATTAAATGCCCAAATATTTTGTTTATCTAGCTTATCTAAAGCATTAAGTAGTACTTTTTGAGTCATTGCATTTACCTTGTTTCGCATTGATGATATAACTATACAGTAATTATACTATTATATTAATTATATGAGTAGTTATTTGGTTGGTCTAATATGTAAAAAATTCTTCGTCTTTTCTGTAATTGAAAGCAGAGACAACATACTCAGACATTAGAAACCATATGAAATGTGTAAAATGAGCACATTTATTTAAAAATATTATTCGATATATCAAAAATTATTTTTCTAAAGCAACTCTTTAAGTCCAAAAAAATATTATCTATTTTGGATTGAATAAGATATACGGATTATTTTAAGGTAGGATGTATGAAAAATGTAGACATATGCATGGGGCAAAACAAAAGGTGGCTTAGGCTAAACAAATTAAAACAAAATACAAAAAAGGAGAAAAAATGGATCCATTGTCTTTAATCATTATTGGGGTGGGGTTGGTTTTACTACAAATATATATAGAAGTACATATGAGAACAGATGACAAATATCTCAGTAAAAAAAGTACAGATACTATCGTTAAAGAACTTGAAGAAAAAAAAATCAGAGAAGGGAAACTGACTTTTTTGGACACTCAAAACTTGTACGGAAGAGTTTTTATAAGTAAAAGAGCCATGTTAAAAGCAGGATTGGTTCTAGCAGTTCTAGGCATTGCTCTAGCTTTAATTTTTGGCATCAAATAAAAAGGATAAAAAATGGAAAATGAAACTTCTTATACACCTGAACAAATAGCAGACGCATTACAATTGCTAGGATTGTTCTCTGGCCCTCAAAAACCATTTGTTACATTTCTTACTGGAAATGCGGGGTTGGTTACAAGCCTCGGTGACCTTATTGATAAAATTAACAATGGGACGGCTACAAGAAATGATTATATTGATGTGGTAAAAGATATTGGTTCAACAGTGGCAGGTGTAGCTTTAATGACAGAGTTGGTTGGAGTTACATTATTAGAAGCCCCTGTAATTCTCGGCATTGGCGTTGGTCTGGCAGTTTTGGATTATATCGATTCTCGCAACTATGACCCAGATGAGATGATGAAGGACATTATCTCCATTAAAGATAGTATTTCTGATTGGATGACGAAATCAGGACTTTTTGGTAGTAATAAAGATTATGATGATTTGGAAAACATACTCGACTCCTTAGCCAACCCAAAACCCATCCAAATCACCCTCTCCGACACAACCGCCAACGAAAAAGAAGGCACAATAACCTTCACCGCAAACATCAACCAACCCCTAGACCATGACTTCACTTTCAAAGTTTCCACCATAGATGGAAGTGCTACAGGTAATGTTGACTATATGAGTGTCCCCAATGGTACTATTACCATCAAAGCAGGAGAAACTGAGGCGAAGTACGCCATCCAAATAGCCTCTGATGGTGCTTATGAAATAAGTGAAGAATTTATGCTTTATGCCCATTATGAAAAAGGAACTTATACAGGTTATGACTTAGGTAAAGTAACAGGAGCAACTGCTACGGGAACTATCACTGATGAGCTCTTTGAAGGTGCATGTCCAACAGCAGTTACTCTAAACTTTGGGTTTAACTTTGATGTTCCAACACCTATCGTTTCTGCAAGTTACTTCTTTACATGTAAAACTTTTACAATTTCAAAAGCTTTACATGTAAAGACAAATACCAAACCAAAGGAGGCAAACAATGGGCTTTATCAAGAGGTGGCGTGAGCTGGACAAACACAATAAATTTAAGGAGGAACTATGTTGAAGTGGCAGAAGAAAAAGCAAGAAATAGGTTTACATGTAAACATGAAAAAGGAAAAAATATGGGTAATGTAATATTAACTATCATAGGCATACTTCTTGCTGCATTTACTTTATTTGTGGTAATTGTAGTGATT
>JAQUWL010000042.1 GCA_028692875.1 Sulfurospirillaceae bacterium
TTCGACTGCTTAACTGTCCCTCAGACTCATTTCTCATGGTCTTGGCTAATTCCAACATATCATTGAACTCTTTGTATAATACTATCCAAAAGCTCTTTTCGAGTGGATTTGGAATGATACGAGGCTATTTTTTCTTTACATGTAAAAGATTTATTGCCTAATTTCATTAAAGTAGCCTGTCCCCTTTATTCTCTTTATTCTCTTACTTTTTTTTCTCTTATCTTTCTAATAGACTCGTCTAAGTGATTGACAAAGGGCTTAAAAAATATAAAAATATAGATGGGGTAATGTAGTGAAAATATGAAATTCCAAAAGAGGACTTCGTACCATTGGAATTGGTAGTTTATATCCTCATAGATATGATTCCTTACCCAACCTCCGCTGTCACCTATACTGTAGATAGTTATAGTTAATAATAGATTTTCAATAAAAAAGTAACCAAGTAATAGGATTGTTACAAGAGTTATTTTTGCTAATATTGGTAAATAAAATATTTTATTTTTAATAAATATAAAAAAAATATAAATTAATGAAATTACCATATATGCTAGAAATAATATATTTATAAAAAAATTGTAATCAGCATTGATTGAGACCCTATCAAATAATCTAATAAAATAAAAAAAAGGAAAAGGAACAATAATTAAAAAATTTTTGAAAAATTTACTCATTTTCCTATAACCTTTCCCGTTTCTTCTTTGATCTCATTGTTATAGTAATTGCTAAATGGGTGATGCTCGGTCAAGTCTTCTGCTATGGGTATTGGCAAAATTTTATTTTTTATGTTATCAATTGGATGAAAGTCTACATCATAATTTGCACCCATATTCACTATAACTACAGGGTCATTAGGATGATTCACTTGGTTTACCAGTATCGCTCCAACTTTAGCTGTAGAGTTCTTTAATGCTTCCTCAGATTTTGGAGACGCAACAGAGAGGAGATAATAAGATGTTCGTGCATTAACCAAGGAATTTACTAGATTAGCCTTGTAAATATCTTCATTTCCCGCAGAGTGTGATATAACCAAACTATTTGGAGCTAGTTGTTGAAGTTGATAGGCATTCAGTACATCTTTTTTGGTCAAGTAGTTTGGTAGCCACTCGCCTACATCGCTAACAACGCCAAAGCTTCCTGTTTGATTATTGGCAAGTCCCACGCTCACATGAGGAAAATCTTTTTGTATCATGGCTTGAGATTGTTCTGCTTGTTCTTTTGTATTGTCCATACCATTAACGAAGAGTATTTTGGTATTTTGATTGATATTGTTATAGCTCATATCAGTCTCTTTCCTTAAAGTTTCAAAATCATTTGGATTGCTTAAATCGTAAACATTTTTATATTGTGATAAATCTTCAGGTTTAACAATTTGCATACTATTTTCAGGATAACGTGAGCTCAGTATGTAAGTAGTCATAAAGCCATTCAGTAAAGCTTCAACCGTTGTTAAATCAACAACTTTATGATCATTAACCCTATCAGTGGCTGTGATTTTATCTTTGTATAAATAAATAGCATTATCCCCTTTATTCTTATCCAACCCAGCAAACTCAGCATTATTGGCTTGTGTCTGTGGTGATGTGCTGATAGAATTTGACCCCGTTGAAAGACTCCCTTGCCCCGTAAAGTAGAGTGCGAAGTCAGTATAGCTTTTGATATTTCCTCCAAAGTTTTGAGAGTAAGCACTTCTGGCATCTCTGTACTCTTTACTTTGATCGAAGTTTGAGCCATCTTGTGCATCGATGGCTCTTTGCGTTTCAGTTCCTGCTGTAGTTAGAAGATCAACATTGTTATTATTGTAAAAGTCATTTATGTATGCTTTTCCTGTTTCCAATGAAAAGAATCCTTTAATTTGGTATCCATCTCGTCCTGGTTCTGTTGTTGCTATGAGTACATTCTCTATAGGTTTATACCCTAATTCTACCATGACTTCTTTTGTGATACCATTGATGATGGCATCTTTTTGATCTTTTGTGTATGCAGGAGAATTAAGTGCTGCTGCTAGGTCTTTATCTTGTGCAATTCTCTCTTTGACAGTTTCGTAAGTGATTTCTCTTTTTCTAAGCTCTGCACCAAATTCAGAGAGACCTACGGTTTGATTACTCACAACTTGGTTGATGGTATCGAGCAACATACCTGTTTTTACAAAGTCTTGAGCTATGAGCTTCCTTCCATCTTCCGTGAGTAACCTATGATCAAGCGTAGCGCTCACCGAAGTACCCACACTTCCCGAATAAAGCTCTTTACTCACTTTTGAGGTATCACGGTTGAGTCTAGTAAGCTCATCGGAGTTGTCTGTATCGTTTACATGTAAAGCACCTTCACCTACCGTTGCTAAGGTTTTAGAGCTGGAGTAGCCCATTTGGTTAGAAAGTGATAAAGATGAGGAGTTAATATGTGTACCACTTTCATTGGTAGTTGGTTTGGCATCTTTAGTATCACCATAACCTATGTTTGTTCCCACACTGTAAGCGTTGCTAGAGCTGTACTGAGAATTGGTAGAGTTGGCGAAGGTGAGGGTATCTGTTGTTAAGTTAAGATTCCCATTGTCTTCAAACGCTCCTTGTTCATTGGTTTTCCCTGCTGCGATAAGTGCACCTTTGATGTGGGTATTGCCTTCTACTTCTACATTGACATTTTCACCTGTAAGAGAAGTAAGCACGGTTTGTTTACTTTGGGTGGTTCCTGCATTGGCTCCATAACTTGCCCCTGTACTGCCAAGTCCATCTCCTACTCTTGCACCTACTGTGTTGTTAAGTGCATTTTGTTGTGCACGTGAACTACTGGTGTAGTCTTTATCACCGCCTAAAGAGGCACTGACACTAACGTTGAAACCTTTAGAACTAGAAGAGCTACTATCTCTTTGAGACTCAACACTTAAGTCTCCCCCTACTGTGAGGTTGAGAGTATCGTCAGCCCTGAGCGTTGCTCCTTTGAAAGAAGCGTCATTGGTTGTTGTGATGTTGATGTTGTTGGCTAGAAGTTCGGCATTTCTATTGATAGTGCTATCACTATTTTGATGACCTTCGCCATAACCCAACGAGGCACCTAGTCCACTTCCTCCTCCATACATAGTCATAGAAAGAGTTCCACTGAGGTCTTTACTATCTTGTTTAGATGTTGTGGTATCGATAGAAGACTTTACATGTAGGTCGTTGGTTGTGATGTCTAGAGTGTCTTTTGCGGCTAACGTTGAACCACTGATATTTGTAGTAGTAGGCGTTGCTGTGTTGGTTTTTATAATGATGTCATTACCATAGATGCTTGAAGCGAGGCTTTTGGTTTGCAGCGCTTCTGTTGCGAGTTCTTCTCCTTTAACATCTAAAGCGAGCCCTGCACTAAAGCCCCATGTTCCTGAACTTGCCGCTGCAGTGGCTACTTGTGCTGCTATAGCTACTGTTTTAGTGGCAAGATCAGCAGCAGCAGCGGCAATGGCTGCGACGTAGTACTTTTCATTCTCTTTTACAGTATCAATCAGTTCATTTAAATCTTCAATATCTTCATAGTCAATGCCAGCTTCTTTGGCTTTATAACGTGTTTTAATATCACTGAGAGTTGACTCTAATGTGCTGACCTCTTTTTTATACTTTGAGTAATCCTCTTTAACTTTTTTAAGTTGCTCTGCTGATTCTAAGGCTGCTTTTACAGCAGAGCCTATCTCGACATATTCGTTTTGAATAGTGAAGCTTATCTCTGCACTGGCATGTTTTTCTTTACTGTTTTCGTTGTAGGTATCGATGGACTCTTTGATGGTGACATCGCCACTTTGGGTGGTTAAGCTTACCGTTTTAGCTGCTTCAAGTGTTGAACCATCCACCATAATGTCTTTTTTAGAGTTCATGACGATGTCACCACTTTGACTAGTAATGGAGGAGCTTTTATGCGTTAGACTTTGGGTGGATGTTGCCGAATTGTCATAGGTTGCTTTTGCAAGGGAGATTTTTAGTTTGGTACCTTGGTCTTCATTGGCTGGTTTTGGGGTGGCAAACTCATTGATAGACTGAGCCATCTCAAAGATGTTTGATAAGCTTATTTCGGCTTTTTTGGTGACACTATTTGTTTGTGCACGCTCTTCGGCGGAGAGGACTTCTATGGAACCTGTGTTTGTTGTCGCTTGGATGGTGTTTTGAGCTTCAAGGTTTGAGCCTATGACTTTGGCATTACCACTGTCGATGATGATGTTGTTGCCACTGTTGATATTAGAAGACTTTGCACTGACTTTGGTCTTATCATCTTTTTTAAACTCTGATTCATACACAGGACCCGTCTTTGCCAGTCCTAGGGTGGCTAAAGAGGTGATGAGATTGCCTAGGTTAAAACTACTTTTTTTACTCCACTGCTCACTCTGGCTAAACTCCTGTGCGGCGGCAATGAGCACTTCATTGGCGGCTTGGAGTTGCAGGTCTGAAGCTGCATCGATGTTGGAGCCGATGACTTTGATGTCATTGCCTGATTTAAGGATGATGTTAAGAGCCTCAGTTCTAAGTGCGGCTTCTTTGGCACTCAGTGCATCGACTCTGTTCATGGAAGCACTTTTACTTAGACCTCCAAATGATGATTTTGTGGTAGCGTGTGTTTCGCCTTCCCTGTACTGTTTGGCAATCACATTGATGTTTTCTTTAGCATCAACGACAATGTTGTCTTTTGCAATAAGATTGGAGGATTCTAAAGTAATGCTTTTTGTATCTGCTTTAATGAGGATATTATTTGCATTAAGATTGCTTTGAACAACACTTTCTTTATAAGAATCATCTTGAGTAGTTTTTTTGCCCATAAAGCCACTTGTTGACTGTATCTTGGTGTCTTGCGAAGTTAAGTCATTTGCCGCCAATACATTAACACTATCTTTTCCCTCAAGTGTGATATCTTCCGTAGCAGTTAAGTTTGAAGCGATGATATTGACTTGGTTGGCGTTTAGGTTTATGTTTTTACCTTCCAGTGAAGAAGAGGCATTGGTGATGGTGTTGCCTTTGTTATAGCCATTGCTTAGGGTGAAGTTATAACTACTTTTAGTTTCAAGAGATTCTATGTTTATATTGCCATTTAAAGAGGAGAGGGTGATATTTTCGGTGGCTTGAACCTCAGTGTTTTTTAGTGCGATATCATCTTTTGTTTGCATGGCAAGATTGCCACCAGAGATAAACTGTGAGGCTTTTCCTTTGAGGGTAACACTTTGTGAACCTCTTTCATAGGAGTAGGTTTTATCTTGGGTTAATGCACTGCTATTGATAGTACCTGCATTTATACTCATATCTTTACTTGAACTTATAGTACCACTGAGGTTTTCCAATTCATTGTTAGAAACAAGACGCATAGTTCCTTTGGAGAGGATAGCGCCATTTTTATTGGTGAGTTTATCTGTGGTGATGTCTAAGTTGGTATTGGCTGTTATGGTACTATCATTGGTCTGTGTATCGCTTACATGTAAAGATAAAGTATCAGCTGTTATCTTTGGTCCATAGGTTTTTAAGTTCTTAGCACTAAGATACACTTGTGGGACTATAACACTCTGTCCATCAACGAAATG
>JAQUWL010000005.1 GCA_028692875.1 Sulfurospirillaceae bacterium
TATACACATACGCAAAAAGTCCTTCTCTATCCTAGCTCCTGGTGGGCGCAAGATAAGTGGAGCAGACTTTGCCTCCTGCACATATCCCGTCCATACCATACCGCCAAGTGCTGAAAGACCTACACTTTGCGCCATCAACGAGAGAAATTTTCGTCTCTCACTGATAACCGGTTTTTTAGATTCTAGATTGCTCAAAACAATCCTTTCTTAATCTTTTCTTATGCTTTCTTAAGCTTAACAGAACATTTTTTGAAGTCTGTTTGCTTTGAGATAGGGCATGTTGCGTCTAGACAAACTTTATTGATCATTACTTTTTCGTCAAAAAACGGAACATATACCAATCCTCTTGGTGTTCTGTTTCTTCCTCTTGTCTCAATACGTGCCTTAACTTCGCCTCTTCTGCTCTCTATCCAGATCAATTCGCCTTGTTTAAAGCCTTGCGCTTTAGCGTCTTCTGGATGCATATAACAAAGCGCTTCTGGAACCGCACGATAAAGCTCAGGAACCCTCATGGTCATTGTGCCAGTATGCCAGTGCTCAAGAACACGACCTGTACACAACCAGAAAGGATACTCTTTGTCTGGCATTTCACATGGATCCATATAAGGTCTCATAAAGATTTTTGCTTTGTTTGCCAAAGAGAACTCTTCTGCGCCCTCAGGTTTTGTCAAGCTTCCTCTTTTGAGTTTTTTCATAGCTCCACCGTAGAATGCAAATTCGCCAGTGTTAGCTTTTGCTGCATACGGATCGTACTTAGCGTTAAATCTCCACTGAGTCTCTTTGCCATCAACGACTGGCCATTTTAGACCTCTAACTTTATGATATGTATCGAAGTCTGCCAAGTCATGTGCATGACCTAGTCCAAACTGTCTATACTCTTCCCACAATGCTTTTTGCATAAAGAAGCCATAACCTTTCCATACTTGACCATCACTACCTAGTACATTTCTGCTATCGCCGAAAACTTCAGTATTGTCATAGCCTTCACCGATAGGATCTTTTGGCTTGAAAGATTTCATATATGGAGTTGCAAAGAGTACATCATAAAGTGTATCTGTCTCTTTGTATCCCATCTCTTTAGCTTTTCCGATAACATTTGGTATCTTGCCACCTTTTATAGGTTGCTCGCCCCAAACATCAGCGATAGTAAATCTCTTAGAAAGCTCGATATACTGCCATGTATCACTCATTGAGAGACCAGTTGGTATAACTTGTTGTCTCCAGTGCTGTGTACGTCGCTCAGCATTGCCGTAAGAACCCCACTTCTCATAAATCATAGCTGTTGGCAAGATAAGGTCAGCAACTTTTGCTGAAATACCAGGATAACCATCAGAACATACGATAAAGTTATCAAGCTCACGTGCTGCTTTCAACCAGTGGTTAGCGTTCGCAGTATCTTGGTATGGATTACAAACGTTTACCCATGCAAATTTGATTTTTCCACTTTCGATTTGTCTGTGGATATTCATAATATGCTGATATCCCATTGGATTAATCGTTCCCGCAGGAAGTTTCCATACTTTTTCAGTAATCTCTCTATGCTTTGGAATAGCACAAACCATATCCGCAGGAAGTCTGTGTGTAAATGTTCCTACTTCTCTAGCAGTTCCACAAGCTGATGGCTGTCCTGTAAGTGAAAACGCACCGTTGCCTGGTTTTGCTTGTTTGCCCAACAAGAAGTGAACCATGTATGATTGCTCATTTACCCATGTTCCTCTTTGGTGTTGGTTCATACCCATTGTCCAGAAAGATACTACTTTTCTGTTTTTATCAACATACAATTTTGCCAATGCTTGCAATTTTTGCTTAAACGCATCCAAAGACTCGTCTGGATTTCCTTTAGAAATCTTTGCTACATAATCAAGTGTATAAGGCTCTAAACCTTTTTTAAACTCTTCAAAGCTAATCTCCCAGTGAGCACCAGCTTTTCCGCTATTTTTCATCTCCATCATATCGCCAGCTTTGTAGCCAAATGGTGCAAGAGCTGGAGCCTCTTTTTCGCTAACGACTTTTTTCTCTTCTTTTGAAATAGTCTCAAGCTCTTTGTCTGAATAGCCAAGTTTTTTAGCTTCAGCAGGCATTCTCATACCATAACCGATGTTTACAAAACCTGTTGTAAAGATAGTGTGTTTTTTAACAAAATCCCAATCAATAGAATCTGGATAATTGAACACAATCTCTCTTGCTAGATAGTTCCAGATAGCAAGGTCTGTGCTTGGAGAGAAGATAATCTCTATATCTGCAAGGTCAGATCCTCTGTGTGTATATGTAGAGATGTTAACAACTTTTACTTTTTCTGGATCTGTTAGTTTTCTATCACTAACGCGTGACCAAAGAACTGGGTGCATCTCAGCCATATTGGCGCCCCATGTAACGATAGTATCTGTTAATTCGATATCGTCATAACAACCTGCTGGCTCATCAATACCGTAAGTCTGCATAAACGCAACAACCGCTGATGCCATACAGTGACGAGCATTTGGATCGATACCATTTGATCTAAAACCACCCTTCATCAACTTAGCGATAGCATATCCCTCTTGGATAGTATATTGACCTGAACCAAATACACCTATTGCCTCTGGACCACCTGCTTTGAACGCTTTTTTGATGTGTTTTTCCATCTCATCAAAAGCACGTTTCCAGCTAACTGGTTGGAACTTACCTTTCTTATCAAACTCACCCTTATCGTTCATACGAAGAAGTGGTTCTTTAAGACGGTCTGCACCGTACATGATTTTCGCAGTAAAATATCCCTTGATACAGTTAAGACCACGGTTTACTGGACATGCTGGGTCACCTTTTACGGCAACAATTTTACCCTGTTTTGTTGCAATCATAATACCACAACCGGTACCACAAAAACGACAAACTGCTTTATCCCAACGCCAACCTGCTTCAGCTTGTTCTGCTGCGGCCTGAGCCTCTTTAGGTACGCTAATACCTACTGCTGCTGCTGCACTTGCGGCGGCTGTTGTCTTAAGAAAGTCTCTTCTTGAAAGCGACATATAGATACCTCCTGATTTGAGTTACTCTGTATTTTATCACTTTCAAAATTAACAAATCTATGACTTAAGTCAAATAGTAAATTTTAATATTAAAGTTCGTTAAAGGTTATGACTCTTGAGTCTCTTTTTCAGAAGCCTGAGGTGCGTATTTGTGGTCTTCCATGGCATTAAGACTCTTTTTTAACTTTTGTAGCATTCTGGTAACATGTATCAGATTTTCAGCAGATTGGATAGCTATATCCTCCGTAGCATTGACATTTTTATCGAAACGATTTTTTTCACTCTCATCAATATCCATATCACTAATAGCATCTTCAACATCTTCGGCTAGCTGTTGCAGTTCACTAATCGCATTTTCGGCACGCTCAATAGCCTCTTCAGAGTGACTCATCGCAGAGTTTACTTTTTTTATAAATTTGGAGATATGAGAAGATGCCTCTTTTAGCTCATCCTCGCTGTTTTCATGGTCTTCGTGAAGTATCATATTTTGATTTTTAATATTTTCAACATCAGCAAACGAAAGCTCTTTTGTTTTTCGTATAAAATCGTCTAGGTGTGCCACAATATCTCTTGAAACTATAAAAGAATAAAGTATGATAATCAAAGCCACCAACAAAGACAGATACTGAAATACAACAAAGAAGTTATTTTGCCTTTCGCTATCATCTGTATACAACCAAACCGCCTCATCCATAGTGTTTAGAAGTTTTACATTTTTTTCATAGATGTATGCGAGGCGCTTATTGATGTCTCCTTCTATATTTAGGAGTTTAGTCAAATAAGCTTGATACTCTTCCCAATATGCGTGAACCTCTTCAACACTCCTGTAAACATCGGGGTATCTCTTAAGCTCCTCATCTGTTACAAAATCCTCAACAGTGCTTCCATACAAATTTTTCGCCTCGAAAAAGAGAAGAAAATCCTGCTTGTTGTCCGTCCTAAGATATCTCTCAATATAAAATCCCATTCTTTGAGACAACATCCTTTGTCTGCCAGAAAAGTCGATATACAAGCCACGCAAATCTTCTGTTACCATTTTTTTGACAACAACATCTGAGAGCGACAAAAGTTTTTCTGTTTTTTGTGTTAGTGTTTCTATCTCTGGCTTAACCTCATTGATATCTTTTTTTAAAGCCTCAATCTCTTTTTTAAAGGGCTTCCAAATCTCCATAACCTCGCTTAGCTTAACCTTGATACTCTCATCTCTAGGCGTATATATCCCTTTGGTCTCATTTCCAAAGAGCAGGTCATTTAGATTTTTCTCAAACAAATCCACAGCCGTATCTATCTCTCTAAAATCGTTGGAATGTCTATGTATAATAAAAAATATATCTTTGCTCATTTTTTGAGAAAGCATCCTCTGCTTGCCTGCAATATTTATGATTAGAGAGTCTTTTTTGCTTACGTCATTCATGGAGACTGTCAATAAAATAATTAAAACAATAATAAACGAGAGAAGTCCCCCAACAAGTCTCATTTTTGCGCCGATACTAGTAGGCTTCATAGCTATTCCTCTATTCATAAATCTTTTTCAGCTCGTTCATGTTAAGCACTACTACACTGTTTTTGATAATCTCAATGGTGCCATTTCGTGTCAATTTTTTAAGGATTCTAGAGAGTGTTTCTGGTTGAATATGTAACATGTAGGCTATTTCGTGTTTTTTTAGATTGTTAAAATTTTGAAGATCATTAGCAAGCATATGAGCCACTTTAGCAGTGCCATCATATACTACATCTCGGCTTATTACCTTTTGCATTTGAACAATGGCGGAAAAAGATTCAAAAAGCATTTTTTGAGACAAGGAAACATCAGCGTAAAAAATCTCTCTAAAAACATCTCCGTTAAACTCTATTATCTCACTATCTTCTAAAAATTCTGCATTGGCGTAACACTGAGTTTTGGAGATATTGCTAAAACTTGCCAAATCAAAAACCAAAGAGTTTCCAAAAAGCGAGTAGAGAAAAACTTCATTGTCAAATCTATCTACTTTATAGAGCTTTAAAGAGCCACTAACAAGATAAAATACTTCATTTTTTTTCTCTTTTTCATAAAAAAGAACATCCCCTCTACTAAAGTATCTTATTGTTGAAGAGGCTCCCAGTTTGGCTATAGCCTCGCTATCAACATCTTTTAGAAGTGGTATAGAATGAAGATATGTATCGTTGTAAACGCTATTCATCAGTCTCCAAAATTTCTGTTTACTTCATTATACATTTTTTTATTTGATTTTAGCGTATAAAAAAAAGAGTTTAGTATTTGTAAAAAATACTCAATATGCACTTTTCGTTTGTCACCATATAGACAGCAACATTAACTAGGTTATCAGGGGTTAAGCCTAAAGATTTCAATCTTTCATTTACAGCATCTTGCATATCTTGCTCTTTAAAACTAGTATGAACTATACTGACCCGAACTTGTGCTTTATCACTAACATTTGCCTGAAAACTTGCATCTTTTGGCTTGTTGTCTAGCATAAATTTAAAAGATGAGCCTTGATTTAGGTTTAAAATAGATGCGACTTTTGGGCTGATAAACTCCTTCCAATTTTCTCCATCATGTTCAAACAAAACAACAACATTGTAGTCATTTTCAACTTTTATCAAATCGCCTTTCTTTGGGCTAGGAGGAAAAGGGTCAAACTCGCCTATAACATTTACCTTTGAGAGCAAACTTTTTACCTCTTTCTCGTCTCCTTTATCCAAAAGCTCACGCAATGGGGTTGATCCAAACAAATGATTTACTAAAAGCAAAAGGACAAAAAGACCCTTTAAGAAAGATAGAGTACTCAATTTCCGCTCGTTATCTCTTCTAGCAATTTACCAGAAGAAAGCATAAGATAAACACTTGCATCTTTTATTTCATTCTCTTTTATCATTATTTCTTGAGAAGAGACTAACTTTACGGTTATATATGCGTCAAAATCAACTTTTTGATTTTTTGTCTTAATAGTATCTGCAAGGTTTCCCTCTTGCACTTCAGCCGAAAGCGAATCTTTGTATTTCTTCAAATCTTCATCGGTAAGAAGTTTTCCATTTTTATCATAGCTCCAATATAACATCTTCTCGTGTGCAGTGGCGGTTGGTTCAGAATAATCTATAAAGCACTTTCCAATAATCTCTTTCATCTTCTTGCCATCAACAGTACCATAGTCTTCGTACACAATCAAAACTCTATCATTGCTTTTTTTAGCTATAACATTTAGATTTTTATCTTTAAATTTGTATGTACCAGCATAGGCCTTTTCACTTGCAACATTTGTCTTAGCTATCTTTTTTTGCTCATCCGTTAAAACCTTTCCGATAACATAACCACCCAAACCCATGTTTAAAGAGGCTACTTTATCCTCTAACTCACTTGCTTGTGCAACACAAAAAATTGCCGAAAAAGCCAAAACCAAGAACGTCCTAAACACTGATTTCATAGAGATCCTTATAGATATGATTTACATGTAATGTTTAAAAATTATACAGATAAAAAGTATATAAATTGTAAATGAAGAGCAAAAAAAAAGGGGTGCTGAGCAAAAGCCCAACACCCCTAAAATCAAAACTTAAAATGGCTTAAAGATTATTTAATACCATATCTTGCTTTGTTTTCTGCCTCAATCTGCTTCATTTGATCAGCATTGTGAGGGTTGCTTCCATCTTTAAACCATACATGCTCAGGTCTATCAATGATGTCTGCGATAAGTTTTTTATACTTATCTTCTTTGCCACCATCTTTTGCTATTTTCATAACTGCAGGCAACATTTTCTCATAGAAGTGTCTAGCAACTTCATACAGACCATGCCAGTGTGTATAGTCAGGAGCTTGCATAGCAGCACCATGTCTAGCACGTCTACCCTCATGGTGCCAAATCTCAAACCAGATATAACCTAAGTCATACTGTCCTTGACCGAAACCTGAGTTTTTAGTAAGACCATCTTTTTGCAACTCTTTATACAATGCAAGACCTGGCTTAGCAAACTTGTCGTTGTATGTTACAACAAGAGAGTCAAACTGCTTATAGAAGTTCTCAATATGGTGTGTTGAGTGGCACACTTTACAAACTTGTTGCATATTTTCTCTTCTGTCAGACCAAGCAAGAACCTCTTTGATCTTCTTCTTAGCAACTACCTTCTCAAGTACATCGCCTTTTCTTACCATCTCTTTAGCGTCGATAACATCTCCAACTTTTGGAGCAACTTCGCCTGGAACATCTTGAACTTTACCATCTTCAAACACAACCCTATTAAGTTTTGCAGAGATGATTGGTCTTAGTGTCCAAGAGATTCTATCGCCGATGTTGTGAGTTGACTTAGTGATAGAGCCATTTGGTTTTTGGATAGAACCCATGTGACATGTAGAACATGTTGGAGCAGCGCTATAGTCTTTTCCAAGAACCCACGTGCCTTTTTTCTCAATGTTCATACCGCCAGCAACTTTGCCTTTTGGAGCTGAGAAGTAAGCAATACCGTGCTTAGACTCTTCGTAGATCTCTTTTTGTGGATGATCTGGTCCCAAGTGACACTTACCACAGTTCTCTGGTTGACGAGCACGGCTTGAGCTAAAATCGTGTCTTGAGTGACATGCATTACAAGAGCCTTTTGTTCCGTCAAATCCGATTCTACCGATACCTGAGTTAGGATATGTCATATAGTCCATCTTAGGAGCGCCAGCTTCGTTGAAGATTTTCTTGCCATTTTTGTCAAGTTCAAACTTCAAGATAGAGCCGTGGCACTGCCAACAACCATTAACTGCGTCTGCTTTTGTATCTGGGAAAGATGCAATAACATCAGCCAACATATTGTCCAAAGAAGCCATAATCTCGCCAGCTGTTGCGTGGTGAGAGTTTGTCATCTCTTTAACTTCTCTCTCGTGACAGAATTTACAGTCATTTGGAGTTTGAATAGTCTTGATAACTACGCCCTCATGCTCATATGCAGTAACATCGCCCTTATCTGCAGCATGACATGTAAAACAACCAACATTTGCATCTTTGTGAGATGAATTTTGCCAGTGGCTAACAATTCCCTTATTCTCCTTCATGTGACAGTTAAGACACTTGTCATTTGCATTCTTGACAGCAGCGTCGTTAACCTTGGAAGAAGCTTGAGTAGTAGCGTAAGCGCCACTTGCTAAACCTATCGCCATTAAAACAGCGACAACCAATTTGCCTAACTTCATGTAGATCTCCTTTAAAAATTTTCCGACCAACCTTCCACTATATCATCATTAAAAACTAATGAACCAACTCTTTATCAGCTTCACTCTCCCAAAGAGGGAAAATTTTGCTCAATATCCAAAGGGTAACGATTGGGGCTACAAGCATAATAATCGTAACCAAAATACCCTCTTTGCCTAAAAATTCTGGATGGTAAACAGAGAAACCTCTTTCACTTTTTGCCATCACTTGACCACCGATAACAACATTCCATCTCATAAACAAAACTTGTGCTAAAAGCATAAATGAAACAATAGGTCCAGCAATCAATAGAACATTTCTGCTTACTTTTACCAAAGAAAGATAACCTAAAGCCAAAAATGGAATGATTGAAAGAATTTGAACTTGCATTATCCAAAAACTCCAGTTCAATGGACCATCAAGCGCACTCTTGACATGATGCCAACCCTCTGTTCCGCCATACGCATGAACAGCTAGCTCAATCATCTCAAACAAAAAGTCAAAAATAAAGAATGCCCAAAGCAACTTAACCATAACTTTGATGGTATCAGTGCTGATATCTTGCATTCTTCCTGTCATTTTTTTGATAACGATATAAAATAGTATCATACCAGCAATTCCTGAAACAGAAGCTGACAACAAGAAGATGATCGGCATCAATGGAGTAAACCACCACTCAACCGTCTTAACAGCACCAAAAATAAAACCAACATATCCGTGCAATGAACAAGCCAAAGGAATACCAACAGCTGCCATAACAAACGCAACTTTATGGTCTCTTTTTCTGCCCTCTAGGCTAAGATCATTTGTCCAAAGCGTAAGAACTTCATAGATAGCCTTTTTAACGCCTGTTGTTGTAGCTTTAAGCGTAGTAAGCTCATATCTGTAGATAACAAGGATTTCAAAAATCAACAAGATTGAATATGCCATGTAAATATAGCCGAAACCTGACATCATAGATGGTCCAACAAAGTTTGGCGTAAATAGCATATTAAGTGCACGCTCTGGATGACCTAGATGGTTCAACAAAGGAGCGGTAACAAAAAGTAGCCAAGAGAGTGCAAATATCAATGCGAACTTTGCAACTGGCTTCAACTCTTTAACATTAAACACGTGCGCCAAAGCAGACACAATAAATGCTCCCGCAACAACACCCGTAATATAAGGATAAATAACAATCATCAAATTCCAATGAACGTGCTGATCATTTGGAAACACATAACTTAATAATTCCATTGCTGCATGCTCCATTATATTATCTCCTCTCTAGCGCCCACATAGTAAAGGGCTGGCTCATTTCCGAGTGGCTTTTTCAAAACTTTTAAAACAGTTTTTGATCTAAATATTTTTGCAACTTCGCTTTCAGGATCATTAAGATCACCGAACTTTCTTGCTTGCGTAGGACATGCATTAACACATGCTGGAAGCTTGCCTTTAACAACTCTATGGTAACACCATGTACACTTATCGGCTGTTTTTGTCTCATTGTTGATAAATCTCACGCCATAAGGACAAGCTTGAACACAGTATCCACAAGCTACACAATGTTTATTGTCAACCAAAACAAATCCATCTGGTGATTTAAAGGTTGCCGCAACTGGACAAACTTGAACGCATGATGGCTCTGCACACATGTTGCATAGTTTTGGAACAAAAAACGCATCTTTGATTTCGTTTTTAATATCAGCTCTTGGAGTTGCATAACCAGCCTCTCCGCCATTTGGAGCATCAACATAAACGGTATTGTAGATATCAATAACATATCTCTCAACCCATGTTCTGTATTGACCTTCTGGAACACTGTTTTCAGCGCGGTCTGCCACACAACAGTTACCACAACCGATACAACTTGTCACATCTACCATAAAAGCATAATTTTTTATTTTATCCGTAGGATTAATTAAGCTTAAGCCTTTTTTGTCCTGCCCAAGCACTTTTGCAAACAACTCCGAATTCATCGGAATCATAAGCATAAGAGAGCCTGCAACGGAGCCTTTGATAACTTTTTCGATAAAGCCTCTTCTGTCTTTATCAATATAAGCTTGATCTATTTTCATTTTTCAACCCCGTCATTTGAATCTTCATCTTCTTTTTTGACTTTGCCTGATTTTGCATTTCGTACTGAGGCATCCATCTCTTCCCTTAACTGTTTAACCATTTTCATGTTTTGGTAAGGTGCATGTACTACGTGACATTGGTCACATGTATGCGTCAACTTAACCTTTTGGTCCTCTAAGTGTTTTGGCAACTCAATCATCTTAATCTTGTCTGGTCTACCTACAACTTGTTGGTGACATTTTAAACAAAGAGCTTTTTGATTTTCGCTTTTTGTAACTGGCATATCGCCAATCTTTTTGCCATCTGCAGCGTGTTTTGCAACAGGTCCGTGACATGCTTCGCATGACAATTTTTCATGCTTATCTTCTGCTGCCATCTCGTAAACCTCGATATGGCACTCTTTACAAGATTCATTCGTACCGTTTGTCAAGATACGAGAAGCCTCCTCATTGATGTAGTTACCTCTATAGTAACCATACTTTCCCCAGCTGTCGGGTACCATAAAAGCCCTTCCCACAAGGACAAGACCTATGATTCCCACGAAAACTAACGCAAGGCGCAAGTAGAACATGCATACTCCTAATTCCTAAACTTTGGCTACAAGTTTACTTTTTTGTATAAGAAAAAACATTGACTTAAGTCAAATTACCATCCATTGAAAGCCCGCAAAGACGGTAAAATCATCTTGAATTATTCTATATATTTTTTGCTTAATTTAACGCACTTTTCAAAAATAAAATTGAAAAAGTACCGCTAAAATCAGCGAATAAGAATATTTTTGTCTATTTAAAATAAAAATCCAATAAGCATATATTCTTAAATTATGTGGAAAAATTAAAAAAATTAAAAAGTGTTTATTTTAGTAGCAAAAAGCTTTTTTTCAAAATATTATAAACTAAATCATACTCTTAAGTTTTTACTCAACAAGTTGTTTTAATTTCTCCTCATTTAAAATAATAACAGAATTTTTGTCTGTTGTTTCTATAATTTTAGAAGATTTTAATCTCGTAAGCGTTCTGGAGAGAGTTTCTGGGGTTATATTTAAAATAGATGCGATTTGGGTATTTTTCAAAGTGCCAAAAAGTTCGGCATTTCGCAGTAAAAACTTTGCAACTTTCGCCTCGGAAGTTAAAACCACTTCGTTTTGAACAACATTTATAAGTATTTTTAATTTTCCTGCTAGTGATTTTATAATCATCGAAGATATTTCAGGATTTTGAAAAAACCCCTCTTCTAGCTTTTTATAATCTATCTTAAGAACCTCTGCTTTGGTTGTAAACTCTGCTGTTGCAGGATATGGAATATTTTCAAAATTTGCCAACTCTGCGATTAGGTTGAGGTTATTAAATTGATGCAAAAAAATCTGCTGACTTTTGTGGTTTGTTTTATAAAGCTTCAAGCCACCTTTGAGTAAAACATGCATATATTCAGGATTGTCGCCCTCGTAAAAAAGTATCTCTTTTGGCTCGTAACTTTTGATAGTAGAAATCTCTTGCAATTTTTGAATATGCCTTTGACTAAGTGCCGAAAACATAGGTATTTTTTTTATTCTTTCCATTAAAAATTATCTCGCTTATTTTTCATTAAAATCGCTTTCATTGTAACAAAAATTTCTTTAATGAATAACGATAACCTATCTTTAACTATTGAATTGTTATAATCTTAGCCCAAAATAGAGTTTTACTATATAAAAAACTTCAAGGAGATGGAACAATGATTATTCTCTCAACGCTTGTGGAGGCATTGGCAAATATTTTACATATGATCATAAATATCTACATGTGGGTTGTTATCATATCTGCACTTATTACTTGGGTGCGACCCGATCCATACAATCCAATAGTTCAAGTTCTTACTCGCTTAACAGAGCCTGTTTATGCGTTTGTGCGAAAATATGTCCCAACAATACTAGGAGGTATAGATTTGGCACCTATTATGATTATTTTGGCACTTCAATTTTTAGATTTATTTGCAATCAAATTGCTTTATATTTTGGCTAATGCACTTTAAAATTTTTATCTACTTCTGTCTTTGCGTGGCATCTTTATTGGGTGCCACCGAGGATAAGGACACTCTTTTTTTCTTTAGAAACAAACCAGCTTGTTTGGCAAAAGATTTTTATATTAGCAGATATCTAAAACTTCCTTCAACCACACCTCAAGAAGCAAATGAGCTTTTTCACATGGTGCACAGGATGACCTATCCACTATTTTATAGTTTTGCTGAAAAAATGGACAATCAAGAGTATAAAAAAATAGTAAAATGCCTAAAAATGGACTACAAAACACTTTTGACTCAAGATAGTGAGTGTATCGCCATTGGAATAAACCCCAGCATAGTTGCCGCATTGGATAAAAGAAGGATAAAAGAGCTATCTTTTCAACTCTCTGATTATAAAAACATAACTCAAATACTCGACATAATGAGTAGCAAAGATGTGTTTCAATCGCTTATGCAAGCAAAAGAATCTACCTTTTTTAGCATCTTTAATGGTTGTGGAAGTGCATACAGAGAAACTTTTTTAAACCAACACATCTCGGTTGAAAAACTTGAACAACTCGCCTCTAGCAGAAAATTTAAATACACCGTAAAAATAGCCTACGGTAGCACAAAATTGCATAGTCTGAAAAAAAATCTTCTACATGTAAGGGCTGAAAAAGTCTTGGATCACGAAGCACTATTTTTTATGGGGATTAATGCTATAAATGAAAACAGAAAAGATATAGCACTATCGTTTTTCGATGAGGCTAGCAAAAAGGCAAAAAAACGTATTGATGCCGATAGAGCACTCTTCTGGCAATATTTGATTACAAAAAATGAAAAATATCTCAACTTGATGGTAGAGAGTTTTGACATAAATATCTACACACTTTATGCCTACGAAAAATTGGGCAAAAAACCCATAAATATCATAACTCCACATTTTAAAGGAGAGCATCCAACATTTAATATAAAAAATCCTTTTTCGTGGGCTGTTTTACTTGAAAAAACTACCCAAATGACAACGGCAGAGATAGAAGAAGAGGCAAACAAATACCGATACGACAACACCCTGCCTCACTATACTTATCTTATGGAAAGAGCACTTAAGGGAAAGGCAAATTTTTATCCGATGCCTTATCTTCAACACTTGATTTCATATGATGTGTCAAGAGTTGCGCTTATGCTCGCTATCGCACGTCAAGAGAGTAGATTTATCCCATCGGTTGTATCGGTCTCATATGCGTTAGGAATGATGCAATTTATGCCATTTGTTGCTAAAGATATTGCACTGAAAAACGAGATTGAAGATTTTGATTTGGACAATATGTTTGACCCAAAAACTGCCTATGACTTTGGAAATATTCATCTGGATTATTTACAAAAATACCTATATCATCCGATTTTTGTGGCATACGCCTACAACGGAGGAATCGGCTTTACAAAAAAATTGCTTCAATCAAAAAAGCACTTTATGGATGGAGAGTATGAGCCATTTTTAAGCCTTGAGACTATGCCTAACGAAGAGAGTAAAGATTATGGAAAAAAGGTACTTGCCAACTATGTAGTATATATGCAACTATTAGACCAAAATGTGTCTATTAGTAATCTTTTTGAAACTTTAACTCAACCGTCTTATACAGATCGCTTTCGAGAGAAAGAGATACGTTGATATCGCTCAACAAAGGTGCTTTAACATGTATATATTTAGCCCATGGATTTGATGTTGGAACAATGCGAAGAAGTGGGTTTTCTTTTGCTAGGATATCTGTTTTAACGTCATAATAGCGTCCATTTACACCAAATCTAAAACTCTGCAACACCTCATCTTGGGTTATATTTTTGCCTTTAAAATAGCCATCTTGAATATATATAGCAACTAAAAAATTCTCTTTTTCATTGTCTTCAATCAAGGGATGTTTAATGGGAGTTAAATATGTTGCCGAGATATAAGTCTTAAGACCATCAAGATTGGAAATGTCTGTTTTTTTAGTATTGGCAAGGGCATACTCTGTGGCTTTTTCCATCTGAAGTTGGGTGTTTGGATCTTTTTGAGAGCATCCCCAAATAAAAAGCAACACAAGTCCAAAAGAAAAAATATAGTGCATATAAACCTCTCGCAAATGATAAAATTGCTAGATTGTAAACTTTTTTTAATAACAATCTCATTAAAGGCTAAACTTTTTTTAGTTATAATCGCCAATACATTAAAACAAATAGGGATAATATGAAATCGCTTGCTATTGCTTTTACAGGTCCTTCAAATAGCGGAAAAACAACTATCATCGTAAAAGTTGCTGAAATTTTAAAAGAAAAATACCATCTTGCCATCATTAAAAATGACCCTAAAGATAAAGCCTCTTTTGATGTTGAAGGCAAAGACAGCTGGAAATTTTATCAAACAGGTGCAGAAGTTGTTGTAACCTCGCCTACTCGCACAACTCTTTTTTCGCAACGCCAAAAAAGTTTAGATGAGATTATCGACATGCTAGGCGAATTTGATATATTGCTAGTAGAAGGGCTTAAAACACTTCCGCTTCCACGCATAGCTATCTTTAGAAATACTATTGATGAGAGTTATTTTGATTGTAGTGATGCTATCGCATGTGACGAGAGTGTCAAGCTTGAAAACTATGTCATTCCTAAAAATATTGCTATTTTAAACCTTAATGACCCATCACAAATCGCAAACTGGGTACTAGAGCACGCAAGAAAGGTTAGATAATGCTAGAAGATATTTTTGAGGCTATTAAAAAATCAGCTATCCGCATAAAAAAAGCTATAGAGTTTGACGACACAGGATATTCACAAAATCAAAACGCAACAGGCGATACGCAACTAAAACTTGACATAAAAAGCGATTTGATTATTGAAGAAGAGTTTCAAAAAGTAACATCCATAAAAGAGATAGTAAGCGAAGAAAAAGAGGATAAAACACCTTTACATGTAGAGGGAAGATACCTTATCGGTTACGACCCACTAGATGGTTCAAGCTTAATTGATGTTAACTTAAGTGTTGGGTCTATTTTTGGTATCTATGATGGTGGCTATGCTGGAAAAAATCTTATTGCATCTGTTTATGTGGTTTATGGTCCTAGAGTCGAGTTGGTCATTGCAACAGATGATGTTAAACTTTATAGATTAAATCAAAATAGTGAATTTGTCTTTATAAAAACAGTAAAACTTAACGAAAAAGGCAAATTAAATGCAACAGGAGCTACCCAAAAAGGCTGGTCAGCAAAACACAAAGAGATGGTAGATGCCATTTTTCAAGATGGATATCGGCTTAGATACTCTGGTGGTATGGTTCCAGACTTGCACCAAATCCTTCTAAAAGGTGGTGGGCTTTTTTCATATCCAAGCACAACTGACGTTCCAAATGGAAAACTTAGAATGATTTTTGAAGTATTTCCTTTTGCTTTTGTGTATGAAAAAGCTGGTGGTTTAGCAATAGATGGCAAAAGAAGGATTTTAGACTTAACTCCATCTCATCCACACGACACAACACCTTGTTTTTTTGGCTCTAAAACAGAGATAGAAAGAGTGCTAAAAACTTATGAATGAGACAGTAGAAAAAGATATTTATCAAAAAAATTTAGAAGAAAAGAGTAGATTTTTAAAAGAGTGTCAAGAGAGCAAAGGTCTTAGAAGTTGCCTTAATTGCGAAGATGTATTTACATGTGAGATTCGCAAAAAGTATGTTATTTCAGCACACCAAAGTATGTCAAAAGGCGATGGTGGCGGATTTGAATTTTAAATTATTTTAGGAAAATGTATGACAAATAGAGCTTATGTAACCACACCTATCTACTACGTAAATGATGTACCTCATATAGGACATGCTTATACAACCATCATTGCCGATACTATGGCACGATATTATAGGCTAAAGGGGTATGAGACATTTTTTCTCACAGGCACAGATGAGCATGGTCAAAAGATAGAACAAGCCGCCAAACTTAGAGGAAAAACGCCACAAAACTATGCTGATGAGATTAGTGGCAAATTTAAAGAGCTTTGGGATAATTTTGACATTAGCTACGATAAATTTATTAGAACTACTGATGAGCAACACAAAATAGGCGTTCAAAAAGCATTTAAACAGATGTTCGACAAAGGGGATATCTATAAAGGCGAATACGAGGGTCACTACTGCGTAAGTTGTGAAACTTTTTTTACAGACACTCAACTCATCGACAATGAAGGCTGTCCAGACTGCGGAAGAGCAACCACTCTTGTAAAAGAAGAGAGTTATTTTTTTAGACTTTCACAATATCAAGAAAAACTACTCCAATGGTACAACGATGACGAGAGATGTGTGTTACCAAAAGGAAAGAAAAACGAGGTCATAAGCTTTGTAAAACAAGGGTTACGTGACCTTTCTATAACTAGGACGAGCTTTGACTGGGGCGTTAAATTGCCCGAAGAGATGAATGATTCTAAACATGTTATGTATGTTTGGCTAGACGCTCTTTTAAACTATATCACAGGGCTAGGATACGGCAAAGACGATAAAAATATGCACTTTTGGCCTGCTACTATTCATCTAGTGGGCAAAGATATTTTGAGATTTCATGCGATTTATTGGCCTGCATTTTTGATGAGTTTAGACCTTCCTTTACCTAAACATGTAGGAGCACACGGCTGGTGGACAAGAAATGGCGAAAAAATGAGTAAATCCAAAGGCAATGTCGTTAATCCAAAAGAGGTTGCAGACGCATATGGTTTGGAAAATTTTCGCTACTTTATGCTTCGAGAAGTCCCATTTGGACAAGATGGGGATTTTAGCCAAAAAGCATTGATTGACCGTATAAATTCGGATTTAGGCAATGAGCTAGGAAATCTTCTAAACCGCATTATTGGCATGAGTGGAAAATATAGCAACTTTGCCATCACTTCCAAAGATGTAAAAAAATATCACTCAAAAGAGCTAGAGAATGCTTTGTCTATTTTATCTACATGTGAGGCTTATTTGCTTGATTTGCAAACAAACAGATACCTTGAGGAGTTATGGAAAGTACTTGCCATCGCAAATCAATCAATCACGCTTTATGAGCCATGGGTAAAAATCAAAGAGGGTAAAACAGATGAGGCGTTGGCTACGGTTGCATTGGTGGCAAACTTATTGGCAAAGGTTACTATCTTGTTGTATCCAGTTATGCCAAAAACAACTCAAACCATCGGCAAAGCTATGAGTATCGAGATGACAACATCAACATATGAGCATCTTATTGGAGATAATGGTCTTTTAAAAGATTTTGTTATTGAAAAAGTTCCACCACTATTTCCTCGAGTAGAAGAGGAGCTAATCGCAAATGCTACGCCTATCGTAGAGTTGCTGGAGGCGGAAAAAACACAAAAGAAAAGCACAAAGAAAAAAGAAGAATCCATCATAACTATCGACCAGTTTTTTGAGACATCATTGAAAATCGGCACCGTAATAGAGGTCAAAGAGGTAAGTGGAAGCGATAGATTGCTTCAACTAAAGGTCGATTTGGGTGAAAACCAACCACGACAAATCATCGCTGGCATAAAAGAATATTATGCTCCACAAGATTTGCTCAACACTCAAGTTTGTGTAGTCTCAAATCTTAAACCTGCAAACATAATGGGACTTTTAAGCCAAGGTATGTTGCTGGCCGCCAAAGACAAACATGGTTTGAGCTTGATTCGTCCTGAAAATCCTAGAAAAAATGGTTCTTCTGTTGGATGAGAATAGAAAATCTTCTACGCATTACAAACGGAAGGCTATTAAATAGTCCTTCCATTGATGCCTTTGAAGGCATAGCCACAGACAGTAGTAAAGTGTGCCGAGGCGATCTGTTTATAGATATCAAGGACTCCAACGAAGATATCCAAAATGCCATCAAAAACGGAGCTTATGCGATTATAGCTCAGCACCTACCATCTAAAGCGATTGATGAAGAGGTTGCATACTTACATGTAGCCTCCATAGAAAAATCTATGCTTAAACTAGGACGCTTTCTTAGTGCACAAAAAAATATCAAATTTACCATTATTGACGCTGTTCAAAAAGCACTTTTGGTCTCTCTTGGTCTAAGCAGAAAGATAAAAATACTCAGCAGTGGTTGGATAAACATCTTAAAAGAGTTGCAAAAAGCTTCAGAAAATGATCATTTTTTTATACTTGATGAGACAATAGCAAACACGTTAAATCCCCAATCAAAACCCCTTATAAAAACAGCCAATCTTTTAAATTGCTCCTCTAAAGGGCTTTTTTTAACCTCTTTTGCACACAATCAAAAAGTTTATCAAGATATAAAAATACCCTCTTTTTTCCTAGACCCACTTGGTAAAATATTGGCATATTTGGATGAAAATAGCATTGAATACAAACTAGAATCACTTTGTCATATAGAGCATTTTTTTCCGCTTTTCATAACGCAAAAGATTAAAAAAAAGGAATTTGGCACAACCGATAGAGTCCTTATATTTGAAAAAGATAAAACACTTTTTTTGCAAGAAAAAGCCTATCTTTCAAAAAAAATTCCCTCTTTCGATCTTCTTTTTTGTATGCCAACGACCAAAAAAAACCTACATGTAGAGAAAAATGTCTTCTTTTATAGTGAATGTAAAGATTTTGAAGCTCTCTGCAAATATGTCTTCAAATATGCTCTAGTGCTTGGAGATAAAAACGATTTTGAAGATTTTTTAAATAGAGATGTTGTGGTTCAAGCCTCTCTTTTTTAACATTAAGGAAAAATATGCTGATTATTGAAAATGAAACAAGCCACTCTTTTGAAGAGGCTCTTCTTTATGCTATTTGCGATGAGCACACTAGTAAAGAGGTAGAGTTAGTTATCGCAGATGATGCCTCTATGCTAGAGCTTAACCTGCAACACAGAGGCAAAGACAGCTCGACCGATGTCTTAAGCTTTCCACTCGAAGATTTTCCACACACGCCTCTAGGCTCTATCGTTATCAATATAGAGATGGCTCAAGAAAAGGCGATTGAGCTAGGGCATCAAACGAAAGATGAGATTGCTCTGCTTTTTATTCACGGACTATTGCATCTTTTGGGCTATGACCACGAGTGCGATAATGGAGAGATGCGAGAAAAAGAGGAGGAGCTTATCGAAAAATACGCCCTACCTAAAAGCCTTATTACAAGAGTTCTTGAGTAACTACTGCTCGATATAGCCTAGCTCTAAAAGTTTGTCGTAGATTTGGGACACCATGGGTCCAGCCTCACTTCCTCCATGCCCTCCATGCTCTATCATAATTGTAACCGCATATTGAGGATTATTAAAAGGTGCGTATGTTGTTAGCCACGCATGAGAACGCTGATAATACTCCATGTCTTGCTCTTTCATCCTCTTTTTTTCTGTTTGTGAAATACCAACAACTTGTGCAGTTCCAGTTTTTCCTGCGATTTTTACTTTTGATTTTACGTATCTGTTTGCAGTTCCTCCGGCAGAGTTAACAACATCATGCATAGCCTCTCTCGTTATTTTAAGATACTTCTTCTCGTTTTCGCTAAATATACTATTGTCTATTTCATACAAAACATCATTGCCGTCTATCTTGGAGACAAAATGAGGTGTTACTCCATACCCAGTAGCCAATAGTGCTGTATAACGGGCTACTTGTAGCGGGGTTACCAAAAAATAACCTTGCCCAATAGATGTAATAAGTGTTTCTCCTTGATACCAGCCTTGTCTATATTTTTGCATTTTCCATGCTCTTCCTGGAACTGAGCCTACAAACTCTCTAGGCAAATCAATATTTGTTTTTTTTGCAAAACCTATCTTTTCTAAAAATGGAGAGATATTGTCTATGCCACCTTTAAGACTTGCCTTGTAAAAATAATCATCACAACTCTCTTTAATAGCACGCATATAGTTTACAGAGCCATGCCCATCTTTTTTCCAACAACGAAAATCTCTACCGCCAAGCTCCAAAGTCCCAGTACACCAAAAATTTGTATAAGGAGTGATGATTCCAGAACTTAAAAGTGCAAGTCCGACCCCCATTTTTATAACAGAACCCGGAGGATACAATCCATTGATAAGTTTATTGGTAAAAGGGTGGTTCAAGTCTGTAGCCAAAGCACTCCATTCCTCTTGCGAAAGACCACTTACAAATCTATTTAAATCATACTCTGGAAAGCTACCTGCGACCAATATCTCACCGTTTCTAACGTCCATTATAACAACAGCGCCGCTCTTACCCTCAAAAAGGGTTGCTACATACTTTTGCAACTCTATATCAATACTCAATACAATATCGCTACTCTTGGGAAGGCTTTTTGAAACCTCTTCTATCTCTTGATTGAACGCAGTTACTTTAATTTTTTTGTAGCCTTTTTCGCCCTGCAAAACACCGTTATAATGTTTTTCAATGCCTGTTCTTCCAGAATATCCCACGAGCTTTGCCACAGGATCATCTTTTGCCTCATTTATGTCTGTTTTTCCAACATATCCCACAACATGTGACGCCAAATCTCCGTGCGGATATTGTCTTTTTGAAGATATCTCTATTTTGAGATTTTCCCGCATAGATATCTTTGAAAAAACAGGCAAAATACTCTCGTGAGAGACAAAGCTTATTACCGGGACAAAATCGTGACCATAAGGAGAGTCCAATCTAAGATACTGCTTTTTCATCTCTGCAACACTGTAAAGAGGCAATATTTCAGATAAAAAAGCTATCTCCTTTTCTAAAATATGGATATTTTGCTTGGAGCTTAACTGAGGTCGCACACCTATTGAAAATCCTAGTTTGTTTACGGAAAGAGGTTTGTTGTTTCTATCCAGTATGGCACCTCGCAAAGGCGGAAGCTCAATCGTTTTAACTGCATTTTGTTTGGCAATCTCTTCGTAATAGGCGTTTGATTTTATACTGATATAGTAGATTCTAACAAGCAAGACAAGCCATACAAACGCAAAAAAATATAAAAGTATCTTTATTCTCATCGCTTCACTTCAAACAAAACATAAGAGAAAAAACAATCAAATAAAATATAGTAGATGTACTCATAGCCCAAATGATAAAAAGGTAAGTTTAAAACGTAAGATGCAAGATTATTGACTGCAAAATGTCCAAGATAGGCTGTTACAACATATCCTGTCAAAATACAATTTCCACAATTTGTAAAATTTTGTATCTTCTGTTCAATAAAATAGTAAAAAACAATAAAAAACACAATAGAAGAGAAAAGATAAAAACCTTTATTTAAATCAAAAAAAATCAGATATAAAAACGAGAGTGTCACAAAAAATATCTTCTCTTTGTTGTCTATATTGATAACTATATAACAAAAAAATAGCCCAAGCAAAGGAGGAATAATAGTATACACGGATGAGAGAATCTGAATAAAAACTATAAAAACCGCAAATAAAAAGGTTTTTAGATATTTTTGATCAGAGCTACTTCGTCGCATATAGGAAAGTGTTTGCATTTGATACAATCAGCCCAAATTTTTTGGGATGGTAGTGACTCTTTGGGGATTTCAACAAAACCAACAGATTCAAAAAAACTCTTTTTGTAAGTTAGGGTAAAAACCTTTTTAACACCTAGCTCAACACCCTCTTTAAGAAGAGCATTCACAATACCCTTTCCTATCCCTTGTCCTCGGTACGCCTCATCAACCACCAAACTTCTTATTTCTGCTAAATCATCAGCATGAAAATGCAAAGCACCAAAACCTATAATTTTATCTTCATCTTTGGCGAGAATATATGAGCGTATATTTGTCGCCATCTCATCAGAGCTTCTAAACAAAATAATGCCTTTTTCAACTTCGCTCTTAACAAGTTGTTGCATCAAAGATATATCGCTTAATTTTGCTTTAGTAAATAAAATCATAAGACAACTCCAAAAAGTCTATTAAAAATCTCTTCCACCGCTTTAGAAATACCTTTTTTGCTACTGCTCGAAACTAAAAGTGAGTTTGGAAAATTTTTCAAAACAACTCCTGTCTCTTTTTGTGTCAATTTGTCTGATTTTGTAAAAATCGTTATCATTTGCTGGTCTGGTCTTAAAATCTCTTTTATATATGCATCAACATCTTTGTCTATCTCCAAAAACGGATGTCTTGAATCCACCAGGTGAACAAAAAGTCTTATTGATGTTCTTTGCTGAATAAACCTATTTAGACTTTTTTGCCACTCCTCTTTCATTCCCTTTGAAACTCTTGCGTATCCAAATCCTGGCAAATCAACAAATCTTGCCAAAAAAAGTTCCTTATCCCTTAAAAATGTTACATTAAAGAAATTTATAAGTCTTGTTTTCCCTGGAGTAGATGAGCTTTTTGCCAACCCTTTTCTGTTTGTTAAAGCGTTAATGATGGAGCTTTTTCCAACGTTACTACGTCCTAAAAAAACGACCTCTCCTACATCCTCGGAAGAGCATTGTTCAATTGTTGAGGCAGATGTAAGAAAAACAGCATCCCTGATTGCAACCACCTATTTTTTATCCTCTACCTTGAATATAAACTTAACAGGTGTACCCTGCTTTCCGTCCACCTCATATCTTCCAGTTTTTTGGTCAATTGAGACAAAATCTCCATACACTTTTTTATCGGTATCAATTTCATGCATAAATGCTTTTTTTTCAAGCGTGTATTTATTGGCAATAGGGTCATATACCAATTTTTCAGCCTCTGCATAGTATCTTTTATTATTCATAATCATATTTATTTTTGCATCGCCTGTAGCTGTGTATTTTAGCGGTTGTTTTTTATCATCAAAATCTATAACTATTTTTTTTGCAGTTAGTTTGTCTTTCTCTTTAGTTACTTTAACATTGCCCTCAAAAACACTGATTTTTTTTGCTTCATCTGCTGAAAACTTATCCGCCGTAATCTCCACTTGAGATGTTGCTCCCATAGCTAAAACGCTAGCAAGCAAAAATGCAAAAATATATCTCATCTATCTTTTCTCCATAATTATAGTCGAATGTATACTAAGAGCCGATATTTTGCCCTCTTTCATCTGATAAACAAATGAATTGCCCTCGGTTGTGCTATTTTTTTGTGTAAACACAAAAGGAATATCACTACTTAAAATTTTATTTTTGACATCATATTTTATCTCATCGCCTGTCAACTTTAAACCATCAGTTCGCTCATAATGCGTATCTTTGGAAAAAGTCAAAATACCATCTTTTTGGATACCTCTTTTTGACCTTAAAATATCAATAAGACCTGTATCTCCCTTATGCATAGCATCAATATCCAGAAGAACATCAAAACCATCATACCTGCTGAGGTTTTTGGCAAATAAAATGGCTCTCAGCCCACCATTATCTATTTGATAACTTTTAATATCAAATAGTTCAATATTTGGGATTTTAGTGCCATCAGCTCTATATTCTTCTATTTTATATGGGTTCTTTAGCAACAGAAATATCATAACTGCGAAAAATAAAATCGCTCCGTAATATAGTATTTTTATGGCCAAAGTTTTAAAAACTCCCCTGTAAGATTTTCCCTCTCTAGCACCATGTCAATCATCTCTCTAACTGCACCTTTTCCGCCTTTGCTTGAGAGTACTACATCGACTTCTTTTTGCACGATTTTCATTGCATCAGCAGGACAGAAAGATAGCTCAACAGCTCTTAGTAACGACAAATCATTTATATCATCGCCGATTGCCGCAACATTTTCCCAAGCCAAGGAAGCCTCTTTTAATATTGCCTCCAAAACACTCTTTTTATCTTTGACGTCTTGATAAAGATAATTTATCCCAAGCTCTTTAGCTCTTTTTTCGACCAAAGCTGATTTGCGACCTGTTATGACGGCACTTTTTTTGCCCAATTTCATCCACGAAACAATACCAAAGCCATCTTTTACGTTAAAAACCTTAACCTCAAAAGAGGGGTCATTCCCATAGATAATACCACCATCGGTCATACAACCGTCTACATCAAAAACAAGAAGTTCAATCACAACACGCCTTTTGTACTAGGAACACCTAGTCTCTCATTTTTAGCCAAAGCACGTCTTAGTGCGACTGCGAAAGATTTAAAGGTTGCCTCTAAAATATGATGTCTATTTTTTCCTCTTTTACACTCAAAATGGACTGTCAAACAAGCGTTTGTTACCAATGCTCTAAAGAACTCCTCTGCAAGCTCGCAATCAAACTCGCCCACTTTTCCATCAATCTCAACAGCATAAACAAGATAGGCTCTATTACTCAAGTCTAACGCACACTCAACACTTGCCTCATCCATCACAACAACCGCATTGGAATATCTCTCAACACTGTTTATAGGATAAATCGCTTCCTTAAGTGCCTTTCCCAACACAATGCCAACATCCTCAACACTATGATGAAAATCAACATGTATATCTCCATTACATGTAAGCTCCAAATCTATCAAAGAGTGCTTTGCAAACGCTTCTAACATATGGTCAAAAAAACCTATACCTGTTGATATTTTTGCCTTTCCACTACCATTTAAATTCAGTTTTGCACAAATACTAGTCTCTTTAGTATCTCTTTTAATTTCTTTCATTTTTATTCCTTAACAATAAAAGAGCCTTTAAAAGCTCCTCTAGCTATAAAATCTCTAGCCTCATCTTCGCCGCCAAAACCTTTTAGCCAAACTCTATAAATAGGAGTATTTTCAAAAATATGCTCTTTCATTACAGCACTATATCGTCCCTCAAGATTTTGATTGTCACTTGTAAATCTTTGTGCACCACTCTTGTTTCTAAATGCACCAATCTGCACAAAATAGTCATCAATAATAACGCTCTCTTTTACTGTTGGATTTGCATTAACAAAACCTCCAAATCCCACAACATCAAGTCTTACCGGTGCCGTTCCTTGATTTGCCATAGCTAGTTTTGTCGCCACCCCATAAGAGAGATCGATAATTCTAGTTCCAACAAAAGGACCACGATCATTGACTCTTAAAACAACGCTTTTATTATTCTGAGTATTAGTAACTCTTAGCATTGTATTCATCGGAAGAGTTTTATGTGCAGCGGTCATGGCATACATATCATAATACTCTCCATTGGATGTTTTTTTTCCGTGAAAATCCTTACCATACCAACTAGCAATTCCAGAAAAAGAGTCTCCCACGCTTACTTGCGTAGGATAGTAAGTTTTACCCAAAACAGTATAAGGTCTCATAGTTGCTCTATGCATACTTGGAGAATCTTTGACTATTGCGGGAGCGTCTTTACGTGAAAAATCTGAGACATCTTGATATCTACTCTTGGTGGAGCACCCAAAAAAAACAAAAGCTATTAGTAAATAAATAAAAATCTTAGTATATCTTAGCGATAACAATACTATCTCCAACATTGAGATGGGAACCAATTTTGTTATTTAACTTTCTCAAATCGGCAATAGAAATATTATATTTTTTGGAAATTGACTCAACTGTATCACCATGTTTAACTGTATGGTTTTGTGCTTTTTTGCTTAGCACAGGAATAATCAATTTTGTATTTGGTCGTAAGCGAATTGTTTTCATATCGTTTTGCTCTTTAATGTCATTGAGCGAAACACCATATTTTTTAGCAATGGTGGCTAAGGACTCTTTATGTTTCACTGTATGCACAAAATACTTGCCAACATTCTTGGTAACATCAAATTTTTGGGCAAAAACCACCTGTTTATCATAAGGAATGTAAATATAATTATCCTTACCATAAGGTGGAACAAAAGAGTATTTTAGGTGAACATTATAGGACCTTAGCTCCTTGAGCGAAACTCCTATGCTTTGAGCAATATCCTCCAAGGAGGCTCCCGCTTGAACATTTACTTTAAGAAATGTGAAACTACTGCCTCGATTTAAAAAATGTTCCGACTCATTTTCTAACATCAAATCAGAATTGTTTGATAGATATTCCATCGTGACGATTTTTCGAACAAAATGCCTGCTCTCTCTTGGTATATACTTTTTCTTTTCATCCAATAAGACATTTAGATTGTCGGTTCCTGCTTTTGCTATTGCCTTTCTAAGAGCACCCTCTCCACAGTTGTAAGCAATCGCAACTAAATACCATTTGCCAAACATGCTGTAAAGATTTTTTATATATTTTATTGCTGCCTCGGTTGATTTTATAGGATCACGCCTCTCATCAACATAATCATCTATTCTCAATCCATAAAGTTTTGCGGTATAAGGCATAAACTGCCATAGTCCTGAAGCTTTTGCTGAAGAGTAAGCTGTTGGCTTAAAATTTGACTCCACCATCGCCATGTACAAAAAGCCATCTGGGATACCTGATTCTCTAATCATTTTTCGTAAAAAAGGAACAAATCTATAGCCATTTTCCAATATCTGAAGAAAGTGTTTTGTTTTATACTCGTCCATCCCCTCCTTCATAGACAAAAAAATTGAATCTTTTAAAAAAGAGGTGTGAATATCAAAACTTCTGAGTGCTTGAGCCTGTTTTTGGTAGTTGTTACCTGAAGCTAAAAATGCATACAAACCCTGGTAAAGCATAATAAGAATTACTACAATCCTCAGCATTTTTCTCCCTTAAAATTAAAATAATTATTTAGTTTATCTTGTTTCGTCTTTGTAAATTCTTTAAAAAGAGACATCGCATTTTTAGTGGTTATGTTACATACATCCTCCGCAGACATGTCTAGTGTTTGAGCTATTTTTTCTACCACAAGGACCGTATACGCTGGTTCATTGCGCTCACCCCTGTGTGGCGTTGGAGAAAGATAAGGTCCATCTGTTTCAATAAGTAACTTTTCAAGAGGAATTTTTGGCAATATCTCTACCAATTTTTTGGCATTCTTAAATGTAACAACTCCCCCTATACCAAAGTAAAATCCCTTATCTGCCAAATCAAGCAGATGTTCCGAAGCATTGTAGCAATGGAGCACTCCGCCCACCTCGCCAGCTTGCTCATCTAATAGAACTTTTTTACTATCATCATTTGCATCTCGGATATGTACAATCAGAGGCTTTTTAAGCTCTTTTGCAAGCCTTACATGTAGAGAAAAAACTCTTTTTTGTGCCTCTTTCTCAACGCTTTGCTCATCAGCATCCTCGGGAAGCCTAGAGTAGTCAAGTCCACACTCGCCAATAGCAATACACTTCTCATCCTTTGCAAATTCACGCAAAACAGACTCATTGTACTGCAAATGATGATATGGATGAATACCAACAGCAAAATATATATTGGAGTATAAATGAGCAATAGTCCTCGCTCTTTGTATGTCATTTATATCTGCTGCGGGAATTAAAATTCCTGCCACGCCACTCTCTTGTGCACGTTTCAAAACTTTATCTAAATCTTCTTCATACTGTTTGTCGTCAAGATGACAATGCGTGTCAATAATCATCTTTTTCTCTATTGGAATGCTATTTCAACTCTATTTCTGCCATTTTCTTTGGCAGCATAAAGTGCATCATCTGCTTTTCTTATAGCATCTTCTACTGTTTTGCTCTGTTCATCAAAAGATATTCCTATGGAAACTGTAAATAAAACCTCATTTTTATCTCTTAAAACTATTTTCTCTGAAGCGATTTTGGCTCTAAGTTTAACAAAAAATTCCATAGCGTCATTTTGCCCAATATCTTTTAAAACCACACAAAACTCCTCGCCACCAAAACGAGCAATCAAGTCACTGCCTTTTGTATTTTTGCGTAAAATATCCGCCACGGCACAAATGACTTTGTCTCCTGCATCGTGTCCAAAAGCATCATTAATATTTTTAAATTTATCAATATCAATCATCGCCACAGCAAAAGACTCTTTTCTCTTTTTGGCGTTAGAAAAATAGGCCAAAGTCTCTCTTAAAAAAAATCTGCGGTTTGGAAGATTGGTTAAAAAATCCGAATTTGCCATTTTTTCGATAGTTTCTATATACTCTATCGATTCTATAGAGTTGTTAAGTCTGCATATCAACTCTTCTTGAGTAAAAGGCTTGTTTATAAAATCATTGGCACCATTTTTCAAAAACTTAGCCGATATCAACTCTGCATTACTAGAGGTCATGGCTATCACGGAAAGTCTGTTTTTTGAGTATTTTTTTCGCACCTCTTTGGTAAGCTCCAATCCATCAATAACAGGCATATTAAAATCGGTTAAAATAAGTTTGATATCTGGGTTACTGTTTAAAAAAGAGAGTGCTTCCTCGCCATGTGCGGCAACAAAAACTTGAAACATTTGTCTTTGTAAAAACTTCTTAATAGCAGAACGTGTCGAAATAGAGTCATCAACAATCATTACTTTCGTTTGACGATTTTTATAGAGCCTATCAATTAAAGTAAAGACATAATTTACATCGTCAATATTTCCCTTAAAAACATAATCTATAATATCTTTTTTTAAAATACTCTCCCTCGTCTCTTGATCCATGCTACCAGTTAAAACTATTGATGGAACTTTATGCTCAATCATATAATCTACAACCTCGCCATTTGGAGCATCTGGAAGATTCAGATCAAGGAGTGCTAAAAAATACTCATTTCCAGCATCAATAAATTCAACCGCCTCATTAAGCGAATGAGCTATGTCTACATTAAAAATTAAATTTGACTCCATCTTTTTAGCCAAAAGCTTAGATAAAGCCTTGTTGTCTTCTACGATTAAAATTTTTTCTTCCAACATTTAATCCTCAATTCTTTACATGTATAAAAAGATTCTAGCATAAAAACATGGGAAATTTTATAAAAGAAATGATTGGTCGAACCTTTATAACCACCACAAAAAAATATTTATCGATAATTAAAGAGAATCACTCACATCTAAAACGTAAATAGTAACAATGTCTGTAATTCCTGTAGTAAAAATTTTCAGACATCTTACAAATCCCTACTTGCCAAAAGTGTTTTTGCAAATCGTGTCGCCTCTTCGCTGACATGTTCGCCACTTACCATTCGAGCTAGCTCGACAACACGTTGTGTTTCATTCAAGAGTTTAACCGAGCTTTCGCCCTCACTACTTTTTTCTATGCAATAGTGCAAATCCGCCAAAGAGGAGAGTTGTGGCTGATGAGAGATGGCAAAAATTTGGTATTTTTTAGAGAGTTTCTTAAGAACTTTAGCTACGCTCATAGACTCCTTGCCACTAAGGTTTGCATCTATCTCATCAAGAATTAGCACACCTTTTTCGCTTGAGAGCAAAAGGTCATTTTGTGTAGCTATCAAGGCAAGTCTTAGTCTGTTATATTCTCCTGAGCTAAGTTTTTTAACATCAATGGCTCCAAGCTCAACACGCAAACTGTCGCAACCTAACTCAAACATAGGAACTTCGTCCAAATACAACTCAATATTGTTCATATACAGTTGAGCTAGGTATTGATTTATTTTATCCATCAGCAAAGGCATGGCATTTTGACGTCGCTTTGTCAAAATCAAAGCACGCTCGCTTAGCGAAACATATAAAGATGTTACTTTTTTTTGTAAACCCTCTTTTTCAAAACTAAGATTTTCATATCCTTTAAGCTCTTCTTCTTTGGTTTTTTTATGTGCCAAAGCTAGCTCAATAGAGCCGTATCTTTTTTTTAGAGATGCTAGCTTTTCGATACGCTCCAAAAGCTCTTCTATATTGATATCTTCTAGCTCTCCTAGCTTTTCGCTCTCTTTTTCAAAAATAGCCCTAAGCTCATTCATCGCCTCATCAAAAAAAGCACTTCCTTTCTCCATCAAACGCAAAGCATCACAAACACTTGACTCAATAGAAAAAATAGCGCTAGCACTAGCAATGGCTTGTTCAAGTTTCTCTTTTTTTGATAATGTTTTTTTAAATGACATAAGCTCTTCATCTTCGCCTATTTTTGGGGATATCTCATCTATTTTTGATATTTCAAAACGTGCAAACTCTTTAAGTTCTTCTATCTTTTGCTCTTTACATGTAAGATCATCTAGTTGAGCTTCAAGTTCTTCAAAAAAAGAAAACTCCTCTTTAAATCTCTCTACCTCCTCTACATGTAAAGAATTTTCTTTAAAACATAATGCGTCCAAAAGAGCCAAAAGTTTGCTATTTTCAAACTCTGAACCATCTTTAACAGATAGGTAATTTACATATGTTTTTGAAATATCCACCATTGTTTTTCTTGAGACATTTTGAGCATTTACAAAATAACGAGCGCTCTTTCCCTTGAGCATTTTAAGTACGGTTGGGCTGTCTTTTTCTATACCAAAAGGCTCTACATCAATCTCCTCTTCAAGTGTTGCCTCAACTACGTCAGCATAGGCATCGACATAACCAAACAGAGAAAGAAGTGCTTGCATAAAAACAGATTTTCCAGCGCCACTAGGTCCTGTAAAAGCTATCAGCCCCCCAGAAAAGAAGAGTTCACACTCTTTAAAAGAGAGGTGATTTTTGAGATAGAGTCGCTCTATCATTTGCTTCCCCAGCGCAATTTTTCCTTAAGAACATCAAAATAATCCCCATCTAATTCTTGAATCAATTTAACACTTTGCGGGGAAACTCGCACCTCAATAGAATCAAAATCCTGCATATCATAAGTATCTTGCCCATCAATAACAACAACATTGTTCTCTTTGCTGGTAAATTCTAGCTCAAAGTCTCCAGGCAAAACCAATGGACGCTGAGTTAATGAGTGAGGGCAAACAGGTGTTAAAATAAGAGCTTTTGTCAAAGGATAAATGATAGGACCGCCAGCAGATAAGTTATAAGCAGTAGAGCCTGTTGGTGTTGAGACAATCAACCCATCTCCATAATAAGAGTTAAACAGATTGCCAAAAGCATACGCATCTATCGTTGTCATTCCTGATATTTTTGGTCTAGTTATAACCATATCGTTAAATGCAAAAATTACCTCTTTTGAGCTACCGCTAACCAACGATACTTCAAGCATAATTCTTTTGTCTATTCGATATTTTTCTTTAAAAATTTTATCTATAAAAGTGGTTATTTCGTCAGTTCTGATATTTGTTAAAAAACCAAGTTGACCAGCGTGGATTCCCAAGATAGGCTTATTGTAGCTAAAACTTCTACGACACAATGAGATAAGCGTGCCATCTCCACCTAGGGAGATTAGAAAATCACTCTGCTTGCACATTGTCTCAAAAGGCACACCATCGCACCCCAAAAGTCTTGCACTCTGCTCATCTACCATCAAACAAGCACCGTTTTTTTCGATAGCACTCTTTATGGCAAGATAGTGTCTATCTAGGGATACGCCTTTGGGTTTTATAACCAATCCAACGTGCTTAAAAGAGTCTATTTTTTGCATTTTTTCTGTTGTTTTCATAGTGAAAAATTCTATCTTTTATTTCATTAAGTGTAGCTCAAAAATATAAATCAATAGACAAAAACACCATAAAGGAAAGTATGAATTCTTTTTTGCTATACTAAAGCTTTTAAAAACCAACAGACATAGGAATTACGGCATTGAGAAGTCATTATTGTACAGAAATTAACGAAAACAATATCGGAGAAGTGGTCGAGGTTTGCGGATGGACCAACAACCATAGAGACCATGGTGGGGTTATATTTATTGATTTGAGAGATAAAACTGGGCTAGTTCAGCTTGTGTGCGACCCAGCAGATAGCGTATCGGCACACACGATAGCCTCACATGTAAGAGATGAGTTTGTCTTAAGAGCAAAAGGGCGAATAAGAGCCAGAGGCGAAGGACTTGAAAATCCACGTCTTAAAACAGGCAAAATAGAGATAGTTGTGGATGAGCTAATAGTTGAAAATGAAAGCGAAACTGTTCCTTTTGTGATTGGTGATAATAATGTCGGCGAAGATGTTCGCCTTAAGTACAGATATCTTGACCTTAGAAATCCCAAAGCTTATGAGATTTTCAAACTAAGAAGCAAAGCTACTGTTGCGGTTAGAAACTCTTTGGATGCACAAGGATTTTTAGAGGTAGAAACTCCGATATTGACCAAATCCACCCCAGAGGGAGCACGTGATTATCTAGTGCCAAGCCGTGTACACAATGGCGAGTTTTACGCACTTCCTCAATCTCCTCAACTATTTAAACAACTTTTGATGTGCGCTGGATTTGATAGATATTTTCAAGTGGCAAAATGCTTTCGTGATGAAGATTTAAGAGCTGACCGTCAACCAGAATTTACGCAAATTGATATCGAGATGAGCTTTTGCGACCAAGAAGATGTTATGAAGGTCACTGAAAACTTATTAAAAGATGTCTTTAAAGCATGTGGACATGAGATTCAAACACCATTTAACCGTATTAGATACAAAGATGCTATGGAAAAATATGGTAGCGACAAACCGGATTTGCGTTACGACTTAAGCATGATTGACGTTATTGATATCTTTTCCAACTGCACCAACGCAATCTTTAGCAATATCGCAAAAGACTCTAAGAAAAACCGCATTAAAGCACTCAAAGTTCCAAATGGCGACAATATATTTTCAAAACGACAAATGCAAGGTTTTGAAGAGTATGTTAGAAAATTCGGTGCTTCTGGACTAGGCTACTTCCAAATGAAAGAAGATGGGCTAAAAGGACCTTTGACAAAGTTTTTTAGCGAAGAAGATATTCAACGAATTGTTGACGTAGCCGACCTACATGTAGGAGATGCTATCTTCTTTGGAGCTGGCGAGAAAAAGCTTGTTCTAGACTACATGGGACGCTTTAGAATCTTTTTAGCCGAGCAGATGAATATAATACCTAAAGATGTTTTTGAGTTTTTATGGGTTGTCGATTTTGAGATGTTTGAGGTTGAAGAGGGCAAGATAAAAGCACTTCATCACCCTTTTACAATGCCTAAAGATATTGACAATACGCCAATTGACGAAATGGAATCAATCGCTTATGACGTGGTTTTAAATGGTGTTGAGCTTGGTGGAGGTAGTATCAGAATTCACAAAAAAGAGATTCAACAAAAAGTCTTTAACCTTTTGGGCATCAGCGATGAAGAGGCTCACGAAAAATTTGAATTTTTACTTGATGCACTAAAATACGGTGCACCGCCACATGGTGGTTTGGCATTAGGACTAGACAGACTAATGATGCTAATAACCAAAAGCGATAGTATTCGTGATGTTATTGCGTTTCCTAAAACACAAAAAGCACAATGTCTTCTTACAAGAGCTCCTAGCGCAGTTGAAAACGACCAACTAAGAGATCTTGGCATTAGAATCAGAGAAAAAAAATCATAATAAAAGGGAGTGTGGGGATTATGAAAAAACTATTTTTAGTTATTGGAGCACCAGGAAGTGGCAAAACAACGGACGCTAGTCTTATAGCCGAAAAAAATAGCGATACGATTGCACATTACTCAACAGGCGAATTGCTTAGAGATGAAGTGGCTAGCGGAAGTGAGCTTGGTAAAACGATTGACTCTTATGTGAGTGCGGGCAACCTAGTTCCGCTAAATATTGTTATCAATACCATTGTTAGTGCTATTAAAAATAGTCCAAAAAACGTCATTTTGATTGATGGCTTTCCACGCTCAGATGAACAGATGAGAGCACTGGATGAGATTTTACAAACAGAAAAATCAGTCAATCTTGTTTCTGTTGTCGAAGTTGAAGTTAGCGAGCAAGTAGCATGTGATAGAGTTTTGGGTCGTGCACGTGGTGCTGACGACAACGTAGAAGTGTTTAAAAACCGCATGAAAGTCTATACTGCCCCATTAGCTAGCATCCAATCATTTTATGAGAGTAAAAAATTACTACATAAAATCAATGGAGAAAGAACGATTGATGAAATCGTCAACGATATGGAAGCTTATATCAAAAGTCAAATCTAAACTATTTGCCCTGCTTTTTTAAGCGGGGTGCTCTTACATGTAAAGCTAGTTTTTTAAAAAATAACTCTCAATTCCCTCAGCTATACCTTCCGCCAAAAGCTTCTGGTACTGCATATTTGTCATTCTCTCAGCCTCTGTCGGATTTGTTATATAGCCTATTTCTGCCAAAATCGAGGGCATTTGTGCTCCAACCAAAACCCAAAAAGGTGCTTCTCTTACACCGCCATCCACAACATCATATTTTGTCCTAAGGCTTTTTAAAACTTCTCGGTGTATGTCGATAGCAGCCTTATTTGAGGCAACGATTTTGCTATTGTTAAATACATTCAAATAGGTCTCTTTGGCATAAAAATTCATCTCGTCCAAATCCGACTTATTCTCAAGTGCTGCAACATTCTTGGAGCGATTTGACCTATCTGGAGAGAGAAAAAATGTCTCAATTCCTTTCATAGACAACACTTTGCTCTCATTTGGGGCAGCATTTGCATGTATAGACACAAACATATCAGCATTTTTATCATTTGCCAATTTTGTTCTATCTCTCAAATTTATAGAGGTGTCATTTTTGCGAGTATAAAAAACTTTGAAACCATTTTTCTCCAAAATATTTCCAACTTTAAGTGCTACTTGAAGCACCACTTTTTTTTCCATAGTTTTCCTGTATCCAACCGCACCCGCATCTTTACCACCATGTCCAGCATCCAAAACGATGATTCTACTTCGCTTTGGAGTGTCTAAGACTACTGGTTTTTCCTCTTTTTTTACGGCAATATCTTCCTTTTTTTGCAAAACCAAATCAGAATGCTTTCCAAAGATAATATTTATTCTGTTGTCATTTACATACAAAGGCGACTCGACTTTTTTTGTTGATTCCAATACTACCCTAATGTACTCTTTGTTGTATTGAGCTATTTTTATACTTTTATATATTGGCGGAACAGAGAGTTTTGGCTCACTCAATAAAATTGCCGGAATATCATAAACTTGACGATAACTATTTTCGTTTTTGAGAACCAAAGCTTTTACTTTGTCTTTATCTATTTTGGCGTTAAATTCCATAACAAGTTCGTTAGCGTTGATTTTAATACCTTGCATACGTGCCTTAAACTCGGACTCTTTTGGGAAAAAAGGCTCTTTTTTGTCTTCTTCTCGCTTAAAAATATTCTTATTATTTTTTGAAATGAATTCTTTTTTTAATTTATCGGAAGATGTATGTGGTTTTTTAAGCTCTTTTTCAACCAAAAAGAGCTCTTTTTCATAATTTGAGCCACCCATATGAAGTATTTTAGAGGTTGAAACCAATCTTTTTAGAGTTTCATACCTAAGCTCATTATCTCCAGAAATAATTGATTTTATATATATATTTTGCAATCCATGATAGATTCTAAGTGTTTCATCATTGGACGCACGAGAAATCTCAGCATCATAACGCTTAAGCATCTTGAGAGACTCAGCATCGGCTAAAAGAGTTGTCGCCAACAAAAACAATAAAACCGATATTTTAACTATTTTCTCCATTAACCAACTTATATATTAGTTCTTTTACGCTTATTATTTCTTTTAATTTATAACCGTTTGAGCCTGTAAAAAAAAGTCCTGTATTAACTTTCCCTAAATATGCGTCCGAGAGTCTATCTGCGATACAATAGCCGACTTCTTTGGCTTCTTGACCCCTGTGGCAAGGCGACACACAATTGCTGATACACTTAACTGCTGGCCCCTCTTTTTTTTCAACCATATGGATAAGGTTTGTTCTTACACCTCTTGCTGGATACCCAACAGGTGATTTAAAAAGTTTAATATTTTCTTGTGTAGATTCGATAATTATATTTTTAAAATTTTCATTTGCATCACATTCAAAAGTGCCAATAAAACGTGTTCCCATTTGAACACCACTTGCACCAAGTGCAATCATTTTTTCAACATCTTCGTGATCCCAAATGCCTCCAGCGGCAATCAATGGAAAATCTCCCCAAAGCTTTATCTCTTCCAAAACAGGTACTATCAAATTTTCCAGCTGATATTCATCCATACCACACTGTTCATATGTAAAACCTTGATGTCCACCACTCAATGGACCTTCTACTATAACAGCATCTGGAACCCTGTCGTAACGTTGTTTCCATCTCTTGCAAATAATCTTAAGTGCTTTTGCGGAAGAGACGATAGGAACCAATGCAACATCGGGATATCCTTCTGTAAATTCCGGCATATTAGTAGGCAACCCTGCACCTGTAATGATAATATCAACACCGGCCTCACAAACATCTCTCACCACTCTTCCATAATCATTTATAGCATACAATACATTTGCCGCCAAGGGCTTATCGCCACAAATTTTTCGAGCATTTTTTACAATAGCTATTAAGGCCTCTTTGGAGTAAAAATTATCCACTTCGAACGGTCTTAGTGTAATATTTTTTTTACTATATTTTAAATCCTCATAATAGCCCGTACCTACAGTGCTAATAACGCCTAATCCACCCTCTTTGCTTACAGTTCCAGCAAGACCATCCCAGCTTATACCAAGCCCCATACCACCTTGAACAATCGGATATTGAACGGTATATTTTCCAATTTTTAGAGAATTGTTTAACATTATTTAACCTTTAGTTTGGCAAATTTTCTTTTGCCTACTTGAAGTACATACTCACCTTTTTCCAACTGCAACTGTTCGTCACTAATTTTTTCCTGATTGATTTTAACAGCACCTTGAGAAATATCCCTTCTTGCTTGAGATGTTGAACCAACAAGGGCACACCCTGCTAGGGCTTTAGCTATCCAAATAGGAGCCACCTCTTCAAATTCGTCCATCTCGGAAGGAAGTTCATTTTGCTTATGAATTCTATCGAATTCCTCTTTTGCTTCTTTTGATGCTATTTTTCCATGGAATCTCTCCACAATTTCACTTGCCAAAGCCTCTTTGGCAGCTTTTGGATGAAGCATTCCACCGTCAACATCTTTTTTAAATTGCTCTATCTCCGGCAAACTCCTAGCACTCAAAAGCTCATAATACTTCCACATCAAAACATCACTAATGCTTAAAAGTTTTCCGTACATGTCAGATGGCTCATCTGTTACGCCTACATAATTTCCAAGCGACTTACTCATTTTGTTGACACCGTCCAACCCTTCAAGCAAAGGCATCATTACAACCGCCTGTTCTTTGCCAACATTATAGACTCTTTGAAGATGTCTTCCCATTAAGAGGTTAAACTTTTGATCTGTTCCGCCCATCTCAATATCGCAATTCATCGCCACACTATCATAACCTTGTAGCAATGGATACAAAAATTCGCTAATAGATATAGGTGCTTGCGACTTATATCTCTTGTCAAAATCCTCTCTCTCTAACATTCTGGCAACATTAAAAGTTGTAGTAAGCTCAACAAGACCCGAGGCACCCAATGCTTCAAGCCATTGAGAGTTGAACATAACAACCGTTTTCTCTGGGTCTAATATCTTAAAAACCTGATCTTTATAACTTTGTGCATTTTTTAAAACTGTCTCTTTGTCAAGCTTTTTGCGAGTCTCATTTTTACCTGTTGGATCACCTATCATACCTGTAAAATCACCTATCAAAAACTGAACAATAGCACCATATTTTTGAAGCATTGCCATTTTTTGCAACAAAACAGTATGTCCCAAATGTAAATCAGGAGCCGTTGGGTCAAATCCAGCCTTAACATAATAATTGATGCCTTTTTCAAAATAATTCTTCAAAAGCATCTCTATACGCTCTTGATCTATTATCTCGCTAACGCCTCTTTTTATCTCTTCTAAAGCCTCTTTTACCATATTTCGCTTCCCTTGAAATTTGTCTTACTTATACGCATCATTAACAGATACAAAGTCTATTACCCTATATTTGTTTTTCAAATTTTCCTTGACGGATTCCATATTTTTATCTGGCAACTCCAAAATCATCTCAAAATAGTCTCCATGCCCTTCATCTTCGGTACTTCCGATCTTTATACTTACTAGATTTATCTGCATTTTAGCCAAATAAAATAAAAATGAGGCTAAAGAGCCTTTTTTGTTATCTAAACTCACAAGCAACTTGTACCTATCAGGGGCTTCACGTGTCCATTTAACAAAAATCATCTCCTCTTTTTCAAGCATTAGTGTCGCAGCTCGATCACAAAGTTTATGATGAACAAAAACCTCATTGCCTTTTTTAAAACCGACTATATCATCGCCTCTTTTTGGGTGGCAACAGTAGTCAAAAGAGACATTGGAGATGTTATGATTTGAGTAGATAACAATATTTTGAAATTTTTGTTTTTTAATCTTATACTTGTCAATCTTAAGCAGAGGAAAAAGTAGTCTATCGCTCTCTGGATATTTTCTTAAAGCATTTACAACATCTTGCAAAAAAATAGAATCTGTGGATATTTTGAAAACCTTTTTAACCAAATTTTCACGCTCTAGCCAATCCATAATTTTGGTCTCTCTGGCATTAAAAATAGAAACTAAAATCTCAATTGCTGCTTTATTATTTATCTCTTTTATTTTTTGACGACAGTTAAGTTGAATAGCATTTTTAGCCTTTCCTGTTTTTACACTATTAATCCAGCTACATCTAAACTTTGGCTCATCAGAGGTAATAACTCTTACGATATCGCCATTTTTCAACTCAGTCAGAAGCGGAACTTTTTGTTTATTAATATATGCCTCTTCAGCATAAAGTCCTACTTCAGTATGCACTTCATATGCAAAATCTAAAACCGTTGCACCACGAGGAAGTGTAAAAATATCTCCTTTTGGGGAAAATACAGCAATATCTTCACTATAGAGATTATCTTTTGCAATAGCATAAAAATCCTCAATATTTTCAATATCTTCGTTCTGATTTTTTAGGTCATTTAGCCATCCTAATTTTGGGTTAAGACCTCCTCCGGTTTTATATTTCCAATGAGCCGCAACCCCATACTCTGCGGTTCTGTTCATATCATACGTTCTTATTTGAGATTCAATAATTGCTTTATCGTCAAAAACAGTTGTATGAATCGTTTGATATCCATTTTCTTTTGGAATAGCAATATAGTCTTTAAAGCGAGAAATAAGAGGATTAAAGTGCTGATGGATAATGCCTAAAACTCGATAACAATCTATCGGTTTTTTAACAAGAATGCGTATCGCCAAAAGATCCAAAACCTCTTCTATTGAGATTCCTTTGCGTTGCATTTTCATATGGATTGAGTAATAGTGTTTAATTCTTTTTTGTATAGTAAAATCGCTCTCTTGAAAACCTTCTACCAGCATAAACTCATTCACTCTTGATATAAAGTGATTAAGTCGCAATAAAAGCTCTTGCTTCTGTTCTTTTAAAAAGCTATCTATTTTGGCATACTCAGCTGGCATCACATAATAAAAACTCAAATCTTCCAAGAGATTTTTAATAGATGAGATACCCAGCCTGTGAGCTATTGGAGCATAAACAACCAAAGTCTCTTCGCTAATGCGTTTTTGTTTTACCGAAGACAATGCCTCCAAAGTTAGCATATTGTGCAATCTATCACATAACTTAACAACCAAAACTCTAACATCGCTAATGGAAGCAATAAGCATTTTTCTAAAAGTAAGAGCTGAAACCATTAATTTTTCGTTTGAAGATGATGGAATTAACTCTGTGTCACGCATGGCGATAATCTTTGTTAGCCCGTCTACGAGCTTCATAACCTCATCACCAAACATCTTCTTAAGCTCCCCTATGGAGCAAGTTGTATCTTCAACAATATCATGGAGAAGTCCAGCAATAATCATCGCATCATCACCACCCAAGTGCGATATTATTGTAGAAACCAAAATAGGATGCACAGCATAAGGTTCGCCGCTTTTGCGATACTGGTTTTTATGTTTATCTATCGCAAAAAACAATGCTTTTTCAATGGCATCGGTTTTGGATGTATGTTTGTAAAAAAGCTCTACGGACGATTCTATGTCTATACATTTTTTTACAGACTCAATTAACGCTTCCAAGGATTGTTTTACTCTTCTTCAACAGATTCTAGTCTTACTTTTCCTTCAGCAATCTCAAGAAGTGCAATATCTACAAATTTATCCTTTGTTTTATCTGCTTTAACTAATGGTTCTGCACCATTTGCCAATTGTTCTGCACGCTGAGAGACCATCAAGGAAAGTCTATATCTATCATGTCCAACTAACTCAAGTGCTTTGGCTGTAATTTGTTCTGTTCTCATTTTTTTCCTTTAACTACTTTTTAACAATTGAGCAACTCGAAAGGTCACCCTCTATAATTTTTAACAAATTGCCTTTTTCAAACATATTGCAAACAACGATTGGCAAATTATTGTCTTTAGCTAAAGCGATAGATGTATCATCCATAACTTTAATATTGTCATTCATGGCCCTATCGTAAGTAAGCTCTTGAATTTTTTGTGCGTCCATAAACTTTTCAGGGTCCTTGTCATACACTCCATCAACCTTTGTAGCCTTTATAATCATAGTAGCACCTATCTCAATCGCTCTAAGTGTTGCTGCGGTATCGGTAGTGAAAAAAGGATTACCCGTGCCTGCAGCAAAAATAACAATTCTTCCCTTCTCGAGATGTCTTTGTGCACGCCTTACGATAAATGTCTCGCAAATAGCCTCCATCTTGATAGCACTTTGAACCCTGACCTCTGTTCCTACATGTTCTAACGCCTCTTGCATAGCAACACTGTTGATTACTGTCGAGAGCATCCCCATATAGTCGCCAGTTGTTCGCTTTATAATACCGTCCTTAGCAGCACTCACACCTCGAATAATATTTCCGCCACCAATTACAATACCAACTTCTATGCCATTAGCAACTAAAGACTTTATCTCCCCAGCTATAAACCTTAATATTGTTGTGTCAATACCAAAACCATTGCCACCCGCCAATGCCTCTCCAGAAAATTTGACCAACACTCTCTTTTTTTCCATGCAAACACCTTTCATAGCTCCCTCAGCCAAAAGTCGTCTATTTTACAACAATTGACCTAAAAAGCTGATTATTTACTGCTGATTAATTCTAGAGGATTGATGTGATAATTTTTTTGAGTTACCTCAAAAGTCAAATCGCCATCAACCCTACCTATAACATACCCTTTCTTGATTTTCTGTCCAACCTGAATCGTAGGGGCAATTTTAGATAAATGTGCATAAATAGTATGGATTTCATCACTATGTTCAACTATCACAACTTTTTCAAGCATTGCAGTATCTTTTGCAAAAATAACTTTACCGCTCAATACATTTTTGACCATCGCATCAGGTGTTTTTGAGCTTAAAATAACCGACTCATTGAAAATTTTTATTTTATAAATTGGGTCGATATAATCTCCAAATTTTCGTTTTACAGTATAACTATCTAGCGGTGCTATGGTTTTTTCGCCCGTATATTTTTTTACACTACTGTCCTGGTAGGAAGAGCCTATCTGCCTAACTGAAGAGTCTGCTCCAGCATCATCAACTTTGCCTGTTTTGTCCCTAGCCTTAAGAGATGCTCTACGTGCTGCTTCAGCACTTTTTTTATCCTCTTCGATTTTTAAAATTTTCAATTTTTGCAAGGTCAAGCGTATCTCCTCACGCTCTTTTTCGATATCTTGCAATTTTTTCTTATATGTCTCTTTTTTTGAACTTAAGACCTCAATAGAGCGCTGTCTTCTTTTCTCCAAAGCCACAAGCTCATCTTTTTTGTTTTTGGCACTCTTGATTTCAGACTTGATATTTTTAACTGCGTTGCTGTGTTCATAAATTTGCTCATTTACCTGCTTATAATCCGTTGCAAGCTTTGCAAACTCTTTTTTTATAACAATTTCCATTTTATCAAGTATCTCATCTATTAAAATTCCATCTTCATTGTCCACATATCCACTGTCTGCCACCAAATAAAATGAAAAATCTTCGGCAATAATTTTAATAATCTTTGTCTCAAGCTCTTTTTTCTGGCCGGATAAGTCTTCTGTATTCTTGGTTAGTTTTTCTAAAACCTCATATTTTTTATTAATCTCTTCTTGTGAATGGAAAATATTTTTGTTTAACTCTTCTATCTTTATTTTAATATTTTCAAGATTTCTCTCTTCTGCCAAAATTCCCTCTGCAACATCTTGAATTTTTTCAACAATTTTTCTTTCGATTTGAGATTTTGTTTCAAGAGTTTTTGATTTCAATTGAATTTTATTGGCAATATCGCTTCCAAAAAGAAGAGTCGATATGCAGAACAAAAGCAAAAAGTTTTTTATCATATTTCCGCCGTATTTCTAGAAACTGCCGTTACAACAAGAAATGAAAAAAGTAGCGAAATGCCCAATAAAATACCACTATCTTTAATCAAATCGATACTCGGAATTAAAATATCTAACTCCGATGCAACTTCTTGAATAATTGGGACTTTTGGCATAAAGTAATAAAATAGAGATATTAATGCTGTACTTATAACAGAATCAACAATGGTCATTCTGTACAATATGGCACTTTTCATAAAAAAAGAGGCACCAAAAAGCGTCATAATAGACATTCTTTTATTGTGCTCATATATCCAAATCTTAATCTGCTTAAACATCAGTAGTAAAGCGACCATAGCTATAAAAAATGAAAAAACATAGGCTACTCCTTGCAAAATAGAAAACATTTTAAATATTTTCTCATGAGTTCTTGCAAATGTTTCCACTCTGGATATATTTTTATATGCACTCAGTTTTGTTTTTATATTTTCAACTCTTTTTTTATCCGGAATAGAATTGAGCTTTATAGAGTAAAATTTCGGCAAAGCCACTTGCAATAGGGCTAAATTTTTTGAAGACATATCATTTTTAAGCCTATCCAAAATCTTTTTAGAACTAATCTCTTCTAAAGATTTTATATCCGGTATTTGTGCTCTTATCTCATCTTCTTTTATCTCCGATGATGAAACAACAATAATAGAGTAGTCATTAACAATTTTTTGAGCATAGTCGCTAACAACACTATTTGTAAATATCACAAACTGAAACGAAAATAGAAGAACACAAAGTGACAAAATAACAGAAATATGTGCATTAAGGGACTTCATGCAAAACTCCATTTTCTAGAAAAAAATGTCGATAGTAAATACCTAAAGCCGAAGGAATATTGTGAGTTACCACTACAATAGTTGTACCCAAATGCTCTTTTGCTCCTTTAAGCAAGTTCCATATAACCTCACTAGAATAATTATCGAGATTTCCAGTTGGTTCATCTGCAACTATCATAAGAGGATTGTGAGCCAAAGCTCTTGCCATAGCAACCCTTTGCTGTTCGCCTCCGCTTAACTCAAGTGGATACTTGTCAGCCTTATGAAGCAACTTTACATGTTTAAGTAGTTTTCTGGCTTGCTCAACACAAACACCTCTAGAAAATCCTCCTATCACAAGGGGCAACATTACATTTTGCTCAACGTTCCATTCGTTGATTAGTTTATAGTCTTGAAATACAATCCCGAGGTATCTTCTTAAAAGATTGAGATTTGATGTTGGAATATTTTTCAAACCCACACCACAAACACTCAAACTTCCTCCGCTAGGCTCAATTTCACCATAAAGCGTTTTAATAAGAGTTGATTTTCCACTGCCACTTTTGCCTGTAATAAAAACGAAGTCATGTGGCTTAATAGACATTGTAACATCCGTTATAATAGGCTCATCGTTGCCATATCTAACACTTAAATTTTGGGCGTTAACTACATATTCCATTTATCCACTCTTTAATTAAATTATCCGCTTTAGAATTTCCATTTGAAGCTAAAATATTATCTGGAAAATAGGACATCTTTTCTCCAGATATAAAAACATAGGCCCTTTCACTTCTTTCGCTTGCTCCAAAAGAGAGTTTTATAAAGCCTGAATTCTCATTTATATCGTATAGTTCTTCAAAATGAACAAAAAAGCCATCTCCTCGTATTGTTTGATTGTCAAAGTGCACTTTAATTTTTGAAAAATCACACCCTTTGTCAAAAAAAAGTTTTTTAATTTTCTCTTTTTCTGGCGAAACCTCTTCATTGATAAAGACGATGTCATAGATGTCTTTGTCCATTTTTCGCCATCTATCTTCATACTTGCTTGTTATCTCTAGATTTGCATTTTTACGTACATTTAAGCTCATCTTGTTTAGCTTGGCAAACTCACCAAAAGAGTACTCAAAATATGTGTCGCTATCTGTTCTTAGCTCAATTCTTCCATCAAGTTTTAGTACTCTAATGGACTCTTCTATAAAATCTTTTGATATAACTCTTCGATGTGGTTTTTTATCCCACGGCACTGGAAAATGGACAAAAATCCTACCAACACTATTTGAAGATAAAAACTCCAAAAAGAGTCTTGCGTCATAATCCACCACCAAAACATTATCTATACCGTGAATTGCACAAAGATTTAAAACTTGTTCAATAGAGGGCTTATGAATCTCGAGTCCGATAAAAAGCTTATCTGGGTTTTTTTTGGCTTGATGTAACAGATGTCTTCCGCTACCAAATCCTATCTCTACCCAAATCTCCTTATCAATAACAAAATCTTTCGCAAAATAATCAATCGATTTTAGTTGATCATAACTCTTTACATGTAGACTTTTTTTTGGCTCAATATTTGAAAAAATCTCTTTTGACTGAGTCATATCTCTAAAGTCCACCAAAGCCCTTTGAAGCAATCCTGCTTGAGATGGACGTGTGATTTTATCGCCCTTTATGAGATACTTATCTTTTTTTTGAACGACTTTGATAAAAAAACTCTCACCCTGCATTGCAACTTTTATAAGTTTTTCTCCATTTTCAGCAACCGCAGAAAACTCGAACAGAGTTTCTCTAAAAACTGCTGGATAGCATGGTTCACAAAGGACTTTTGTTTGAAAATTGGGCATCCTTTGCCTTAATCCTTCGGAATGGTTATTGAAAAAGATTCGGAAGGCTTAGATGCCAATCCATACTCATCAATAGCTATAATACTGTATTTGTATGCAATCCCGACAGAGACATCTTGATCATGAAAACTACGCTGAGAAATTCCAGTAAATGTCTGCTTCTTTCCACCCTCTCGTATAATATTATATTTTACCGCCCTATTGTCCGTAGCACTCCATGTAAGCATAATGCTTGAACCATCGTGCTTGATTGAAAAAGGAACTGGAGAATTTGGTGCTGAAAGAGTACTTCCTGTTGCTGGTGCTTTCTGTTTTAAAGATTCCAGCCCATCTTTATCTACCGCAGTAACTTTGTAGTAGAAGGTACTACCATTATCATTTACAAGGTCTTCAAATTGGGTGCTCTTTGTTTTGGCATGATAATCATAAAATGACAAAAGTGAACTTGAAGAGCGGTAAACTTTATAATAAACCAAATCTTGCTCAGAAGAAGGCTCCCAAGTAAGAACAATTTTCTTAGGCTGTCCCGATGTCGCCTTAAGTCCCTCAACCTCTTTTGGGAGTGGCTTGGTGTTAGCCTCTACAATTTCGCTCGGTTTTGATATAAGACCGTCATATGTTTTGACACGAACTCTATAGCGATAGACATAATTATCTTTCAATCCAGCGTCAATATATTCGGCATTAAGTCTTCCATCTATAGTTCCAACCTCTTTCCAGTCGGTTGATCTTAAATCGTTTCTCTCTATGATGTAAGATTCTACCCTATCATAGGAATGAGGTCTCCATACAACTTTTACTCTTTGGGGCAATCCAACAATCGCCTTAACATATGAGACAGAAGGAAACATCTCATTGGTGCTAGCCGTCACTATTGGACTAGGCTCAGACTCCCTCTTGTCTTCAGAAAAAATAACAAAACGATAGTTGTACTGCGTTGCAGGTTTTAATTTTGTATCAACATAGTGCGAAGCATACTTATCCTTAATAGAGGCTATTTTTTCCATTTTCCCACTGTCAGAGGCTCTATAAATATAATAACCAGAAACTCTCTCAGCATAGCTAGGCGTCCACTCAAAACCTATCTCGGTTATATCCGAAAGTGTTTTTACGGAGTCAATTTTAGGCAATGATGGGTCTACAACCGGCGTCTGTGGGGCTTCAAGACTTTTTTGACATCCACTGCCCAAAAGGAGAAAAATAGAGATTAATATCACTTGAGTCAATCTTTTCATGCAACTCTTCCTTGTTAAAATTTTTTTCTAAATAGAGCCTAAAATCATCAAAAAAAGGCACCCTAATCTCCAATAGTTTACCTGTTCTAGGATGTTTTAGATACAACATATAGGCGTGTAACATAACTCTAGGGATTTTACTATTTTGGCTCTTAAAACCGTATAAACTATCTCCCAAAATATGACGAGATAGCGAGTTTAGATGCACTCTTATTTGGTGTGTTCTTCCGCTAAAAAGCTTTGCAAGTATCAACTCACTCTTGCCATCACGAGAAAGAGCTATTTTGCAAAAAGCACTCTTAGCCTCTCTTCCATCTTCAATAACGGTCATTTTAAGGCGATTTTTGGGATTTCTTGCTATGGGCAAATCTACGACGATATTCTCTTTAAGCGGAGTGTCGATAAGTGCCACATAATATCTTCCCATGCTTTTATCTTCCAACTGTACAGATAACGCCAAATGTGCAGAATTGTTTTTTGCAACAACCAAAGCACCGCTAGTCTCCTTGTCGATACGATGAACGATGCCATGTCTTTGTTCTCCACTAAGCGTTGATAAAGAGATGCCCTTAAATTTAAGCCAATCCACCAATGTTGCCTCTTTAACGCTAGGTGCTGGATGAACAGTTAGAAAAGGAGGTTTATTTATGACCAACATATCATCATCTTCATACAAAATATCAATGTCAAAATCAATAGGTGCAAAATTATTTTGAAACTTTGCCTCTACCAGCTCATAACTTACAGCATCCCCTTCGCCCACTTTGAAACTTGGCTTTTTAATGATTTTTTCATTGACTAAAACGCCCTCTTGCTTGATAAATTTTTCTATTTGGTTTCTAGGAGTATTTAGTGCTCTGCTCATTGCAATATCTAATCTTTCATTGGCACTACATGTAAATTCCATCCTCGAATTTTCCTTTTTTAAGATTTAATTTTGATATACTTTGTAAAAATTTTTAAACACAAAGAGGTTTTTTTGTTTCAAATTGATAGGCGAATAATAACACATTTTGATTTTTTGCTTCCAATTCTGGTTATTCCTATTGTTTGGGTCTCTTTTTACCTTATCTCAGAGGCAAATACCAACCTTGCGAACAAGCAAATCGTCTACTACTGCGTTGGTGCTTTTTGTTTTGCTTTTTTTTTCATAACTCCTATTAGAAAAGTTGAATGGCTTATCCCTTTTTTTTACTGGACAACCATCTTATTGTTACTTAGTGTTGACTTTTTTGGGGTTTCAAAATTGGGTGCTAGAAGATGGCTTGAGATTCCATTTATTCATTTTACTATTCAGCCCTCAGAACTTTTCAAACCCGCTTTTATTTTGATGCTCGCTTATCTTATAAAACACAATCCTCCAGATGAAAAAGGTTATGGATGGAAAGATTTTACAAAGCTAAGCTTTTACATACTTCTGCCTTTTGTTTTGATTTTAAAAGAGCCGGACCTTGGTACTGCTATGTTACTTATTTTGGTTGGGTATGGCATTTTGTTTGTTGTCGGAGTTAATAAAAAAATATGGATTACGCTGGCTATAGCTATCAGCATAAGTGGTCCTTTTATGTATAACTCACTTCACGACTATCAAAAAAAGCGTATTGTAGATTTTTTATCAGAAAAGCCTAGCTATCATGTTAGACAGTCTATTGTCGCTATAGGCTCTGGCGGACTTAATGGAAAAGATATGGAAGATGCCACCCAAACTCACTATAAATTTTTGCCCATTGCTACGAGCGATTTCATTTTTGCATACCACACAGAGAGGTTTGGGTTTTGGGGAGCCGTTGGACTTATATCTCTTTATGCACTACTTATAGTGCATCTTATGACACTAAATTTTAAGCTAAAAAATGACTATTTCGGTCAGGTTATGACAACAGGGGTTTCTCTTTTGATTTTTTTCTACATGGCAGTCAACATAGCCATGACGGTTGGATTTGCTCCTGTTGTTGGAGTGCCACTGCCTTTTTTTAGCTACGGGGGGAGTAGTTTTATTACTTTTTTTGCAATGTTTGGAATATTGGAAAATTTGATTGCCTTTAGATTTGATCCGACTTACAAATTCATCAAGTACAGTATATAAATTTATCTTTTTTTAACATTTTAAAGGCTAAAATACCACTCTTTTTAAAAGGGTCCTTAGCTCAGCTGGTTAGAGCACCCCGCTCATAACGGGGTGGTCGTAGGTTCAAGTCCTACAGGACCCACCACATCTTTTTTAAAATCCTAAATTTACTTTACAAAATAAATCTGTGATATAATTACCGTTTAGCGTAAAAAAAATTGCGGAGCCAAAATGCAAGTTATCATAGCAGGTGCTGGAAGAGTTGGGTACACAGTTGCCAAACATCTTATGAAAGACAACGACGTAACCGTAATTGACCAAAATGAATTTGCCATCAAAAACATACAGGAAAATCTTGATGTTTTAGCAATATGCGGGAATATCGAAAATCCTCACACCTATATGGGGGTATCTGCACAAATTGACCTCTTTATAGCAGTTACAGATTCTGACGAAACAAACCTTTTATCAGCTTTGATTATTGACAGCATTACAACAGTAAAAAAGAAAATTATACGTCTAAGAAATGACTTTTTTGCCAATAGCACCATTAAGGAAAAACTCAATATTAGCGAAACAATTATCCCCTCTTTTGAAGCAGCTCAACCATTTAAATATCTTGTGGATTTTCCACATGCACACAATGTAAAAACTTTTGCTTATACAAAAGCTCTCTTGGTTTCTGTTCGCCTTAGAAAAGATTTTGAACCTACAATGATTTCTAAATTTGTTAATAATTTTAACAATGAGCTCTCTATTGCTGGGGTAGAGAGAGACAAAACATTTTACACACCAAAGCCCATCGAAATGCTTTTAGCAAATGATTTAGTTTACTTTTTTGCATATCCAAAAGCGATTATTGCACTAAGATCAGTAGTTTATGATTGGAATGAGGTGCAAACACCTATTAAAAACTGCATTATCGTAGGAGCCGACTCGCTCGGAGTAGAGATAGCTAAAGTTCTTCTCAAAAAAGGAATAGATGTTCAAATTATGGACAAAGATATGGCATTGTGCAAAAAGGCCAATTTAGAGCTTAAAAACAAAGTTGATGTAACAAAAACAAACTACGATGCTGACCACATCAATGACAAAAACAAATTTGATACTGACATGTTTATCGTAGCCACACGAAAAGACGAATATAATATAACAAAATGTCTTGAAGCAAAACAAAAAGGTATTAAAAAAATCGTTGGCATCAATAATGACCTAGCATACTCGTCGCTAATGCGAAATATGAACATAGAGGTCGTTAGAGGCGAAAAAATAAATGCCTACTACTCCATACTTGAAAAAATAGACTCTTCTCAGATTATTGTTCAAAAGAAATTTTGTGGTGGCGATGGAGTTATTGTGCTAAGAAAAATTTTTGCAAACTCCACAATAATAGGAAAAAAGATTGAACTACCTTCAAAAATAGAGGAAAAAGGTCATTTTATAGCCCTTAGAGACGAAGAGATGCTTTGCTTGAGAGATATAGATATTATAAAAAAAGATGATATTATCGTCTTTTTTACAAAAGAAGAAAATTTTGAACTTTTATCAAAGTGGCTTAAAAACATCTAGAAAAAGGCATTTATGAGCTTAAAAAGTATTTTAAAATTTACCTCAACTGTTGGATTGGTTATTTTTTTGTTTTTTTTGCTTCCAATACTTGTGGGTTTATATTATGGCGAAGATATGAGTTTATACGCCATATCCATATTATCTCTTTTGTTTTTTAATGTGGTTGTTCTTGCACTGCTTAGAAAACATAACCTTTCTCTGGGCGTCAAAGAGAGCATTATCTCGGTCAATCTAGTTTGGATATTGTTGGGCATTGGTGGAGCCATACCTCTTGTTTTATATACAAATATTGATTTTGCTAGTGCCTTTTTTGAGGCAATTAGTGGTTTTACAACAACAGGAGCAAGCATATACACTGATGTTGAGATACTTCCTCGCTCCATTTTATTCCATAGAAGCCTAATGCATTGGATTGGTGGTGTTGGAATTATCGTTTTAGGTGTTGGGCTACTGCCATTAATCAATCCTAGTGGCTCGCTAAGTCTTTTTAAAGCCGAATCAACAGGCATATCTATCGACAAAATCACTCCAAAGATTAAAGATACTGCAAAACTGATTTGGGGAATATATCTCCTTTTTACCGTATTAAACATTTTTGCTTTAAAAATCTGTGAAATGTCTTGGTTTGATGCTATCAATCACGCTTTATCTACAGTTGCTACAGGAGGATTTTCAACCAAAAATTCATCTTTGGGATTTTTTAGTGATGGAGCGATAGCTGTTACTACTTTTTTTATGATTATCTCGGGCATAAACTTTATCGCTCATATCCGCTTTATTGGGGGAGATAAAAAATGCTATTTCAATGAAGAGATGTACTGGTATTTAGGTCTTTTTCTTGTATTGTCTGTTTGTTTGACACTAATTCACTTTGCTAAAAGTGACGATACTTTATATTATTCTGCTCTTCACTCATCCTTTACCATAGCAACCCTTGCAACAACAACAGGGTTTGCAAGTGTAGATTATGAACAGTGGGGGCAATTTGCAATAACGGTTATGGTTTTGGCAATGATCATGAGTGCACAAGCTGGCTCAACCGCCGGTGGTGTTAAAATCATACGTTATGTGCTATTTTTCAAAAACATCTCTTTGGAGATAAAACGCTCTTTACGACCAGATTTGATTATCTCTTTGTTTGTTGATGGTAGGCAGATAAAATCTTCCATCATCAACTCTATTTTTGGTTTCTTTTCGCTATTTTTGCTAACTCTAGTCGTTGCTACATTTTACATGTACGCCAGAGGATATGATGCTCTTACATCTATAACAACATCAATAGCGATGTTAGGAAATGTTGGTCCCGCCTTTGGGATGACAGGACCAACTGACAACTATGCGTTTTTCTCTTGGTATGATAAAATTTTCCTCTCTGCCGTTATGATTATAGGGCGTTTAGAGTGCTACACTGTTTTTATCTTACTAAGCAGAACTTTTTGGAGAAAATTTTAAAACTCTCTTTTAAAAACGAGGGAGTTTTTTGTTTTTATACTTATCGTAAGCTTCTTTAACGCTCATCTCAATCGCACCAGAATAAACCTCTATAGAGGATTTTTTAAGAACCTCAATAGCATTGCCTCCCGGACCATTTCCTGTTATGAGAACATTTACGCCATTTTCTATTAAAATTTTTGCTACAGTGGGACCTGCTCCATGTTCATGACTTTTTGCTTCACAATTATCAAAAATAATTAGAGTATCTTTGTCTTCATCGTAAATTAAAATATAATCTGTTCGCCCAAATCTAGGCTCCATCTCACTTTGCCACTCTCTACCTTTTGTAGTAAATGCTATTTTCATTCTACACACTCCTTTTTGTTAATAATTTTTTCTATTTTATCCCAACATAAACAAACCGCTTTTTTTAGCTCTATATCAGTATATTCAACTACACTCAAGCCCTCTATCATAGCCTGAGTAAAAGATGGACTGTGCGGTAAAGAGCCAATATGCTCTATCTTCTTCTCTCTCAGAAAAAACTCAATCTCCTCTGCGACAATATCGTTGATGTCACACTTATTGATAATACACCCAGCTTTGAGGTTAAACTTCTCAACAACGCCATAAACCCTTTTTAAATCATGCAATCCACTTTGCGTAGGCTCAGTTACAAGTACCACAAAGTTGGCTCCAGACAAAGAGGAGACTACTGGACATCCGATACCTGGAGAGCCATCAATAATGACATATTTAAGATTGTTCCGTTGAGCTATTTTTTTGGCTTCACTCTTTACTTTAGCAACCAATTTTCCAGAATTTTCAGCTCCGATTCCCAGCTTTGCATGTACCATTTGAGCGCCCGTCTTGATGGTAGAAATATACCATTTTCCAACGTTTCGCTTATTCATAGTTATCGCATTTGGAATACACACCCTTGCACAATAACCGCAACCTTCGCACGAAATCTCATCAACGGTATATTTTAACTCGCAAAAATCAATCGCATCAAATCTACATACTTTTGCACATCTTCCGCAATTTCTACAAATACTCTTATCAATAAACGCTAGCTCTCCGCTATAAAAATCCTCTTCAAAAGAAAAATCACTCTCAAGCAAAAGATGTAAGTCTGCTGCATCCACATCGCAATCAGCCAAAACAGCATCTTTCTTAGCCAAACACGCAAAAGAGGCAACCATAGAGGTTTTGCCAGTGCCCCCTTTTCCAGATATTACAACTATCTCTTTCACGCTCGCTCCTTACATGTAAGGGATTTTAGGAAACAAGAGATTTTTTCAAGCTCACACTTGACGCTTTTACTACTATGATAAATCAAAGCACCCTTTGAGTATAAAACCGCCAATGCTTTGTCGTTTGGTATTTTTGCCAAAATTTCTATATTTTCACTTTCACAATATGCAAAAACTCGGTCATCTTGAGCATCATAACGATTTACAACCACGCCAAAAGGCTTTTTTAATACACGCATAGTCTCAACCGCTAATTTCAAATCATTAAGACCAAAAGGAGTTGGCTCTGTTACCAATATCACAAAGTCAACATCCTTAACAGCCTCAATAACAGGGCAAGATGTTCCTGGAGGACAATCATAGATAGCTATTGTGTCTTTTAAGAGAAGTTTGTCAACATATGTTTTGGTTTGCGATATCAAGGAGACCGCCTGCTCTTCACCCAAATCCAACTCGCCTTCAATAAGCTCCATATCTGGCATAACATAGTGTCTGGCTGTACCCATTTTTTGAGCGAACATAGGAAGTGACTGCGTAGGGCAAAGTTCAGAACAAGCGTAACAGCTATGGCAGAGGTTTGGAAACACTAAAATCTCATTTGCAATACCCAATAGTGCGTGATAGTTGCAAACCTCAACGCACTTTTGGCAAAAAGTACAACTCTCCTCACTCCACTTTGGTATCATTTTATACTTTGGTTCCTCGCTCAAAAGCTCTCCAGCCAAAAAGAGTTTTGCATTTGGCTCCTCCACATCCAAATCCACCAAAAAAACACTATTTTTTTGAGCCAAAAGCGAGGCTAGATTGACACTTAAAGTCGTCTTGCCTGTTCCGCCTTTTCCACTAGCTATGGCTATTTTCATTTTGCTCTACATCTTTATTTTTATATTTTTCATTAAGCAACTCTTCTCGAACCATTATATGTCCGCATTTTGGACATTTTTGAGTTGTGCATTTAACACCTTTTTCATGAGGTACTTTCTCTCCGCACTTATAGCAGATGCAAAATCCCCCAACCCCGTAAGCACCGCCCTTGTTTCTGCCTCTTCCCACGCCTCTATTTCTATCGCCAAACATTTCGTCTCCTTTAGAAAATTCCATTCTGTTGGCTTCAACACAGCATCTTCCGTGTCCAAATCTTCCAGCAAAATCGCAATACTCCAAAGAGCCACAAGAAGGACACTCTTTGACCTCATCTCCCATATCAACATGAAACAAATAACTGCATTTTTTGCATTGGTAAAGATTTCTTCTAAATCGAACAAATCCTCCATAAATATCAAGCCTTTTTCCATCAACAAGCATTTGTGCTACTTTTTTGCGAGCTCTCTCAATCAATCTTGTAAAAGTTGATCTTGAAACTCCCATCTGCTCAGAGGCTTCGCTATGCTCCATTCCTTCATAATCCGCCAATCGTATGGCCTCATACTCATCTAGCTCCAAAGTGACGATAGATAAATTTTTACCTCTCATTCCCAGTGGTTTAAAACTCTTAAAAAGTGGTGGGCAATGCACCACCCTATCTTTTGGATTTCTAGACATAATCAAGCCTTGCAAGATGTTCTTTTTTTGGAAGTATAATACACATATGTGCATAATGTCAAGAGTAAAAACTTATCTACATGTAGGAAGTTTTCTATTTTTGAAGTGTTAAAACAGCCTCTTTGATAGCCTTTAAAAGTGTATCTATCTCATCTTTTGTATGTGTATAATGGACGCTTATTCTAAGCCAGCCGGGTTTTTCATTGAAAATTTGCCCATCACTCAACTCTAACAAATCGTGCCCATAAGGACCAGCACAACTACACCCTGCTCTTGTTTGGATATTGTATTTTTCAGAAAGATATTTTGATATATCATAGGGACTAATTCCTTCAAAATTGAGAGAAAAGATAGGCAATTTTTCTTTATATGGCTTGCAATATAACTTCACACCATCAATCAATTTAATGCCTTTTGCAAAATATTGTCTCAACTCAAGCTCTTTGTTGTGAATAACATCTAGTCCTATTTGGTTGCGTAGGTTATAAGCAAGAGATGCTCTTATAAACTGTAAAATACCAGGCGTTCCAGCATCTTCAATATGTTCAAAATCACTCAAAAAAGAGTGGCTTGTTCTTGAGACGTATGCGACCGTACCTCCTCCTGCAAAAGTAGGCTTGTCACATGTAGAGCAAAGAGATTTTCTTATGACGAGCAACCCACATGCACCCGGACCTCCTAAAAGCTTGTGAGGAGAAAGATACAAAGCATCATAAAATCTACAATCAACATTGAGATACGGCGAAGATGCCGCACTATCTAGACAAACAACACCTCCAAAACGCTTTACTAGGGCATAGATAGCTTTATAATCTGTCAAAACGCCTGTCACATTTGATGCCACCGAAAATGATGCGATAATCTCTCTGTGCGAATTTTCAATAAGTTTTTTCTCAAAATAGCTCAAGTCAATCTGGTCATTTTCTCCAAGCGGAATGCGAACAACTTCACACAATGCCTCTCTAAAACTTACCTCGTTTGAGTGATGCTCATAAGGTCCAACAAAAACCAAAGGCAACTCTTCAAGCTCAATTTTATATCGTTTTCGTGTCATTGGTGGGATATATAGTCCCATAATCTCTTGAAATTTTTTGACCGCACCAGTAGCTCCTGTACCACAAGGGATAAGATAAAAATTATCGTCTATCTCTAATGCTTTTTTCAAATCTTCTCTAGCTTTTTCATAGTAAGCAGTTGTTTTGATGGCACTTGACGAGACTTCTGAATGGGTGTTTGCATAAGTTTTGAGTATCTTAAGTATCTTTTTTTCGATAGGTTGATAGGCTTGACCTGTTGCAGTATAGTCAAAATACAAAATGGATTTGTCTTTTATAATATGTTTTCTAATCTCTTGCATTATCGCTTATCCGTAAAATTTTTTGGGTATTATACTCTTTATAAATATGCTCAGGATTAAAAAAGATGATTGATGAAAGTTTATTAAACAGTCTTAATGCCAAAGAAAAAGAGATTTTCAAAAAGGGACTTCAAGACCTTATAGACCAAACATATGTTATCGAAGACGAATACAAAAAACTAAATGAATCCTACACCGCATTGCAAGATTTTATCCGCCAAATCATAGAGGTACAACCAAATGCTCTTTGGGTACTAGACGAAAATGGTGAAATATTTTTACAAAATAGTGAAGCTAAAAAAAGCGAAGGGCTACTATCTTTTATTGACAAAAACAGACAAACTTCCGAAATCGAACACGAAGGCTCTTTTTATCTTGTAAAAAGCACAAAAAAATCAGACAAAATCATCATAAGTGCAACTGATATCACGCAGGAAAAAAGACAAGAGAGACTTGTGTCTATGGGGCAAGTTGCTGCACATCTTTCACATGAGATACGAAATCCTATCGGCTCTGTTGCTCTGCTTGCCTCTACACTTTTTAAAAAAGTTGACACAAACACCAAACCTCTTGTTCTGGAGATAAAAAAATCCATCTGGAGAGTCGAGCGTATCATCAAGGCGACACTGCTTTTCACAAAAGGCGTACAGCCAAATATGGGCTATTTTTATCTAAATGAGCTAAAAAAAGAGTGCGAAAGCTCAATTGAGCACTACTCTTACTCTAAAGAGATTGTCTTTAATTTTGATTTCCCACATGTAGCCATTAAGGGCGATGTTGATTTGTTGACGTTGGTGTTACAAAACTTTCTTTTTAATGCCATAGATGCAATTGAAGAGAGTGATAATGAAACAGGGACTATTACTCTTAGCTATCAAGAAGATAAAGAGTTTGTGGTTTTACATGTAAAAGACGATGGAAAGCCCATTGAAAATAAAAACATCCTTTTTGAACCGTTTAAAACAACCAAAACAAAAGGAAATGGCTTAGGATTAGCCCTTTCTTTGCAAATTATTCAAGCACACAATGGCAAAATCGAACTTTTGGAAGAGACCAAAGGATTTTCAATCAAAATAGCGCGCTAAAGGCTTACACGTGTAAAACGTTTTGATACTCTTTCAAAATCTTCTTTACTATCACAATAGACTAACAAAAGATCATTTTCTTGGAAAAGCGTTGAGCCTGTTGGTTTCAAGCTTTTTCCTTCTCTATCAATCAACACAATTAAAAACTCATGAGGAAGCTCTAACTCAGCCAAAGATTTTCCAACCACCTCCGATTCTTTGTCTACATAAAGCTGCTTAAGCGCATGGTAAAAAAGCGGTGAATAAGGTCCATCAGCAACAGAGGGAGCTGGTGTATTGTTTTCTTCAACCCCTAACAACCGAGCAACCACAGGCAATGTCATCCCTTGTATTAGTAAAGAAATGAGTACTACTAAAAAAACCGTATTGAAAATCATGGAAGAGTGTTCTAATCCTTTTAAAAAAGGATAAGTCGCTAAGACAATAGGAACCGCACCTCTAAGCCCTACCCATGAAATAAAAAGCTTCTCTTTCACACTTAAAAGACTTCGCGTTAATGTCATAAAAACACCCATAGGCCTTGCCACAAACGTTAACCACACCGCAACAACCACACTTTGCCATGCCACATGGTGTAATTCTGAGGGAAAAACCAATAAACCCAACGTCAAAAACACCCAAATTTGCATAATCCATGCTAAACCATCGTGAAAACCAACAAGATTTTTTTTATGGGTAAATTCCCTTGCATTGGCTGCAATGCCTGCAATATAGACGGCTAAAAATCCATTACCTCCTAAAAGTGCCGTCGCACCAAAGAGTAATAAAATCCATGCAATACTAAAAACAGGATAAAGCCCATAATAACTTAAATGCAGTCGATTTAAAATAGAAGGCAATAAAATCCCAAAGAGGTATCCCATAATGCCCCCAATAAGAAATTGCAGTACAAAGATACTGAGCAACTCTGCAAAAGGAATTCCTTGAGGCATGGAGATGAGTTGAAGTATCGTCAGTGTAAGAAAGATTGCCATTGGGTCATTACTGCCCGATTCTAACTCTAAAAGAGGCGCCAATGGGCGTTTAAGCGCAATGCCTTTTGCACGTAAAATAGCAAAAACAGCTGCCGCATCTGTTGATGATATAATAGCTCCCATCAATAAAGACTCTAATATACTCAAGCCAAACACATAATACGCACAAATCGCTGTTAAAATCGCTGTTAAAAATACACCTATCGTAGAGAGAAGCAATCCTTCTTTAAGGACTGGTTTAATCGCTTTCCACGACGTATCAATCCCTCCTCCAAAAAGAATAAAAATCAGTGCGATGGTACCGATACTTTGGGCTAAATTTGGATTGTCAAAATGGATTCCAAGGATACCATCGGAACCTGCTAACATACCAAGCCCAAGGAAAATAAAGAGCGTTGGGATACCAAATTTATCTGAAATTTTACTTGAGAGCACACTTACAAGCATTAAAAATGCTGCCAATACCAAATAAAATTCCAAATTTTCAATAATCATCATTTTACGATTATCCTTTTACTGTACTTTGTAAATAAAAACATCTGTGCTTGATTTTTCCAAAAGATCAAATGCAAAAAAGCTAATACTTCCCGTGGTATGAATAGCCACCATATCGGCTTGCAAGTCTTTGTGATTCTCTTCAAAACGCTCAGAACTGAGTAAATCTTTCCTAACAATCGGCAATGTTTGTTTTGCAGGAAGATTGAGCGTGTGGATAAACTCTTTCAATTGCGTTTCTGCATTTCTTCGACTCTCGTCTTTAAATTGAGCTATTTCATTCTCATTAAAGCCATACACACCCAGTCTAAATTCAAAAGGGATGCTATATAGATGGAGTAAAATCAATAAAGCATCAGGAAACAGATGTGCAATCTCTTGAATCACACGAGAAGATGCCTGCGATAAATCCGTAGGAATTAAAATCGTTTTATACTCAAGGTATGCCTTCTTTTTAGCAACAACAATAGGAATATGTGACTCTCGAATAATCGCTTTTGTGTCTGAGCTCATAAAAATCTCTTCAATAGGATGTTTCGTTCTGTTATCTCCTATCATCACCATATCTGCACCTATAGTCTGTGCGACAATAGAAATGGTTTTTTCAAGATTGCCTTTAACACAATGAAACTGCTCTTCCTTTAAAAGAGGATACAACGATGATAATTTTTCCCAACAATGTTCTTTAATCAAATCAATACGCTTGCTTTCTTGGAAAAAAGAACTCTCAACCACATGCACCACATGGATATTTCCTTGTCTTGATGTCGTAAAATCGATGGCTTTTTGCAGTAAATCCATGCTATTCTCAGAAAAATCAGTCGCAACCAATAGTGTAAATTTTTCCACTGTATACTCCTTGCTTAATCTTTTCAAAAGCCCTGTTTTAGGTCTTTATGGTTATAAATCATTATAACTTTTTTCGATGTTTCTGTCAATTTCATGTATTAGTCCATAACATATGGCACTGAGGGTTAGTTTCTAGGAGGTATTGTACAGGAGTTTTCATATGTAAACCATGATGGGGGATTATGGAGAGCATTACAGAAGAAAGCTAGAAGTGGCTTAACCCACTTCTACATACTCTATTTGGAAAACTTTATCATCAAGAGAGTCATCCACGCTAAAACGTGTCTCCAAAACAACATCTTGAAGTTTTGACGTTATAACGATATTTAGCGGTCTTTTTCCTGGAGTTTCTCGAACCATTTGATACACAACATCAAGCCTTGAAACATCATCAGCCAAATCTATAATTAATACTTTTGCCTCTTGAGGTGTCTCTATAATCTTTGTTTCGATTTTCTCTTTTTTTGCCTCTTCCAAATCCATAATCTTTAAAACTTTTACCTTTTGGGCTTGTCCATCATTTGATATTTCAACCTTAAAGCACAAAGGTTTGTCCAAATCCATTTTAGATAGTCTTTCCAAATCTTTTGAAAATACAGTAACTTCGATATTGCCGTGAAAATCCATCAAATTCACAACACCAAACTTGTGACCTTTTTTGCTAATCTTCTCAGTAATCCCCTCAACTTTGGCGATAAAAAGTGCCTTTGAACCGTCGCTTATCTGTTCAATCTCGCTTGAAAGAGTGTAGTCTATCTCGTCTATCTCTTTTCTAAAGTTATCCAACGGATGTCCAGAGATATAAAAACCTATCGTCTCTTTTTCAAGCTCTAAAATTCTTTTCATATCAAACTCTTGATAGTTCTCTATCGTGATGTTTGCGCCTATCATCTCTGAGCTATCTCCAAAGAGCGAGTTTTCAGCCATCTTTTTAGCACGAGAACACTCTTGTCCAGCATCTACTATCTTCTCTATCTGCTCCAGCAAAGCTCTTCTGGTATATCCAAATCCATCGAAACTGCCAGATTTTATGAGCGATTCTAACACTCTTTTATTGACCTTTGAAGTATCTATTTTTGAGATAAAATCCTCTAGGCTTTTAAAATTTTCCTCATTTCTAACTTCCAAAATCTTGCCAATCGCCGATGCACCAACACCCTTAATAGCCCCCAATCCAAACAGTATCGCCTCTTGAGAATCGCCATCTTTGATAGCACTAAATTCAACCAAACTATGCGTAACGCTCGGGGGCAGAAGTTTCAAGCCTAGACGTTTGACCTCATCAATATATTTAACAATTTTATCGGTATTGTCCTGCTCGCTGGTCAAAAGGGCTGCCATAAACTCTTGCGGATAGTAGCATTTTAGATATGCCGTTTGAAAAGTTATCATCGCATATGCAGCGGAGTGAGATTTGTTAAAACCATAACCTGCAAACTTCTCAATCAAATCAAAAAGCTCGATGGCATGTGCTCTGTCTAAACCTTTATTTACAGCACCTTGCGCAAACTCTTCTGCTTTTTGCCTCATATAGTCTATCTTTTTCTTACCCATCGCACGACGTATCAAATCCGCTTCGCCTAGGCTAAAACCACCTATACTTTGAACAATCTGCATAACTTGTTCTTGATAGACGATAACGCCATAAGTTGGCTCCAAAATCGGTCGCAACGGCTCGGTAAATTCATCAAAAAAGTAGTTGATCTCTTTGCGTCCATGTTTTCGCTCGATAAAATCATCCAACATGCCTGACTCCATCGGACCGGGACGATAAAGAGCCAAAACCGCTACCAAATCCTCAAACGTATTGGGCTTTAGTCGCTCATTTAAGGATTGCATACCGCTTGATTCTATCTGGAACAATCCAACAGTATCGCCACTTTGAATCAGTTCATAAACTTTTGGGTCATTGACATCAAGTAGATTAAAGTCAATCTCAACATCATATCTTGAGCGTATAAGCTTGAGAGCATTGTCGATAACTGTCAATGTCTTTAAGCCCAAGAAGTCAAATTTTATCAAATCTACATCTTCAAGAAAGTTCAAAGAGTATTGCGTCACAAGATGTTCTTCGCCAGAGGGTTGATAAAGTGGTGTTTTATGCCACAACTCCTCATCGCTTATAACCACACCTGCTGCGTGCATACCAGAGTTTCGATTTAGACCTTCAAGTGCAAGTGAAAACTTCCAAACCCTCTCAATTCGTGGGTCGCTCTCGATTAGCTCTCTAAGTTTTGGCTCTTTTTGAAAAGCCCCATCTTTGTAGCTCTCCTCTCCTTTTACACCCTTGCCATTTAGTGTGATGCCAAGCTCATCTGGTATCAACTTTGCCATCTTGTCTGCTTCAGCATAAGGGATACTAAGCACTCTGGCAACATCACGGATAACGCCTTTTGCCAAAAGCTTACCAAATGTTATAACTTGTGCAACATTGTATCTTCCATATTTATTTACCACATAATCAATAATCTCGCCACGTCTGCTTTGACAAAAGTCGATATCGATATCTGGCATACTGATACGTTCAGGATTTAAAAACCTTTCAAAAAGAAGGTTGTACGGCATCGGGTCGATATCGGTAATATTTAGCGAATACGCCACCAAACTTCCAGCCGCACTTCCTCTGCCAGGTCCTACGGGAATGCCTCGCTCTTTAGCTTCTCGTATAAAATCCCAAACGATTAACATGTAGCCAGCAAATTTCATATCGCAGATGATTTTAATCTCTCGCTCTAAACGCTCTTTGTATGTTTCGTGCTTTGAACTCTCTACATGTAAGAGTCTTTTTTCTAGTCCTTCACGACATTTATGTGCAAAATATTCATCATCATTTTGAAAAGAAAATCCCTCTTTTTGAGCATACTCTTTTGTAAATTTAAATTTTGGAGGCGTTGGGTCACCTAGCTTTATCTCAAGATTGCATTTTTCAACAATCTCTTGCGTGTTTTCAAGGGCTTCTGGAATATCTTCAAACAAAGAACTCATCTCTTGAGGACTTTTAACAAAAAACTCATGCACCGAGTGACGTAAACGATTTGGGTCATCAAACTCTTTGTTCATAGCAATACACATAAAAGCCTCGTGTGCTTCGGCATTGTCTTGCGACAAATAGTGCGTATCGTTGGTCGCTATCAGCTTGATGCCAGTCTCTTTGGAAATACGTATGATGTCATCATCGATGTTTAGCTGGTCTTCAATGCCATGACGCATAATCTCCAGATAAAAGTCATCTCCAAATATCTCTTTATATTCTAGTGCAATCTCTTTGGCTCGCTCATAACCTTTAGCGCCAAATTGAACATTTTTTTTATTTAGATTTAGATGCCAATTTATCTCGCCTTGCAGACACGCACTTGAGCAAATCAACCCTTCACTATGCTCTTTTAATAATTTTTTATTGATTCTAGGGTAGTAGTAAAATCCGTTAATATAGCTTTGAGAGGAGAGATACATAAGATTTTTATAGCCGATTTCATTCTTCGCAAGCAAGCACAAATGATAACGCTGTTTTGTTGTTTTATCGCCCAAATCTTCGCTATTGTGGATATAAGCCTCAATGCCAATAATCGGCTTTATACCCTCTTTGCGCATAGTTTTATAAAAATCAATCGCTCCAAACATATTGCCATGATCCGTAATAGCAACAGAAGTTACGCCTTGAGACTTTAGTTTTTTTGCCAATTTTCCAATTTGATTTGCACCATCCAATAGTGAATATTCAGTATGTAAATGCAAATGCGTATAACGTGCTTCGCTCATATCAAGTCCAAAATTATTTTTTTTCATTGTACTAAAATGTTACTTACAGAGCTATTTACTCTACGTTAAAACAAATATGATATTCTTTCACAATTTATTTTTAAGGCTTTTATCATGTTCAATTATCTTCAAAGACTTGTTTTAACACTCTTTGCGTGTAGTGCATTTTTGGCTACATGTACTCTTGCTGAAACAACAAAGAAAAACGATGCCCCGCCACCAAAACAGGGTATGCCAACTCCAAAAGTTGATGTTTTTGAAATCAAATCATTACAAGAGTTGCCCATCGTATTAGAGTATCCAGCCCAAGCCCAAAGCTCACAAAGTGTTACCATAAAATCCCGAGTTGAGGGTATTTTGACAAAACAGTTTTTTAAAGAGGGTGATCTTGTAACAGAGGGTGACACTCTTTATACGATAGACAAAGAGCTATTTGAAGCAAGCTACAATATGGCAAAAACAGCTCTTGATATTCAAGAAGTGCAGCTAGCCAAAAGCAAGAAAGATTGGGAGCGAGCCAATGCTTTACATCAAGCACAAGCTTTGAGTGAGCAAGAAAAAGACAATGCTTACTTTGCTTATGAGAGTGCCAAAGCAAATGTCCAAAGTGCTAAAGCAAATCTAGAAAACGCTAGCATCAATCTTAGCTACACAACCATAAAAGCTACCTCTAGCGGATTTGCCAGACTTAAACAAAGCGATGTTGGAAACTTTATATCCAAAGGAACATCATTGGTTGAAATCACGAAAACAGACCCTTTACATGTAGAGTTTTCTATCCCAAATATAGAGATACTAAACCAAAAATACAACCTTGTTGCCAAAAAAGATTTGCTTAAAGTTTTTGCGAAAATCGGCGATAAAAGAGTTGAGACAAATGGTTTTATTGATTTTTTTGATAAAAACATTGACCCAAAAACAGGCTCCTTGAAAGCTAGAGCGGTATTTGAAAACAAAAACAATGCTCTTTTGCCAGGTCAATTCTTACATGTGGGCATTGAGGGAATTAGCAAACAAAACGTATTTAAAGTTCCCCAAAAAGCAGTTGTGCAAACACCACTTGATTTGATTGTGTTTGTTGTCAAAAACAATAAAGTTATATCCAAACCAATAAAGATAGCAGAAACATCTGGAGAGTATTTTGTTGTTGAGAGTGGACTTGAAGTGGGAGAAAAAGTTATCGTTAATAATCTTTTCAGAATCAAACCTCAAAGCGAAGTTGTCGTTGATAAGATTGTAAATCAAGAGGCGAAGTGATGTTTTCTAAATTTTTTATCAACCGTCCAATCTTTGCAACGGTTATCTCCATATTGGTTGTTATCGCTGGTGTAATTGCCATAAAGGTACTTCCAGTTCAAGAGTATCCTAGCATAGCTCCTCCACAAATAACAGTATCTGCCACATATCCAGGAGCCGATGCACAAACACTTGCAAATACCGTTGCAGGACCTCTAGAAGAAGAAATTAACGGCGTCAGTGGAATGATTTATATGAACTCGACCGCTGCTCCAAATGGTACAGTTTCTGTTAATGTCTATTTTCAAATCGGTACCGATGTAAATCAAGCCAAAGTAGATGTAAACAACCGTGTTCAAGTTGCCACCAACAAACTTCCAGAAGCGGTTAAAAGACTAGGTGTTACCACTACGGAGCGTTCTCCTGATATATTAAAAGTACTTGCATTTACCTCAAAAGATGAAGTCCACGATACGGCGTTTATCTCAAACTATGTCTTGATTAATATTCTTGATGATATAAAAAGAGTTCCAGGTATCGGCGATGCGATGATTTTTGGCAATAGAAATTATTCCATCCGTGTTTGGCTAAAGCCTGACAAACTTGCAACATATGGACTAACAACTGCTGAGGTTATAAGTGCCATTAAAAACCAAAACGAACAGTACGCCTCAGGTCAAATAGGTCAAGACCCGATGGAAAAAAACCCCGTTTTTACCTACACAGTCAAAACAGATGGTAGGCTTAAGACGCCCGAAGAGTTTGAAAATATAATTTTACGCTCCAATACAGATGGCTCCGCACTTAAGTTAAAAGATGTCTCAAGGATTGAGTTAGGTGTTGAGTCTTACTTTTTTGGGGGCATTTTCAACAAAAAACCGATGATTCCTGTTGGTATTTATCTAGCCTCTGGTGCCAATGCCTTGGAGGTTTCAGCACTTTTAGAGAAAAAACTCTCTGATATTTCGGTAAATTTTCCTCAAGACTTAGAGATAAACACGGCATACGACCCAACAAAGTTTGTGCGCGAATCCATAAATGAGGTTATCTTTACCCTTTTGCTCTCTATCGCCCTTGTTGTAGGTATCATCTATCTTTTCCTAGGCAATTTAAGAGCAACACTTATCCCAGTTGTTGCGATTCCTGTTTCTATCGTAGGAACTTTTGCTGGATTTTACGCAGCTGGATTTTCCATAAATCTTCTTACGCTTTTTGGATTAACTCTCGCCATAGGTCTTGTTGTTGATGATGCCATCGTTGTTATTGAAAACGTGGAGCGTATACTAAAAGAAGATGACCATCTAAGCGTTAAAGAGGCAACCATCAAGGCGATGGGCGAGATAACAAATCCAGTTATCGCTATCGTACTAGTTATCTCTGCGGTATTTATTCCTGCAGCTTTTATGGGCGGATTTAGTGGCATGATGTATAAACAATTTGCCGTTACCATCATCATCTCCGTTGTAATATCTGGAATGGTTGCACTTACTTTAACACCTGCACTATGTGCTCTGTTTTTGAAAAAACATGAAAGCGAGCCTTTTTGGCCAATTCGCAAATTTAATGAACTATTTAACTTTGGAACATCTATGTTTGCAAAGGGGGTTCAAAAAACCATCAAATTTGGCATTTTCAATCTTATGCTATTTGGCATTATGCTATTTGGTATATATGCCATTACTATTAAAATTCCGACAGGTCTAGTTCCAAACGAAGATAAAGGCTCTATTCTTGTCATCAACAATATGATGCCTGGAGCCTCACTTAATCGAACTCAAAAGGTAAGTAGCGATTTGAGTGATTTTCTACTACAGCATCCAGACGTTGAAAAAGTTGGTGGAATGTCTGGGCTTGATTTTATCACACAAGCTTATAAAACCGATGCTGGTATTAACTTTGTTCGTTTAACTGATTGGGATAAACGACCTTTGCCATCCCAAACCTCTCAAGCCATTGCTGGCGATATGATGAAGGGACTTTCGCAAAACAAAGAGGCGATGCTTATAGCTGTTACCCCTCCGCCTATCATGGGAATGAGTACCACTGGCGGTTTTGAGATGTATATACAAGATAGAACTGGCGGAAGCATACAAACACTAGATGGCTATGTTAGAGAGATTTTGGCACGTGCAAATCAAAGCAAAGAGCTAGCTGCTATGCGAACAACACTTAACACAAGCGTTCCTCAATATCTTTTAAATGTAGATACCGAAAAAGCAAAAGCATTGGGGGTTGAGATTTCAGATATTTTTACTACCATTCAAGCGAGTTTTGGAAACACCTACGCAAATGATTTTAACCTCTTTGGACGAACATATCGAGTCAATGTTCAAGCCGAGAGTGTCTTTAGACAAGGGGTTGAAAACTACGATGATATATTTGTAAAATCCAAAGAGGGAAGATTGATTCCTATTAGTGCATTGGCTTCTATAAAGCGTGTTATAGGACCATCTGTTGTGCAAAAATTTAACATGTTTCAAGCCGCTCAAATATCTGGACAACCAAGCGCAGGACATAGCTCTGGCGAGGCACTTAAGGCGATAGAAAAAATAGCAAAAGAGGTTTTGCCAATCGGATATACTGTCTCATGGGCTGGAACTTCATATCAAGAAAAAGAGCTAGAAAAAGGTAGTAACACCGCTTTTATCTATGCGATTGTTTTTGTATTTTTGATTCTTGCGGCACTTTATGAGAGCTGGACAATCCCTTTTGCGGTAGTAGTAGCTGTCCCTTTTGCACTTTTAGGTGCAACTGCTTCAGTTTGGTTTAGAGAGTTACAAAATGACATATATTTTCAAGTCGGACTTGTCACACTTGTTGGATTGTCTGCTAAAAACGCTATCTTGATGGTAGAGTTTGCTATGCACAAACTTCGTGACGGGCATAACCTCCTTGATGCAACCATCATGGGAGCTAAAATCCGATTTCGACCTATCATCATGACCTCATTTGCTTTTATTGCAGGAACATTACCCCTTGCTATCAGCACAGGAGCAGGTTCAAATAGCCGTCATATCATAGGAACGACTGTTGTTGGAGGCATGGTAAGCTTGACGCTAATAGGTGTCTTTTTCGTTCCGCTTTTCTTCTACCTTATCATGAGAACCAAAGAAAAATTTTCCAAAAAAAGAGTGTCACATGAAGAAAATTAATCTTATCTGCTTAAGCACGCTAATATTTTTAAGCGGATGCGTTAATGCACCAGAGCTAAAGGTGCCAACTTTTGAAAAACCTACTATGCAGACATCTGCAAACTCTTTGAGCCAAGATTGGTGGAAACTTTTTAAAGACGATACGCTCAATGCGCTTGTGGACGAAGCACTTAAAAATAACGATGATTTAAAGTTGGCGATAAGTCGAATTGAGCGTGCCAGAGAAGTTTATGGACTTAGCGAAGCAAATGAAATGCCAAACATCACTGGAAATGCTGGCTTTAGCAGAGATAAGCTTAGCAAACAAAAACACTCAAGCGCAGGAGATGAGTTTAGCGACCATAAGGTAAGTCTTAGTGCTAGATATGAGTTTGATTTTTGGGATAAACTCAAAAACCAAACAGAGTCAGACAGAGCACTTTTTCTCTCTACTCAAAGCAAAAAAGAGACTCTTCAAATCTCTCTTGTCGCAGATGTTGTCAAAAACTATTTTAAACTTGTCTCCTTACATGTAAAGGCTGAGATTCTCAACAAGACAGTTGAAACATACCGCCAAACTTATGAATTTAGACAAAAGCAGTATCAGCTCGGTGCTATAAATGAGCTGGTCTTAGCACAATCAAAAGCACAATACGCAAGTGCCAAAGTAGCTATGCAGCCCCTAAAAGAGTCTATTGCATTGCAAAATTCTGCTCTCAATCTACTTTTGGGCAGAGAGCCAAAAAGCATATTTGAAAAAAGCATTGCAATGGATACAAAACTTCCTCTACATGTAAGTATTCCTAGCGGACTATCCTCTTCGCTTTTGGAAAATAGACCTGACATCAAAGATGCGTTAGAAGTATTGAAAAGCAAAAATGCACTTATCGGCGTCGAGAAGGCTGCTTATTTTCCTAGCATATCACTTAGTGGAACGCTGGGACTACAAAGCGAAGAGCTAGGCAATATACTAAAATCAGGTGCTGGCATGTGGAGTTTTGGGCCAAGCCTTAGTGTTCCTATTTTTGATTTTGAGCGTATTAAAACTCGTGTAAAAATCTCTGAGGCGGACTTAAAAATAGCTATGATTGAGTATGAGAAAACTGTTAAAAATGCCTATCGAGAAGTCTTTGATGCTCTTGAACAAAACGCTATCGCTCGCCAAAAGCTTTCACTTCAAGAAGAAGAGAAAGAGGCTTATGCCAAAACTCTTGCTCTTGCTTCAAAGCGTTTTGAACTGGGAAAAGATAGTTATCTAGAAGTTCTTGATGCCCAAAAAGGCGTTCTTAATACTTCGCTTTTAGAAGTTACTGCCAAAGAACAGGTTTTAAACTATCAAGTTGCGTTATTTAAAGCACTCGGTGGTGGCTGGAAAAACTAATATTTTCAAATAGCCTTAGACAAATTTTGAGACAAACTCTCTGAGTGTTTCAGCGTCTAAGGCTCCAGAAATTCGCTTTATCTCTTTGCCATTTTTAAAAACTATAAGTGTTGGAATGCTTCGTATCTTGAAGCGAGAAGCCAAAAATTGCTCATCTTGAGTATTTATTTTTGCAAACAAAACCTTCAACGCAAATTCGCCAGAAACCTCTTTAAATACTGGCGACATCATCTTGCAAGGACCGCACCACGGTGCCCAAAAATCAACAATCACAGGGATATCGCTACGGCTTAACACTCTGTCTATATCGTCACTGCTTAGATTTGCTGGGTGTGGCTCTAGGAGTGATTTTTTGCATTTTCCGCAATTTACCTTGAGATAGCTCTCTTTATGTGGAACATTATTGATACCTAAACAGTGTGGACAAATAATTTTCATAAAAACTCCTCCTTAAAGCCAAAACTAAAGCGTTCCGTACTCAATAGCGGTTTTGGTATAAAAAATAGATGGCTTTGTTTGAGACAATAGCTTGAAAAGTTTTTCGCACTGCATCTCATCAACCACCATGACAATCTCAACAGGCTGATCGGCTAGCTCGAAAAAATTGGCACTATGCAACACTCCATCTCGCCCAAAACCCTTAGAGGCATTAAATACACTAATGCCACCAGCTCCCACTGACTTAGCTACACCAATAAGCCAATCAACCATACTTTCGCCTTGGTGTTGTCTATTTTGAAGGGTTGAAAAAATAAGTTGAAATCCTTGCATCAAAGACTCCTATTTTGAAAAAATACATACGTAGCGATACCTAAAAACGTCATCGCCACAGAGCCTACTACATGTAAGCCCACAGCACTCAATGCTATAAAAAAACGACCTTGTTGCAACGAGGAAACTATCTCTGCGCTAAAAGTACTAAAGGTTGTAAGACCTCCCAAAAAACCAGTTATGATAAAAAGTTTCCACTCTGGCGATATGGCACTATTTGTGGCAAAAAAAGCCATTGCTAGACCGATAAGATACCCACCTAGCAAGTTTGAAGATAGTGTACCAAAGGGGATAGCAGGATAAAAAGCATTTAGCTTTACGCCCAAAAACCAGCGCAACAATGCGCCTATTCCAGCACCAGAGGCAATAGCAAAAACTGTTTGCATCATAGTTTTTCCTTTTTAAAATCCCTATGTTTATCCGAAAAGACGATTTTATTATAGCAACTTAAGTCTAAATTGACCAATAAAACTTATCAATGTTACCACCTTGTAACAACTTCTTTTTATAATGAAACCTTAAAATTAGGGGGCACAATATGATTGATATTGAAAAAACACTCGCACTTAAATATCCCGATATCGTAAACTATCCGTCAATGATAAGAAATTTTATAGTCTATATTTTAAAAAAAATACTTCATCAAGACGAGATAAACAAGTTTTTAATGCAAGGCGATAAATACAGTGGTTTTGATTTTGTGGAGGCGGTTTTGGAGTATTTTAACTTCAGCTATACAGTATCAAGCAAAGACAAAACAAACATACCCTCTTCTGGTCGAGTTATCATCATCGCCAACCATCCGCTAGGAGCTTTGGATGCATTGGCACTTATCGGTCTGGTAAAAGAGGTTAGAAGCGATATAAAAGTCTTGGCAAATGATGTTTTAATGCAAATAGAGCCTTTGCAAGAAATTCTCATTCCTGTTGATACGTTGGGTGGAGCAACAGCAGAAGAGTCACTCAAAAAAATTTATGACGCACTCAAGCAAGATGAAGCGTTGATAGTTTTTCCCTCAGGCGAAGTCTCAAGAGCACATCCTACAGGCATAAAAGATAAAAAATGGAAAAAGGGATTTTTGAAATTTGCACAAAAAACAAACTCACCCATACTGCCCGTTTTCATAGATGCTAAAAACTCAACACTCTTTTACACTCTCTCTTTGTTGAGCAAAAAAATATCTACTTTTTTACTTGCAAATGAGATGTTTAAAAAACGCTCCAAAGTTATAAATTTTAAAATAGGCGAAACAATATCCTACAAAACACTCCAAAACTCAAAATTAAGCGATACAACACTTATCAATCTTCTCAAAAAACATCTATACAGAATAAGCAAAGATAAAAACGGCATCTTTGCAACACAAAAGTCTATCGCACATCCAGAAGAGCGCAAAACGATAAGAAATGAGCTAAAAAATTCTAAGGTCTTAGGTGAGACTAGCGATGGAAAAAAGATATATCTTTTTGAACACGAGTGGGGCTCGGCTGTTATGAAAGAGATAGGACGTCCAAGAGAGCTGACTTTTCGCAAAGTTGAAGAGGGAACGGGTTACAAAAGAGATGTTGACAACTTTGATAAACACTACAAACATATCATATTGTGGGACGATGAAGAGCTAGAAATCGCTGGCGCATACAGAATCGGCGAGGCAAATTTCATTAAAGAAAAATTTGGCAATGAGGGATTTTACTCAAATACCCTTTTTGAATTTGGCAAAGATTTTGAGCCATACTTGAAAGACTCTATCGAGCTTGGAAGAAGTTTTGTCCAACCCAAATACTGGGGAACAAGAGCACTTGACTATCTTTGGCAAGGCATAGGGGCGTATCTTCACAAAAATCCAAATATCCGCTACATGTACGGACCTGTGAGCTTGAGCGATGTGTACCCAAAGGTTGCAAAAAACCTCATAATCTCATTTTATACTCTATACTTTTCACTGCCATTGTCACTTGTTAATGCAAAAAATGGATATTTTATGGGCGAAATCGAACATCAAGAGGCACTCTCTTTTTTCAAAAAAAATGACTACAAAGCAGACCTTACAACACTCAAAGAGCAGTTGTCGCATATGGACTTGAACATCCCAACTCTCTATAAGCAGTATGTTGAGCTGTGCGATGATGGGGGCATCTTTTTTATGGATTATAATATCGACAAAGATTTTGCCAACTGCGTCGATAGCTTTATACTTGTTGATATCACAAAGATAAAAGAGGCAAAAAAAGCAAGGTATATCAAGCAGAAAAGCCGAGTTTGGATTTATTGGTTATATGATTGTTGGGTCAAAGAAATAGAAAAGAGTATAGTTTTACCAATAAACTTCTTTCACTACTCCGCGGACATTAGCGTGTTTAGATATTCAACAATGTTTTTGTCCTCACGCTTAGTGTACTCTTGAATAGTCAATACAAGTGCTTCTTGTATGTTAAATTGGCTAGATACCATAGAAAGTAGGTCTTCGTTTAAATCATTAAGTTTGTCTGTTACGATATCCCATACTTCATCAGCATCAATGCCAAAATATCCATGAGCAATTACATTTCTAAAATTAACAATTTTTCGAAAATACGAGGGGGCTAAGTCATCAAAGCTTTCGTTTTCTAAAAGATAATTAAGTGATTCACCAATAATTTCAAAAGCTCTCATAGTTGCATCCCAGTGAAGCGAGTTTCCCTGTAGCTGTTGTCCATCTCTAAACATAGCAGTATATGATTTTATTTTATAAATAGAAATGAATACATCAATGATAAATAGTTCAATATCCCTTGCATTTTTACTACGCATAAAGAATCTCTTGAGCTATTTTTTGTTTATAAAATTCTCGAAAACTATCAAAATATCCTATATCAACAGGTACTTTAAAATGGTTTTGAAGATGTTCTCTTAAATCATCACGTAGAAAGAAATCTTTTTTACTTGTTGTAATAGCTAAGTCAATATCACTGTATTCATCTGCCATGTCTTTAGCATAACTCCCAAATAAACCTATTTTTGTGACAGAATACTTTTGATAAAGTTCATCTTTATGTGCGCGAAGAAACGCTAAAATCTCTTCTTTACTCATCATATCTGCCTCCTTAAAGTTGGTATATTATAGCACATCAAGGCACTAAATCACTTTTACATGTAAGGTTTATTTCTTGCTGACCTTTTCTTTGAGTGCTTCTAACTTCTCGTAGTTCTCTTTGGCACTTTCTATTGCCTCTTCAAACGCAAAACCTTGCATGATGATTTTATACAAGTTTGGTTTTTCTTTTCGCCAATTTCTAAGCGTCATAGGTGTTACGCCTAAATATCCTGCCATATCTCGCTGAGTCATTTATCGCCTTTTTTATTATAAAAGTAACTCAAAGAAGATAACTACTCAACGAGCAACATAGTTGCCTTTTATCTAAAATTAAAGCAATATTTTTGCCTTGCTCAGATATAATGGAAAGCATTTTTCTAATTTTCTTAAAAAAGAGCAAAATAATGACTACATTACCACTTTATGCACAAATCAAACAGATATTTTTAGGTACTGAATTTTCAAGTCTTGAGGGAGAATTTCTTACGGGTAAAATCTTTGAAGCCATCGAAAAACTAGATAAAAACTTCATTACTATTTTGCTTCAAAACCAAACAACGAAAGAGCATTTTTTTGAAGTCATCGAAGATGCTTATATCTTCAACCAAAATAAACTCTATGAATTTTTCAATGCTAAAGAGTATTTTGATAACTCTTATACTAGCTACACCAACAAAATAGGCTTGATAAAAAAAGATAGTTTCATCAAAAAGTTTGACGATGTCGTGCTTGCTTTTCCTTACAAAGACTGCGTGTTAGAAGGTGGCATGAGCAATGAAGAAGCCAAAAAAGAAGAGGTTTTTTACAACGCCATCATCAGTAAAGATGAAATCGACCGTTTGTTTGAGCCAAAAGTCTTAACCAACATTGCGAAATTTGATACAAACGGACAAAGCACGCCTGAACAAATCTCGATGGATGACAACCTCATCATCAAAGGCAACAACCTCATAGCCTTACACAGTTTAAAGCAACGCTACGCAGGGAAAATCAAACTTATCTACATCGACCCACCGTACAATACAGGTAATGACGGCTTCAAATACAACGACCGCTTCAACCACTCCACATGGCTGACCTTTATGAAAAATCGCTTGGAAATTGCAAGAGAATTATTGAGGGATGATGGAGTTATATTTGTAAGTATCAACGATCTTGAAGCCCACTACTTAAAAGTTCTCATGGATGAAATTTTTGGAAAAACAATTAATGGAAATAAAAACTTTATTGCAGATATTGCACATCAAGCAAGAACAGGTATTTCAAATGATAAAGTTATTTCAAATAACCATGAACATATTTTATTTTATGCAAAAAACTATGATGAGATTCATAAGAATAGACACTTATTTGGTATTGACAGAACAGAAAAAGACAAAAAAAATTATGATAAAAATGATAATAATGGGAAAGGAAATTACACTTTAAATCCAGTAACTGCGCCAGGTGGAGAGAAAAAAGGAAATCCTTATTATGAAATTTTAGGAATCCAAAATTTTTGGCGTTTTTCAAAAGAAAAAATGATTGAATTATATAACCAAAATGAAGTTGTCAAAGTCAATAACAGTTTGTACCAAAAAACTTATTGGGATGACATGAAAGATAAAAAAAAGAAAATATCAACTTGGTGGGCTGAAGTTGGAACAACTCAACAAGGTACTATTGAACTAAAAAAACTTTTTAATAAGAAAAATGCTACTGAAGTATTTTCAAATCCAAAGGCTTCATCATTAATAAAACACGTCATCAACTTTTGCAATCTTGAAAATGAAATAATATTAGATTTTCATGCTGGAAGCGGTACTACAGGACAAGCTGTTTTGGATATAAATAAAGAACAAAATAAAAATCTAAAGTTTATTTTGATTGAACAAATGGACTACATCGAATCCATTACATGTGAGCGTGTGAAAAAAGTCATTGAAAAAAATCAAGAAGGCTCGTTTATCTACGCCGAACTTAAAACCATCGACACTTTTAACGAAGCCGACACCATCGGCAGGCTGAATGACAATATGCGCTACCTCCCTTTAGGCGAGATAGACGATGAAAGCTATGGCATCAGCGAGAGTGAAAAAGCCCTCAATAAACAGTTTTACGGAGTCAAGTAATGGCACTGCTTTTTGAACAGTTAGATGGCTTTTTTGAAAATGGCTTTTCCAAAAGACCAGAAATTCCGCCTTATATCAGCGAAAATTTAAAGCATGAATTACGAGAATACCAAATCAAGGCACTTCAAAATTTTATATTTTTACAAAATAGCAAACCCAAAAATCACCTGCTTTTTCACATGGCAACAGGCAGTGGAAAAACGATGCTTATTGCGAGTAGTATTTTGGAGCTTTATGCACGGAGTTATCGTAACTTTCTCTTTTTTGTGAACACCCAAAACATCATCCTAAAAACCAAAGAGAACTTAGCCAATGCAAATTCTTCTAAGTATCTTTTTAAGCCAAAAATTCTCATACACAACCAAGAAGTCTCCACAAACATCATCCAAAGCAGTTTTGAAGAGGCGAAAGAGCGTGACATCAACCTCTTTTTTACCACCGTTCAAGGTTTACATGTAAGCCTTACTACACTCAAAGAAAACGGCATAACGTATAGCGACTTTAAAGATAAAAAGCTCGTTCTCATCGCCGATGAAGCGCACCATCTGGACAACGAAAAAGAAGATGAGCGCAGTTGGTGGCAAACGGTGCAAAATCTTTTAAAAACCAATAGCGAAAACATCTTACTCGAATTTACCGCCACCGCACGCCTTCACAACCACTACTACGATGATAAAATCATCTACGACTATCCACTTAAAAAGTTTCGAGAAGACAAATATTCCAAAGAAGTAAGCCTTCTTTCAAGCAATTTTAGTGCGTATGAAACACTGGATGACAAGGCGTTGCGGATGCTTCAAGCCATCATGATAAGCGAGTACCGAAAAATCATCGCTGAAAAACACGGCATTGCCCTAAAGCCTGTGGTGATGTTCAAAAACAAAAGCACCAAACAAGCCGATGAAAACTACGCACTCTTTTGCACACTCATCGAAAAGCTTGAACCAAAGCATATCGAACACATTTTAGAACACTCCAAACACGTTTCTATCATCGCTAAAATGAAAGAAACCCTTTTACATGCAAATGATTTTACGGCACGTTTAAAACATGCTTTTTACAAAGATAAAACGGTTTTAATCTATGGCACATCTGCCGATAAAGAAGCCACACTTAAAAACCTAAACGAGATGGAAGCCCCTTACAATCACATCCGTGCCATTTTTGCCGTTGAAATTCTCAATGAAGGCTGGGACGTGCTTAACCTCTTTGATATCGTCAAACTCGATGAAGCACCACACAGTAAAAATAAAACAACGACCAAAGAAGCCCAACTTATCGGTCGAGGGGCTAGGTACTATCCCTTTAGTTTAGAGGGCGATGAACGCTACAAACGAAAATTTGACAACGACCTAAAGCATGAACTACGAGTCCTTGAAGAGATGATGTTTCACTCCATCAACGAAAACCGTTATATCAAAGTAATTAAAGAAGAACTTACAAAAAGCGGTATTGCTGATTTTGATGAGGAAGAAGAGACTATAGTGACCATGAAACTCAAAGAGAGTTTTAAAGCTCACCCTTACTTTCAATATGGTGGCATTTGGGTCAATAAACGCATGGAGAGAGATAAAAGTCAAATGAATAAAATCAAAGACTATATCCCTAACTTTGGCAATGTCAATCCCATCATCAAACTTACCAATAGTGCTATTTTAAGCAGTGGTTTTGAATCATTGAGTGATGAATCCTCCAAAAACGCTTTTACCTCAACACTCAAAATATCAGATATTTCACCTTTTACCCTTAGAAGTGCCATCAATAAAATAGACTTTTTTTATTTTTCAAATCTCAAAAAGCACTTTCCACGCCTAAAATCTATCAATGAATTTTTAGCCGATGAGAATTATCTAGGAAGTATTACATGGACAATTTATAGCGATATAAAAAAACCTCTCATCAGCGAATACCAAAAACGAAAAGCGGTAATGGATGTGTTAGAGTGGATAAAAAAAGGTGTCCTTAAAAATAATTGTGATTATGAGGGAACGAAAGAATTTTACCCGATACCACTAAACACTAGACTAGAAGACAAAACGCTCAAAGTGAAGCCAAAACCTAACGCCGATGGGCTCAGGAGATATCACAATCCGTTCGATGTATCGCAAGTTGATTGGTATGTTTATGATGAAAATTATGGCACAAGCGAAGAGATGGATTTTGTGCTTTTTCTCAATACCCAAATTGAAAATCTCAATGACAAATTTGAAGATATACGACTTATCCGCAATGAAAAAGCATTTTGGCTTTACAGTTTTAGAGAAAACGGACAACGATTTGAGCCAGATTTTATTCTTTTGCTCACCACAAAAAACAAAGCACTCCTGCAAGTGTTTATCGAACCAAAAGGAGAGCATTTAAGACTGGGGGACGCATGGAAAGAAAACTTTTTACTAAGCCTACAAAAAGCAACTGTTTGCAAAAATAAAATGGGATTATTGGTGGACTGTGAGCATATAAAAATTGTTGGATTGCCTTTTTACAATCATCAAAGAGAAAATGAATTTTTACATGATTGGGAAACTGAGTTGTTAGAAAAATAGCCTCACAGAGAACAAAGGGGGCTAAATTTTTAACTTTTTTAACCCAAACTGCTAGTTAAACAGAAGAGCTTTTTTGTCATCACTAAGCTTCAAAAAGCAGTTGATAGCATACGCAGTGATGAAAAGTCTAAGCTTTGTTAAAAAGCCACCAATGGTTGTAGCCTTAATCACTTTACCAAACTTAGTAGTGATCATAGAAAAGGCAGTTTCAACACCTTTTCTAATTCTACGCTTGGTAAAATACTCTTCTTTGTTTTCTTGTTGCATGTTGTTACGCCCAATGGGTGAAAGTACAATCTCAAACTGTTTTAAAAAAGCTTCTAACTTTGATGAAACATACCCTTTATCTCCAATTGTAATCGATTCTTTGGGTAGATGATGCATGAATTGATACCCAGCCGTAACATCATGTATAGAGCCTTGTGAAATATGTACCATCACAGGTTCTTTATCGGTTGTCACTACCATATGGACTTTAAGTCCATAAAAGAATCTCCCTTTGGATGCATTGTACCCTTTCAAAGATGGATCACTCCACAATCTGACTCTACTTTGCCTTGTTATCTGACATAATTCAACAGGAAAAGAATCAACAGAGTAAATCTTTACACCATTTAATCACTGAAACAATGAGCCTAGAAATAAAAATAGTGTTGATAACACTTCATTTATTTTGGCTAAGCGACGCAAAAATCTCGTGTAATCAATCCTTTTGACCAACTGCATCATCATAGAATACTGATGGGCTTTATAGTAGTTACCACTAAAATCATTCACTGCCATATACCCGATAAGCAGCACTTCTGCATTACTAATCTCTGCTCTAACATCATCTTTTATCCCTGATACCTTCAAATACTCATCAATTAAACAATAAACTGTTATAATATCTCGCTCCATAATCTCGCCTCCCACGGCTTTTTATGGAGTCTAAAGCAACTTTCAAACCATATTTACAACTAGCAGTTTGGGTTTTTTTAATAAAAAGCTTTTCAAAAATTTATCGCAAAAAATATAACTATTTACCTTTCACAAATATTTTTTAAGTGCTTTCATAATTGAATTGGGAGCATTTTTTGCAACCTCTAAGTAAGATTCGATTGGCTCAACCAAATCAATTTCATCCAAATATCTCTGATAATTAAGTCTTTGAAGTGCATCATGCAAATCGTGTAAATCCTGAAGTAAAACTGCTTCATATTGTAAAAGCTTTTCAAAAATAAACTCATCATGATAAAGTGCAACGCTTAGGTCGATAATATCCCTTGCTTTGTTTTGATCTTTCCTATAGACTATTTTTTTTGCCAAAATATCTTCCAAACTTTCGACATAAATAGTCTCATGAAAAAAAGCTTGACTACTATCTATGATTGGCTGACTAATAAAATCTTGCGATACTAAAATGTCGATTTTAATGTTTTCTCTGGTAAGCAACCTTATATGATTTGCCAAGTCGATATACTTAGCGGTATTAAATGTATTCGAGTCTTCTATCCAATGTTTGGGGCTAAGATAATTCAACAGTTGTGGGTCAGTAACAAACAAATCAATATCAAAACTTTTTCGGTGCTGAAAATGATAAATCGCCAATGCCGTACCACCACCAAATCTTAAAAATGACAAATCGTTATTGGGTAGTAACCTTTTACATTCGCCGACTAAATCATTGAGTGCTTTAATTTGTTTAGCATACGTCGCAAGGATGAATTGATGCGTTTTAGTATCCATGGTTTAGCACTTTATAGACTTTTTTCATTGGTATTTTAAAATGCATTGCAAAATCTTCTATCTCTTCTTTGAGAGCTTCTGTTTTGATAACATCTAAGGCATATTTTTCAATAGGTTTTTCAGGGCTTTTCCCCATCAGAAGCTTTTTAATATCACTAGCTCCAAGATGCTTTTCTTCATTGCCAATGGAAGTATTAACCGTTGCGACAAGCATATCGTAAGCTGTTGCGGACTTATATAACTTTAAAATAGATTCTTTATCGACATTGGTTAAAAAATCAGCTAAAGCTTTTTTTGAATGCCCCTCTTTTTTCCATTCATTTAATGTGGATTGTGGAACACCAAAAATGCTAGCGATATCTTTTGCTTTCACTGGAACTCCTTTTTTGCCATAATTATACGATTATCGTATTTTTTTGTCAATTATGAAAAAAAGGGTGAAAAAAAGGGGGTCAGGTCTAAACTTTTAACTTTTGCCCTACTTCAAAGGCTCCAAAACAACACCTTGTTCCATCAGTTTCTTTACTCCGCCCTTTAGATTTATAACCTTATAGCCGGATTTGCCCAAAATCTCCGAAACCGCCGTGGTGCGATTTCCCGTTCGACATATCAGAGCAAACTCTTTATCTTTACTAACATATTTATCGAGTTTTGACAAAAACTCCTTCTCGTTGTATCCGCCTTGCGCATCAAAAAACGTAATCAAAATAGAATCTTTAACGATGCCAGTCTGTTCCCATTCAGGCTCCGTGCGAATATCAATAATCTTCACACCACTTTTTATAAACTCTTCACTCACTTTTACATTCCTAACATCGCCAAACAAAAAAGTAGTAAAAAAAGTCAAAATCACAAACCATTTTTTCATCGCCCACTCCTGGATATTTTTTAAAATCAAGCTTTTTCTCGAGCCATTGAATGCCCAGCCACAAAACCACTTGCCCACGCCCAATACAGATTGTATCCGCCACAATCCCCATCCACATCCAAAACTTCGCCACTGAAGTAGAGGTTTTGAACCTTTTTAGACATCATTGTTTTTGCATCGACCTCTTTGGTATCTACTCCACCAGCAGTTACCTCTGCACTCTTAAAACCTTTTGTACCAGTTATCTCTATCTCGATATTTTTCATTCCAAATGCAAGTTTTGTCATATCTTTTGCTGTAAGCTCATCAGAGCTAAATATATTTTTTGGCAAGGAGCTACTTTTTAAAACCAAAGATGTTAGTTTTTTATTTATCAAACCATCAAGCCACATTGAAACACTTTTTTTATTTGTCTTTTTTAGCCTATTTTGCAAAAGAACTCTTAGCTCCTCCTTTGAAAATGAGGGCATTATATCTATCTTTGCTTTGACGTTTTTTCTCTCTTGAAGTGCTACGCTTGCAACTCTGCTCACATCCAAAACGGCAGAGCCAGAAACACCATAGTCTGCAAAAAGAACATCGCCACGAGAGCTTACATGTAAAGAATTTTCGACATATATCTCGATATTTGCATCAATCTTTACACCGCTCGCTTCTTTGATAGTCTTATCTGAACTCTCAAGTTGAACAAGCGATGGAGCGGTTTCGATGATGCTGTGACCTAACTTTTTAGCAAATTCATATCCGCTTTGACTTCCACCAAGAGATGGCATACTCATACCGCCCGTGGCTATCAAAATAGCATCAAAAATAAGTTTTTTATCCTCTGCATGTAGAGCAAATTTTTCATTTGCACTCTGTACATGTAAGACTTCACATCCGAACTCAAAACCAACGCCCAAACGCTTACACTCATAAAACAGCAACTCTGCGACACTTGAAGAGCAAAGAGAGCGAGGATAAAGTCTTCCTTTTTCTCCCTCCACTACTTCGATACCGATATCGCAAAAAAAATCTAAGCATTTTGAAAAGGAAAAAACAGATATGGATGGCAAAACAAAAGATGGATTTTGGGAATGAAAATGACAGATGTTTGTATCTTTATTTAGAAGATTGCATCTGCCATTTCCGCTTGCAAGTATTTTACGAGCTGGTTTTGTGTGTTTTTCAAAAACATCTACCTTTAAACCAGCCCTAGCACAAGTGATGGCGCAAACCAAACCAGAAGCACCAGCGCCAACGATAGCTATATTTTTCATTTTACAATAAGGGATATTTTTTCATCATCCAAAGAAATTATCTTTGCTTTAATTAACCGAGTTAATGCTTTTTTATAGTTTTTTCGACTCAAGCCAAATAGCTTTTTAATCTCCAAAGGCTCAGTCTTGTAGGTACACTTCAGCACACCATTATGCTGCTCAAGCACCTCTTTTATCTTCATAGCCCCAGCATCTTCGTTTTTATCGCCAATAGGTTGCAATGAAATGTCTAACTTTTTGTCAAGTCTGGCTTTTTTAATGTAGGCTTTTTTAACATCGCCAACATTTATCTCTTCAAAAATCTCATTGTGATAGATAAGCCCATCGTAAGCATTGTCGACAACTACTTTATATCCCAAGTCGGTACGCTCTCGCACAAGAATATCGACCTCTTGATTGACCTTTAAATGCTCCAAATCACTTCTAAAAAAGGTTGAAAACTTTTGAGAGCCTATAAGTCTGTGTGTCCGCTCGTCATAACCAACACGCAAAACATACTTTTTACCAACCTCAAAAGGTGTTTTTTGCAAACTTTTGGGAATAAAAAGGTCTTTTGGCAAACCCCATTTGACAAACGCACCAAAAGAGGCAATATCAGCCACTTCAAAGTATCCAAATTCACCCAACATTGCTTCTGGCTTATGAGTTACTGCGACCAAACGGTCTTCCGAATCCGTATAGATGAAAACTTCAACTACTGTGCCCTCAACCATAGCATCTGTTATATATTGGTTGGGCAACAAAACTTCTTGACCATCACTAGCAACTAGGTACATTCCGTTTCCTGTGCGTCTTTCGACACGTAGGGTATTCATTACCCCTATTTTTATTCTATCATTTATCATGCTACAACTTTATCACATTTTGGTAAAAACAAAACTTTATATTTTGGGGTTTGAAAAAAATTTAATTGGAAAAAAGCAACTCTTTCTTGAGTCGATTTGAAGCATCTACACCCATCAGTTTTTCAACCAAAAAAAGTGCAAATGGCATAGCTGTCGCTGGACCTTTTGAGGTAATTATATTTTCATCACACACGATATCTTTATCGCTTGTATAACCATCGGCTTGTATTTTTTTCTCAAAAGACGGATAACATGTATAGGCGTTACGCAAAACTCCCGCCTCTTTAAGCGCTAAAGGTGCCGCACAAATAGCACCGATATATTTTTTAGATTGAGCAAAGGTGTTCAGCAATGCCTTAACATCGGCACTTTTAGCCAAATTGGTTGCCCCAGGAAGTCCTCCAGGAAGAACAACCATATCAAAATCATCTGCTTTGATACCTTTGATATGCGTCTGTGCTTTTATCACAATGCCGTGTGCTCCAACCACATCAAGATTTTCCAATGCCACTAGCTCCACCGCAACACCTGCTCTTTTAAGTATATCCGCAATCGTAACCGCCTCTATCTCTTCAAAGCCTACCGCAAGAGGAATAAGAACTTTTGGCATCGAAAATCTCCTTAAAAAACTATTTTACTTTTTCTAAATACTCGCCACGAACAGTGTCTACCTTGATAACATCACCCTCAAGAACATGAAAAGGTACTTGAACAACTGCCCCACTCTCAAGTGTTGCAGGTTTTTTGCCACCTTGTGAGTCACCCTTAAAATTTGGTGGAGTTTCAACGATTTTAAGCTCAACAAACTGCGGAGCCTCAACACTTATAGGCTTGCCATTGTGATAAAGCATATCTACATTCATACCATCAATAATCCAATCAGCCGCCTCGCCTACTTGATCATGCGTAAGAGCTATTTGCTCGTATGTTGCACTATCCATAAACTGTAAAAACTCGCCATCATCGTATAAAAATTGCATTATTTTGTCTTCAAGATTTGGAGTTTCACACTTGTCTCCTGCGTGAAATGTCTTCTCGATAACTTTTCCATCCATGAAAGATTTGATTTTGCAACGTACAAACGCCGCACCCTTTCCAGGCTTTACATGTTGGTACTCAACGATTTTATACGGAGTTCCGTTGATTTCTATTTTCAACCCTTTTTTGAGATCGCCCATTCCGATAGAGGCCATTATCTGCTCCTGTTTAAATTTGGGAGATTATACCAAAACTAATTTTATAAACTTCTTTTTAATATTTTTATATACGTTTTTTCGTATATTTTATAAATAATAATTTGTATTTAATTTTATATAATTATCATTATATACATTATAATTCTTAAAATATAAATTTAATTGTATATTTTATAATTTTTAAACTACATTTAATACAGATTAAATTACAATGACGGCTATGAAAACGAGCGATATCATCAACCTTTTGCACAATGCCGTAGAAGCTGAAAATCTGGGGAAAAAAATTTCGCAGAAAAAGATGGCTGAAAACATCGGTATTCCAATGAGAACATATCAGGAGTGGCGACTGGGAAGTAGCGCACCCATGGCGGTTCCTGTGGTCTTTACAATGTTGGGCGTTTTAAAAGATGAGGATATTGTCAGGCTAGTGAGAAAAATAAACAATCAAGCGAAGGATGCCTTATGACAAACCTTTCCGTTGCAGAAAAACAAGCACTTGAAGAAGTTTTTATCTGTCTGCAAGACAGTAGCTACAGAAGAAAGGAGATGCTCAATAAACGCTTGATGTTTTACAAACTTATGAAACTCTATGTTCAAACAAAGAGGATGTTTCCTATCTTAAAAAGATAGTTTTTTTAGGACGCTTTACGCATTTTTCTCCAAAATAGAAGTGGCACTACAAAGAGTGTCATTGCTGTTGATACAGCAACTCCAAAAATCAACGAAATCGCCAAACCCTGCCATACAGGGTCGGCCACGATGACAAACGAAGCCAAAATAATAGCCAGAGCAGTTAACAAAATCGGTCTAAAACGAGTTGCTCCGCCCTCTATGACCGCCTCCTCAATGGAAGCTCCCTCTTCGCATCTGCTCTTCATAAAATCCACCAGTAAAAGAGAGTTTCGCACTACAATCCCAGCCAGTGCAATAAATCCTATCATACTTGTAGCACTAAAATAAGTCGGCGTAAATATATCAAACAAGGCGTGTCCAAAAAGCACACCTATAAATGTCAAAGGAACAGCTGAGGCAACGATGCCAGGAAGTGAAAAAGAGCCATAATAGGCTATCAAAAGAAGGTAGATAAGAATAAGAGCCACACCAAATGCACCACCCAAATCCCTAAAAACATCAAAAGTTAATTCCCACTCTCCACCCCAAACAAGGTCATATTTTTGGCTATTTTGCACATCAACCAGAGTAAGATTTAGACGAGGATTTCCATCATACAAAACATTAAACCCTTCGATATGATTGCTCTTTAGGTCACCAAAAAGATCAAGCAAAGCATACAAAGAACCTCTGCCATCCATCTCAGAAGTAACCTCAACTAGCTCCTTTATATCCTTACTAATACGAGAAGGCGATGCATTTTTTGGTCGCATCATAACCAGTTCACTTAAGGCTATCTGCTTTGAGTCTTTGGCTGAGACAACAAATATCTGCTCAAGTTTTTGCAATGTGCCTTTTTTTGATGGTTCAAGCTGCATAAAGATATTGATCTGCTCTTTTGCTTTATTGTCGTGCACTTTAGAAATAATAACTCCATCAAATGCTATTTTCAAGGCACTCACGACCTGCGATACTCCAACTCCGCTCAATGCCATCTTTGACAAATCTGGAACTATTTCATACTCAATACTCATATCTTCGCTTGAAGTATCCACATCCACTACACCATCAATACTCTTAAACTTATTTTCAAGCAAGCGAGCTATCTTCTCTCTGCCCATAACATCCCCACCATAAATCTCAGCAACAACCGTTGCTTTAACAGGAGGACCAGGAGGGTCTTCAACAAGTTTAATATTGGCATTATTATTAATCGAACAGGACTGAACAAGCGGACGCAAACGGCTAACAAGTTGGGCTGAGCTCTCTTTTCGTTTTTGAAAATCTTTAAGATTTACACGCACTTCGCCAACATTGTCGCCCTTTTTTATAGAAGATCCTCTTAAAAGTCCATTAAAATCAACAACTCCGCCCAATCCCGCAAAAAGTTCATAATCACTAATCTCGGCCTCTTTTGAAAGATGTCCACCTATGCACTCTAACACCTTTTCTGTTGCATCCAAAGAGCTATTTTGTGGCAAATCGACTGTTATATTAAAAGTGTTTTTATTTGCCCCTGGGAGCATTTTAAATTTAACAGCTTCAAATATTGGCAGAGAAAGCGAGAGTACAAAAAGAGCCAAAACAACTCCAAAAAAAAGATACCGCTTAGAGCGAAAATGCAACATTGGTTTTAATATAGCCTCGTAAGTACGATATGTCTTAGACTCTTTTGGATTTGTTTCTTCACTCTTTACATGTAAAGGTAAAAAACGATACGCCGCCCAAGGAGTAAATATATAAGCTATCATCAAAGAGGCGATCATCGAAACAGGAACATTAAACGGAATCGGTGCCATATAAGGACCCATCATTCCTGTTACAAAAAACATAGGCAAAAAAGCGAAAATAACAGCAAAAGTAGCGATATTTGTAGAGCCACCTATCTCATTGGTGGCAAAAACAATCGCCTCTTTTTTACCTAGTTTCCCTAGCCCAAAATGACGATGGATATTTTCAACAACCACGATGGCATCATCTACCAATAAACCCAAAGCCAAAATTAGAGCAAAAAGCGTGATGCGATTTATCGTCTGGTCTGCCCCCATGCCAATAAAAAGAGTTACCCCCAAAATCAACGGTATCGCCATGGAGACGATTAACGATTCTCTCCATCCGAGCATAAACATCAAAAGAGCTACGATAATAGCAACCGAGATGGCAAGATGAAAAATCAACTCATTTACCGCCTCGTTGGCTTTATGTCCATCATTGCGTGTCACAATCATGTCGACACCCAAAGGAAGCGTCTGCTTGATGGTTTCTATTTTTTTCAAAACATCATTTGCTACAAAAACCGCATTTGAGCCACGTTTTTTAGCAACATAAACGCTTACTTGATGCAATTTTTCTCCAACCTTATAGTGTGCATCTTGCGTATTTGCTTTGCCCAGATACGCATAGGTTTCATGCCTATTTTGAACATCAACTCCATCTTCAATGCGAGCCACATCACGAAGATAGACAACTTTGTTTGAGTGCGTTGCAATAATAAGATTTTGAAGCGAAGAGATCGAGTCAATAGGACTTTGAAGTCGTAATTCAATAGCACTTTTTTGCCCTTGAGGCTCGCCTAGCGATTGGGCTATATTTGTAGCATTCAATGCGTTTTGCACATCTTGAGTTGAAAGCGAAAAAGAGGATAGTTTCATAGGGTCTAAAAATATGTTGTACTGCTTTTTATGTCCACCCAAAATGCCTACAACTGAGACGTTTGGCACACTTGAAAGGGGGCTAAGCATATTTTGCGCAACCTGATATAGCTTGGCATCATCATACTGCTTACTTGCAAGAGCAAATGTAACAATGGGCACCTCATCAATATCAATAGGCTTAAAAAGTGGGCTTGAGACGCCCTGAGGCAAAGAATCCATATTTTGCATAACTCTATCATAGAGCTTCAAATAAGAGTCTTCTTTATTTTCGCCAATCTTAAAACGCACGCTAACAACTGCCATATCATCACTTGCAAAACCATACACATGATCCACACCTGTCATTTCATTGAGCTTTCTAGACAATGGCTCAACGATGATATTTTGAATCTCCCCAGCGTTTGCTCCAGCATATTGGACGATAATATTTGCAGAAGGAACATTTATTTGGGGATTTTCTTCCCGTGGCGTAAAAATAACAGCGATAATTCCAAAAAGAAAAATCGCCAAAGCAATCAGCGGAGTTATTGGATTTTGGATAAACTTTTGAGCCAATTTTCCAGCGATATTCAAATCCGTATTCATAAACTCATTCCGTCTTCATAGTCATATTTCGGATAAAGAACAACTTGAGCTTTTTCATTCAATCCTTCAATGGCTACAAAATCACTCTCCATCTTCTTGACATCAACTGGAACAAATTTTAATTTTTTATCTTCAACACAAAAAACACCTGTCATCCCTCCTCTTACATGTAGGGCTGAGGTTGGTATACTTAAATACTTTTCAGAAGATAAGATGGTAATAATTTTTACATACATACCAGGAAAAAGTCCGCTTGATTCAATAGAAAACTTAACCTTATAAGTATGAGTTACAGGATCGGCCCTAGGCACCAAATGTATCGCTTTTGCATCTTTTATTTGATTTGTGCTGGAAATCTCTACATGTACGTTTGGATTGCGCTTCAATGAGGCAAAACTCTCTTGGTCAAAAAAGGCTTCAACCATCAACTCTTTAACATTTGAAACGCTCAATATCTTTTCGCCTTGAGAGACAACTTGAGATTCATTGGCATATTTTGACGTCACAACGCCATCTATCTCAGCTTTGATTCGAGAATATTTCATCTCATTTTGATTTATGGCAAGGTTTGAACTTTGGATATTTTGAGAAAATTTTGCCCTTTGAAACTCTTGTTCTTTGATGGTTAGATTTTGCTTATAGGACTCATACTCTTTTTGCTTAACCTCTTTGTCTAAAACTTGCTTTTCATAATCCCTTTGCGAAATCACGCCACTTTTAAAAAGCTCATTATATCTTTCAAAATCACGAAGAGCATCTTCATATAAACGCTTTTTAATCTCCAATGAATTTTTTGACTCTTCTATCATCGTCTTTGCACTATCAACAAAAATCCTAGATGAATGCAGGGCGTTTTTGGCATTTTCTATCGCTTCTTGCGAGGCAACAGTGTCTATCTCAGCAAGCATATCCCCTTTTTTAACCACACTTCCCTCATCAACGTACATGCGAGTTATGAGTCCTGATTTTTTTGCAACAACCTCCTGCGTAATTGGTGCATAAACAACACCGCTTCTAACGCTTTTGGTTTCAATCAATTCATATCTAGGATTTACGGTTTGCACCGAAGTAGCATACACAAAGGAACAAAGAGAGATTAGAGCAAAAAGTATATTTTTCATTAAAACAACATCCTAAAATTATTTAACTAGTTGTCTATTTTATAGCAAGGCGGATTAAGATTGTATTATTTAAAATATCTATATATTTCAAGAAAAGAAACAGTTTGTTTTATAATATATTATAATAATTAAAAATAGTTCCCCGTTTTAACGACGGGGAGTATACTCTATTTTAAAATCAATTTTTTTATCAAAAGAAGGTATATTTTTATCGTTGCCATTTGTACTAAAACAAAAGGGGTTAAAACAATAAAATATCCCAAAGAAAAAATCTCAAAAACATTGTTATACAACAATCCAAAAGTAATAAAAAACATACCAAATACAAAAAACGCCACTCCAGGGCAGATAATAGCCAATGCGCTTTTGCTTTTCGTCTCTCCATAAATGTATTGATTAAAGTAGTCAATACTCTTCATGATGGCATATCCGCAGATACCTATAAGCAGCTGAAAAGAAACGATGGCTGAAGTTAATATAAACAACATTGATGGTGAGGGTTGTTGCTGAAAATTGTGAACAAGTCCAAAACTAATCCTCACTAGCGCAATGCCCAAAAGGGTAAAAATAGGAATAAAAACCCACAGCGTCACAGAAGACTCTTTGTCAATGCCGTATTTCAAAATTGATTTAAAACCTAAAATCATATTGATAAACATCAATACAACCGAGACAATTCCAAAAAAGATTGAAAAAAAGAGTGCAAATGCCGACATTGAAACACATTGACTCATAGCACCAGGGGCAGCCAAGCCAACAGAAACCATTGCAAATGCAAAGGTCGCAATCTGTTGCGAAAAACTGCTGTTTTTACTAAAATCAAAATCGCCTTTAGTAAAAAGCCTTATAAGATATCTACCATAAATACGAAGTGCATAAGCCCCAATGAGCAAAAAAGCTAAAGTAGCAAATGGAAATAGATACTCGACATATTCCCACAAACGGGGCACAAAAGTTGCTCCTAAAACAAAACAAACATTGACGCTCATCGCCAAAGTCAATGGTATTGCCATCAAGGAAACCTCCTCGTTTGTAGCCTTAAGCTTCGCACAAAGTTCACTTTGCCTAAAAAGTGCTAATTCCTTAAAGTTCCAAATCAAAAGCCTAAAATGCAAAAAGGTAAAAAACAGCACCCCCAAAAGTGCAACACTAACCAAGACAGAGTAGATAGAGCCTTCAAACAACAATGGAGCTATAAACTCATAAGTTGCCAATGGTACCTTTGGATGCTCAATCATAAACATCAAATACATGTAAATAGAGACTGCCAAGCCTCCACCTCCAAGGGACGCTAAAAAATAGACAGGAGAGTATGCCTCTCCCATATTTGTTTTAAAATTCACGCACACTCCTATAAATTTTAATTACAACACAGCATATTCAGCCCAGACACATGTTTCCAAAGCATTGAGTTCAGTAATAATTTTCTTGTCAATATCTGTATCTACCAAAATGACAGCCATTGCATAGCCATGATTTCCTCGACCTAACCTAAAATCCGAAATATTAATTTGCGATTTTGCAAGAATAGTAGTAATGCTTGCAATAACCCCTGGAACATCTGAGTTCTTGAAGATAATCATTTTGCCTTTAGGCTTAAAGTCAAATCTAAATCCGTTAATTCCAACGATTCTTTGCTCATCTTCTCCAAAAACGGTTCCACTCACACTGGTTACATTTTTTTCTGTTGTAATATTGATAGTAACTCTATTTTTATATGCACTTGCGGTATTTACCATATCAAATTTTGTCTCAATTTTCTTCTCTTTTGCCACAAATTCTGCATTGACATAGTTTATTTTTTCGCCCAAAGACTCCTTGAGTGAGCCAACCACAGCAAATGTCAATAGCGTTTTAGCGTGTTTACTGATTTCGCCTTCAGCTTCGATTCTGATTGACTTGATAGATGATTTATTGATTTGTGCCGCCAAGAAGCCCATCTTCTGAACTAACTCCAAATATGGCTCGAGATATTGTGGTAGTTCCTCAGCCTTAATAGGCAGATTTAATGCGTTAGGATAGCTCACACCCCTTGCTGCACTGATGGCCTGCTCTGCTGCACTGATAGCTATTTTTTCTTGGGATTCCAAAGTATTCGCACCCAAATGGGGCGTAACGCAAATGTTTTCCAAATCCAACAAAGGATGATCTGTTGCTGGCTCATAAGAGAAAACATCAATGCCAGCAAATGCTATCTTTCCACTTTTAATACTATCATAAAGTGCTTTTTCATTATAGAGTCCGCCTCTGGCACAGTTTACAAGTCTCACTCCATCTTTCATTTTAGCTATCTCATCATATGAGATCATATTGCTTGTCTCTTTATTTTTAGGAGTATGTATAGTTATAAAATCACAAGCCAAAATATCATCAAAATTTTCCGCATAGGTCATTCCCAAATCTGTTACCTTTGAAGATGGCACATAAGGATCATATGCTACGATTTCCATCCCGAAAGATTTGGCTCGAATTGCCACTCTGCTACCGATATTACCAAATCCAATAACACCTAATTTTTTGTCGCAAAGCTCTACTCCATACCACTTCTCTCTGTTCCAAATTCTTTCATTTTTAAGATGATTGTTAGCATTTGTAAAACTTCTTGCCGTTCCAAGCAGATGGGCTAGTGTAAGCTCGACCGCAGCTATTGTGTTCGCCGTTGGAACATTCATGGCAATAATACCCCTTCTGCTACAACCCTCTTGGTCAACATTGTCTACTCCAACACCGGCTCTTACAACAGCTTTTAGGTTTTTTGCGGCATTTAAAAACTTCTCGTCAACATCGGTAGAACTTCTCGTTATTACAACATCACAATCACCGATAACTTTCAAAAGCTCATCTTTCGGCAAAGAGACTGCGTCAATTACTTCAATATCTTTTTCTGCACAAAGAAGCTCAAATCCTCTTTGATGAATAGCATCACATACAACAATTTTCTTCTTTTTCATAACCATACCTCAATAATTTTTGATTTAATATCATACTTCTCAAGCTCAACCACTATCTTTTTTAAAACAGTATCTGATTTGTCGCTGAGATAAATCATCGGAGCCTTCTGCTCCTTGACAATAACATAAGGCAAATCAAACGTTGATAGAGTCTGCACGATACAAAAAAGCGAATAGGTATCAGCTTTATCTATAACGAGTTTGTAGGATTTTATTTTTCTTGAGATGCTCTCTCTCAAATCAATCTGCATAAATAGTTCATTTACGGGAAACGAAAACTCCTTGTTGTCTTTTTGAGCCAACTCTTTGACCCACATTGCATCTTCTGGAGCTTTTTTTATTGTTTTTTTTGAAGGCGAAAGATATTCGGTAAATTCTACTCTTGGTTCGTCAGATTGGTTTAAAAGTTTATAAAACAAAACCAAAATCCCGACAAAAATAATCGTAAAAAAAGTACCGAGTATCTTCGTTTGCATTGACTACTTCAGTTGATCTTTCAGTATATCCCCGAGGGTCATTTTTTCTTCTTTGTTAATCTCTTTTAGAGCTTCTCTCTCTTTGAGCTTTGACAATCTTCTAACAGACAATCTTATTCGGTTTTTCTTATCGTCAATAAATGTAATCGCAGCTTCGATTTCATCGCCGATTTTAAGATCTTCTCCCTCAACAGGACCCAAATCTTCCTTGCGAATTAAAGCATCCACATTCTCTTCTAGCTCAACAAATATACCAAAATCTTTAATATCTCTTATTTTTCCAAGTACGATATCACCATTTTCATGAGATTTGGCGTAACTTTGAATTGGGCTATCTTCAAGCTCTTTTTTACTTAAAGATACTTTCTCATTCTCTTCATCCACTTTTACGATCTTAACCTCAATCTCACCTCCAACAGTAAGCAAATCTTTACATTTATTGTTTCTATCCCAAGATGCATCTTCATTATGAAGCAATCCCTCAATGCCACCTATTTTAACAAATGCACCAAAATTTGTAATCGTTGTTACTTCGCCTTTAACGACATCGCCGGTTTTATATTTTTTCATAAAATCATCAAATGGCTTTGGAAGAATATTTTTCAATGAAACTCTTAAACGTCTCTCTACGGGGTCAATCTCAATAACCTCAACATCAACCTCTTGACCCTCTTCGATATAATCACGAGGATGTTTAATATTTTTATCCCAAGAGATTTCAGAGATATGCAAGAAGCCTTCAATATCATTACCCAAATCAACAAATGCACCGTATGGCTCAATATTGCTAATGGTAACCTTGATAGAATCTCCTGTCTCTAACTCGCCTTTAATCTCTTCCCAAGGGTCTGGCATAGCTGCTTTAATAGATAGGGAAAGGTGTCTTTTTTCTTTGTCATACTTAATAGCTTTAACAGGAACCACTTCGCCTTCGCTATAAAGTGTGCTAGGATTTACTGGACCCTTGTAGCTTATCTCACTATAATGCACTAAGCCATCAATTCCACCAACATCTACAAACATACCGTAAGTAGTTATCTTCTTGATAGTTCCTTCAACAACCTCATCTTTATCAATCAACTCTTGAACAATCTCTTTTCTTTTTTTGCGCTCATCATCCAAAAACTTTTTGCGAGAAACAACGATTGATTCATTTTCTGTATCAACCTTAATCACTTTAACTTTAAGAACCTTGCCCATAAGGGTATTCATATCTTTAACGGCAGCTTGTGATTTTGGCAAGAAAAATTCAATTCCTTCCTTATTTTCACAGATAAAACCACCTTTGTTTTTATTGACTACTTTTACGTCAATAGTGATATCATCCTCTTCACTAAAACCTGAAATAAACTCTTTTACACGCTCTTTACGAAGTGCTTTTTTATGAGAAACTATAGGTCGCTCGTTTCTGAAGCCCGAAATAACCACTGCAATCGCATCACCAATCTTACATGTAATGTTGCCTTGTTCATCGGTAACTTCTGAGATATTTAATCTTCCCTCAGATTTTTTACCCACATCCACCAAGACTACATCGTCCTTGATAGCAACTACAACACCTGTAATCAGTGCATCTTTTTCAGAGTCCTTAAACGACTCCTCCAACATGGTCGCAAAATCCATCTCCTCATGCTCATTTGCGGTTTCGGTTTGAACAGTTTTGTTCGCCTCATTAGCCATAGTATTCCCTTTTTGTTAATTTTTTTTAGCCTATTTACATGTAAGCACATGCCAAAGTGGTTAATTATACTTTAATTTCGCTTATTTTACCAATAATTTTTTCGATAATCCAATCAGGCGTTGATGCACCAGCGGTTATGCCACACAACTGTTTATCAAAAAACCACTCTTTCTTCAACTCTTTTTCACTCTCTATCAAATAGCTATGATTGCAATACTCCTGAGAGATGGCATACAGTTGTTTTGTATTGGATGAGTTTTTTCCACCAATAACTATCATAACATCCGCCTCTTTTGCAAGCTCTCTTGCAGCATCTTGATTTTCAAAAGTGGCATTGCAAATCGTATTAAAAACCCTAACTTCTTTATGTCTTGACACGAGATAATTTACAATCTTTAAAAATTCATCAATCTTTCTAGTGGTTTGAGAAACAACTGCTATCTTTGAAGAAAAAGAGAGTTTTTCCAAATCCTCTACATTTAAAACCACGTGTGCTTTATCGATAGCATAACTTTTAACACCTCTTACCTCGGGGTGCGAAGAATCTCCAAAAATAACAATATCATATCCCTCTTTACTCATCTGCTCACAAATTTGTTGGGGCTTTGTAACATAAGGACATGTAGCATCTACAACGTCTATATTCTCTTCTTTTAAAAGCTTTAAATCATCTTTGGGAATGCCATGTGTGCGAATAATAGCCTTTTTAATGCCTTTCGCCTCAGCTATGTCGTGAAGTGTTGTGACGTTAAAATTTTCTTTTAGTCTAGTTATCTCTTCGTTATTGTGAATCAAAGGTCCTATCGTGGAGGCATTTTTTGAGTTTTCTGCTATCTTGATTGCACGTTTAACGCCAAAACAAAAACCATAGCTTTTGGCAAGTTTTATCTGCATTACTCAACATTTCCTATCTGTTGCAACAATGTAACAAAATTTGGAAACGATGTTGCTATACACTCAGTATCGCAAATCTCCATCGCACTAACAAGTCCAGCTATAGCAAAACTCATAGCGATACGATGGTCTCCATGACTATCTATGGAAGCACTTTTCAAAACACCACCTACAACTTCATAGCCATCTTCAAACTCATCAACCCCTATGCCACATCGCTTAAGATTTTCAACAACACAAGTTATTCTATCGCTCTCTTTTACTCTTAACTCTTGAGCGTTTTTAACCACGCTTTTGCCTTTGGCACACGCAAAAGCGATAGAAAGTGCTGGAAGCTCATCAATAAGCCAAGAGATGTTATTCTCAACCACCACGCCCTTTAGCTCACTATTTGAAACAACAATATCGCCTATGCTCTCATAAACATTACTTCGCTCTATAAACTCAACATTAGCACCCATTTTGGATAAAACTTTGTATGCCTCTATGCGTGTTGGATTAAGAAGCATATTTTTCAAAATCACTTTAGCATTGGGCACGATAGAAGCAGCAACCGCAAAGAAAAATCCACTAGAAGGGTCGTTTGGAACAGTAATATTTAAAGGATTAAGCGGTTTTTCTTGAGGATAAATGGTTATGTTCAAGCCATCTGTTTTTATATTTGCACCCATTCCTCTTAGCATTTTTTCACTATGGTCTCGACTAAGTTCTGGCTCACTAAAAGTGGAAGCATCTCTACATGTAAGAGCTGCTAATATCAGTGCACTTTTCACTTGCGCAGAGGCTATCTTGCTCTCATAGTTAAAAGGCTCAAGTTTTTGACCACGTATCGCCAAAGGTGCATACTCTCCATTTTTTCTTCCATCAATCATCGCACCAACACTTCTTAGAGGATCAGCAACACGTCTCATCGGACGACTTGCTAAGTATTTATCTCCATGAAGAACAAAAAATCCATCCCTTGAGGCCAAAAAACCCATCAGTAAACGCATGGCTGTGCCAGAATTTCCACAATCCAAAATCGCAGGAGGCTCCAAAAGCTTAGATGGTGGAGTGATGACCATACAATCATCTTTTTTTTCAACTGTCGCACCCAAAGTTTGAACAATAGCAAGCGTACACAAAGTGTCTTCTGCTTGTAGATAATTTCTCACAACAGATGGCTTATCACTCAATAGCGAAAAGATAGAACACCTATGAGAAATGGACTTATCGCTGGCTATCTGGTCGGTCTCAAATACAAAAGAGCCTTTAGGGGAAACATTTAATTTTTTCATCTTATGCCAATATCAAATCTTTTCTTCAAGCCACTCAAAAGAGCTTCTATCATGCCATTGATATCATCATCTTCAAGCGTCTTTTCATTTGATTGAAAATGAAGTTTGATAGTCAAGCTCAATTTATCTTTAAGTGCTTCACTCTCGTATGTGTCAATCGCCGAAAATTTTATAAGCTCGTTTGGTGCAATAGATGATATGTATTTTTTAATCTCTTCAAAAGACATATCTTTAGGAATAATCAGACTCAAGTCTCTTGAAGTAGCAGGAAATTTTGAATACTCTTTGGCACACTTTCGACCATAATGCAGTGCCGAGAAATCCATCTCACAAATGTAAGTTTGAGGCAAATCCAAACTTTTTTCAGTCTGAATATGAACTCTTGAGATATACCCCGCCTCTTTTTTATTAATAATAATCCTAGCACTCTCGTAAGGGCTGCTAAAAGAGTTTGGATTTCCTAGTGGCTCTATCTCAAAGTCTCCCAAAACATCTCCCACTTTTCGAGCGAACTCGAAAAACCCTATCTTATGTGGCTTGCCATGATTTAACACCTCAGCAATTCCCACTTCGCCACTATAGACAAAAGCGATATTTTTACTCTCATTTCTATGTTCATCAAAAACAGAACCTATCTCAAAAAGTGCTACTCTTTTTTTGCCAAATTTTACATTTTGACTAACGGCTCTTAGCATATTTGGCAAAAGTGAAGCACGAAGTGTGTTCAACTCATTTGTTATAGGATTGGCAAGCTCTTTGCCTTTTACAACAGTTGGCAAGCCAAGCTCTTGCATCATTTTTTTATCATCAAACACAAAGTGCAACGTCTCATAAAATCCCGCCGAAACTGCTCTATGGCGATAGTATTTGCGTTTTCTAAAATTTTCCAAAGAGGTGTTTGTTTTTGTTTTTTCGGCAAACACAAAAGGCTTTGAAGATATATTATCAATTCCCACAATACGTACTATCTCTTCACAAATATCTTGCTTGTTGACAACGTCTGGTCTAAATTGCGGAACCTTTATGTTCATAACCTCTTGCTCAAAACCAAAATTGACTTTAAACCCAAGTTTTTTGAGTATCTTGATAATCTTCTCTTTTGGTATCTCTTCCCCAATCATTTTCCGTATATCGCCTTGATCGATATTGATACTCACTTCATGAAAATCTTGCACAACCTGTTGCGAACCGGCATAAACGAGTACGTCGGATTTTTCACAAAGCAAATCAACAAAATACTCCATCCCAAAATTTAAATCTGGCTCACTACCTCTTTGTGAACGATATAGATGCTTGTCGCTTTGAAGTTTTTTGCCTGCACTTCGCAAAGAAACAATATCTGGATGTGTATAGTTCGCCTCCAAAATAATTCGAGATGTTTTTTCATCTGCCTTACACTCTTTATCTTGCCAAATACCTGCGATAGATGCTCTCTTGTTGCCAAATACAATATCTAAGCCATCTTCTTTATTTATAATGATCTTAGCCTTGTCTTCTTTTACGGAAAAACAATCATGAGTATAAGCTCTTAGCAAAACTCCGGTTGAGTGCGTTGCATAAGAGAGTAATCTATCAAGAACACATGTTTCTTCTATGCCGACAAATCCTAATCTCAACTGAATCAATAAAGGTGCTTTTATGGACTTATTGTCAAATACTTTATAAGTAAATGAACCCTCTATGGCTTCGCTTGCACTGATATTTAAAACTCTTCCTACGCCTAGTTGATTGTCATCTTCTTGTTTTTCATCAAGTGTTTTTAATTCTGAGTCAAAAGGCACACTCAAATCTCTAGCGACGCCGTAAACGCTCAAGCAATCGCCTCTATTTGGAGTAAGTCCTATATCAATAATATCATCATTTATTAAAGGGTATTGGCTCAACTCTTTGCCCAAAACAAGCTCGCCAATACTGTCATCCAAAATCATAATTCCATCATTTATCTTTGGCAGACCTAGCTCTGTTGATGAGCAAATCATTCCGCAAGATTTTACACCTCTTAACTCTGCCTCTTTTATCTGGATTCCATTTGGAAGAACTGCGCCAACAAGCGCAACAGGAACATATTGCTCAGTAGCAACATTTTTTGCACCACATACAATCTGCTCTGTTTTGTTGTGTCCAATATTGACCAAACATACATTTAGTTTATCGGCATCGGGATGCTTTTCGCAAGATACAACCTTGCCAACTACAACATTTTTAGGAACTCTAACAGAAGACACACCGTCTACTTCCAGCCCTATTTCATTGAGTGTGGTTGCAATTTTTTCAGTTGATATATCCTCTATATCGATCCATTCATTTAGCCATTCTTTTGTAACTATCATCTAAACTGCTCCAACAATCTCAAATCTCCCTCAAACAATGAACGCAAATCGGGTATTTTATGCAATAACATCGCAAATCTCTCAACACCAAGCCCAAAGGCATATCCGCTCACATTTTTGTATCCCACGGCTTTAAACACATTTTCATCAACTATGCCACAACCTAAAACCTCTAGCCAGCCTGTGTGAGAGCATACTCTACAGCCACTACCACCACAAAATATACAACTAATATCTGCTTCTGCACTAGGTTCCGTGAACGGGAAAAAACTCGGTCTAAAACGAACTTTAACATCGCCAAACATATGCTTTAAAAAATCTTCCAATATGTATTTTAAATTTGCAAATGAAACTTTTCCAGCCTCATCAACCACAAGACCCTCTACTTGATGAAACATAGGCGTATGCGTAATATCATAGTCTCTTCTAAAAACTGCTCCGGGGCTTATCATGCGAATGGGTGGCTTTTGAGAAAGCATCGTTCTTATTTGAACAGGAGAAGTGTGCGTTCTTAGCAACATACTGTCTTCAAAATAAAATGTATCTTGCATATCGCGTGCAGGATGATGTTTTGGCAAATTTAGTGCTTCAAAATTATGAAAGTCATCCTCCACCATGGGACCCTCTTAGATAGAAAAATTCATACCCACAAAATACTCAATAATTTGATCCATTGTTTCCATTACGGGGTGGAGTGCTCCAGCGGTACTTTCGCTATTAAACAACGACACATCAACTCTATCTTTTTTCATCTCCTCCTCTATGAGGGAAGACTCTAGAATGAGTTTTTTACGCTCTAAGCACACTAAAAAATTTTCTTTATTGGTATTTAATGTTTGGGCGAACTCTTTTTTTGCTTCGCCTTCCAAATTTTTCAGCTCATTAAACTGGGCAGCAAAATAACCTTTTTTCCCAAAAAGAGCTACTCTGATTTTTTCTAATTCAACCAAATCCGCACAAGCGTCGATGGATTGTTCCATTTCTTTCAATTGTCTAGCCTTAAGTTGTTTTTGCGTTATTGTATTAAAACTTTGATTATAAAAGTGTTAAAAGCTAAATTAACCTATAATTTCAGTAAAATCAATCAAGGAGTACACATGACAATATTTAGTAAAATTATCAAAGGCGAAATTCCTTGCAATAAAGTTTTGGAAAATGAAAATTTTCTGGCATTTCACGATATCAATCCAAAAGCTCCGATTCATATTTTGATTATTCCAAAAGTTGAAGTAGAAAATTTTCAACAAGTCACGCCAGAAATAATGGCAAATATGACATCTTTCATACAAGAAGTTGCGAAATTAATGGGGCTGGACGATAACGGTTATAGATTGATTACAAATAATGGTGCAGATGGTGGGCAAGAGGTTATGCATCTGCATTTCCATCTACTGGGTGGTGCCAGGCTATCATGGAATCATCTCTGCGATAGCGATTCAAAAAAGTTTCTTTAAAACTCAAGAGGGCATCTACCCTCTTGAGTTTATCCATTTTTCAAATATCTCCAACTGCTTACATGTAGAGATTGTTGAGGTTCCACCTTGTGAAACTCTAGCATTCATAGAGTTTGTCAAATCAAGATACTTAGTAACATCATCTTTTATTCTAGTGTCTATTTTTCTCAGCTCATCGGCACTTAAAACACTCAAATCAACCCCTAAACTTTCAGCATGTGAAACTGCTCGACCAGTAATAAAATGTGCCTCCCTAAAAGGAATATCACAATTTTTTACCAAATAATCCGCCAAATCCGTTGCACTCAAATGACCCATTTGACATGCTGACATCATATTTTCCGTGTTAATACTCATTGTTTTAACAGCTTCTCTTAAAATATTAAGTGATATATAAGCAGTCTCAACACTATCAAAAACACCCTCTTTGTCCTCTTGCATATCTTTGTTATACGCCAAAGGAAGACCTTTTAAAACAGTCAATAAGGAGATAAGGTTTCCATTGACCCTGCCTGTTTTTCCACGTAAAAGCTCTGGAACATCTGGATTTTTTTTCTGTGGCATGATGGAGCTTCCAGTAGAGTATTCATCGCTTAGTGTAACAAATTTAA
>JAQUWL010000024.1 GCA_028692875.1 Sulfurospirillaceae bacterium
ATATGGAAGAATATGCATATTTATAAAATCTACAGACCTAACTAGATCGGGATGTTTTACCCAAACATGCCAAACATCGGCCGTGGTTACTGGTTTTTTAGTAACTTTTGAAATTCTTTTTATGTACCCGATACGTTGATCTTCTTTGATATCATCACGAAGCAAAACCTCGTTTCCTACGATGATGGTTGAGATTTTAGAGTAGTAACGTTTTAAGAGTTCAAGTGCAGTTTCTATCTCATTTTCGTTTGCCTCTTCGTCGCCTGAAATCCAAAGTCCCAAATCAACTTTTATCTTTTTATCTTTTACCATAGCCAATACTCTTGAGGCATCTTTGGTGGCGTAGGTTCTTACTTTTTTAGTTACTTTTGATAGGATTTCTAAATCCGCCTCGATCTCTTCATCGCTCAAAAATTCTCTCTCAAAGCCTTTGTATGGAGAGTAAGAAACAGATTGAAGTTTTCCACCAAGTCTTGGAACAACGACAATATCATCTCCGCTTTTTACCCAAAAAAAGATTTGTAAAAGAGATGCTATTAGTATTGAGGGTATGATGTATCGCAAAAAAAATCTCCAATTTAAACTTGTACGAAATTTTATTTAAAAATCGTTTAAAGGCGACTGTATCAAACAGTAATTGAAAAAAAGTATTTAGCAGTTGTGATATAATTGCACAAAATTAGTAACTCAGCGGCGACTTACAAATTGACCTTCGTCTCGCTAATAAACCTTATTGTATGGGACATATTTAAATGAAAAACGTTGCTATTGTTGCTTTAGGCTATCTTGTTTTGATGTTTTGCTTTGCACTTTTTTGGTTTGGTTTGGCAAAGCCCTCTTTGGATGTGCCACTTCTTGAAAAAAGTGAAAAAATTCAATGTCTATCTTACGCACCTTTTGGAAAAAATGAGTCGCCTTTTGATTTTGCAAAAGGGTTTAAAATCTCTTTGAGTGGTGTCGATAAAGACCTGAAAATACTCTCTAAATATACCAAATGTATAAGAATGTACTCAAGCGTTGGTATGGAAGAGGTGCCATCCATCGCTAGAAAATATGGGCTTAAAATGTGGATAGGCGCATGGGTGGGTGCTGATGCTAAGGCAACGCAAAAAGAGATAGATACAGCCGTAAAACTTGTAAATGAAAATAGTGACATTGTTGAGGTTTTGGTTATTGGTAATGAGGCATTGCTAAGGCAAGAGGTTGCTCCAAGTCAGCTTGAAACATATCTTCATCAGGCAAAAAAACGTGTGGATGAAAAAGTGGTTGTAACATACGCTGATGTCTGGGAGTTTTGGAATAAGCATCCAGAGATAGCATCTGCCGTGGATAGAGTTACGATTCATATTTTGCCGTATTGGGAAGACAATCCAATAGGTGTCGATAGAGCACTTTTACATGTTAGAGATATTTATGATCTGATGCATAAAAAGATAACTCAAAAACCTATTGTTATCGGGGAGACGGGTTGGCCATCGGATGGAAGGGCAAGGCAAGATGCTGTTCCGAGTCTAGAAAATCAAGCCAAATTTATACGAGGATTTGTAAAACTTGCCAATCAAGAGGGTTGGAAATATAATATAATCGAGGCGTTTGACCAACCGTGGAAACGTATTAGTGAGGGTGCTGTTGGAGGATATTGGGGGCTTTTGGATGCCGATAGGAACGATAAAAATATCCTAAACGGCGAAGTCTCAAACTATCCAAATGCTTTATGGCTTTTTGTCCTTACATGTAGCGTCTCTCTTTTAGGACTTTTGTTGATTTGGGATAAAAAGATTGAGCAAAAGAGGCGTTTTTTACCGTTTTTTACACTTTTGTTTTTAAGCTCTACCGCCTTGGTTTGGCAGGGCAATGAGTATTTAATGAGTGCAAGAACCTATTATGATGTGCTATGGGATACTGTTTTGATGTTTTGCTCTTTTGTGTTAAGTGCTAAGGCTCTGTACTATTTTGTAAATCAAACATCACAGATACCATCTTTTTCTGTCCAAAAAGGGTTGTTTGCTCTGTATAATCAAGGCTCTGCACAAGATAGAACAAAATATGACGCATTGCATATTTTAACCCTAGGTGCGTTTTTGTCTGCATCCTTGATGATGGCATTTGATGGGCGATATAGAAATTTTGACAATGGAGCTTTAGGTATCATAGCACTGATATATCTTATTTTTAGCATTATGAACTCAAAGAAACAAGAGGCCACTTTGCTTGAAACAGGAAGTTCTATAATGATAGCAATAAGTGCTTTGATGGTGCTCAGAGTTGAGGGTATTGCAAATCATAGTGCCGTTTTGTGGGTAGCTATAGTACTTATTTTTGCATTTTCACTATGGCAAAAAAAAGGTTTAATTTTTTCTTTTATTCCTTATATTGCTTTTGTGTTGATTTTTAGCGTTGGGTTTGCTTTTCTTAGAGATGAGGTGCTTTTAAGTTATGATTTGGTTGCAACTTGCGCCAAAAATCCGCAAACCCTATTGTGTTCTATTCGTTCAATGCTAGGGGTTGTTATCTACGAAAACATTATTGGCTGGGTCGGCTTTGGATTGGTATTGTTTTCTTTGTGGACGCAAAGCCTTTTTGTGGCTTTTTTGGCAACGATGGCAGGCATAATGGCGTCGCTTTTATACAATGCAGATTTGGGAGTTATGGTCTTTGTGTTGGCTTGGTTTGTGATAGGATACGTTATACAAAATAATCAAAATATAAAAAATTAGAAAGAGAGAGATATGGTAGAGATTAACAATTTATCAAAAAGATTTTCACAGCAAATACTTTTTGAAAATATCAATTTAAAGCTAGACAGAGGTAAGCGATATGGGCTTATCGGTGCAAATGGTGCTGGAAAAACGACGTTTTTAAAGATTTTGGCAGGTCAAATCGAAGCCACAAGCGGTAATATATCCATAGAAAATGGACTTAAAGTTGGCGTTTTGGGGCAAAACCAATACGCATTTGAGGATTTTACCCTAAAAGATGCGGTAATGTACGGCAATAAACGTCTGTATGATGCCATCAAAGAGAAAGAGTATCTGTATGCAAATGGCGATTTTTCAGACGACAAGGTCAACGACAGACTTGCAGAGCTTGAGATGGTTTGCGCAGAAGAAGACCCAACATACGAAGTGGACGTGGTTATTGAGAAGATTTTGGCGGTTTTGGGCTTTCCTGTTGATACACACAATAACTTAATGAGCGAGCTAACAGGTGGTGATAGGTTTAAGATTTTATTGGCACAAGTACTCTATCCAAAGCCTGATGTTCTCTTTTTGGATGAGCCAACCAACAACTTGGACTTAGAGGCGATCTCATGGTTGGAAGAGCAGTTAAAAAGACACGAAGGCACGATGGTTGTTATCTCGCACGATAGACACTTTTTGAACTCAGTTGTAACACATATTTTGGACGTGGATTTTAGAAAGATTCGTGAATTTACAGGCAACTACGATGAGTGGTACATGGCAGCAAACCTTATATCTAAACAGCAAGAGATGGAGCGAGATAAAAAGCTAAAAGAGAAAGAGGAGCTTGAGGCGTTTGTTAGAAGATTTTCTGCGAATGCTTCCAAAGCAAAACAGGCGACATCTCGTCAAAAAAGGCTAGAAAAACTAAATATCGAAGATGTGCAAACATCCTCTCGCAGAGACCCTAGTATCGTTTTTAGGGTAGGAAGAGAGATTGGAAATGAAGTTCTCGAGGTGGAGGAGTTACATGCAAGTTACGGCGAGAATGAGGTTTTTAAAGGGTTAAGCTTTAAGGTTGAAAAGGGCGATAAGATAGCACTTATCGGACCAAATGGTGCTGGAAAAACAACACTATGCAATCTTTTAACAGGCGAGAAAGAGCTAGATAGCGGAAAGATAAAATGGGGTGCAACAATCATTCCGAGTTATTTTCCACAAAATACAACGGATGTTATAAAAGGCGAATTGCAACTTTTTGAATGGCTACAACAGTATGACGAAAAGAAAGATTTAGATGAGATACGCAAGTGTTTAGGCAGGATGTTGTTTTCTGGCGAAGAGCAAAAAAAGAGCGTATCAAGCATAAGCGGAGGAGAAAAACATCGCATAATGCTCTCTAAAATAATGCTTCAAAAAGGCAATTTTTTGGTTCTTGATGAGCCAGATAACCATCTTGATTTGGAGGCGATTATCGCTCTAGGTGAGGGGTTGTATAAATTTGGTGGAAACGTGATTTGTGCCACACACGACAGAGAGCTGATTGATGCATTTGCAAATCGTATCATAGAGTTAAAAGCTGATGGTGGAGTGATTGATTTTAAGGGCGATTATGAGACATACCGTGAAACGTATGGTAGATAAGATATTTTAATAAACAAGAGGTAATAGGCATTGGAATATATTTTAAACTCTTTAATTCCTATTTTTTCGCTGATTTTGCTAGGCTATTTTTTTAAGCAAATAGCTTTTCCAGCGGGTGATTTTTGGCCTTTGGCGGATAAGTTTACCTATTATGCTTTGATGCCATCTTTGCTTGTATATAAGCTTGCTGTTGCCAAAGTTGCTCTTTTAAGTTCTTTAAATTTAGTTGCAACTGCTTTTGTTGCTATTTTTATTGTGCTATTGAGCTTGATGGTGCTTAACTATTTTGTGAAGTTTGACAACAAGGCTTTTACTTCCATTACGCAAGGTGGCATACGATTTAATAGCTATGTTTTTTTAGCATTTGTAGACTCCGTGTATGGCGATAAAGGTTTGGTTTTTGCGGCGATATTGATGGCGTTTGTGATACCTTTGATAAATGTATTGTGTATTAGTGTTTTTGCGATTTATACAAGGCATGGAAATTTTTCGTTTCGAGCTTTTTTTAAAACTATTGTTAAAAATCCGCTCATTGGGGCGTGCGTGATTGGTGGGCTGATTAATTTTAGTGGCGTTGCTTTGCCTTTGAGTGTTATTAAATCACTCTCTATTTTAAGTTCCGCCGCTTTGCCTATCGGTCTTTTGTCGGTAGGTGTTGGGCTTGAGTTAAAATATCTTCGCCATGCAAAAAAGGAGCTTTTTGTCTCTACAATCGCAAAGCTTTTTTATTTTCCTTTGGTTATTTATGGTGTAGGCTTGTTGCTTGGACTTGATGGTCAAATGTTGGCAATCGCAGTTATTTTTGGTGCTATGCCAACGGCGATTTCAGGTTATATTTTAGCACGTGAGTTGGGTGGGGATGTTAGCTTGATGGCTTCTATTATAACACTTCAAACCTTGGCTTGCATGGGAAGTCTGTTTTTTATAGTGCCTTTGCTTTAAGGACGCGCAAAGAGCTAAAGCTAGAATTTTATCGAAAAAAGAGGCTAGTTTTTGCTCAAACGTTTTTTTAAAAACTCCATAAAATCTTCAAAATCACAAAGCTCTATCTGAGCTTCTCGTTGTTTGACTCCCCACATCGACTCTGGAAAGTGCGAATCTAGCTCAAAACGTGCCATCACGTGAATATGTACATGCGGAACATAGTTTCCAAAAATAGCGATATTTATCTTAGTAGGATTGTAAAACTCAAGCATCGCCTTTTCAACTTCAAGCATACATGTAAGCAAAGCATTTCTAGTCTGCTCATCGCACTGGCTTAGCTCTTTGTAGGGTTTTTGGGAAAATATTTTAACCCACGGAATATGTGAGTTTTCCTTTAAAATATAGAAGTACTCATTTTCAAAAATTTTATCTTGCATTTTTTAGCTCCATATGCCCGCTATTTTTGTGTTGCAGTTGGGACAGCAGTCGTCCGAAATGATATTGTAAGTGACATTAAAATACTCTCTTTTTACCAAAGAGGTCTTACATGTAGGGCAGATGGTGTCATTTGAGAGTTTAGTGTTTCCGATATAGACAAAATTCAGTCCCTCTGTTTTGGCGATTTCATAGGCTTTTTGAAGTGTTTGCAAAGGTGTGTTTGTGCCATCTTGCATCTTAAAATCTGGATGAAATGCGCTTAAATGCCACGGCGTGTTTTCGCCTAAATTTTCCTTGATAAAACGAGCGCATTGTGCAAGCTCGTCTTTGGAGTCGTTTATCGTTGGAATTATCAAGGTTGTTATCTCTTGCCAAATGCCGTGTTTTTGAAAATACTCCATATTTCTAAGTACGCTTTTAAGCTCGCCTTTGAGTGTGTTTTTGTAGTAGCTGGCATTGAAAGATTTTAAATCTACATTTACCGCATCAATGCAAGAGGTCATATCTTCAGCCACGCTCAAGGATTGAAATCCGTTTGTAACTATGATGTTCTTTAGCCCATTTTCTTTTGCTTTTATTGCTATATCTCTTGCGTATGGATAGAAAATAGTAGGTTCATTGTAAGTGTAGGCGATGGATGAGCAGTTGTTTTGAAGTGCCAAATCGACTATTTTTTCAGGAGCATAGTAACTGTTTTTATTGATGGTATGCTCTTGTGAAATCTGCCAGTTTTGACAAAAAGGACATCTAAAATTGCACCCAACTGTTCCTAGCGAAAAGGTAAAAGAGGAGGGCAAAAAGTGGTAGAGTGGCTTTTTTTCAACAGGGTCTACATGTAGAGCGCAAGGATAGCCATAAACAAGACACTCAAGAGTTCCATCTTTATTTGTATTTACACCGCAAATGCCTTTTGTGCCGACTTTTAGTTTGCAACCATGGTCGCATAAAAGGCATTGTATTTTATCGTCTAGTGTTTTATAATAGTTCATTGAAACGCTCCTTATAGGTGCATTTTTGACACAACAGTTCGATGGCAAAGCCATTTTTAAAACCATCTCTTATCTCTTGAACACGCTTGCTTTGAAGGATATTTTTAAGACTCTTTACATGTAGGTTGCCTAGCGCCATCACGCCATCTTTATCCAAACAACATGGCACAACATCGCCATTTGCCAAAATCCCAAAATGCGAGTGAAGCCCTTGACATGTGCCGTGGCTCATATTTTTTGTCTCAAGCGATGGCCACTCAAAATAGTTGTCAAAATGAAGAAGTATTTTTGATGCAAGGCGTATATTTTTTGGTTTTTGTTTGTAGATATCTTCTACATATAGAGGTATATTAAAGTGTTCTTGTAGTTTTTTAAAAAGAGTCTGGTTGAAAGATTTTTCGCTTTGCTCTTCATCTAAATTCCATACTCTTAGGTTTATAAAACTATTTGGATTTGTCTCTAATTTTAAGTCACAAAGCCCTAAAATAGGCAACATGTACTCCTCAAAACTGATAGGCATAGAGTTTTTGTTGTAGCTGTTTAGTGATATGTTTACCTGTTTAATGCTTTGATGCAACAAAAGTTTCGGCTCTTTTTTGCCTAAAAAATAACCGCTTGTTGTTAGAGATATTTTCATCTCAAATTTGTTCGCTATATCAAGGTAGGCATCAAGATTTGAAAGCACTAAAGGGTCGCCTACTACATGTAAGGCTAACTCTTTAGTGCATGGGCTAAGTTGCGAAACAATATCCTCAAAAAAATCAAGCGACATTGTCTGTGGCGGTAGGGTTTTTGCAGGACAAAAACTACATGCAAGACCGCAAATATTTGTTATCTCTACATAAACCCTATGAAATTTCATAGCACTATTTTTGTGCGGTATTGGCGAGGGTGTCAATCCGTGTTTGCAAATAAGCCTTGCGTTTCACGATGCCTTGAAGTTTTGGAAGGGTCAAGTCTGGGAACGCTCCATTTAGACCTTTTGAGTCAAATCCATGACATCCACCGCAGTTGCTACTATAGTATATAGCTGCTTGTTTGCCCGCCTCATCGTTTGTGCTTTTTTTGCCTGATAGCATAACAACATATCGTGCGATATTTGGTGAGTCAATCTTGCTAGCATATCCCCCATCCATATCCCCAGCTGGATATCCGAGTTTTGAGCGTGAACCATGGTCGATAACATTTGTTATATATGTCTCCAGATACTCAATGGAGTCTATTTGTGAGATTTCTCGCTTAAGCTCGTCAATGTTCTCCTCTTTGCTTTTTGTCTCTTTGACAGTAGCTTTTGTCTCGATTTTTTGTTTTTTCTCTTCTTTGGACTCAAAACATTCACAACCGCTAAACAACAGCGTACCAATCACACACATTAGTACATACCTCAAAACCTTCTCCTTTTAAAAATCTTTATCTTTTTTATCTTCCATCATCGAAAAATCAAATTTTTTAACACAATTTCTTCCGTTGTGTTTTGCGTCATATAAGGCAATGTCTGCAAATTTTATACATTTCCATATAGTATCGCCATCTTTTGGAAAGTCGCTTACGCCAACGCTAAGCGTTTTGTAAAATTCTTGAGAATTTGGAGCTTTAATCGCTTTTTTCTCAAAGGCTTGTCTTATTTTTTCGGCAACAGCAACAGAACTACCCTCTTCGCAGTTGTGTAGAAGTATCAAAAACTCTTCGCCACCAAATCTAAATGCCATGTCTGCTTCTCTGATGTTCTCTTTGAGTGTTGCCGAAAGGATTCTTATTGCATTGTCGCCTATATCGTGTCCGTAGTTGTCGTTTACCATCTTGAAGTAGTCGATATCTATCATCAAAATACCATATGATATCTTTGTGCGCAAAGATTGTGCCATAATTTTTTCGACATATTCATCAAGATATTTTCTATTAAATAGACCTGTAAGCGAGTCTACCGTAGAAGAAAAACGCAAGATTTCGGTCAGGTTTTTGCTGACAAGTTCAGGTCTTGCAGAGTCGATATAATTTTGAAGTCTTGGGATGTTTTTGATTGTTTTTTCAACATCCTCTTTTTTATCAAAAGCGATATTAAGCAGTATCTCAAATCCATCGCTTATTGTGTAGGGTATGCAGATATAGTGCTCGGTTAATTTTGAACATGTTTCGCATATGTTTGGAAATTGTTCGGAATGTACTGTTTGTTTTATACGCAATGCACGGCAATTACTTCCGATATCGCTTGACAAGCCACCATTTGAGTATACTATTTGCGGAACGTGGTTTGTGTTGATGGATTCTGCGATGGAAAAGTTTTTAAGACCAAATTTTAAGCTGAGTATAAGACCTATTCTGGCGTATACTTGTTTTTTATCCTCATCAAACTCAATGGTATTTTTAAATTTGTAGATATCTGACAACTCATGAATCATATCACGCACTTCGATAAGCATATCTGGATGCTGATGCTCTTTTTTTGATAAAAATCTTCCAGCTACATTTTCTATCTCTTGAAGAGTTGTTTCGATTTTTGACAAAAGAGAGTTTATCCACGTTGCTACGTTTTGATATTCTAGCTCTTTGCTACGAGAAGCTATTCTTTTACTGTAGTCTCCTTTTTGTGCTGAACTCATCACAAAATTAATTGATTCAAATAATGATGAAAGTGGTTTCATTGAGCGTGTGATGATGAAAAAGACAATAAAGAGGATAATGATTGATATGCCTAGGATAACCGATGTGATAACAAAGCCATTGTATCGAACATCGCTTATGTTTAACACCATACTGACAGTACCTAAAACTTCTCCTTCTTTGGCATTGTGACATGTCATGCAGTTTGGATTTGTGTGAGCAGTAGCAACATAAGGAATAGTAATGCGAAGTTTTGCATCTCTTGAGGTTTCAACAATCTCTTTATGTACAATGCCGTTTTTTAGAACTTTTTTGTCTATTTCGTCTCTTGCAACCTCATTGTTGAAACCCTTATCAAATTGTTTTATAACCGATTCACTTCTGCTAAGCCAAAGAGACTCAATGTTTTTGGAATTTTCTATCTTTTTTAAGAAAAATTCTCTATTATCCATTGTGCCACTAAGCATATGGGCTGTTAGTCCATCTTGAACTAGCTCCGCCGCAATTTGTGCTTTTTCTTCTGCCCCTTTAATGCCAAAATCACGTATGGATATAGAAGAGAAGACAACAATAATAGCAAATGCTACAAATATGGTTCCTAAGATTACAAGCAATATCTTTTTTTGCACAGAGAGACTCCTTTTTTTACTCTACAGTAACGCTTTTAGCAAGATTTCGTGGCATATCAACATCATTTCCAAGTCTTATTGAGATTTCAAGTGCAAGAAGTTGTGTAATAACCATCATTTCGAAAAATTCGCTCATTGGGTGCGTGTGAAGGTTGGTTTTTATAAAATCATCAGCGATGTCAAAAGGCTCAGGGCTGATAGCAAGTATCGTTGAATCTCTAGCACTTAGCTCTTCAACATTGCTTTTCATCTTGTCGTAAAGCAATGTTTTTGGCATAAGTGCTATCGTGAAAAGCTCACTATCTGCTAGTGCGATGGGACCATGTTTCATCTCGCCAGCAGGATATCCTTCTGCATGTAAGTAGCTTATCTCTTTGAGTTTCAAAGCTCCCTCAAGAGCGAGTGGAAAAAATATATCACGGCCGATAAAAAAGAAGCCATGACCGTGAAGGTAACGTTTTGATAGACGGCGGATTTTCTCATGGACTATTTCGTTTACTTTTACAACCAGTGGTGTGTGGAGTAGAGCGTCTATTTCCAGCCTCATTAGTTCTTGGGAGATGTTCTGTTTTTTATCTCCAATAAAAAGTGCCAAAAGCCATAATGTAACAACTTGTGTTGCAAATGCCTTTGTACTTGCCACGCCTTTTTCGATGCCTGCACGAGTTAGGAGTGTAAAATCTGCCGTACGAACGATAGAGGAGTTATCTACATTGCAAATGGCTAAAGTTTTCATATTAGCATTTTTTGCCATCTTGAGTGCTTCTAGTGTATCGGCGGTTTCGCCACTTTGTGAGATAACGATAAAAAGTGTTTTTGTGTCTAAAAGTGGTTGCTTGTAGCGAAATTCACTTGCGATTTCAACGGAGCAGCGTATTTTTGAAAGACGTTCAAACATGTAACTTGCACTAAGTGCGGCGTGATAACTTGTTCCACAAGCACAGATTTTAATGGCATCAATATCCTCAAAGCAGATATCTTTAAGCTCATCTAAAACAATAGAGTTGTCTTTGATTCGACCCATCAGTGTTTCGCCTACAACGATGGATTGTTCATAAATCTCTTTTTCCATAAAAAACCTAAAGCCATCTTTTTGGGCCAATATCTTGTCTTGACTTAAGGCTTTGAAGTTCAAAGCTTGTGTTTTTAGTGATTTGAAAAGAGATAGCTCTTTGCATTTTGCCCAGCCATATTGACCATCTTCTAGATACATAACCTCTTTTGCCCAGCCGATAAGTGGAGCATCAGAGGAGCTAAAAAAGATTTCATTTTCGGCACTTCGACCTACGATAAGTGGTACTGCGTTTTTAGCAAAAAATATAACATCAGGCTCTTTTTTGGAGATAAGCAAAATCGCATAAGCTCCATGTAGTGAAGCAATCGTTTTTTCAAATGCACTAAAAGCATTTTCGCCAATTTTGATAAATTTTTCAAAAAGATGAACGATAACTTCTGTATCTGTTTGGCTTAAAAAAGTAACACCATCAGACACAAGAGTATCTTTAATCTCTTTGTAGTTTTCGATAATGCCGTTGTGTATAACATACGAAAATTCGCCCCAATGGGGATGTGCGTTTATCTCGGTCGGTTTTCCGTGAGTTGCCCATCTTGTGTGACCGATGCCCAGCCCAAATCCTTCAGAGCTAAAATCAGCAGTTTTTGCATCTAGATTTGTAAGTTTTCCAGTAGCTTTAAACGATGATATCTCATTGTCTTTTAAAACGGCTATGCCAGCTGAGTCGTAACCTCTATATTCCAACTCTTTAAGACCATTTATAAGAAAACCTCTTTTCTCTTTGGACCCGATATATCCAACGATTCCGCACATTATAAAACCTACCCAGCTATTGTAATTAAATAAATAAATGTAATATCTCTTCTTTGTTGTCGCACAAGTTTATCGTTTTTTCTATTAAGAGAAGATTTCGTGTGCGATTTTTAATTGTTTGGATTTTTGCCATTGCAATGTCGATATTTTGTTCATCAAAAACACTCATCATATACGCCATTAATCCTTTTTGGTTTTTGGTATTTATCCGCATCATTGCATATGATTTTGAGTGGTTGCATTCGAGTGATATCTCGTTTTTAAGAATAGTTGGCTTGGCGATTTGTGCTTTTTTCTTCATGTCGAAAGATTTGCTCAAAAGCTCTTCTATATATGCACAACTTCCATCTTCGACTTTTTCTTGAAAATCTATTTGAAAATATTTTTTTTCATCAAAAAGTTTATATATTTCCATATTGACGAGGTCTAAAAAGGTTAATTTTCCCAGAAAATATCCAATATTAAACGCCTTTGTCCTGACAATAGTAATGCTAAGATGCGAGTCATTTTTGATGGAAAAAGAGTATTCTTTTTCTGTTTTTTCAGCACTTTGCACTATTGCAATTATCTCGTGAGGCTTTTGTTTTATGAAGAAGAAGTTTGATTTTATGGAGAGTGTTTTTTTCTGAAGAGTGCTTGGAAGAGCCAAAAACTCACTATTTTTTCTTAAAATATTCTCTTTTTTGATTCTTTTGGAAGTTTCATCTATTAGCTCATCTTTTTCAAAGGAATCTAGGCAGAACTCATAAAATTCTCGAAGCAGTCTTGCACTAAATCCTGAGTATATATTTTGTGCAACAGCGTTCATGTCCGCATAGGTAAGAATGTAGAGCATTTTTAGAGTTTGTGGAGATTGGAGTTTGGATATAAAAGCAAAAACTACTTTTTCACTATAAATATCCTCCCTGCTGACTGTGTTGCTCATAAGCGTATGGTTTTTTATGAGCACAACACCAGCTGCGATAGCCTCTTGAGCAAAGCCGAGTTTTGTTGCATATGCCTTAAATATTTTTGCACCTATTTCACTGTGGTCGCCATTTCTTCCTTTGCCGATATCATGAGTAAAGGCGATGAGTTTCATAACGGCTTTGCCCTCTGGACACAAATCCTCATAAAGTGAAGTTATAAATGTATCGTTGATATTTTCAAGATGATAGAGTGTGTGAAGTGAGTGTATATCGACAGGGTAGCGATGGTATCCGTCAAACTGGGCAAGGTTCAATGCCCTTTTAAATGGCTTAATCAGTTGCGACAAAAGAGAAGCATCATACAAAAGTGAAAAGATGGGATATAGGCGTTGTGCAAAAAAGAGACCTCTGATTTGTCTGTATATTTTTTTTGAGTTATGTGGCAAATAGGTGCAATTTTTAACATAGTTAACATAGCTTATATCAAAATTCACATCTTTATCTCCAAATATTTGAAGTTGTTCTAGAATTTTTGAAAGAGTAAGGGGCGGTTTTTTAAAGGATGCTACTACGTTATTTTCATACATGTAGACACCTTCAAAGCAACGATTTTGTCTCAAAATTTTGATAGACTCCAAAGAGAAAAATATTGGTGCTACAAGTTTTTTAGCAAAAACTCTACATGTAATATCAATCGTATGCATACAAAAGAGCGTCTTTTCGGATAGTTGCAACTGAGCATTTTTAAGTGCTTTGTTTTTAAAGCCCAATATTTTCGCAACATCTGGGATGTATTCAAGATTTAGCACATCTTGCTTTTTTTTAGCACTTAAATGCAAGGCAGAACGCACTCTATATAAAAATTCTAATGCTGAGCGAAACTCTCTAAACTCCTCTTCGCTGATAACAGTAGGTATCAAATCCCTTAAACGAGAGATGCCAAAAAGGATTTTTGCTATCCAATAAATCGCATGAGCATCTCTAAGTCCGCCTACTCCCTCTTTGATATTTGGCTCCATGCTAAAAGGGAATACACTTCTTCGTTTTTGGGTTGCTTGAAGTATCTCTTCTATTGTTTTTTTTGGCTCAGTTTTTCTAATCCTTGCAAATGATCTTTCTGCCTCTATCCATAGGATTTTTGAACCACATAAAAATCGTGATTCCATCATGGCGGTTTTTATTGTTAAATCTTTATTGCTAGCATCAAAAAGCTCTTCTATTTTGTGAACTCTGTGTCCTAACTTCATTCCAGCATCCCATGCTAAATGAAGCACAGATTTTATTATTGGTTCAATGTTGTAGCCAGAGATCTCTTTGTAGACAATCATCAAATCAATATCAGAATAAACACACAACTCTTCCCTGCCATAACTTCCCATAGCAACAAGTGCAATAGGTATGGCGTTTTGGAAAGGCATATAATTTCCAAAGTGCTTTCGCAGAGTGTATTTGTAGAGCAAAAGTATAAAATTATCAATATTTTTGGTGTGTTTGACCAAAAAGTCTTTGCCTTGGTTTTCGACAAAAATATCATTTAGCGAAGCAAGATAGTGCTTGATATGTCCCTTTATAAGCTTTGATATTTCAAAATCACTTGAGCCTTGCTCTATTAAATCTTCTATTTGGTCATTTAAGTCCATAAAATCCCCTAAAATTTAGGCTAAACACTTATATCTAAATGGTATGATACAAAAAAATAGATGGTTTTTTGATATCTTTTAGTATAATTTTTCAGCAAAATTTCAAAAGGATGAGTTATGATACCAAAACCGTACTTGCAAGCATTTCCAGATAAAAATGGCTATTTTGGCAAATTTGGCGGAGCTTTTTTACCTCCCCAGCTTATAGAGCAGTTTCAAAAAATTGAACAGGCGTACTTAACAATAGGGAACTCTTATGATTTTATTCACGAATTAAGGGATATTAGAAAACACTATCAGGGACGCCCAACGCCTGTGTATTATGCAAAAAGACTTACTGAATATGTTGGGGGTGCGAGAATATATCTTAAAAGAGAAGACTTAAACCATACTGGGGCACACAAGCTAAACCACTGTATGGGCGAGGCGTTGTTGGCAAAATATTTGGGTAAGAAAAAACTTATTGCGGAGACCGGAGCAGGTCAACATGGTGTAGCCATTGCGACGGCAGCTGCCTATTTTGGGCTTGAATGTGAGATACATATGGGGGAAGTAGATATAGCAAAAGAGCATCCAAATGTTGTGCGAATGCGTATTTTGGGGGCAAAGGTTATACCTGTAACTTTTGGTGCAAGAACGCTTAAAGAAGCGGTGGATTCGGCATTTGAGGCATATCTTAAAGATCCTGAAAATAGCATTTATTGTATAGGCTCAGTCGTAGGACCGCATCCATTTCCAAAGATGGTAAGGGATTTTCAAAGTATCGTTGGTATCGAAGCTAAAGAGCAGTTTTTTGAGATGACGGGCAATCTTCCAGATAATATTGTTGCATGTGTTGGTGGTGGAAGTAATGCGATGGGAATTTTTTCGGCTTTTATTGAAGATCCTTGTGAACTTTACGGAGTTGAGCCAGGTGGTACCGGCACAAAACTAGGTGAACATGCTGCGAGTTTGACTTATGGGGTTGAGGGTGTTTTGCACGGATTTAACTCGATAATGCTCAAAAATGAAGCGGGCGAGCCAGCAGCAGTACATTCTATCGCTAGTGGACTTGATTATCCGTCTGTTGGACCAGAGCATGCATATCTTAACACAACTTCACGCACGAAAGTTGGCATTGCCAATGACAAAGAGACTATTCAAGCGTTTTATGATTTGAGCCATTATGAGGGTATCATCCCAGCACTTGAGAGTGCCCATGCGGTTGCGTTTGCGATGAAGCTTGCCAAAGAAAAACCGTACGAATCCATCTTGGTAAACTTGAGTGGAAGAGGCGATAAAGATATTGATTTTGTGGTGGCAAATTATAAGCCTGAGGATTATTTGTAAGAAGATGGGTAAAGAGATGGAGTTGTTAGAGGATTTTTTTAGTGCCAACGATAGGTTTGCAAAACTTTTAGGTTTTAAGATTGTTGAGCTAGGCTTAGGTTGTGCAAAAGTAGAAACAGTCGTCAAAAACGAACATCTTAACGGTGCAGATGTTGTGCATGGAGGGTTTTTATTCTCTTTGGCGGATTTTGCTTTTGCTTTGGCTTCAAACTCTAGAAACAACCTATCGCTTGGCATCAGTGCCAATATACTATTTCAGTATTCGGCAAAAGAGGGAATAAAGCTATCGGCTACGGCTAAAGAGCTGAGCGATGGCAAGAAGATTGCTACTTATGAAGTTTTTATTGAGGATGAGAGAAATAATCTCATCGCTACATTTACCGGAACGGTATATCGCAAAGGTATAAATGTTGTATAAAACTTAACAGCAATACTTTTTATAAGATAAGTTTTAGTTCTATTTTTTTATGAAGCTTAGAAAGGAGACACAATGAAAGACAAAATCATACTTATCACAGGAGCAAATGGTGGACTGGGAAAAGCATTTGTGCAAGAGATTGTAAAATATAAACCCAAAAAAGTATATTGTGCAGTTAGGGACTTGCAAAATGCTCATGAGCTTAAAAAGATAGATTTATCAATAGAAATTGTTGCTTTGGATTTAGGTAATATTGATTCTATTATGGCTTTAGAAAAAAAGATTGATCATCTTGATATTCTTATTAACAATGCTGGTGTAAACAGTAATGCAAGAGCTTTTGAGTCGAAATTTTTAGATATTGATATCAACACAAAAGGAACCATGCAACTTACTCAAGCACTCTTTTCAAAGCTTAAACACAAAGATACAAAAGTAATCAACATTACCTCTGTTTTGGCTTTGGTCAATTTGCCTATTATGGCTGGATATTGTGTTTCAAAAAGTGCTTTGCACTCGTTTACTCAGGCCTTAAGGGCAGAGCTTTCAAACTATGGAGCAAAAGTGTACGAAGTATTGCCCGGACCTATAGATACAAGACTTACCGAGGGTTCGCCCATGCCTAAAGCTCAGCCTATAGAGATAGTTAAGGGTGTATTTGAGGGCATAAGTCAAGATAAAATTGAAATCTATCCTGACCAATTTTCTAAAATGATTGCCAAAAGACTTCAGCATGAACCGCAAAAAGTTGTTGAAGAGTTTGCAATGAGCGTAAGCTCAAAATAATGTGAATTAAGAGTAAGAATAAAATTTTATTTCTACACAAAGAGCAATTGTTGCCTATGCCCAAAATCCATCGGAGGATTTTAAAGTGGAAAAAATATTTAGTTTTTTAAAAAATATACCAACCGTCTCAAATGAAGAGATATTTCAAACAATTTTGCAAAATAATAAGGTAAAGATTGAGAGAATAGTATCTTTTGGCCAAACCTCACAGAAAGACTTTTGGTACAATCAAAACAAAGATGAATGCGTGCTTGTGCTAGACGGTAGTGCTACCATTGAGTATGATGATGGGTCGGCTTACAATCTTAATAAGGGAGATTTTCTTTATATCGGGGCTAATCAAAAACACAAAGTTACCTATACTCAAAATCCTACTGTTTGGCTAGCGGTATGGTTGTCGTAGACCCGATTGCGTTGTAGCCTTAAAAAAAGAAATAAAATTAAGAGGTTCGAAATGCACATAGCTTATGATGTTTGGATTGAGTAAAAATATTTATCCTCGCTTTAATCTTTATATTGTTAAAATCCATCTTTATTTCACTTTGAAAGTTAGTTATGACTCTTATTGAAAAGTTAGAAAAAGGCGAGCGATTAAGTCTAGAAGATGGTCTTGCTCTTTATGATTTGGACTTTTTTACACTGGGTAAATTTGCCAATGCGAAGCGAACGGTACTGCATGGAAGAAAAGCTTTTTTTAATGTAAATCGCCACATCAACCCAACAAATATCTGCAAAGATGTCTGTAAATTTTGTGCCTTTAGTGCCAATCGTAAAAACCCAAATCCTTACATGTTAAGCCACGAAGAGATTTTGATAACGCTAGAAAACTCTTGCAAAAATGGCATCACAGAAGCACACATCGTCTCTGCTCACAACCCTGAGATGGGGCTTGAGTGGTATGTTGAGCTTTTCACTAAAATAAAAAAACAATTTCCATCTCTACATGTAAAGGCACTTACAGCAGCAGAGATACATTTTTTGTCGCAACTTCACAATCTCACTTGGGATGAGGTTATTGAGAAGATGATGGCCTCTGGCGTGGATTCGATGCCAGGAGGTGGGGCGGAGATTTTTGATGAGGATGTTCGAGCGTTTATCTGCAAAGGCAAAGTTAGCTCTGATGGTTGGCTGGATATCCATCGCAAATGGCATCAAAGAGGCAAACAGTCTAATGCAACGATGCTTTTTGGACATATAGAAAAAAGAGAGCACCGTATTGACCATATGTTAAGACTTAGAGCTTTGCAAGATGAAACGGGTGGTTTTAATGCTTTTATCCCTCTTGTTTATCAGCGAGATAACAACTATCTACATGTAGAGAATTTTTTAAGTTCCATTGAGGTTTTAAAGACAATGGCGATTAGCCGTTTGGTTTTGGACAATATCCCTCATCTTAAGGCGTATTGGGCGACATCAACGATAAATCTTGCACTCGTTGCTCTTGAATTTGGGGCAGATGATTTAGATGGCACGATAGAAAAAGAGTCTATCCAGTCTGCAGCAGGAGCCAAAAGTGGCAAAGGTATGGAGCTAAAGACGATTTTGGATTTGATACGCAATAGCGGGTTTACTCCTGTTGAAAGAGATAGTTTGTATAACGAAATAAATGTCTATATGTAACAAAGGATTGGGTATGGCGTTTTTAAATTTTAAATTGAAAGAAAAGGGCACAACCGTTAAAACGGAAATAACTGCTGGTTTTACGACGTTTCTAACAATGATGTATATTGTGCCAGTTAATGCTATTATTGTGAGCAAAACGGGCATGGATATGGGTGCGCTTATTACAGCAACGGCGCTTATTACGATATTTTCAACCATGCTTAATGGTCTTTGGGCGAATACTCCGATAGCTATGAGTGTGGGAATGGGATTAAACGCATACTTTACGTTCGGGCTTGTTTTGGGTATGAAGATTCCTTGGCAGAGTGCGTTAGGTGTAGTTTTTATATCTGGTATGTTGTTTTTGGTGCTCTCGTTTACAAAATTTCGCGTGTGGATTATGCAAAGTGTGCCTGATGATTTAAGGCGAGCCATAAGTGCTGGCATCGGAGCGTTTATAGCTTTTATTGGACTAAAAAGTATGGGAATGGTTGTTGCAGATCCTGTGGTTTTGGTTGGGATGGGAGATTTTAAAGATCCAAAAGTATTGCTTGGGGTGCTTGGTTTGGTGCTTGTTTTTGGATTGTATGTATGGAAAATAAAAGGTGCTTTTATTTTGGGAGTGCTAATTACCTCTTTGGCAGGCTGGCTTTTCGGTATCGCTCCTTATCCGAAAGAGCTTTTGTCTATGCCAGCTTCCATAGCACCTATTGCGTTGCAGTTAGATATCGCTTCGGCTTTAACACTCTCTTTTTTACCAGTAATCATCACGTTTTTGATCACCGATATGTTTGATTCTTTGGGTACGCTTTCTGGTGTTGGTTTTCGTGCAGGTTTGTTTAAAGATGATAGTATTGAGCTTGAAAAAACACTTGAAGCAGATGCTGCGGCTACTGTTGCAGGGGCACTCGTAGGTGTTTCAACTACAACGGCATTTATCGAAAGTGCAAGTGGAGTGGAAGAGGGTGGACGTACCGGTTTGACTGCGATAGCCACAGGATGTTTTTTCTCTCTTACTCTTTTTATGATGCCTCTGTTTTCTGCTATTCCGGAAAATGCTATCTACCCAGTACTTGTGATGGTTGGAGTTTTGATGTTTGGTGAGTTGTCGCATATCAACTTTAAAGACCCAGCGATTGCTGTGGCGACTTTTTTGATTGTTATTATGATGCCTTTGACATTTTCTATTACAAATGGTTTGGCATTTGGTTTTATAGCGTATCTGCTACTTAAAGTGTTAAAACAAGAGTTTAGTGATATAAATATTGGTATTGTTTCATTGGCAACGATTAGTATGATAGTTTTTATTGTTCGATAGAAGGATTTCGTTTGAAGTATTATAGTTATGAAGAGTTTAAAACAGATGTCAATAGACTTGCAAAAGAGATTAAGCCTTTTTGGCCAGATGTTATTTTGGCAGTAGCTAGAGGTGGCATGACTTTGGGGCATTTTCTCTCGGAAGCTCTAGAGATAAGGTCACTGTATTCACTCAACTCTATTCATTATGAAGAGACAAAAAAACTTGATGATATACAGATTTTCAATATTCCAGACCTAAGCAGAGCCAAAAAAGTTTTAGTGGTGGACGATATCATAGATAGTGGCGAAACAATGATAGAGATAAAGCGTGTTTTGACGCACCTGTATCCAGATATTGAGATAAAAGTTGCTTCTGTTTTTTATAAAGAAAAAGCTCTGGTAAGACCTGATTTTAGTGTCCGAGAAGCTAATGAATGGATAGAGTTTTTTTGGGATTTTCAAATCGACAACTTGCGATGACAAAGGATACTACGACGGTGCAAAAATCCCAAAATAAGCTTTTAATTGTTTATGTGTGTACCATTTTAACTCTTTGCACTCTCTATGCCGTTCAGCCAATTCAGCCTCTTTTTGAAGCAGAGTTTTCTCTTACTCGTTTTCAAGCAGTTATCTTTACGACTGTTATAATGCTTCCTTTGGGTATTGCACCGATTGTTTATGGCTATCTTCTTGAGACGTTTTCTTCAAAGAGATTGTTGCGATTTTCTATTTTGTGGCTAGGCATTCTTGAGATTTGTTTTGCCTTTAGCGATACATATTGGCTATTGTTGAGTATTCGTGGGCTTCAAGGTTTGGTAATTCCTGCGATTTTAACCTCTTTGATGAGTTATATATCCTTTATGTCGCCTCGTGAGCTTGTGCAAAAGGCTATCGGAGTCTATATCGGCTCTACGATTGTTGGCGGATTTGCAGGACGCTTTTTTTCAGGACTTTTTAGCGACATGTTTGGATGGAGATTTTTTTTCGCGCTTTTAGGGATATTGCTTTTTGTGATGTTTTGGATGTTGCGATATGTTGACGAGGATGTCAAGATAAATTTTGCCAAACCACAGCTGAGTCAGATTTCCAAAGTTTTGCACAACAGAGCTTTTTTACTTTTATATCTCAGTATGTTTTGTATCTTTTTTGTCTTTCAAGGCGTGCTCAATTTTTTACCTTTTTGGCTTAACAGTTTTTCAGCAGAAGTGAGTCATTCAAAGGTAGGATTGGTGTATGCTGGATATATCGTAGGGTTTGTTATATCGCTTAAAGTGTTGCAGATTATCAAATTTTTTGGCAGTGAAACACGCTCTATGTTTATAGGAGGTTTCATATACCTTTTGGGTGTGCAGATTTTTCACCTAAAATCATATGGGATTATATTTGGTGGGATGTTTGTTTTTTGTGCCGGGATGTTTATCGTTCACTCTATTGCATCGGGCTATATCAACAAATTAGCAGAAACCAATAAGGCTATTTCCAACGGCTTGTATCTTTCGTTCTACTATGCTGGAGGAACCTTGGGTACATTTATACCAGGCTTTTTTTACGAAAAATTAGGTTGGGATGCTTTCTTGCATGTACTAAGTGGTGTTATTGTTTTAGGGCTTTTTCTGCTTTTGGCACTCAAGCTTCACGTTCGGCGTATCTGTAAACATTTGTAAACTTTGGTACAATATGCAGACAATATATTTTAGAATAATGGATTCATAAATGATTTTAATGATAGACAACTACGACAGCTTTACCTACAACATTGTGCAATATTGTTTAGAATTGGGGGCTGATTTGAAAGTTATACGCAATGATGAGATGAGTATTGAAGAGATAGAAGCCCTTAACCCTGAGAAGATTATTATCTCTCCAGGCCCTGCCACACCAAATGAAGCGGGAATTAGTCTAGCAGTGATTGAGCATTTTCAAGACAAGATTCCCATTCTTGGGATTTGTTTAGGGCATCAAGCCATAGGGCAAGTTTTTGGCGGAAAGGTTGTGAGAGCAAAAAATATGATGCACGGCAAAACTTCTATAACAAAACAAAAACACAATACCATTTTATTTAAGGATTTGCCAGAAGAGTTTGTCACAACAAGATACCACTCTTTAGTTGTTGAAAAGGATCATTTGCCTGACATCATAACGCCAACAGCGTATAGTACCGATGATGGCGAGTTGATGGCTTTGGAGATAAAGGGAAAACAGATTTATGGAGTGCAGTTTCACCCTGAGTCTATTTTGAGTGAATATGGACACAAAATCTTGGATAACTTTTTAAAATTATGAGAGAAAACCTGCTTTTAATACTAATTATTTTTCTTAGTGGTGCCGTTTTAATGTTAGGCACGCAAAGTCTATCTATAAGTTATGACGAAGCAGTTATTTTCTTTGAGAGCTCGAATTTAGCACACTATCTTAGCAATTTTTCTACCTCTTTTTTTGGGCAAAACGATTTGGCGTTGCGATTGCCTTTCATTGTTTTGCATCTTTGCTCTGTTTGGTTATTGTACAAAATCGGAAAAACCTTTTTAAAGCGAAAAATTGACAGAATTATGTCCGCTGCCATATACGCACTTTTGCCAGGCGTTAACACAGCCGCACTGCTTGTGAACAACGCAGGTATCGTTATCTTTTTGACCCTGTTGTTTTTGTATCTGTATATGGATGGGTACAAGATAAGCTCTTATATTGTTTTGCTTTTTTGCTTAGGAGTGGACAACTCTTTTTCTATTTTGTATGTATCGCTTTTTTTCTACGCACTTTTTACAAGAAAAAAAGATTTACTTGTCATAGCCCTAGTTTTATTTGGTGCTTCATTATACATCTACGGATTTGATACTGGCGGAAAGCCAAAAGGTTATTTTTTGGATGTTTTTGGGGTTTACTCTACGATATTTTCGCCTCTCTTGTTTCTTTACTTTGTTTATGCTTTGTATCGCATTCTTATCAAGGAGGAGAAAAATATTTTATGGTTTATCTCTTTCGTAGCTCTCTTGCTATCCCTTTTGTTATCTTTTAGGCAGAGGCTCTCTCTTGAAGATTTTGCACCATATGTTGTGATAGCTATACCGTTAATGGTAAAGGTGTTTTTTAACAGTTACAGGGTAAGGCTCCCAGAGCATAGAAGATGGCACAAGTTGGTTTTTACGGTTGTTGTTGTCTCTTTGTGTGCAAACTTTGCACTTTTGTTTCTAAATAAGCCTATCTATGCTATTGTGGGCAATCCCTCAAAACATTTTGCTATCAAGTATCATGTAGCTAAAGAGTTGGCTCAAGAGATAAAAGATATGGGCGTTTTCGCTGTCAACACTTCAGACGCAAAGATGGCTCTAAGATTAAAATTTTATGGCATCAATGACGGTGGAGATTATCGGCTAGAAAATTTTGAAACAGAAGACAAATCACTTAAAAAAATAGATATAAGTTATTACGAAAAAAAAATTGCTACCTATTATATGTATTCTCAATTGTGATATAATTTTCTCACACTAGGAGTTGGCGTGAAAAAAGCATTTACGATGTTGGAGCTTGTTTTTGTTATTGTTGTTGCAGGTATTTTGTCTGTTATGGTGGCGTTTAGTTTTCAACGCAATACACTTCGTGAAGCTGCTGACCAAGTCGTTAGCCATATTCGCTATACGCAACACCTTGCTATGATGGACGATAAGTTTGATCCAAATGATGCTACGTGGTATGAAAAGAGATGGCAAATAAGGTTTCCGCACACTACAATTGCTGGAGAGGTCATATATTATTATGAAGTTTTTCGAGACGAAAACAAACAAGGGAATTCTAATTTAAATGAGGAAGCAATCGATCCATTAACAGGTAAAACAATTGGAGATGGCGTAACAGCAGTTGCTGCCATACCTGATGATTCTTTAGTTAATTTGACAAAAAGATATGGTGTTACAAATGTTGGTGGAACATGTGTAATAGGTGGTGCCTATCGTACTATTGCTTTTGATAATATAGGTCGTCCTTATTTAGATGTATATACAGGGCCTTATTCAAATGCATTACTTGCTAATGATTGTACTATAACCATGACTAGTGCTAATGGCAATGTTACGATTACAGTTACAAAAGAAACAGGTTATGTTTATATTTCTGCACAAAATTATTAAACTTTCGAACCCTAAATTATTTAACCTTCTTTTAAGGTGTATGTGTATATAATTTCGTCCTTGTTTGAGAGAACAAGACCAGAAAGAAGCACCCAAAGTAGGGCTTTAGCTTCAAGTTCATTAAAATTACAAATGTTAAATTCAATCTTTGAAATCTAAATAAGCGACCTT
>JAQUWL010000025.1 GCA_028692875.1 Sulfurospirillaceae bacterium
AGCACACTCCTTGGCGATGCTGAAGTCTTCAACTTTTTGATGCAGCACTTGGTGGACAGATATAAAGAGATGGAGATCGATTATATTGCTGGTATAGAAAGTAGGGGTTTTATATTTGGCTCAGCTTTAGCAACTTTACTTAAGACTCGCTTTGTACCGATACGAAAACCTGGAAAACTCCCATATACCACAATAAGTGAAAAATACTCCCTTGAATACGGTGTTGATGAGGTTGAAATACATATTGATGCTTTTAAAATGGATAAAGACAAGCCCAAAGTTCTGTTAATTGATGATTTAATAGCAACTGGCGGTACTGCAAATGCGGCGGTAAATCTTATAAACAAAGCTGGTGCACATTGTGTTGAGGCGTGTTTTATTATAAATTTAACATTTTTGGGCGGAGATAAAGAGATTAAAAAAAGTACCCCCATTTATTCAGTATTGGAAATAAAATAATGTACATACCACGCATTTCAAAATTTGACCCAGATCAGAATGGACATTTTGGAAAATTTGGTGGCAAGTTTGTGCCTGAAACACTTATGCCTGTTTTGGAAGAGTTGGAAAAGGAGTATGCAAAAGTAAGGTTTGATCAGGATTTTTGGAGTGATGTTGAAAAATATTTCAAAGATTATGTAGGTCGACCATCTGCTTTGTACCATGCCAAAAATATCTCTGAAGAGCTTGGAGCAAAAATATATCTCAAGCGTGAAGATTTAAATCACACAGGGGCCCACAAAGTAAATAATACGATTTCGCAAGGGCTATTGGCAAAAAGAATGGGCAAAAAAAGAGTCATTGCAGAAACAGGAGCGGGTCAGCATGGCGTAGCAACGGCTACTGTTGCAGCACTTCTTGGACTTGAGTGTGAAGTGTTTATGGGCGAAAAAGATGTTCAAAGACAAGAATTAAATGTTTTTCGCATGAAACTTTTGGGTGCAAAAGTTCATAGCGTTAAAAGCGGGAGCAAAACTCTAAAAGATGCTATGAATGAGGCTATTAGATATTGGGTAACTCACGCAAGAGATACTTTTTATATCATAGGAACAGTAGCGGGTCCTCATCCGTATCCTATGATGGTTCGTGATTTTCAAGCAGTTATCGGTTATGAAATCAAAGGTCAAATTCTCTCCAAAGAGGCAAGAATGCCTGATTTTATTGTGGCATGTATTGGTGGTGGAAGTAACGCCATTGGAACATTTAGCCACTTTTTGGAAGAGGAGGGAGTTACATGTATAGGTATAGAGGCTGGCGGACTTGGAACAGATACAAAAAAACATGGAGCAAGTTTGGAAAAGGGAAGTCCAGGGGTGTTGCACGGACAGATGAGTTATCTTTTGCAAGATGAAGATGGTCAGATTTTAGAGGCACACTCTATCTCGGCAGGACTTGATTATCCAGGCATCGGACCGGAGCATGCCTTTTTAAAGGACGAAGGTGTTGTTAAATACGCTAGTATCACAGATAAAGAAGCACTTGATGCTTTTGTATGGTTAAGTCAAAAAGAGGGTATTATTCCTGCATTTGAGAGTTCGCATGCACTAGCTTATGTAAGAAAGATGCCAAAAGAGGAGATAAAAAATAAATTGATTGTTATTACCGTATCAGGACGTGGTGACAAAGATATGATACAAGCAAAATCATTATTAAAATTTGACTAGGAAATATATATGGAAGAGCTTTTTATTGGCTGGATGAAAGAGTATGGATATGTCATACTTTTTATGTGGAGTATTTTAGAGGGAGAGAGCGGTCTTATTATGGCGGGTATCTTGTCTCATACCGGCGATATGAATTTAGGAATTGCTATTTTTATTGCAGGGCTTGGCGGTTTCGCAGGTGATCAGATATATTTTTATATAGGAAGATACAACAAGCGTTATGTTCACAAAATACTTACTGGACAAAGGCGAAAGTTTGCTCTAGCACATCTTTTGCTTAAAAAGTATGGTTGGCCAATTATCTTTGTTCAGCGTTACATGTATGGATTAAGAACCATTATTCCGATATCTATAGGACTTACAAGATACGATGCAAAAAAATTTGCATTTATTAACCTTATAAGTGCATGGTGTTGGGCTACACTTACGATTGTTCCAGCGTGGTATTTTGGAGAGCATATTTTGGAGCTTTTAAAATATGCTAAAGAGCATTGGTATTTTGCATTACCACTTGCGATAACAGTAGGAGGAGGCTTGTATTATTATTTTCACAGAGCCACTCAAAAAGAAAGTAAGGTTTTATAGTTATGATGATAGAGATTTCAAATAAAAAATTAGAAAAAGTTGTTGCTGACATACATGTTGTGTTGGTTATAAATAAAGATTTTACCCATTCAAGCGTTGTGGATAAAGAGTTTCTGGAGTTTTGCGGATTTAAGGGCGAGAGCGAAGAAAGTTTGTTGGTTCAAAGTTCAAACACTCTTTATGTCGGTTGCGATTCACTTGAGGCTGATGATATTCGTTTGGCTTGTGCTCAAGCGTATGAAGCGCTTAAAAAAACAAAGGCTAAAATTCTAAAAATTAGAACATACTCTAGTGATTGCCCTGGTGTTAATATAAAAGCTATAGCAGAGGGTTTTACTTTGGGGGCTTATGAATTTAATGCCTATAAAAGTAAAAATGAAGAAAAGAGTTTGGAGAGAGTTGTTATTGTTTTGGAGGATTATTCTCGTGTTGATGTCTCTATACAAACGGCACAAAAGGCGGTTGACGTTGGCGTAAAAATAGCTGATGCAACAAACTATGCTAAAGATATTGTAAATGCTATGCCAAATGAGATGACACCAGAAGCTCTTGCGCAAAAAGCAGAAGAATTGGCTTCTTCGTTGCAAAATGTTACATGTAAGGTTTTTGGCGAAGAGTTTTTGAAAGAACAAGGGATGAATGCTTTTTTGGCAGTTAGTAGGGCAAGTGTCCATTCACCTAAGCTTATACATCTTATCTATAAACCTGAAAATGCTCAAAAACGTATCGTTTATGTTGGTAAGGGCTTGACGTACGATAGTGGCGGTTTAAGTCTTAAGCCGAGTGAGCATATGGTTACTATGAAAGCCGATAAAAGCGGAGCTTCTGCGGTAATGGCAATCTTAAAAGGTGCTTCAGAGTTGAAGTTGCCATATGAGATACATGCCATCGTTGGCGCAACCGAAAATATGATAGGTGGAAACGCATACAAACCAGATGATGTTTTAATAGCCAAAAATGGCAAGACTATTGAGGTGCGAAACACAGATGCTGAGGGTCGTTTGGTATTGGCAGATTGTTTGTGTTATGCGCAAGAGTTTAAACCTGATGAGTTGATAGATATGGCAACTTTGACAGGCGCTTGTGTTGTTGCGCTTGGAGAGTTTACGACAGGTGTTATGGGTCACAATGAGGCATTTAAGCAAAATATGGTTAGCTCGGCAGCTAAAAGTGGCGAATTAAGTGCTATCTTGCCGTTCAATAAATATCTAAAAAAGCTACTTAAAAGCTCTGTTGCCGATATGTCAAATATCAGCTCAAGCAGGTACGGTGGAGCTATCACAGCTGGACTGTTTTTGGATAATTTTATAGAAGACGAGTACAAGCAAAAGTGGATTCATCTCGATATTGCAGGACCTGCGTACATCGAGAAGGCATGGGGCTACAATCAATTTGGAGCGAGTGGAGCAGGAGTTAGGATGAATCTTTATCGAATGATAGATGAGTCTAAGGACAAAAAAATTCTTAATTAGTAATGAAATAGCAACAAAAAGCCTAAAAATAGGTGCTTTTTCAAAAAAAAATTGTATACTTGATTTTGAGTTGTTTATTTAAAGATATTAAAAATGGGGGAACCCAAAAAAAGGAGTTTATATGTTTAAAGGCAAGAAATTTATAGTGGCGGTGGTTTTGTCTGCAACGCTGGGTGTTAATGCAATGGCTATTTCAGAGTCAGAAGCAAAGGTTCAAGCGGAGATGTTGGCGGAGTTTTTAACACTTGGTCGTATCGCAGTTGCACACTCTTTGGCTGAGTTTAAGATTAACGATGCAGCAAAAGGCGACAAAGGTTTTACGGCAGATATTTTTGCTGGCAAAATCAATGAGGCATTTAAAGCGAGCAAAAAAGTTGATATCATTGCTGGAACAGGCGGAGAGGCTTTACCTGCTGGAACAATGGATTTGCTTAAGAAAATCATGAATGCAAGCAAAAAAGTTGTCAACGACAATCTAGCACTTATTAACACACAAGGTCTTGGCTTTAAAGGTTTTATCCCAGCAAGTTATGGACGTCAAGTAGGAGATATATTTGCTGCTGAAACAGGTATAAAACTTAAGCAAACAACAGATAAATTGAGAAATGAATATAACAAGCCAGATGCTTTTGAAAAGGGCATTATTGACAAGATGCTTAAAGGTGAAATTAAAAAAGATGAAGTTTTCTTTGCAAAAGAGGGTAGTGACTATAGACTTACAAAGCCACTTTATATTGTAAAAGGATGTTTAGGTTGTCATGGTGACCCAGTAGGTGAGCTTGATGTAGCTGGAAGAAAAAAAGAGGGCTATAAAGAGGGCGATTTGAGAGGAATTATTAGCGTTAAAATTCCTGCAAAATAGTTTATGTTTTTTAAAGGAGAGGCTTAATGAGCTCTCCTTTTCTTTGTTGCAAAAATAAATAAGTGGATGTGGGATATGAATGCAAGTATTAGAATAAAAATAACCGTTCCTTTGCTGTTAATACTTTTTATAGTTGTTGTTTCAAGCACTATGTCTATATATTCTCTCGGAAAAGTTAACGACAGTGTAAATCAAATTAAGTCCGATGTTATGGTAAAGTCAGAAGCTTTACGTAGCATAAAAGATGATGTTGCCGAGCTTAGAAATATAATCAAACGTTATTTTATAACCAATGCGACTGATGACAAAGCAAAAATGAATGAGTATGTCAAAAAAGTTGACGAGCAAGCCGTAGCCTTCTCAAACAATATATCCGAAGCTATTTTAAAGAAAAAAATCCTAGAAGTTGTAGGATTGATTAAAAATTTTAAAACAAGCAATGAAAACCTAGATAATCTTATGGCCAAAGCACCAAACGATACTGTTAAGAGAATGATTTCAACTCAAATGTTTGGCAAAATTGTTGAAGAAGAGAATAAAATCAATAATGAAATTGATGCTATCTTAAATAGCTATCAAAAGATTTCCAATCAAAAAATGGAAGCTATTATAAAATCAAATGACGGGAATAGCAGAACAAATATAATGTTCGCACTTTTAATGGCTGTTTCTATCGTTATTATCGCAATACTTTTAGATAGGTTATTGACAAAGCCGATTAAAGAGACAACTAAGGCTTTGACAACAGTTATTGATAGTATTAAAAGTGGTAATGGCGATTTGTCTATGCGAATCCCAGTTTTAACAAAAGATGAGATTTCGGATGTTGCAAAATCCTTTAATTCGTTAATTGAAGAGTTGGAGAAAAATTTTCTAAAGACCTTGAAAATCCTATCCATGTCAGCAGAAAATATCGTGCCTGTTAATACATCCATGGTTGAAGCTAAAGATTCTGGAGCTATAAATGTTAGCAGAAGTGAAAAAGTAGCTATCGCAAGTAGTGACATGAGCCAGAAAATATCAGCTTTGTCCAATGTTGTTGCTGAGATTGTTGGTTTGGCGGAAAATACTACAAAAATAGCAGAAGAGGGTGGAGAAGAGATTTCTGAAATGATGGAATCCTCACAAAAGACTGCTGCTGAAGCAAAAATGTTGTCTGATGAAGCAAATCTGCTTTCACAAAACGCACAGCAAATCGGAAATATTATCGGTGCCATCAACGACATTGCCGACCAAACAAATCTACTTGCACTAAATGCTGCGATTGAAGCAGCAAGGGCTGGTGAGCATGGTAGAGGATTTGCGGTTGTTGCTGATGAGGTGCGAAAGCTAGCAGAAAAAACACAAAGCTCGACAAAAGAGATTGATATTATGATATCCCAAATGCAACAAAATGTGGATAAGGTAGAAAGAAGTATATTTGTTCTATCTCAAGCTGTTGAAGATCATATGAATATTACCGAGTCAAGTGGTAAAAACTTCCAAAAAGTTGTTATCTCTATTGAGGAACTGAGTTCCAAGTTTGAAGATATTTCAAAGTCATTTGAAGAACAATCAGTTGTGACAGAGGGGATATCCGTAAATGTTAATAGCGTTGCAAAGATGTCAAAATCTTCCATGAATGAAGTTGATAATTTAATTAAAAATCTTTACGGATTGCTTGAGTATATAGATGAATTAAGCTCGATGTATGGTAGCTACTCTTATAGTGGCATAGGAGCAGACTTTTTAAAGGCAAAATTTCAATATATGCATTTAGTAAAGCATATTAGTGAATATTATCTAAGCGAAGATGGTGCGTCTTATCAATCAATGTCAACCTCTTTTGATGATTTCGCTAGAAATAAAAAATTTGACAATCTAAGAGACAATAAAAACTTTTCTGGACTTAGGGATGAGTTTGATGTTGTTGCTTCGATAGAGAAGAAGATTCAAAATGCAAAATCAACAAAAGACTATGAAAAAGCTGCGCAAGCATTTTCACAGCTCTTAGAACACGCTAAAGTATTTTTTGAAAAATTAAATGCTTTGTCCGAGGATCTTGCATAATATAAAATAGTTTCGCCTTGCAATATATAAACTTGCAGGGCGAAATATAAACTCTACATGTAGCGTTTCTTTATCCATAACCAATAAAATGATACAGCTATAAAAGCCCAAGCGATACTAAGAGTAATGTTTGATAGTGAAATAGTATGTGTGTATAAAAAACCAATACCAAAAGATGTAAGTGTGCTAATCGCCATAAAAAACATATCGTTATAGGCGATAACACGTCCATAAAAATCACGAGAAGTTTGGTGTTGCAAAAGTGTATAGGTATAAGACCAAAGCGTGGTAGTAAAAAGACCAGCGCAAAACATACCTATCAAGCTAATATAAAAATTTTCTTGCATTAGTCCCCAAACCCCAATACCAATTCCTTGTGCAAAAAGTAGCCAAAAAAGTGTTCCGTTGTTTATAAAGCGACCCCACAATAACTGACCAAAAATCAAGGCAATGGCTCTGGAGGCATTTAGAAAACCGATAACCAAAGGAACTGAGAGTATCTCTTTGTATGGATTTTTAGCCAAGAGTGCAATAAGTGCATCGTAAGCCGTAAGTCCAACACTAGCATGTAAAAAGATAAGATGAAAAATTTTAGGGTTTGATTTAAGGTAGGCAAATCCATCTTTCATCATCTGCCATACATGTACACCGTTTGTTATAATTAGTGATGGTATGGCTATTTTTGTGAGCAAAAAATATCCCACACAATACAATACAATATCTGCTACGAAGGCACTTTTAACACCAAAATAGTGTACATAAAATCCAGCTATTGCCATACCTAGTGCATAAGATGTTGACCATATAATAGAGTGAATCTCATTTGCAAGTTTAAGTTCATCTTTGGATAAAAGTTTTGGAAGTAGGGACATTTCTGTTTGAAAATATATACTGCCTATGCCCATTCTTACAAAAATCAACGCCAAAAGCACCCAAAGATAATCTAAAGAGTTTATAAAAAGCAGGCAAAATACACTTATTATTTCGGTGGCTGTTAGAAGAAGCATAAATGTTTTGGTATCAACCTTGTCTATGATGGCACCGCTGATGGGTGCAAGAATCATGGAGGGTAAAAAGGTAAATGCCGCAGCCATGCTAAGTGCCCATATCGGGGCTTCTAGGTCAATAAGAAGCGTATATATAGCCATGTGTGAAAACCAAGCTCCAAAATAGCAGATAAGTTGTACCGTAGAGAGTTTTAGTAAGTTTTCATTAGAGCAGAGTAGGTGGATATATGATTTCAAGTCACTCCTTTTCAAAGGAGAGTATTGTATCAAATTTTACATCGTGGCGTGTTTATATGTGCTCGTTACCACTTTGCTCAATAAATAGGTTTTTCTTTTGGATATATCCTTGTTTCTCAAGCGTTTCAATCATCTCAAGAGTTTGCATGTAGAGTGTTTCGTATCTTTTGGAGTTTAGCTCAAATTTTGCTCGCTCTTTTTTGGCATATAGCCATGCGCCCAAAACAGAGAGTGCAAATAATCCATAAATCTCCCATTGCCAAGCCTTTAGATTGAGCAAGACAATAAAATATTGCACTGAAAAAAGGACAAAAAACTCGATAGACATAATAATAACCAATATTGAGCTTTGCTCAAAATCAAGAGTATATTTCTCAATCTCTCTTAATTTGGCAAGGTTGGCATTTATCTTTTGAGCTTCGCCTCTACATGTAGGTTCAAGTGAGCTTAAATCAATATCTTTAAGGTGAATGTTACTGATGTTGTACTCTAGATTTGTCTGTTTGTAAGCATTTAAAATTTCAGGATGCAAAAGCAGAGCAGTCTCTATCTCATCGGTTTCAATCTGTTTTTTTTGAAGGATTTTTTGTGCATCTTGATAGACAAGGTCATATAGTCCAATCGTCTTAATCTCTTGCGCTACACGTTTTAAATTTATCATATTTACTGCTTTAAAAAAAGTCGCACCGCCTTAGCGATGCGACTTTAAAATTAGGCTTTTGACGGCTCTATGCCGTAACTTGCCTCTTTATTGTGTGAAGGCAAAAAGATACCAATAAGTCCTTTTAGTCCAACCGACATGATGACGTTAAACAAGAAAAGCAACCACGCCAAGAGAAGCATGCCACCACAAATACCAGCAAGTATCATATAGTAGTTATATTCGCCATCAAAATACAAGTGACGTCGAAGCATGCCATCAAGTCCAGCCATTCCCATAAATGCACCCATGCCAATACCGCCGACAAGATGTAGCCAAAAATGTGCATTTGCTAGTTTTGAACTCCAAAGTTTTGCATTATTTGTAACAAGTGGCCATAGCACATAAACAACACTATAAAGCGTCATATAAAGACCAACGATAATGGCAATATGAACGTGTGCACCAATAATCCATTGTGTATTGTGCAAGACTCTGTTCATCGCCATATCGGCTTGAATGATACCAGCAGGTACTGCCAATCCAAACCCAATCAAACCTCCAAGCAGGTATTTAAGCTCCATTGTCATTTTAAGCGGTCGAGCTTTCCATAGCGTTACAAGTGTGATAAAAAGTGCTAGACCTTGAGTGAGAAGCTCAAATGCAGTAACCATCTCTCCAGATATAAGTTTCATCATCTCAGGCTGACCCTGATCTGCTAAAAGGTGATGTGACCAAACCATCCAAGAGACCAAAAGCTCTAGCATCAATGCAGCACGAGCCACGTTTTCCATAAATAGTTTTTGTCCTGTGATGAGTGTTGCAAGCAAATACCAAGCACCAGCAACATAGATAAGTACCAGACCATCTGCTACAAGGTCAAGTCCCCACCAAAACCAGTTTTTGTAAAGAAGAGCATCAACTGAAGCAACATCAAGTTTGATACCGCCCATATCTGCTAAAAGAAAAACTAGCACTAAAACACCAGCTGAGAGGATAACCAAAGCATCTAAAAATGTATCAACAGTCCCTCTAAAGATGGCAACAACAGGCAATGAAAGCGCTGGCTCTTTTGAGTATGGCTGACGTCCTGTGAGTTTTCTGTAAAGGTTAAGCATACCATCAATACCAAAACCAGAGATAAGAAGCTCTTTGGTTGTTTTGTCTTTGTGGACGCCTATTTTTGAAAATACAGTAGCGTATACGTTGTAGATAAATCCAAGTGTTCCCACCATAATCAAAGCCACACCCACGATAAACATAACGCCACCGATAGCTTTAAACTGTGTAGTATCCGCAGGCAATGGCCAATAAAGTGTGTATAGTGGAGCATAGTTGTAGATAAATGATGCTAACCAAGAGGTTATTGTACCGATTGTTATAAGCAACCAAACTGCATTGGCAAGTTTGATGCTATATAGCGGTTTTTTAGTCAAAAAAGGAATCAAAAACAAAAAAGCACCGAAAACCAACTGATATGTTGAGCCAAAAATACCAACTATCGGATGTACTGTCATAATTGCAAAATAGTGGTCAACACTACCATTTACTGGAGGAATTGAAGGCGTAATGGAAGCCATACGCATAATCATACCTTCAACAGCCGCAAGTCCGTAAAACAAAAAAGCAACCACAACTGCACGAAGTGTAACCTTTTGAAGTGCGTTTAAACTTGTATGGTCAAACTTGTTGTCTGCGCCATGTATCAAATCACTCATAAAACTCATTTGCTGCCTCCGTTCATCGCAATTTTATCTTTGCAATCTCGAACTTCAATAATATCTTTAACAATCATATTGTTTCCTCTAGGTCCAGAGTACTCCGTGGACATCAAATCAAAAACGCCATCATCGTGAAATGTCCAAAGAAGGGTGTTTTTGGAGCCGGGATTGACTTGCATTTGGGTAACCATGGTTTTGTTTTTTCTGAAAAGTCCAAAACCATAAACCAAATCTTTGCTCTCCACGTCAAAAAGTACCTTTTCTCCGCAGTTTAAAACAAGTTTTTCGCTAGGAAGTTGAAATTTGTGTTGTGCCACAACAACTTTGTACGTTTTGTCTGGTTTTATTTGAGAGCGCATGATGTCCTCGGCCACCCAAGGTACAACATTGTAGGTAAAGATGTGATGCCCAACACCTGCCACTACCAAGAAAGCGATAAACCCATAAAAAGGTATACGCACCAATGGTTTTGCTACTTCAGTGCGTGTTAAGTTGTACCCAAACCACGCAATCACGGCGATAATCAGTGCAGAGTATATACTATACGCTACATTGTGAAACGCCAACAACTCTAATGAGTTCAAGAAAGTCATGTTCCCTCCTTTTTTAAATACTATAAATAGGTAGTATTAATTAGGGCATAATACTGAATTTAAAATTAATTTTTACTTATAGATTTTTTTCTTATAAAAAGCCCAATAATAGGCTATATAGTGCTTTAAAGTTATATCTGTATAATAATTATAAGTATATGTTTTGGAGTGAAAATAAAATGAAATTGAAAACAACATCAGAGTATGCTCTGAGAATTTTAACATACATGAGCAACCATGAAAGCGAACAGCTTACTGCAAAACACTTGTCTGAAAAATTAGAAATACCATATAAGTATTTGACGAGAGTTATGACAAATTTAACCAAGAAAGGTTTAGTTTGCTCCACCAGAGGAAGAATGGGAGGTTTTGTTTTTTCAAAGCCGATAGGCGAGATTACTATTTATGATATTTTGGAAGCGGTAAATGACATAAATGACGATACATGTATAATGGGTAGTGGTTTGTGTGGGTCTGGCGAGCACTGTGTTTTGCACGATTCGTGGTCTAAACCAAAGCAGTTGATTGACGAGATGTTTAAAAATTCTAATTTAAAAGATTTGCAAAAACAAAATTAGAGTTTCGTGATATTTTTTAACTTTACATACATCATAGCCGTCATAATGGCATCATTTATAGCATCGTGTTTTCCAAATATAGGCAGTCCTAGCGTCTCCATGATGGTGTTAAATCTCAAATCAATCACGCCATCTGGGATTAGTTTAATTTTTTTATCGTGATATATACCCGAAATCTCAATCTGCTTATTTGGCAATTTTATACCAAGATGTGGTTTTAGGTATTTGTTAATCATTCCAATATCAAATTCAAGATAGTATCCAACCAATGTCCTAGGTCCAATAAATTCTAAAAATTGCTCTATTGCATCTTTTACTTCTATACCATTTTGAATATCAATATTTCGGATTTGGTGTATTTTGATGCTATCTTCGGAGATATCTTTTTTGGGCTTAATAAATACCTCAAACTTTTCAGAAGTAATTATCTTGTTGCCTTTTATCTTAATCGCACCTATGGATATAATGTCGTCTTTCTTTGGATTTAAGCCTGTTGTTTCAGTATCTAAGACTACTACTTCATCTTCTGGTGGCATCTCAAACAAGAAGGCAAATTTTTGATTTTTTAGTCTTTTTTGATTTTGTTGTCTGAAAAAATTTGAAAACATTTTTAGCTAACCATATTGATTTTAAAATGATGCATAAGCATTTTTTTAAATTTATTCACAATTTTTAAACTATCTTTTAAAAGTTCAAGTTCAAGCTCGTTTAGACTGCTTATTGAGACTTTATTATGATTTTTATCTAGACTATCCCCTTTTTGAAGTCTTCTTTTGAGCCTTAAGCTCAAAAGAGTGTCAAATGCCTCAGTTATGGCACCAGCAAAATTTTCCTCTAAAATACCTAATTTAACTAGTTTTTTGATACGGGTAATAGTGTCTGTTTCTGTGATAGCATTTTCTAAAGCCAAACTCCTAATACCTTGAACTATTGGGAATATTCCGCCTTTTTTAACATCAATAAGGTCGTTGTCGTCAGATATTAGATTCGCAAATATGCCTATGGGTGTTTCAAAAAGCAAAGCAGCTTTTGCAAAGTTTGCCATAAATACATCTTTTTCACGGGTGCGTTCAAAAATTAGTTCTTTCAGCTCTTCCAGCATATTTTTATTGCCAGCTACCGAAATAGAGTCAAAAAATATTGCCAGATTCATATAATCATCTTTTTGTGGACTTTCAAGCCATCGCTCAAGCTCTTGCTTGTGCTGATTGATTGATTTTCGCCAATATGGGTTTGAAACCATAATGTTTCCCTCGCACTCTGGAAAACCAAAGTCTATTAGAGTTTCAGTGTAATGCAACATGTATGGTTCAAAAAGTTTAGAATCGACATCATTTGATATTATTAACGCATTGTCTTGATCGGTTTTTAGCATTTGTTCTTTTCGTCCTTCGCTTCCCATGACAATTAAACACGCCTTGTTTCTTAGCTCTTCTGGAACAATCATGCTGTAAAGCTTTTCATATATTTTTTCGTTTATTTCAGAGATAAGCTTAGCTATATAATCAACCTTAGTGCCCTTTACATGTAGCTTTTTAACGATGCTTACTAGGTCGCTACTAGCTTGTTTTAACTCCTCAATAGTAGTTGCTTTTCTGATTTGCACTGCTACAAGATAGCTATGATTTGCAAAATAGCTCAGTAAGTCAAGTTGCTCCAAAATGCCAAAAATCTCTCCATCTTTTTTTACAATAATTCGCTTTATAGAGTTTTTAGTAAAAGACAAAAGTGCGTTAAAAAGGTAGTCATCATACTCTATTGTGATGATTGGATAAAGAGCAATCGGTCCAATTGGAGAATATTTGTCGTAATCATTAAAAATAACATGTTTACGAATAACACTATCGGTAACCAAACCATATTCGCCGTTATTTTTGACTATGATACAGTTGCTTTTTTTTATCTCCATCTGCTTTAGTGCATCCATAATAGAACAGTCTTGTTCTACAATAGTAGGCTCATGCAGATATGAGTCCATTACTTTAGCGATCATAAAGCCAGAGAGTTCAGTTGTATACTCTTTTTGTTTCGCAGAGCGGATTTTATTTGCAAGAGAGTTTAGAAAATAGTTTTTAAATTTTTCATTAGTATCCATAAGTTGCAAAAACTCTTTTTTGTCTAGCTCAAAACAGATAAGCTCCTCCAACGTCTTAAAGGTGTTTTCTGTCTTTGCGTAAATAAGAGAGTCGGCATCAAAAGAGTTTGATTTGTTGTAGACTTTGATCAGGTCATCGTCTTGATATTCTCCAACTTCTCCCTTGATGATGATATAAAGTGATGCAGAAAGGATGTTGGGCGATAAAAGTACGGTATCTTTTTTGTAGTAGGCGATGTTCATCGAACTTGCTGCTTTTGCAATCTCTTTCTTGCTGAGTAGCTCAAATGGGTGAATGGATTTTAAAAATGCCTCTTGATCTTGCAAGCTCATGCATTTCCTTTTGAAAAAATATTATATTAAACCATATCTCATACTTTTTTAAAGGCATATTAACGAGATGTATATTTGATATAAAAGGCACACTCTTGTTTCAAGCATACATTTGTTGCTATAGTGGCTTAAAGACGGGAGTGTAGCTAAGGGTTAGTTTTTTGGCAATCTCTTGTGCTAGATATTCATTGCCTTTGGAGTTTGGTTGCAAATCGGTTTTTTTATAATCAGAATCATTTAAAATGTATGCCATTGCACTATCTTCTATGTCGATATTGTTTTGCGTGGCTATTTGGGTATATAGATAATGTGTCGTAAATTTCAAAATCTCATTGGTAGGCATTCCTATCAGTAAAACATACACACTGTTGTTTTTTGCTAGAGTTATCATTTGATTTAAATTGTTTTGGATATCCGTTAAATTTTTTCCTCTGTTTACATCCACGAGTCCGTAATGTATGATAAGTATATTTGGCTTGCGTGCATCAAGTGCTTGAGATAAAGTTGTTAAAGCATCTTTGCCTTGCCATGTAGAGATGTTCTCTGTGAAAACTTCTGTTTTAAGAATTTGCGACAAATGAGAAGGGTAACCACCGTCTTTTTGAGATGCATCATCGCTGATAACTAAAATTTTTGTATCTATAGGCAGATATAAGTCTTCTGTTTCTATGGTGTTTGAACGAAAATAGTTAATCGTCACAACCACAATGAGAATTAAAATAAGATTTCTAAAGTTGATTATTTCCATTGGGTAATTCTACCTTTAAATGAGTGTAATATGCAAACAGTAGTGTTAAAATATCTTTACATGTAAAGATATTTTATATTTAATTATTTGCGAAATGGAATGATTTTTTTAGGAGAGACTATCCTTGTTTGAACTGACAGCCTCACATATTATTTTTATTGGTAGTTTTTATTTTATAACTCCTTTTTTTGAAAAAAAAGAGATAAACGAACTTACTTTTTTACTTTTTTTACTTTTTTAACACCTAAGCACTCTAAAATATCATTTTCATCAAGATTGATGCTCATGATTTGACCAGTAGAGTGGTCATAAACTTTCAAGACTTTTCCAGTATAGCTATCGATAGTGACCTCTTTGCCTTTGTCACACTCCATAACAACTTTCTTTTTTTTATCTTCGGCAGGTCCTATCGTAACAATATTTATATCTTTACACTCAACGGTACTATGGTTATCTATTTCGATTGTCATATACTCGCCAGTACAATAATCATATATCTTAACGGTATTTTTTCCGTCATAACTCTTTAAATCCTGCTCCTTTTTGGAACTTTTTGCTTGCAAGCTCATAGATAATGCAATAAGCAAAACAAATATAATTTTGTACTTCATTATTAACCCCTTGTTATAATCTTGATACAAAATAATTATACCTTTTTTATATAAAGATAACACAAGTTTCTATTGCTCCATGTGCCCCTATAATCAAAGATTGCTCAATATCAGCCGTTTTAGACGGACCACTTATGAATAAACCAAAGTTTTGAGTTCCAAAAGAGAGTTTTTCATATGCCTCATGCATGGTTGGTACTATTTCATTTTTTGGGATGATTATTATAAGTTTTTGTGCAATAAAATAGAGTGCTCTATGGCGATTTTTAGGCTCCATAATCCAAACAGCACCATTTTCTGCAACGCCAAACTCTCCTTCAATGATAGCTAAATCTACGTCATGTAAAGCATGTGGATCTTTGGTTGCATTAGCATCTTTTGTTACGATTGGTAGCAAATTTTCACAATTTGAAACAATCACTTTTGAATCTGCATAATGTTCGGCAATGTATTCTTTTATTTCTTCAATATTTTCCATAAAAACAGCAATTCCACCAACACTTGAAAGTGAAGTTGAAAATTTTTCATTTATATTTTCATAACTAGCATGTGAAATATTTATATTTGGAAGCTCACTCGATTTTGAGGGTGCATAATCTTTTATGGATTTTAAAATAATATCTCTTGAGCTCATTTTGAACCCTTCTTCGCTTTGTATAACTCTTTGAAGCTATTTTTAGGAAACTTTGGAAGTTCTCTGGATTTTCCCCAAATATTTATTTTTGAGTAAATAATTGAGCGTGGCAGAAGTGGAACTATTTTTCTTGCTAAAAGTCCAGCAAAATCCATTATCCTAGGATGACTCATTAGCCAAGTTGCCATCTTGAGTACTCTATATTTTGCTGGACTGAGATATCCTGCATCGACAACATCTTGACGTCTAAGATAGAGCTGTTGGTGCAAGTCAACTTGAACAGGGCAGACGTTTGAACATGAAGCACACAAAGAACAGGCAAATGGCAATGTGCTATACTTTTTTAAATCACGACTAGGTGCCAGTGTTGAGCCAATAGGTCCTGGAATTGTGTAGCCATAACTATGGCCACCACTTCGTCTATATACAGGGCAAGTGTTAAGACAAGCTCCGCAACGAATACATTGTAGAGATTTTTTGTATTTGTCGGTCGAAAGGATATTTGAGCGACCGTTATCAACGATAATAATATGCATTTCGCCATCCTCTACGGGACCGTGATAATGTGAAGTATAAGAGGTTACAGGTTGTCCTGTGGCACTACGAGCCAAAAGTCTAATAAAAATACTTAAGTCTTTAAGTCTAGGGATGATTTTCTCAACCCCCATACATGCAATGTGTAGTTTTGGAAGACTTGAGCCCAAATCCGCATTGCCTTCATTTGTGCAAACTACGATACCTCCAGTTTCGGCGATAGCAAAATTAACTCCAGTCATAGAAGCGTCCGCTCCTAGAAACTTTTTACGTAAATGAGCACGTGCTGCACGTGTTAGATAGGTTGGGTCAGAGTTTCCTTTTTGTGTATTAAGAAATTTTTCAAAGGTTGTTCCTACATCCTCTTTTTTAAGATGGATAGCAGGTAGAACTATGTGAGAAGGCGGTTCATTTCTAAGTTGAACTATACGCTCTCCTAGATCTGTATCTACAACTTCTATGCCGTGTTTTTCTAAAAAAGGATTTAGGTGACACTCTTCTGTTAGCATTGACTTGCTTTTGACAACCATCTTTACATTTTTTGAATTTAAAATATCAAGCACGATTTTATTGTGCTCTTTAGCATCTTTTGCCCAGTGTACTTTAATGCCACGAGAAAGAGCATTTTTTTCAAACTCTTCAAGATAGTTTGCAAGATTCTCTAGAGTATGTTTTTTGATTTTATCTGCGGTACTGCGAAGCTCTTCCCACTCGTCTAGACTTTTAGCTTGATTGTCACGCTTAAGGCGAACAAACCACAAGGCCTTGTCGTGCCAATTCATACGCTCTACGTTGTTAGCAAATTTTTCGGCTAGCTCGGAGTGTCCAGTAGAGTGACTCATGGTGTATCTCCTGCTAAAATTTGGGCGATATAAATTGTCTTTAGAGGCATTTTTTCTCTATCAATAATTCCTTGCATATGCATTAGGCACGACATATCTACGCCAGTAATATACTCGCTACCAGCGTTCAAATGGTCTTGAAGCCTTGCTCTGCCCATAGCTAAGCTAAGAGCCTCTTCTGTGATGGCAAATGTTCCACCAAATCCGCAACACTCATCTTTTCTTGTAAGTTCTGAATATGAAATCCCATCAACTTTATCTAAAATATTTTTTATTTTTGAAAATTCTGGGACATTTTTTTCGCTCATACTTGCCATGCCAAGTTCTCTATGGGCATGACAACTGTTGTGAATACCAACCTTGTGCGCAAATGTGGCATTCATTGACTTTGGCTTGATGATATCATGTAAAAATTCAACCAATTCGTATGTGTGAGTACGCATATGTTCAAACCCATCACGCCCTTGCAAAAACTGTGCGTAATTGTGGCGCACCATACTAACGCAACTTCCACTAGGAGCAACAATATAGTCATAATTTTTGAATATTTTTAAAAAACGCTCTGCTAGCACTTTTGTTTCATTGCTACAACCAGTATTTGCCTGTGCTTGTCCGCAACAGGTTTGATACATTGGGTATTCTACATCAATCCCTAGGTTTTCGAGGACTTTAAGTGTTGCCATAGAGGCTTTCGGATATAGCTCATTCATAAAACATGGGATAAAAAGACCTATTTTCATTCGAATACTCCATGCGTAGTATTGTATATATTTTAATTTTTGCTTATAAGAAAGAGATGATAAAGTTTTTTATGAAAAAAGTTTTGATAAAAAAATCTCAATAAGTAACACACCGCCAATCAAAGATAGGCAAATAAATAAAAATAGTTTAATTCTCATCTTTGCTCCAGTGCTAACTTAAGTGCAAGTCCTGCAAAAATAGTTCCAGCAACTCTATTGAGGATTTTTTCTCCATTTTTTGTTTTGCTAAACCATCCGCCAACTTTTCCAGCTAAAATCGAAATCAACACAAAAACAACAAAACCACATACCATAAAAATAGCCCCAAGCAAAAAAACTTGTGTTGTGATATTGCCATTTTGAGGCGAGGTAAACTGTGGCAAAAATGCCAAAAAGAAGATAGAAACTTTAGGGTTTGTTACGTTCATAATAATTCCTCTTCTGTATAAAGCTGTTAAGCTTAGGTTTTTTTGACGAGTGTTAAGTTTTGTTTTTGAAGCATCTTTAAATGACATATAGGCAAGATAAAGCAAATATCCTGCACCTAGATATTTTAAAACAGTAAAAGCAATGATAGAGGTTTGAAAAATAACCGCCACGCCCAGTGCAACCGCAGTCGTATGAAAAATCAATCCACTGCAAAGCCCCAATGTTATGATTATTCCAGCTCTAACACCATTTGTCATGGATTGGGTAAGGACAAAGATATTGTCAGGTCCAGGAGCTAGAGCTAGCATCGAGGAGGCAAGTGAAAACATTATTATGGTATTTATATCTAGCATAGGCAACCTTTTTTATTGGAAAAATATTTTAGCACTTTTACATGTAAAGTTTCATTTGGTTTAATGGTATTTAAGTATAATGACCCAATAAAAAACAAATAAAAAATAAAAGAGAAATTGATGGGAAGAATGAGCAATCAAGAGGCTTTGGAGTTAATCCAGCATGGCGATTTTCACGAGCTTGGTCGCAGAGCATACGCCAAAAAACTTTCATTACATCCAGACAAAATAACAACTTTTGTTGTCGATAGAAACATCAACTACACCAATGTTTGCTGGGTAAATTGTAAATTTTGTGCCTTTTATAGACACGCCAAAGAGGAAGATTCTTATGTGTTGTCGTTTGAGCAGATAGGTCAGAAGATAGAAGAGCTTTTAGAGATAGGCGGAACGCAGATACTTTTTCAAGGAGGCGTGCATCCAAAGCTCAAGATTGAGTGGTATGAGAAACTTTTGGAATGGATAAGTACGCACTATCCAACCATTACAATTCACGGATTTTCTGCTATTGAGATTGATTATATCGCTAAAATATCGCATCTTAGCTACACAGAAGTTTTGGAGCGTTTGCAAAAAAAAGGACTTTTTAGCATCCCTGGAGCTGGAGCTGAAATCCTAAGCGATAGAGTTAGGGATTTGGTTGCACCACATAAACTAAGTGCTGAAAAATGGCTTGAAGTGCATAGAAGTGCTCATAAAATCGGTATGAAATCAACCGCTACGATGATGTTTGGAACACTGGAGAGCGATGAGGAGATAGTTGAGCACTGGGAAAAGATAAGAAAACTTCAAGATGAAACAGGTGGTTTTAGAGCGTTTATCATGTGGAGTTTTCAGTCTGACAATACACTTTTAAAGCAAGAGTATCCAGAGATTGAGAAGTCCTCGCCAAATCGCTATTTGAGGCTTTTGGCAGTAAGTCGTCTATATCTGGACAATTTTCAAAATATCCAAAGCTCATGGGTAACGCAAGGTAGCTACATCGGTCAGTTGGCATTGATGTTTGGGGCAAATGATCTAGGAAGTACTATGATGGAAGAAAATGTTGTAGCTTCAGCGGGAGTGACAAACAAGATGAATCAAAACGAGATGATAAGTCTCATAAAAGATGTGGGCGAGAACCCAGCAAAAAGAGATACGGCTTATAATATTTTGGAGCGGTTTTAATGAGATTTTTAATTATAATAATGATGATTTTGCAAGGAGCAATAATGGCGCAAGTGGTCGATAAAGTGGCAGTTCAAGGGGTTGATGTACCTATCGTTTTTGAAAAGGATACAAAACTTCCCATATCCTCTTTGCAGTTGGTTATAAAAAATAGTGGCAGTGCAAAAGATGGCGAGCTTTTTGGTATCGCTCGGTTTGTCTCAAATATGCTCTCTGAAGGAAGTAAAGAGATGGGAGCTATCGCTTTTGCAAAAGCACTTGAACAACGTGCTATCAACCTAAGTGTACATGCAGGAACTGAGACATTTGTGTTTGAGATATCTTCACTAAAAGAGCAGTTTCCATATGCTCTTGAGATGCTTACAAAACTTTTGAAAAACCCGAACTTTACACAAGAGACATTTGAGAAGATAAAGCTTTTAACGCTAGGTATGTTATCAAACAAACAGAGTGATTATGACTATATCGCCTCTGTCAATCTCAATAAATTGATTTTTGAAAATACACCTTTTGGGCATCCATATAATGGCGACTTGCAAAGCATTGAAAAGATTACGCTTGATGATGTGATGGCGTTTTATGCTAAAAATGTTAGCTTAGAAAATGCGATTATTGTTGCGGGTGGCGATATGAGTTTGGATGATATAAAAGAGCTTTTAGAGCCAACTTTATCAAAACTCTCACATGGTCAAAGCAATACTTTGGAGTACGCAGAGGCAAATAAGAACGAAAAAGAGATGGTTGTTGATAAACCAAGCGAGCAGGCTTATATATATTTTGGTGCACCTTTTCATATGCAAAGCAATGATGAAGAGTCTTACAAGGCAAAAGTGGCAAGTTTTATTTTGGGAGAGAGTGGTTTTGGAAGTCGCTTGATGGAAGAGATACGTGTCAAGCGAGGCTTAGCTTATTCTGCGTATTCTCGTGTCAGTATAAATAAATCGCACAGCAGTTTTACAGGGCATTTGCAAACAAAAAATGAGAGTTTGAGCGAAGCAAAGAAAATCGTTAAAAAAGAGATTGAAAGATTTATCCAAAAAGGTGTCACAAAAGAGGAGTTGGCTCAAGCTAAAAGATTTTTACTCGGTAGTGAGCCATTGCGAAATGAGACACTTTCTCAGCGACTCTCTCGTGCATTTTTTGAGTATTATCGTGGTTTTGAGTTGGGGTATTCAAAAAAACAGTTAGAAAAAATCGAAGCACTTAAGCTTGAAGATTTGAACGCTTTTATAAAAAAGCACGATGAGATTTCAAAACTGAGTTTCTCAGTGGTAGCTAAAAGCAGTGAAACTAAGTGAATTTGAGCCTCAAGATAGAGAGAAGCTAGCCTCTTTAGGAGTATCATCGCTTTTGGATTTGGCGTTGATACTGCCTATCTCTTATGATGATACATATATCTGTTCCTCGCCTTTTATAAACTCACAAAATGTTCTACATGTAAAGATTTTATCGACTCGAAGAACGCCAAAAGTTTTTCAGATGCGGTTGTGGTGTGAGTTGTGGGGTTGTGAGCTTGATGGAGTTGTTTTTGCACCTAAGCCTTATCACGAGAAGATATTTAAAAAAGGTAGCGACTTACATGTAAAGGGCAGGGTGGAGTTCAACGGAGCCTCTATGCAGGTCGTACAGCCTAGAGTTATAGCCTCCATAAATACGATTACGCCAAAGTATAAAACATCCTTACATGTAAAGAGTGTGATGACATTGATGCACAAATATATAAGCGTGTCACGACTTATAGATGAGGGTTTGAGTGCCAAAGAGGCGGAAACTCTTGTGCTTTTTCATCAGCCAACACATATTTTTTCTATGCAGTTTAGCTCTACAGGATATACGCAAGAACAGCTAAGGGTTTTGAAATTTGTTGAGATATTTTCACATCTTAAGAAACTCTCAAGCAAAAAGATACGTCATCCTTCGACTGCTAGACTGTATGGCGATGAGAGAGCTTTTGTGAACTCTTTGCCGTTTAGGCTTACAAAAGACCAAACTCAAGCGATAGCAGATATCAAAAAAGATTTATCCTCAGATATCGCAACTAAACGTATGATAATGGGCGATGTTGGATGTGGAAAAACGATGGTAATTTTGGCTTCAGTGATGATGGCATATCCGCACAAATCGGTCTTGATGGCACCTACAACGGTTTTAGCATCCCAACTTTTTGAAGAGGCTAAAAAGTTTCTACCTCTACATGTAAAGATAAAATTGCTTTTGCAAGACACGCCAAAAAAAGAGTCGTTTGAGGATGTGGATTTTGTTATTGGAACGCATGCTCTTATGTATCGAGAGTTGCCACATTTTGATCTAGTTATGGTTGATGAACAGCACCGTTTTGGCACACAGCAACGCTCATTCATATCTTCTATGGCAAAAAAGGAGCATAAGCATCCACATTTTTTGCAGTTTTCAGCCACGCCCATTCCTCGCACACTTAGTATGATTCAATCCTCTTTGATAGACTTTTCGTTTATAAAAGAGTTGCCTTTTGAGAAGAAGATTGATACGTGCATCATTGGAAAATCCAACTTTAAAGAACTGTTAGAACATATCCAAAAAGAGGTTTCACATAAAAGACAGTGTATCGTTGTTTATCCTTTGGTAGAGGAAAGTAAAGCGGTAAATTATCAGTCTATTGATGAGGGTAGGGGTTTTTGGGAGAAGAATTTTAAAGATGTGTATGTGACGTATGGAAAGGATAAAAACAAAGAGGCAATACTGCAAGAGTTTAAAGAAAAAGGCTCTATTTTGATATCAACAACTGTTGTTGAGGTTGGTATATCTTTGCCAAATCTTTCAACGATTGTTATCGTTGGAGCCGAACGTTTGGGGCTTGCAACACTACATCAACTAAGAGGCAGAGTGAGCAGAAACGGACTCAAAGGTTACTGCTTTTTATATACAAATCTTAGCAAGAGTGAGAGGCTAGAGGAGTTTTCAAAAACACTAGATGGTTTCGAGATAGCAGAGTTGGACTTGCGTTATAGGCAAGGTGGCGATATGATAAGCGGAACAGCTCAAAGTGGCAAGGAATTTGTCTGGTTTGAAATGGAAGAGGATATCGCAAAAGAGGCTAAAAGAAGAGTGGAGGAGCGAACCCCTCCAAGATAAATAGTACTAATAAAGACCGTATCTATCGTCTGAACGCTTATACATAAAGCGCATTTTTTCTTCCATATCCTGAAACACGATAAATTGTTTGCCAGACTCTTTAAGCTCCTGAAGTGCCTCTTCAACCTCCATAGGCTTGTAGCTATCAAGTCGCATAGGTACAATCTCCTCGTCAGTTCCTTCGAAAGTTTCAATCTCAACAGACTCATCTTTCTTCTTGTGATTGGTAATCTTGTCATGGTGACGTCTAAGAACTTTTTTGGCTCTTTCAATAGCCAAATCAATCGCTGCGTAGACATCTTTCTCTTTTTGCTTAATGACAATAGTGCTTTTGTGTGCCATATTGATGGAAAACTCTACGCTAAAGCCCTTTTTGCCGTTTTTCTCATCGGCTGAGATAACAGTTCTAACAGAGATAATATCAAGATTATATTTTTTTAGCGAATCAACCGCATTGTCAATATAGCCCTTGATAGAGTCTGTTAAGTCAAATTGTTTGCCTACTATACTTGTGTTCATAGTATCTCCTTTCCTTGTCTTAGTTGACCTAAGACTTATCAAAGTATAACG
>JAQUWL010000043.1 GCA_028692875.1 Sulfurospirillaceae bacterium
ATTTGTGTTTTCAATAATTAAAAAGTTAAAAGTTTAGACTTGACCCCTTATGAGTTCCTTATGAGTTCTTTTGACTGCGCTTAGTTTTTACTACTGTATGTCTTTACGCAGTTTCTGCCACTTTTTTTTGCCTCATAAAGTGCACTATCAACTTTTTTGACCAGAGTGTCTCTTTGGTCATCCTTTTCAAACTCCGCCACACCAAAGCTACATGTAACACTTCTTTGAATATCATCGTAGCTAATATTTTCCAAAACTTTTCTGAGATTTTCAGCTATGCGAAATGCTTCTGGAGCCTTAGTTTGATTTAGAATGATAACAAACTCTTCCCCTCCCCATCGGGCAAAAAAATCTGTTTTTCTGATATTGTTATTAACTATATTGGCTATATCAGCGAGCATTTTGTCTCCCCTTAAGTGACCAAAGGTATCGTTAATCTCTTTAAAAAAGTCAATATCAAACATAACAATTGAAAAATAGGCATTGTCGCTTATGGAGGCTTCATAGATTTTTTCATCCAACACATCGTTAAATTTGAGACGATTGTGTATTTTTGTTAGCTCGTCTATGTTTGCTTTTTCCTCCATTTTATTTTTTTCTTTCATCACTTTGCTGATGTCTGTAAAGCTGAGTAGAAAAAAATTATTTTCATTTTCAAGTGGCTTAACGCGTATTTGAAAAAAGTTTTCCGTATCTGTTTTTTTGTTTCGAAGTAGTGCTACGTTATGCCCCTCTTCCTTGTTTTCGTGAGTATCTAGCAATATATGTTGGTCGCCAAAAATACTCCAAAAATCATTGTATTCTTTGTAAAATTCCTCTTTATTTTCAATACAGAAAAAGTTATAAAATGCTTTGTTGGCAAATAATATTTCATTTCCATTGGTTGCGACTATCATATTTGATTCGGTGTCGATAACGCTTTGCAATATATCGCTTTGACGTTTTTTTTCAATATCATAATTGATACTTTTAGAGACTCTCATCAAAAGCTCTTTCAGGTCATTTTTGGAGACAGGTTTTATCAAATACCCACAAACCCTAAGAGAGATAGCCTCTTGCATGTAGGAGCTTTCGCCATGTGCAGTAGTGAAGACAATGCTTGATTGCTTGGCGTTTGTTTCTTGCTCAAACTCTCTGATGGATTTTGCCATCCGTATACCATCCATAACTGGCATTTTAATATCGCTAATTATTATGTCAGGAGAGTACTGTTTGTATGCCTCTATGCCCTCGACACCATTTGTCGCAGTGTATATATATTTTGTCCAAGATGAAAGTAGACGCTCAAATCCCTCGCGAATAAAATCATCATCTTCGACATAAAGAATTTTAATATTTTCCATAATATTATTTTCAAACGACATTATTTTGCTATCTCCATTTCGATGATAAATTCAGTTCCTTCTTCGCATTGAGTATTCAAAAATATAGTGCCTCCCATATTTCGCTCAATAATCATCTTGCTCATATAAAGCCCTATTCCAGTCCCTTTGCCCTGCTCTTTTGTGCTAAAGTACGGCTCAAAAATCCTATCTACTATATCGGATTTAATGCCAAGTGCGTTATCGTGTATTTTGATTTTGCCTTTGTTTTGGTTTTGCTCAAGAGTTATCTCAATGCATCCATCTGCAACGCCTCCATCGATAATAGCATCTCTTGCATTGGATAAAGCATTTAAAATGGCCTGTTGAAATTCGCTAGGGAACCCTAAAAAATGAAGTTCATCGCCACTTAGAGAAACATTTATTTTGTGATTTTTTAATTGACTTAATTGCATAGTTACAATCTCTTGTATTTTATCTTTGGCATTAAATATAACCTTCTCTTTGTCAATTTTAAAAAAATTTTTAAAATCATCAATAGTTTTAGACATAAAATGAATCGTATTTGTGTTTTTGGCGATAAAATTTTCGATAAATTCTCTATTTATCAGTCCATTATTAAAATCTTCCTCCAGCATCTCGATATTTATATGCAGTGCATTCAGTGGTTGTCGCCATTGATGAGCTATATTGCCTAACATTTCTCCCATTGCTGCCATTTTTGATTGTTGAAAAAAGAGCCTGTCTTTTTCTTTCTCTTGTGTCAGGTCTTGTATATTTGCAACAACTATTCTCTGCCCGTTGGAATCGGTATTGGTACCAAAAGATATTTTAATGGGGAATATCTCTTTATTTTTTCGCATTCCTACGATTTCAATTGTCTTATAAACAAGCCCCGAGGAAATTCCTGTTTTCATAAAATTTTCAATTCCAGTTTTGTGTTTTTGTCTATATTCTGGAGGAACTATTTGAGATAAAGAGGCGTGATTGAGCATCTCCTCTTTTGTGTATCCAAACATATTTTCAGCACTTTTGTTAAATGTTTGTATTTTCATATCTTGACCTATGGCTATAATTGCACTTTGGTTTGATTCGGTAATAATATCAGAGTTAAATTTTTCTTGTTCAAGCTCTTTTGTTTTTCTTGCAATATTGGCACTGATGGGGCTAAAGATAAATTTTGCCTCTAAAAGAAGTATCAAAAGAACAAAAATAACGATAAAAAACTCTACTTTTTCAAGATTTTTAATCCTTTGTTCCGACTCTTTCTGATAGGTGAAAACTGCTTTGTCAAGGTCGTCAATAATTTCTTGAGAAACTTCAACTATTTTTTGCTTGGTATTGACATTGTGATTTTCTGTGTAGTTTCGTACAATTAAAATGTAGTTTAACACTTGCTGATTTAGATTTGTGGAGGGTGAAAAATATATCTCTTCAATCTTTGGAGAAAGCTTTTTGGAAAGAAGCCATTTATGAGATTTTTCAAATAAATCAATAAATTTTGTAAGTTTTTCAAGGTTTTCGGTATGTTTTTTATTGTTGTTATTTTCTTTGTTTAATGCATCTTCTTTTTCGCAAAGAGAGACTAAAAGCGGAATTCTTTGTGAAAGCATACGTTGTCGACCACTTATATTTATGGTTTCAGCATCATCTTCTTGCTGACTTATAAGATGAGTAAGATTTATATACGCCGAGATAGAAAATAGTGCTATTAGGGAAAGTGCAAAAACGTATTTTCTTGTAAAGTTTGTGGCTTTTGTTTTCATTTTGTTCGCAATTCCAATTTGATACCTAATTATATTTTTTTTAGCTTTTAATTTAGCATAAGTGGTATAATCATACTCAAAACAGAGTTAAAAATAGGATTTTAAATGCGTTATACGCTAGATATTAGGGGCGATTTTGATAAAAGTTTACTTTTTTGGATGGAGCGTTTTGTAAAGTCCAAACTCATAACTCTCTCCAACCGACATGTAAGCGAAAACGAACAGCTATCTAAAATCATAGGCACACTCAATAAAGGCTTGAAAAACATATCAGAGTTGATGAGTTTAGCCAAAGATGCTCGCAATATCGGACTTATCGGAGTTAACATCTACATCAGCCCGCTAGAAAAATTTTATACTTATGCCTCCAATATCGGTTTTGAGTCGCTTAAAGAGATAGACGAGGAGATATTGAGCGAGTTTTTAGCCTCGCAAACAGGCTCACTTTCAGATGCCACAAAGAAAAATTGGCGTATGGCATTGGTTTCATTTTTTAAACATATTGACAAGCAAAATGAAGATGCAAATGGGCACTCTCATCAGTTTAGAATTGAGCTTAAAAACTGGGGAGGATTGGGTGGCTCTCGTGGTCAAAAACTGCCAGCTTATATGCACAAAGACGAACTTTCACGTTTTTTGCAAGCCATTGAAGAGGTTGAGTTTAGGCCATATGCGCAAGCCAAAAATAGACTTATAATCAAGATGATTTTGTATAGCGGTATGCGTGTTAGTGAAGCATTGGAGCTAAAGGTAAAAGATATCGTCAAAGAGGATGGTTTTTTTGTCTTTCAGATAAGAGGAAAAGGCAACAAGCCTAGAGTTGCTATTATAAAGACGCACTATTTAGAGAAAGATTTGGCAGAGTGGATGAGCATACGAAATTCACAAAACCCCCTACTCTTTCAAAGTCGCACAAATAAGCCTCTAACGCAAGCTTATGTAAGTTACATCATGGACAAAATTCTTTTGATTGCTGGTATCCGTAAAGAAAAAAATGGTGCTCACATGTTGCGTCACACTTTTGCAACGCTTTTATATCAAAAAAATAGAGACCTTTTGTTAGTTCAAGAGGCTTTGGGGCATGCGGATTTAAACACTTCTCGTATTTATACGCATTTTGATAAAGAACGACTCAAGGTCGCCGCAAACGTTATGGACGATATAAAATAAAATCTTCCTACTGCTTCACTTCTTAGAAATTATTGGAAATGGAAGATTTTGATGTATACTTTTGTTACACAAAAAATTATAAAGGGGATACGATGAAGAAGTTTTTAGTTTCCGTTATGGCAGGAACATTGTTGGTTGGTGCACCACAAATTTTAAGTGCTGATGAGGATGTTTCCAAAAGGGATACAAAAATCGAAAAAGAGCGTCAAAAGAATCAAAAAGAGATAAAGCGTGAGCAAAAAAAGGACAGAGAAGAGGCTCGCCGTGAAGAGATGAAAGATCAACAAGAATACAAACGGGAACAAGCAAAAGAAAAAAAAGAACTTATGAAAAAAGAACGTGAAGAGAATAAAAAAACGAAAAAAAATCAAAAGAAAAAGAGCCTGTAAAATAAACTGTGTAAATCAACTTTAGCCCGTTTAATTACCTTGTATATTTTTCCATAATTTCGCTGAAAAATATACAAAGTTGAGGGTAAATCTCACTCCAATTTCTTATTCCGTT
>JAQUWL010000044.1 GCA_028692875.1 Sulfurospirillaceae bacterium
AAAAAATGGCTGATTGGCTCATTGATTACAACACCATAATCCCTCATCATGGTTTACATATGAAAACTCCTGTACAATACCTTCTAGAAACTAACCCTCAGTGCCATATGTTATGGACTAATACATTCTCTTGCTTCTTCCATATGTTCTTCGGTATAATTTTTAATATCATCGCGAAAGGAGTTAGGATGACTGGAATCTATATCTTGGGCATTGGAATTGCCTGTTTTATCGCCAGTTTTGTTTATTACAGATTTATTGCCAGATAGCCCTATTTGCCTCCCCAGAGCTATCCCTCCTACCCCCAAAACAGCTCCACCTGTTCCAATAACTACACCTGTAGGACTTGCTCCTAAAAAGTCTGCAACTGCTGCCAATGATTCATTAACCGCTGAGTCTCTTGTGCTTTTAATTAAACTTTCATCTCCAGTAAAGTGTGCAAAATCTTTGACCGTTTGAGCATCTGGAAACATAATTTGGTCTTTTTCTTGGTCATAAGTAACTTGTTTGCCTCCCGCTACTGCTTGTTTTTGGTTAAATGCTATTGCTTTTTGTTGTGCTTGTTGTTGATTGTCGTAAGTTGCACCTTTTTTTGTAACATTCTGCGTATCAACCTTTCTTCCATCATTTATAACAGTTGCACCATCTATTGACATTTTATTGGCGTGACCATCTGTGCCAACGGCAACATCTGCTGTTTTTCCAGAGTCATCTACTAAAGACTCTCTCATGGTTTGTTTGCGTGCTTGAGAGGCACCTATAGCACTTAGAAACGCCGCTCCTGTTTTCCAACTTTTATCAGCATTTTTAAAACTCTTTAAAGACATGCCTTGGTTTTGCAAATCCTTCATCATATTTGAGATAAAATCTTTATCGTTTATGTTTTTCATTTTTTCATTTGTCATACCAACGCTAGTCGCAGTATCTATAAGGGCTTTGTTTGAATTGAGTGCGATAAACCCTTTTCTGTCCCCAGCCACTGTAATGCTTTTATCCAAAGACTTTGCATCACTCATAGCTTTTGTTTCTTGGTTGGCGATGTATTTGTCGAAATGGTTTATGCCTTGCAAAGAATATTTTTGAAATAATGTTGCAATCGTATTGGTGTATTAATCTATAAAATATGGAATAAAAATATGAAAAAGATAGTTTTTATGTTGATGTGTATTTTGATTGTTTTTGCACAAGCTCAGGAAAACAATACCTCAAAAACAACCGCACAAGAGGTTGGAGGTGCACTTGGAACGATTAGCGGAACTATCGCATTTGTTGCTGTTGCGATTGTGACTATACCATTACAACTTGTAGGTGTTGTGAAAGTTGGAAACCCATTTAAAGATAGCAAGACACCAGAAGAAAGAGACGCCACACAAAATGAAGATAGCAAACAAACGGAGTAATGTTTTGTAAGGCATCTTACATGTAGGAATCCCTACATGTAAGGAGTTATCTTTTAGGATTTAGTGTTTGGACGTAGTCTGATAGGTCATCAATATCGACATCATTGAGTTTTCGTATTGCCATTTGCATCTGTTTTTTGGCATCTCTGCCGTACGTTCCATCTTGATATCCCTTTAACGCATCGATAAAGTCATATCGTGTCATTTCGTTTATAATCATAGATTTGTTTAGAGCTGATTTTTCGCCACTAAATCCGTGACATATGGAACATCTCACAAAGAGTTGTTCTCCTCTTTTTGCATCTCCTGCTTGGGCGACTACACACATTGTGCCCATTAGTACTAACATAGCAATTTTTTTCACACACTTCCTTTGATTTAAAGTATTTTATTATATGAAAAAAATTTAAATAATTATCAAACAAAAAGAGTTACATGTAGCCCATTTATAGGCTACATGTAGAGATATTAAAGTGATTTTGCGATAAATTTATTGAGTCTTTTGGCAAAAGCAGAGATATCATCTATCTTCATACCTTCTTGAAGTTTGGCTTGATCCATCATCAAGAAAGATATATCTTGAAGATAGCTAAGGTCATTTTTCTCAATAAGTTTTTTGAAGATTTCATGGTTTGGATTGATTTCCAAAATAGGCTTTACTTTAGGAAGATTGTCTTGTCCCATCTGTTTGAGCATCTGTTGCATCTGAAAATCAGGGTCATTTTTATCGTAAATCAAAACCGAAGGAGAGTCGCTGAGTCGATTTGAGATTTTTACATCTTTTGCCTCATCTTTGAGTATCTCTTTCATCTTAACCAAAATCTCTTGGTATGTTTTTTGGTCTTCTTCTTTTTTGTTTTTATCCTCAACTATCTCTTCGTCTATGTCGGAGTTATTGACAGGCTTGATAGGCGTTTTGTCGTACTCATTTACCATCGGCATAACAATCGTATCAACATCCTCATCAAGCAGAAGAACTTCAATGTTTTTGGCTTTAAAGTGCTCTATCAGCGGAGAATTACGCAAAATAGCCTCATTTTCGCCAGTGATATAGTAGATGCTTTTTTGCTCTTTTTCCATCGCCTCTTTGTACTCTTTAAGGCTTACAAGTCCATCTCTCTTGCTCGATTTGAAAAGCACCAAATCCAAAAGAGCCTCTTTGTTATCCCAGTCGCTATAAAGTCCCTCTTTGATAACTCTGCCAAAATTTTTATAAAACTCCAGATATTTTTCGCTATCTTTTTCTTTGAGTTGTTTGAGTTCGTTTAGAATTTTTTTGACAGAAGCCTTTTTTATGGTTTCCAAAATCCTATTTTGTTGGAGTATCTCTCGGCTAACATTGAGTGGCAAATCTTGAGCATCGATGATGCCTCTTACGAAACGCAAGTATGTTGGCAACAACTCTTTTTCATCGTCGGTAATAAAAACACGTTTAACATAAAGCTTGACACCTGGTTTATAATCCATTCTAAATAGGTCAAAAGGTGGTTTGGATGGGATGTAAAAGAGGGTAGTGTACTCCATCGTTCCTTCGGCTTTTGTGTGGCTCCAAAGTATCGGATCGGTGCTATCATGTGAGATTTGCTTGTAAAAATCTTTATATTCATCCTCTTTGATTTGTCCTTTTGGAAGGGTCCAAAGAGCTGAAGCTTTGTTTATTTGAACATTTTTAACGCTTGAGCTTTTTTCTTTACCCTCATCATCCCATTCTTTCTCTTCTTTGTCCATAAAGATAGGAAAAGGTATATGGTTTGAGTATTTTTTGATAATCTCTTCGACTCTGTAAAAACGTAAAAATTCCTCTTCTTCATCTTTGATGTAAAGCTTTATGGATGTGCCATGAGCCTCTTTGGTTGATGGCGTGATTTCATATTCGCCATTTGCTTCACTAGTCCACAAAAAGGCATTTTCCTCGCCCGCTTTTTTGCTTAAAACCTCTATTTTGTTGGCAACCATAAATGCAGAATAAAATCCTACACCAAACTGTCCTATAAGTGAAGAGTCTTTTTTGTTGTCGCCACTTAGATTTTGCAAAAATGATTTTGTGCCACTTTTTGCGATAGTTCCAAGATTTTCGACCAAATCCTCCTCGTTCATTCCGATACCTGTATCGCTTATCGTGAGAATTTTGTTTTTCTCATCAAGCTCAATAGATATTTTGGGAGTATATGAGAGTTTTTTGTATGCATCATCCGTTAGCGTGAGATAGTTTAGCTTATCTAGTGCATCAGATGAGTTGGAGATCAACTCTCGCAGAAATATCTCCTTGTTGGAATATAGTGAATGTATCATGAGATCCAACAATTGGGTTACTTCGGTTTGAAAATGATGTTTTGACATCGCTATCCTTTCATAAAAAAATTAGGGTAATATTTTACCCAAAAGTGTTGCATTTGTAAAATATCGACAACCATAATATAAATTAATTTTGTATGTTTACATTTAATTAAGAAAAAATAACTATACTTGCAACAGTATAGTATAAGGAATAGTTATGAAAAAAGTTTTATTATTGTCTGCTGGAAGCCCTTGTAGAGCGATAGTGTGTGAATATTTATTAAAAAAAGAAACTAGAGATATAGCTGGTATTGAATTTTGTGGAGCTGGTTTGGAATATGGAAAAACGATTAGTAAAAATGCTGAGAAAATATTGACTCAGGAGGGCATAAATCTTGAGGATATTCAGCCAAGATATCTAAAAGATGTTGTAGACGAGGAGTATGATTTGGTTGTGACTGTTTGTGATTATTCCAAAGAGATATCTCCTGTTTTTCCAAGAGCAGTTAGGACTCTTCATATGGGTTTTCCTTCGATGAGTCAAGAAAATGAGCTAATGTGTTCCGAATTGGTCTCTCGTATTAAATTAAAAATGAAGCCATTTATTTTAAAGGAGTTGGGTTTTTAGATATGGCTTGAGCCTGTAAAATAAACTGTGTAAATCAACTTTAGCCCGTTTAATTACCTTGTATATTTTTCCATAATTTCGCTGAAAAATATACAAAGTTGAGGGTAAATCTCACTCCAATTTCTTATTCCGTTA
>JAQUWL010000006.1:0-16158 GCA_028692875.1 Sulfurospirillaceae bacterium
GGTTTCGATGAATTTATTGAGAAGTTATGGGAGTTTGTATTCTTTTTTGTGAAGGATATTGGTAAAACTTTCTACAAGATCATTTGATTTACATGTCAAGAGTTCGCTTAGTTGTTCCGTTTGTATCTCTTCTTCAAGAAGGTCATTTTTCAACGCTTCGATGTCTTCGCTACTTAATGGCACACCGATAAAAAGCTTTTGAAGGATAGGGCTTTCGTTGATGAGTTTTTGTATAACTTTGGTGATGTGCGCTTCATAGGCTTTAAGACTCACACTTGGGTGGTTTATGGTGATGTTTGTTTTGCTTTTGATGGCATCTTTGAGGTCAAAATGGTACGCTTTTGTCTCATCGCTTTTGGATTTGTAGACCATCAGTGGCGCTACGAGATTTGTCACGGCGTTTATCTCCACAAAATCAAGCTCCAACCAAAAAACGCCCTCACTGGCTTCATCTAAAAGCTTCTCATTTTTTTGAACCTCTGAGATGGTTCGCTGGAGTTTTAACACATCGGTGACGACCTTTTCGATGCTTTTTTGAAGCTTGTCATCATCGTGTATGATTTTGTGTGTGTGAAGCTTTTTGGTTTGAAGTCTAAAACGAAGCTCTGCGTAATTTTTAACCGTTAGGGCGTCAAACAACTTGCTTATCGTGCTTAGTCTTGCGATATTGCCCTCAAAATCCTCTATAAACGGTGCAAGTTCACTCATGTGTGTTTTAACATAGTAGTCATCTTTGGGGATGCTCTGTATCTGTGCTTGTATCTCTTTTTTGATATGCGTTGCATGTTCAGGGTTTAAATATTTTAAAAGCTCCAAATTTTGCTCAAAAATCTCTCGATGGAGTCCCTTTTGCTCTTTGGGTATCTCACCGCTTGGCGTTTGGTTGAAATATCTAAAATTGCCCCAAAAATCAAAGATAACAAACTTCTCTTTTTTAAAAGCTCCATCATAAAGCCTTGTTCCCCTGCCTATCATCTGCCAAAATTTGGCTTTGGAATAGATGGGTTTGGCAAACACAAGGTTCATGATGCTTGGCACATCGATACCTGTATCGAGCATCCCAACGGAGATGGCGATGCAAAACTCACTACTTTCAGTACGAAACTCCCTCATCAGTTCATCGGTGTTATTCAGTTCTGAAACTATTACCTTGGCTACTTTTGAATTGTAGTGAGGGTAAAGCTCATTGAAGAGTTTTTCTAGTCTATACGCATGAGATTTGTTGATAGCAAAGATGATGGTTTTTGTGGGGAGATTTGTCAGGGGATTTTTGTATCCATCTTCCATGAGTGTTGTTAAGATAAGTCTGTTTGTGTCGTCATTTTTGACGATTTTCTCAACAACACTCCCCTCAAAATCTATCTCTTCGCCCGTGTAGCCATCGACCAAAAGCCTCTCTTGTTCTTCCTTATCCAATAAGTTAAAGCGTATGCCATCATCAAGAAACTGCGTTTTAACATCGATAACATCATACGGTGCTAGATAATTATCTTTGATGGCTTCTTCGTAGGTATAAGCAAAGGTTGGATTGCCTTTTTCGGTACTGAAGAATTTAAAGGTGTCTCTTTCGATAAAATCAACAGGTGTGGCAGTCAGCCCCAGTTTGAGCGCATCAAATTTTAAACAGAGTTGTTCATAGTAGTTGTAGATGCTTCGATGGCTCTAATCGGCGATAATCAAGTCAAAAAAGCCTTGAGAAATATCGACATTTTTAAGAAGGCTCATCATCGTTTGATAGGTAGAAACATAGATTCGTTTATCTTTTTCAAATGTTTGCGTTTCAATTCTTTGGCGTGATTGGTTGGGGAGATGGTCTTTGAAGTTGTCCAATGCTTGTCGTGCCAACTCTCTTCTATCGGCTAAAAAAAGCACTCGTTTGATATAGCCTTGTCTGAGCAAAATGTCCACTAAAGAGATGATGGTGCGTGTTTTTCCCGTACCTGTTGCCATGACCCACAAAGTACTTCTTTGTTTGTTGTTGAACGCTTCAAGGGTTTTGGTGATAGCGTTGATTTGGTAGTATCTGCCAGCGATATTTTTGTCTAAAAGTTCGCAGGATAGTTTAATAGCATTGTCATTTCGTTTGCGATAGGTTTCTAAATCTTCCAAAGAGTGATACGATAAAACTTTACGGATGGGGTAATGTTCACTGTCCCAAAATTCAATCTCTAAACCATTGGTAATATAGATAAAGGGCGCAAAGCCTTGGGTGTTTTTGATACGTTTGGCGTAGTATTGCGCTTGTGTTTTAGCACTTTCAACCGCTTTAGCTTCTCTTTTGGCTTCAACAATAGCGATAATGTCACCCGCTTTGTTTTTAAGGGCATAATCCACAAATCGCTTGGTTCTATCAAAATACGGGGGAAGCGTATCGTCGAGGTCGATTTGGTACTCTTCAATCACTTGGGAATAATCTTTGATATCCCATCCTGCAATTTTAAGTTCATCATCTATTAAATTTTTGCGTGTTTGTGCTTCATTCATCTCTTTGCCTAGTGCCTTAGATGGGGATGATTATAGCTAAGAATGACTTTAATACACAAAAGAAAAATATTTAAAACAAGATAATTTTCCAAGAAAAAAAGTCTTACATGTAAAGAAAATTGGGAAGTTAAAAAAGTGGCGGACAGGGAGGGATTCGAACCCTCGAACGCCTTTTGGACGTTGCACCCTTAGCAGGGGTGTGGTTTCGGCCAACTCACCCACCTGTCCTAAAAAGTAGACTGCAATTATATCGAGAGTATATAATATTCCGCTTAAAAAGCAACTCTTCAAGCGGAATAGATTTTAGATATAGCTCTCTTCTGGTGCCTTTATAACTTTTTCCAAAAGTCTTTGAAGCCTTATGGCGGTATTTTTATCAACCGCTTTCGCCTCTTCTATCTTACCCTTAAGCATCATTATCAACTTGGTTTTATTTAAAAGTTGCATTTTGTTCCCCTTTTTGAAAGATATTTACCTTCCAAAAAGCAAACTTTATTCCAACAATGGCTATGGATGCTTGACCACTCCATCATAAAATGCCTTACATGTAGAGGTCTGCTGTTTTGATTCTTGCTCATTTCCTTTTATTTTTCCAAACAAAGAGGTAGCAATATTAACAACTGACTCAACCGCAACCTTATCTATTTTAACACTTGGCTTAGAAAAAGTTCCCTGAACGGTTTGTTGATATTTTGCACATCCTGCATTGTCAAGTATGCCCACTTGCACGTCCATTATTTTTTCAGAAACTATGTCAAAACCACCCTTTAAGGCAACTCTATTTTTTTCAGTAGAAATGGCAACATCACTCAAAGTAACAACACCATCAGATATATCTGCCTCTACATGTACCTGCTTAAAAGTGGTTGCTCCACCCTCAATGCTTTTGGAAAGATTTGCGCCATCATAAGATTTTGAAGCCAACAGTCCAAGAGGACCTGCCACCAAAAATGAACCCATGTCTTTCACGTCAAGATTTTGACTTTTATTGTATTGCTCCAAAATCTTGTCCAAATCATATCCTTGAAGCCCTATATCTTGTCCACTTAGAGTGATTTTTCCGCCTAAGCTCTGCTTTATGCTTTTGGCATCATTGCCAATAAAAGAGAGCGAGATATCGGTATCGACAAAACCTTTAAATATCTCTTTGCCATTTAATTCTTTCGTAGCAACGCCAACATCAAGTTTTGATATCTTATTCTTTATGGAAACTTTTGTATTTAATGCCATCTCAACTTTAGCACTTCCCGATGCCCTACTGTTGAAAATAGTATACTCTAGTTTCGAGATATCAAAAACAGCATCTTTAAGCCCAAAAACCGCCTCGATATCAGACATTTTATGCTTATCGTAAGATACCTCTTTGATATCCAAATTTCCCTCAAACATAACAGCCTTTATAACATCGTCGCTATTTGACAATGAGATGTTTTCTAACAAAACATCCATTTTTCTAACCTTTACTCTGGTGCTATTTCCCAAATCATCATAGGTAATATCAATATTTTTTAAAATTATCTGATCTGCCATAATTGCTGGCATAGGTTTTTGATTTTCTCTTGAAACTTGTTTTGAATCGGCTGATTTGCTTGATGCTATTGCGTTTATTTTGCCATCTTTGTATTTGAGGATTTTAATATCGCCATCTGAAAATTGAAGATACTTGACCTTAACCTCTTTTTTTAAAAGAGGCATTAACTCAAAAGCAACCTCAAAAGATTTTAGAGTTGCAAAAGGAGTTTTTTGTGGCATATTTGGATTTGCTATTTTTATATCATTTACGCTTAGTCCAACAGGAGAAAAACTAAGAGATATTTTTCCGTCAATACTTAAATCTAGTCCGCTGGAATCCTTAACCGCTTTAATAATTTGTGGCTTATATGCATTTAGATTTAAAGTAGCAATAAAAACAACCACTGCCCCAACGGCGATAAAAATTGTAGCCAATAAAATCACAAATACTCTTTTCACTCTTGTCCTTTCTTGCGTTATATGGTTTGAACTATTTTTTGAACTATTCCTCTTGGGTCATTTGAGCGGTAAATCGGTCTTCCAACAACAATAAAATCTGACGCCTCTTCTTTTGCTTTTGCGATATCCGCAACCCTTTGTTGATCATCGCTTGCTTCGCCAAAAGGTCTTATTCCCGGAGTCAATGTTAAAAAACGCTCACATGTATGAGACTTTATCAGTCTGCTCTCATAGACTGAACACACCACACCATTAAGACCACTTTCGTAGGCATCCTGAGAAAAACGTATCACTTTTGATGCTATTGTTTCATTATAGACACCAAAAAAGCCCTCTTCGTCAAAACTTGTTAGCGCAGTTACTGCTAGAACTATTGGGGGATTTTCAAATTTTGAAAGCCTTTGCATTACTTCGCTCATGGCAATTTTTCCACTGCTAGCGTGCACATTGAACATATCAACGCCTAGTCCAACCATGGACTCCGCAGCATCTGCCATAGTGTTTGGAATATCATGAATTTTCAAATCCAAAAAAATTCTAAATGAAGAGCTAATACTTTTGATTTCATCAAGCAAGGGCTTCCCATCTCTGATATACGAGCGCAAACCCACTTTAAGCCATACATCAAAACCTTTTAGCTGCTTAACTAGTGAGATATTTTCCTCTTTTGTAGGCAGATCCAATGCGACACAAAGCTTCATTGCTATTTTTCCAACTCTTTGCAAATAGCATCTAAAACACCATTGATAAATTTTGGACTTGTGTCATTGCATAGCTCTTTTGATAACTCAATCGCCTCATTGATGATAACAGCATTGTCCAAAGAAGAATGAAGTATCTCATAAGCCCCGAGTCGCAATATAGCACGCTCCACATTGCCTATTTTGTCCAGCTCCCACTCTTTCAGGTGGTTGTTGATAGCTAAGTCAATCGCTTCACAATTATCTTTAACGCCATTAAACAATCCGAGTGCAAACTCTTTTTGATGATTTCTGATTTTTTTCTCTTCAAACAGTTCGTCTATAAATTTTTCTATCTCTTTATTCCCGATGTCAAACGCATATAGCAGTCCAACAACGCACTCCCTTACTTGGTGTCTTGTCGCCAAAAGATTTCCTTAAAAATTTTTATACAAATTTACAAGCTCTATAAGCCCAGCCATGGCTTCAAAGCCCTTGTTTCCAGCCTTACTTCCAGCTCTTTCAATCGCTTGCTCTATAGTGTCAGTCGTGAGAACTCCAAACGCCACAGGCTTTTGATACTTCAATGCCACGCTTGCTATTCCTTTTGTTGCTTCAGCAGAAACATAGTCAAAATGAGGTGTACTTCCTCGAATAACTGCACCAACGCAACAAACGCCATCGTACTTTCCGCTTGCCAAAACCCTCTCAAGTGCCATAGGTATCTCAAATGCACCAGGTACCAAAATCAAATCCAAATGCTTTTCATTACCACCATGTCTAACAAACGCATCTTTAGCACCCTCAACCAATCTGTCTGTAATGATATGGTTAAAACGACTACCGATAATAGCAATTTTCTCTTTTCCGTCAAGTGACAATTTGCCTTCTATAATATTCATAATCATTCCTCTGTGCTTAGAATTTGTGCCCATAATACAATATTTTTAATTATAGGCTTATTTATCTACTTAGGCTCTCTTGGATAGCCTTGACATCCGATATCGCCTTGTAAAGCGCCTTAAGATCTAACATATTTGGACCATCGCACAACGCATCACATGGAGAGGTGTGAGTTTCAAAGAAAAATCCATCCACTCCAACAGCAGCAGCAGCACGTGAGAGAGGAGCTACAAACTCTCTTTTGCCTCCACTTTTTCCTCCCTCGGCTCCAGGCATCTGAACTGAATGTGTTGCATCAAAAATGACTGGTGCAAACTCACGCATAATCATCAAAGCACGCATATCAACCACAAGATTGCCATAACCAAAAGTTGTACCTCGCTCAGTAAGCCATACTTTTGCCTCTTTAGCAACCTCTACTCCCTCGCCTTGCACGTCTCTAGTTTCCAAAATCTTTTTCACAGAATAACGCATATCGTATGGATTTAAAAATTGTCCTTTTTTAATATTTACTACGCAATCTGTTTTAGCAGCAGCTACTAAAAGGTCTGTTTGACGACACAAAAAAGCAGGAATTTGCAACACGTCTACAACTTCTCCAGCAGGTTTTGCTTGCGTATAGTCGTGAATATCGGTTAGCAATTTAAAGCCAAATTCTTTACGAACATCATCTAAAAGCTTCAGTCCCTCATCCATTCCCGGCCCTCTAAAACTACCTATGCTTGTTCTGTTTGCCTTATCAAAACTAGATTTAAAATAAAAATCTATACTGTCGTCCAGATGATACCTCTCCAACTCTCTAGCTACGGAAAATAGATTCTCTCGACTCTCAATAACACATGGTCCAGCTATTAATATCATTCTCAACTTCCTTTTATTTAAAGACTATCGCCTTTGCAAATAGGGTGCTAGTATATCAAAGCTCGCCTAAAAATAGTAACTATCATAAAAAATAATTGACACAAATGGGCTATTTTGCCTATAATCCAAACAGTGGTAAAGTTTAGAAAATATGTGGATTGTGGGATGAAAAATTTAGAAACTGTAAAAAGTCTTGGCATTCACAAAATACGTTTTATTTACACTTCTCTTTTTGTTTTTTTTGGCTTTGTCATAGCACTGGTATCATATTTTTCCAGTAGCTATATTCATCTAGTGGAGATACAAAAAGACCTAAAATCTTCGGCTCCAAAAGAGCTAGATATTAAAATTAAAACTCTTCAAAACCACATTAAAAATTTGGATATTATCCTAGAAACAATAGCTCAAAGCGATATTTTTAAAACATATCTTGAAGATGCAAAAAATCAAAGTGCCAAAAAAAATGCTCATGACCTTTTTTATGCAGTTGCCAAAAACCACTCCAACCTTATGCAGTTGCGCTATATTGATGCAAAAGGTATGGAAAAAATTCGCTACGACAGATTAAACCTAAAAGATGATGTTCTTAAGATAGAAGATAAAGAGCTTCAAGACAAATCCGATAGATACTATTTTAAAGAGGCTTTAAAAGCCAAACCAGATGAGAGTTGGTACTCTTTGATTGACCTAAACATAGAACACGGTGCAATAGAAATCCCGATAAAGCCTGTTCTTAGAATTGCAAAATCAATCCACACACAAAATGGACTTGAGGGCATTGTTATCATCAATATTTTTATGGAAGAGATACTTGATGAACTTAGAACATCCTCGCATTTTAGGGTATCTTTGCTTGATAGAGATGGCGATTTTATCTTGCATTCAGAGCACCAAAAAGGTACAGAGATTTTTTGCGATTGGGTCAAATACTTAAAACCAACCTCTACATGTAACGCATATACAAAAGATGAGTTAGCACAAATAACAAAAGGCACTTATGCAAAAGGAGAGTTTTTTTACAAAGCCATAAAAACCAATTTTGCCAAAGCTGATGGACTTATCATATCGTTAAAACCAAAAATTGAAAAAATAAAAGAGGCTTCAAACCAGCAAAAAATCTACCTTTTTATTATCGCTATTAGTATTTTTGCAATATCAATACCTGTGGCTTTTTTCATATCATTGATACCCGCAAACTTGCATAAAAAACTTACTGAAACCGCTAGAGCACTCCAAAAATTATCAATAACAGATGAATTGACAACACTCTACAATAGACGATTTTTCAACGAAACAATCTCAAGAGAGCTTAGCAGAAGCAAGCGAAACAATCTTAGTCTTGCGTTTTGCATATTTGACATCGACTTTTTTAAACTTTACAACGACACATATGGTCATTTAGCAGGAGATGTTGCCCTTAAAAGTGTTGCTCTTGTTCTTAAAAATTCAGCAAGAAGAAGTGGAGACTTTGCCTTTAGGCTAGGTGGTGAGGAGTTTGGTCTTATAGTCTCCAGCACAACCGAAGAAGACATCAAAAAACTTATAGCAGAGCTATTGGAAAAAATCGAGTCTCTTAAAATAGCAAATGAAAAAAGCACTATTTCTGCGTATGTAACTCTATCTGCTGGGGTTGTGCTACTTGAATCCAGCACAATACAAGAGGTCGATGAAGAGATAGTGTTTAAGATTGCTGATGATGCACTATATGAAGCAAAAGCAAAAGGTCGAAACTGCTTTGTTTTCAGCAAAGCAACATAATCAAATATACAGCAAAAAGAGGATAAAATAAAGCCAAATTAAAACACCCAACAACATAAAAAATGATTTTATTTATTCTACATGTAGGGATTTACAAAAGGCTTATATGAAAAAAATTGCAATTATCGGGCTTCCAAATGTTGGAAAAAGCTCGCTTTTTAACCGCATCGCAAAACAGAGAATAGCCATCACTTCGGACTTTAGCGGAACAACTAGAGATGTCAAAGAACACGAGGTTTTGATTTTAGAGAGACCTTGCAAGATATTTGACACAGGCGGACTTGACAACTCTAATGAGATGTTTGAAAACGTAAAAAGTAAGTCCTTGGAGACTGCCAAAAAAGCTGACATTATACTGATGATAGTCGATGGCAAAATGACTCCAAGCGATGAAGAGAGAAAAATCTACTACTCCTTGCAAAAATTAAACAAACCTATCGCTTTGGTTATCAATAAAATAGACAATGACAAAGAGATGGAGAGAGCGTGGGAATTTAGCGAATTTGGTGCAGATAAAACATTTCCCATCTCAGTCTCTCATAATCGAGGAGTAACAGCACTTTTTAAATGGATTTGCGAGTTTCTTCCAGAACCACCACAAAGCGAAAATCCTTCTGATGGCGATGATGATGAGGATTTTTGGAACGAGGATAGCGAGGTTGTTGAGGAAGTTGTGGAAGAGGAGATAGAAGAAGAGACAAACCATATAAACGTAGCCATAATTGGGCGTGTAAATGTCGGAAAAAGCTCTTTGCTTAACGCACTTGTTGGAGAAGAAAGAGCTGTTGTAAGCAGTATAGCAGGGACAACCATAGACCCTGTGGATGAGTTTATTGAGTATGAAGATAAGATTATCAACTTTGTAGATACCGCTGGACTTAGGCGTAGAGGAAAAATCGAAGGCATTGAAAAGTTTGCCCTTATGCGAACAGAAGAGATGCTTGAAAAAGCTGATATTGCGTTGCTTGTTTTGGACGCTTCTGTGCCTTTTACAGAGCTTGATGAGCGTATAGCTAACCTTGTTGACAAAAACGAACTAGGGTGCATTATCGTGCTAAATAAATGGGATAACCCACTTGAAGATTATGAAAAAACTGTTGATGAATTACGTTATCGTTTTAAGTTTTTAGCTTACGCTCCAGTGGTTGCCGTTTCTGCTCTGTCCAAAAAAAGAGTATTTAAAATCAAAGAGTTGATTTTAAAAGTATATGAAAATTATAGCCGTCATATTCCGACCTCAAAACTAAACGAGGTTATTAAAGAGGCAACACGAAAACATCAGATTCCAAGCGACAAAACAAAATCGGTTAAAATATTTTTTGCAACTCAATACAAAACCAAACCGCCACGCATATCGTTAGTTATGAACCGACCTCGCTCTTTGCACTTTAGCTACAAACGATATCTTGTAAATCAATTTAGAGAAGCTTTTGAGCTAGAAGGCTCTCCTGTGCTACTGTTTGCAAGAGGCAGAGGCGAGAAAGATATGGACAATGCCGAGGAGTCAAATTGAGAAATAACAACATTGTTCTAATCGGCTTTATGGGTGTTGGCAAAGGGACTATCGCAAGAGCACTTATCCAGAAGACAAAACGCTTCGGCGTGGATACAGATGATTTGATAGAGAGTATGGAAAATGAAAAGATTAAGACTATTTTTGAAGAAAAAGGCGAACCATACTTTAGAAAATTAGAAAAAAAGACAGCAAAATGGCTTACATGTAACGTTCAAAATTGCATTATATCCACTGGTGGTGGTTTTTACAAAGTGCCAAAAATTAAAAAAATAGGCACCATTATCTATCTAAAATCAAGCTTTGATGGCATTTTAAATCGTATTAAAAGTTGCGAAAACGCAGAGCAAAAACTTGCAAAACGACCACTTTTTCAAGACGAACAAAGAGCCATAAAGCTTTTTAAAGAGAGAGCACCACTGTATCAAAAAAAAGCGGATTTTGTGATTGACGTTGAAAACAAAAGCATTAAGCAAATCGTAAATGAGATTATAAAGCTAGATATTTAATATTAACAATTGGGAAAAGATATGAGAGTTTTAACAGGTATTCAGCCCTCGGGAGCATTACATCTTGGGAACTATTTTGGTGCTATTAAACAGATGTTGGATTTGCAAGAAAATTCAGATTTGTTTATTTTTATTGCCAATTATCACGCACTTACATCACTTAAGGACGCAAAAGCTTTAAGTGACAATACTCTAGATGCAGCGATTAATTTTTTATCTTTGGGTATCGACCCCGCCAAAACAACCTTTTGGGTTCAATCAGACGTAAAAGAGGTTTTAGAGCTTTATTGGATACTCTCAGGCTATACGCCAATGGGTCTTTTGGAGCGAGCACATAGCTATAAAGACAAGGTTGCAAAAGGAATTGCCGCAAACCATTCGCTCTTTTCATATCCAGTTCTTATGGCAGCAGATATATTGCTCTACGATTCGCAAATCGTGCCAGTTGGCAAAGATCAGATTCAACATGTAGAAATAACCAGAGATATAGCATTAAAATTCAACAACGATTTGGGCGATATACTCACATTGCCAGAGTTTAAAGTTGACGACAATGTCGCAACAGTTCCAGGGCTTGATGGGGCAAAAATGAGCAAAAGTTATGGCAATACGATAGATATCTTTTGTGATGAAAAAGAGTTGAAAAAAACAACAGGTAAAATTGTAACTGATTCGACACCGATGGAAGAGCCAAAAGATTTCGAAAAATGCAATGTTTTTGCACTTGCAAAACTCTTTTTGGATGCCAAGGAGGTTAAAGAGCTTGAAGCAAGATATGCTAAAGGCGGAGAAGGATACGGTCACTTTAAGGCTTATCTTAAAGATTTGATATGGAACCACTTTAAGCAAAGCCGTGAAAAAAGAGAATATTATCTAGCAAACACGAATGAGGTTAGGGAGATTTTGGATAATGGTGCAAAAAAGGCTCGAAAAATTGCACAAGAAAAAATGGTACTCATCCGCGAGCTAGTAGGCATATATAGATAAGCAAGGAAGGTTATGTTAGATATTAAACTTATACAAAATGATTTTGATACTGTTTGCGAAAAACTAAGAAAGAAAAAAGTTGACGAAGCTTTGCTGGAGCAACTTCGCACACTATCTTTGGAGCTAAAAAAACAAAGAGCGCTGCTTGAGCCTTTACAGGCCGAGCAAAACGCAAAAAGCAAACTTTTTGGTATTTACGCAAAAGAGGGTAAAAATATATCCGAACTAAAAGAAGAGCTTTCCCAAAACAAATCCAAAGTAGCCTTTATTAACGATATCGTCAAAGAACTTGAGGAAAAATTAGAAGCTATGGCACTTGTTGTGCCAAATATGCCAGACGATAGCGTGCCTGATGGTGAAGATGAAAACGACAATGTTGAAATCAGAAAAGTACTAACTCCTAGAGTGTTTAACTTTACCCCAAAAGAGCATTGGGATATTGACATCAAACAAAATCTTATCGACTTTGAACGAGGTGTAAAACTTTCCAAAAGTCGATTTAGCGTTCTTAAAAATGAGGCTGCAAGACTTGAGCGTGCTCTTATTAACTACATGTTGGACTTCAACCGAAGTCGAGGTTTTCACGAAGTCGCAGTTCCATACATCGTAAATCGTGAAACACTTATGGGAACGGGACAACTTCCAAAGTTTGAAGACGATTTATTTAAAATAGAAGGTGAAGAGCTTTTTCTTATCCCTACTGCTGAAGTGCCGGTAACAAATCTTTATCGAGACGAGATACTAAACAAAGAGGACTTGCCTCTTAAGATGACTGCTTACTCGGCTTGTTTTAGAAAAGAGGCAGGAAGTGCAGGAAAAGATACAAGAGGCATGATACGCCAACACCAATTTGACAAAGTTGAGCTAGTGTGCATTACTACACCGGAACAAAGCGAAGCTGTTTTTGAAGAGATGCTTACATGTGCGTCTGAACTCTTAACTTCACTAGGACTTCCGCATAGGCATCTGATGCTGTGCGGTGGGGATTTGGGATTTGGCGCATCTAAAACTGTAGATTTGGAAGTATGGCTTCCGGGGCAAAATAGATACCGAGAGATAAGCTCAGTTTCCAACACACAAGATTTTCAAGCAAGACGTGCAAAAATTAGATTTAGGGATGACAAAAAAAATCGCCTAGTACATACCCTAAATGGCTCCTCACTGGCAGTCGGTAGAACACTTATAGCCATCATGGAAAACTACCAAAACGAAGACGGAAGCATTAGCATTCCAGAAGTATTGAAAAAGTACATGTAAGATGGCAGAGCAAGAAGAGATTATCATTCTTGAGGCGGATGACGATAGCCAGCCTCTTTTGGAATCTCAAAATGGTTCAATAGTTTTAAAAACAACTGATTCCAAAACAGAAGATACCAAGCAAGAAGATGCTCGAGCTAGAAAGAAAAATATATTTATTGTTGCTGTCGTTGCAACTTTGTTGCTTGTTATAATGGGCATTATTTTTACCTTTGTTTTTTCAAAAAAAGATGACAAACAGCCTATTGTAAGTACTGAGCAAATTGTAGAAAACATAATTAAAAAAGAGAACAAAGAGGTTTTTTCTCCATCCAAACTCGAAAATACAATCAAAAAAGCCAATATCTTGTACGAAAGAGGTAACAAAGATGAGGCTCTTAAGCTATATGAGAAAATAGCAACCTTCAGTGAAGCGATATCGCACTACAATATTGGTGTGGCAAAAATGAAAGAAAATGAGTTCAAAGATGCACTTGAATCCTTTAAAAAAGCTATTTTAAATAGAGAACATCGATGTATTAGTGCTATTAATGCCTCAGTATGTGCCCTTGAGCTTAATGATAAAAAACTCTTTCAGTACTATATAGATTTAGCATATGCTTATCTTTTTGAAGAGGCAAATATGCCCTTATACTCGTACTATGCTGGTCTTATAAACTACTATAAAAACCTCTATTATGAGGCATCGTCTGCTCTTTCTCATCCTACAGGAACATACTACAAAACAGAACATAACTATCTTCTTTCAAAAACATTAGCTTTTCTGGGTGATAATGCTAAATCTGTTGATGCACTCCAAAGAGTTGCAACAGAGGAGGACAGCTTTACACTAGGTCTTTTATACGCAAAAATGGGCGAATTTAAAGTTGCGAAGGAGTATTTAGCAAAAGGACTCTCAAACACAAACAACCCACTAAAAATCAAATCCGCCCTTGCGATTATTGAAAATAAACTTGGGAATTTAGAAAATGCTGGTTCACTACTTCTCGAGATTCACGAAAGCAAAGATGAAAAAGCACTAAAAACGTATCCTATCAAAGCCACACTAAAGCCATCTCTTTTTGATGTAACAAAGGCACAAGGCGAGTTTGAAAAAGAGTTATTTTTTAGCGATGAAAAGGCTTTTAGCCTTATCTTCTATTATGCTCCATATAAAGTTTTTGACGCCAAACAGACGATAGATTACATCCGAAAAGGAAGTATGAATATATTTATAGACGAGATAGGTCCAGCTCTTCAATATCTTAAAACAAGCTCTACTATCTCAAAAGTTAATATATCTATAAGCAAAGCCATTAAAAAAGCACTTGATTCTCACATCAAAGAGGCAAATGATATATTTTTGCAAATGGTCGATGAGTACAAAAATCACTCAATTTTGCACTACAATTTAGCATTAACTTATGCACAGTCAGGAAATTATACTGAAGCATATAAAAATTTTTCAAAAAGTTACCATCTAGATAGCAAAAATTATCTTGCCGGAGCTTTTGCAATTATGTGTGGAAAACTTGTAGGAAAAGATGTAACTAAGCTAGTCGAGGATGTAAAAGATAGCTTAGAAAAGAAGACCAAAGAGGAAAAAAACTCTATCTATCACTCACTCATCTACCTTACCGAGGACAATCAGTTTTCCCTACTAAATTGGGCAGAGAGAGTTCAAGTTGAAAAAGATAACACACCCCTTTATCTTATTTTAGACATTATTGTCTCACAAAAAATATCTAACGATGCCTTATATCGAAAAAGCACCCAAAGACTACATGCACTATTGCCAAATGATATCATTGCGAACGTAATTGCTTTTAATGCGAAGCACAACAAGGATGACATTAAAAGCTACGCAAAAGCAATTCAAATAGAGTTTTCAAAGCTCCCTTTGGATATGAACTCATTTTATTATGGTCCAAAAATTGCAAAAGAACAATATGTTAAAATGATGCAAATCGGCGGCTTACTACATCGCAAAAAAGATGACATTAGAGTAAAGATGGAAGAAGAAAAAACTGATGTATCGTCCATTATGCAAACTTTGGCATACCTCAATATCTACTCAAACGATTTCGAAGAGGCATACACAATGTATAATGAGCTGATTGACAATTTTAATATAAAAGACACAAACACTCTTTTTCTGGCTGCCATGGCTGCAGTTGGCTCAAATCATCCAGAAAATGCTATCGCTTTACTAGAGTTGTCAAAACTAACCGACTCTGGAAATCTTGAAGCTAGATATGCACTAGGGGTTTTATATCAGGAGGTTTCCAACTTTGAAGCAGCAGCAATACAGTACAAAAAGATAGGAAATATCGGCTTTTCGTCAAAATATTTTAGCTTTAATATCAACAACCAATAGAGCGCAATAAAGAGAAGCTACTTTGCAAAATAGCCTCTCTTGTTTTTTAAAGATGCGTATTGAAGTCTTTTATGTTTCTCAAACCCTCGCGCATAGATATATAACTATTTAACGCTCCAATGTACGCTTTAGCGGTTCCTAGCATTGTATCAACACTTAAGCCATGTCCCATAACTGCGGGCTTGCTATCATCGAAGACCACTTTTACAAGAACTCTTGCTAGAGCGTCTTTGCCCTGAGTAACCGCTTCAACCTTGTAGTCTCTCAACTCTCCACTTACGTTACAAACTCTGTCGATAACCTTAAACACTGCGTCCATTGTTCCATTGCCAATAGCAGCATCGGTAATCTCTTTTCCGTTGTGGCGTATCGTAACTGCCGCACTTGGAACTCCACCAGGTGAGCAATCAGATAGTTGCAACCTTACCAATTCAAATATTTGAGGAATCTTTGTTATCTCTTCAGCAACTAACGCTCTAATGTCATCATCAAACATCTCTTTTTTTTGATCTGCAACTATTTTAAATCGCTCAAATGCCTCATTAATATCTTCATCTTTTAACTCATAACCCAAATTTTTCAACTTGTCTTTAAATGCGTGCCTGCCAGAATGCTTGCCTAAAACGATAGAATTTTTATCAAGACCAATATCTTTTGCATTCATAATTTCGTATGTTTGCGTATGTTTCAAAACACCGTCTTGATGAATTCCACTCTCGTGTGAAAAGGCGTTTTTGCCAACAATCGCCTTATTTGGCTGTGGCTCTATACCAGTAATGGTAGAAACCAATTTGCTTGTCGGATATATCTCTTTAATATTGATATTTGTATCATATTGACTAAAATGGTCTTTTCTTGTTTTTAGTATCATAACTATCT
>JAQUWL010000006.1:16168-82412 GCA_028692875.1 Sulfurospirillaceae bacterium
AACCGTTAATAGTACACTCTACTTGACGAGCACCATTTTCGATACATGCCAAAGAGTTAGCAACCGCAAGACCTAAGTCATTATGGCAATGCACCGACAATATGGCACGCTCTCCTACAAACTCATGCAAAGACTTTATGATAGCACCCATCTCGTTTGGCAAACGATATCCAACCGTATCTGGAATGTTTAGCGTGGAAGCCCCTGCATTGATAACTGCATCAAGAACCTCTTTCATAAAGCCAACATCACTTCTTCCAGCATCTTCACAACTAAACTCAACATCATCACAAAAGGTTTTTGCATACTGTACCGCTTCAATAGCCTTTTTAATGACTTGATCTGGAGTCATTTTTAATTTATACTCCATGTGAATTGGGCTTGTCGCAATAAATGTATGGATTCTTCTAAATTTTGCTTTTGCAACAGCTTCGCCTGCGGCTTTAATATCTTTTTCAAGAGACCTTGCCAACGAACATACCGTACTGCTTGTAATCTGCTCACTAATTCTCGAAATTGCGTCAAAATCGCCAGGGCTTGCTGCTGCAAAACCTGCCTCAATAATATCAACACCCAATTTTTGTAGTTGCAAAGCAATTTGAATTTTCTCTTCTGTATTCATCGAAGCACCAGGGCTTTGTTCGCCATCTCTTAATGTTGTATCAAAAATTTTAATCATATTTGTATTCATTATATATCCTTATTTTTTTGGTATTTTCTTATAAAAAGCGTGGTTTGGCTAAAGACAGAGGAGCAGTTGCAGGAGAGAGTTTTTAATCTCAATTTTTGGTAAAATTTTTATGGAACATATGACGCCAATATCGACACTGTGCATCTTTTTCTCCTTTTTTCACATATAGTCTCTTCGCACAAGGAGTAAACCCCGCCCATAGATGGGGTTATTATACTAATTTTTATGATATTTTACAATCATCAAATTATAAATAGCCCGTCCCAAGCCAAAAAATAGATAGGCTGTAATAAACACTGTTGTGCTTTCGACAGGGTAAAGATATAAAACCGAAAAAACCAATATAAGATAGATAAGAACTTTAATAAGATTTGTTTTTTTAAAATCTATCTTTTTAAAACTTGGATAGCGTATATTGCTTACCATTAAAAAAGACAAAAGAGCCAAACCCACAAGCATTATCCACTCAAAGCCATGCAAAAAAGCATACTCTTTATAAACAAGCACCCACATGGCAACCACAACAGCGGCCGTAGGTATAGGCACTCCGATAAAAACAGATGGCTCGCTCTCGCCTATCATAACATTAAATCTTGCAAGTCTGACCGCACCAAAAACGACATACATGGCACATAGCAAAGAGCCGAGTTTTCCAAAACTATGACCTACTGAAAAATAAAAAAGCATAGCTGGAGCAACTCCAAAAGCAACAATATCAGCCAAAGAGTCAAACTCTGCACCAAACCTGCTTGTTGTTTTTGTCAATCTTGCGACCCTACCATCAAGCCCATCAAAGATAAGTGAAAGCAAAATATACATAGCTGCTTTTTCGAACTGACCATTAGCAGAAGCAATGATGCTTACAACACCTAAAAAAGCACTCGCGGCAGTAAAAAGGTTTGGAAAAACATACATAAGTTGAAGTTTTCCGCTATCGTTATTCATTGTCATCCTGCTTTTCATATCCAAAATATCCCAACACGCTCTCTCCCGCTTTAACACTATCACCTATGGTAGCTTTTATTCTAGTATCTATGGGAAGATAAAGCTTAACTGAGCCATCCACTAAAAGTCCAAATCTTTGAGCTGATTTTAGTGGTCCAACGCTTTTAAACAAATCAACTTTTCTACCAAACATCCCAACATTTACAATCATTCTAACAGTAGAAAACTTACTCTCACATGTAAGAATAACTCTCTCGATTAAACCCTGTGCAACACTTGAGTTTATCGGCAAAAAAAGACCGTGAATTTTTTCTGTCTTTTGAATATAAAGTGCCGTTGGTGCACGCAAAAAGGAGACGTCCGATAGGCTTTTTTTCAACACAACCCTTACCACTTCCAGATTTGAAGTAGGAATAGTAACTTTGGAAATACTCTCAACAGTGCCATCGCAAGGAGATAAAATCGCCATATCATCATCTTCGGCAGGTATTCTCTCTGGATTTCTAAACACATACATTGCCACCAACAATAGAGCAAGAAAAAACCACTGAAAAAATTGCAAATACAAAGCAATGCCAAATATAACAAAAAAAACACCTATATAAGACCATCCCTCTTTTGCAAAAAGTTGCGTAGTGGTGTGAAACTTAATCACCGCCTTGTTCCTCTTTGGATACTTTTGCGTCCTTGTCAGTTATGCGATGCTTAAAATCAGACGTAATTCCATTTTCATTTTCATAATTTTCAATAATGACACGCAATGAATCTCCATCGATTGTCTCTTTTTCTTTTAACGCCTCAACTATGCTCTCTATACATCCTTTGTACTGCTCAAGTTTTTTCACTACAATCTTGTATCTATCTGTGAGCATATTTTTAACATAAGAGTCCAAATCTTCAGCCATTTTTTCACTATAATCTTTTGTGCTTCCGCCATTTAAAAAGACATTTCTCTGCTTCTCCAGCACCATCAAGCCAGCCACTTCACTCATTCCATAAATTCCAACCATTGCCTTTACGATATCAGTTGCTCTTTCAAGATCATTGCCCGCACCAGTAGATATCTCGCCTATAAATACCTCTTCTGCGGCACGACCAGCCAAAAGAACGTCTATCTCGGCTACAAGCTCGTGTCTTTGCATTAAAAATTTATTCTCCTCTGGAGTATTGAGAGTATATCCCAACGCTGCCAATCCCCTAGGGATGATGGAAACTTTAGAAACCTTTTTAGCTCCCTTGGTTGTCTCAGCTATCAAAGCATGTCCGCTTTCATGGTACGCCACGATGCGTTTTTCTTCTGGATTTATACGTCTACTTTTCTTCTCCAATCCTGCAATCGCACGCTCAACAGCCTCAACCAAATCTTCTTGTTCAACATGTTTTTTGTTTTTTCTGCCACCCAAAAGCGCAGCTTCGTTTATAATATTTGCCAAATCCGCACCCGCCAATCCTGCGGTCAATCTTCCTATCTCGTCCAAATCTATATCTTTTCCTAACTTTATGCCTTCAATATGAACTTTCAAGATATCAACTCTGCCTTTAAAATCGGGCTTATCAACCAAAACCTGTCTATCAAATCTTCCTGGTCGCAAAAGTGCAGCATCTAAAACTTCTGGTCTATTTGTAGCCGCAAGCACAATAACAGGGGACTTATCAGAGCTAAAACCATCCATCTCTGCCAAAAGCTGATTTAAAGTTTGCTCTCTCTCGTCATTGCCACCCATCATACCGTTAGCCGCACGACTCTTTCCGATAGCATCTATCTCGTCAATAAACACTATTGCGGGGGCTTCTTTTTTTGCATTGTCAAACAAATCTCGAACACGACTTGCACCAACGCCCACAAACATCTCGATAAAACTTGAGCCTGAAACTGAGAAAAATGGAACACTTGCCTCTCCAGCAACTGCCTTAGCCAACAATGTTTTACCCGTTCCTGGAGGTCCAACTAGCAAAACGCCCTTTGGAATCTTTGCACCCAAATTCATATATCTATCTGGGTGCTTTAAAAAATCAACTATCTCTTTAACCTCTTCTTTTGCCTCTTCAACACCTGCAACATCATCAAACTTTACTTTTGGCTTTTCGGAATTGACTAGCTTTTTACTGCTACCCATACCCAAAATACCGCCACCCATATTTTTTTGCATCTTGTTTGCTAAAAACATCCAGATACCAAAAAAGATAAAAACCGGCAATATCCACGAGAAGAAAATCTCACTTAACATATTTGTTTCGTTGTATCCACCATAAGGAATCTTTTTCTCATCCAGCAAAGAGAGCAAACTAGGGTCTTCCCCTACTTTTTTTGCAACATAAGTACCATCTACTGCCGAAGCCTTCAAAAGCGTCTGCCCAATTGCAACATAGCTCACTTGAGATGTTTTTATTTTCTCTTTTAAGTCATAATAACTTACATTTTTTGTAACACTACTCTGTACACCCATAGTTGAATTAGCAGGAATTCCATCGCCTTGATTGACGAAACTTTTAAATATAATAATTACCACTATTGAAAATATTGCGAACACCAAAAGAGGATTTTGGTTAAAAGGTCCGCCATTTTTATTTTGTCTATTATTATTGTCTTTTTGAGCCATTTATCTATACCTTTTTAAAAACCAACGTAAACCATTCGTCTTTTTTATATTTTTCTATGAGAGTCATAGCATTAAATTTTTGCTCAACCCTATTAACATATTTATCCAAAATGCCTGAAAGCATCAACATGCCACCCTCTTTGACGGCTTTTTCCAAATCACTTGAAATCATGATAAGCACATCGGCTATGATATTTGCCACAACCATATCGTACTGTTTTTGTCTCTTCTGGACTGAGCCAACCCAAACCGTAGAAAACTCTTCATTATTTAGTAAAAAATTTGCTTTAGCACTATGTACTGCCAAATCATCCGTATCACACAAATCAACCACCGCACCCAACTTGGCTGAAGCGATAGATAGTATCCCGCTACCACACCCAACATCAAGAACTGTATCGCCTACATGTAGATATTTTTGGAGCAAAAGCAAACAACCATAAGTTGTCTCGTGATGACCTGAGCCAAAAGCAAGAGCAGGATCTATTATGATATTTTTAAATTTTCCATCCTCTTGCACCCAGCTTGGACGAATATAAAAATCCTTTACATGTAGTGGCTGAATAGAATCTTTATATTTATTAATCCAATCTTCGTTTTCTTTGATACTCGAAGATGTCTCAACACTTATCTCTTTGCCAAAAGCCAAAGAGAGCCTTTTGGCAAACTCTTGAACACCAAAAACAACCATGTCCAAATTTTCTTCACTTCTTAATATGATTGTATTAGCACACTCTTCTATGGCATCATCCGTTAAAGTTAAAACAAAATCTGCAAAAAGAGAGTATTCTTGATTTGGAGTAATATGAAGCTCGTTATAGGTCTTTTGCATATAAAATTAACCTAAAACATCCTCTAGTTTTTCCTTTAAAACCTGTGGTGTAAAAGGTTTTACAATATAGTTGTTTACACCTGCTTTAAGAGCGGTAATAACCTCAGCTTTTCCGCCTTCTGTTGTAACCATTATAATAGGCATGTCAACATACTTTGTTTCGCCTCTTACTTTTTTCACAAGATCCAAACCATTCATTTCAGGCATGTTCCAATCGGTTATTAACACGTCAATATCACTATGTCTTTCCATTAAATTCCAAGCTTCAACACCATGCTCTGCCTCAAGAACATCATCATAACCCAATCTCGATAGTGTATTTTTTATAATACGGCGCATTGTCGAACTGTCATCCACTACTAGCAGTCTCAATGTCACTCCTTTAAAGTTATTCTTTTGGGTTATATTCTAACCTAATTTGCTTTGAAGTTGCTTTAAGATAACGATTTGACCTTAGTTGCAAGCTATCATTTTAAAGGCTTCTTCGAGGTTTAACGTTCCCTCATAAAAAGCTTTTCCAACAATAACACCAGAAACTTTTTTGGTTGCTAGGAGAGCTTTAATATCTTCTATGTCCTTAAGTCCTCCGCTTGCAATCGTATCAATTCCTGATGCTTCAGCAATGGAAAGTGTAAAGTCTATATTTACGCCACTCAACATCCCATCTCTTCCAACGTCTGTGCAGATAATCGCTTCCACGCCAGCATTTGCAAATTCATATGCTAAATCCGTAGCTTTCATGGTTGATTTTTCTGCCCAACCTTCTACTGCAACAAAACCATCAATCGCATCAATTCCCACAACTACACGATACGATTTGCACATCTGCTTAACAAAAGTTGGATTTTTAAGAGCGACTGAGCCTAAAATAACTCTATCTATCCCTAGCTCAACATACTTTCTAATCGTCTCTTCATCTCGAATCCCACCACCAAGCTCAAGCTTTAGGTTGCAGTTTTTTCGTATCTTTTCAATCTGCTCAAGATTTTTTGGCTCGCCCGCAAATGCACCATTTAAATCCACCAAATGAACCCACTGTGAGCCCATCTTCTCAAATGCTTTTGCAACCATCCAAGGCTCATCAGAATATATCTTAGCACTCTCCATAAGTCCTTTACTAAGCCTTACAGCCTTGCCATCTTTCAAATCAATAGCTGGTAAAATTGTCATCATAACTCCACAAAATTTTTTAAGATTTTTAACCCATTGTCATGGGATTTTTCTGGATGAGGCTGGAAGCCAAATATGTTTCCTTTTTGCACCGCACTAGGAAATTCATACCCATAAATCGTCTTTCCGATAATGTATTTTTCTTCACATGTAGCATGAAAACTATGCACAAAATAGAGGTAAAAAGCCTCGCTCATGCCCTTAAACAAAGGGGACTCTTTTTGAACAAAAAGCTCATTCCACCCCATGTGAGGGACTTTTAACTTATGCTCAAATCTTGATATATCAAACTTTACAACCTCACCCTCAATCAGCCCAAGCCCTGCACTTTTTCCAAATTCAACACTATTGTCAAATAGAAGTTGCATCCCCAAACAGATACCCAAAAGCGGTTTTCCAGAGCTTGCAAAAGATTTAACTGCCTCGCTCATTCCACCTTTATCAAGACACTCCATAGCATCTTTAAATGCACCAACACCAGGCAAAATAATCTTCTCAAAATCGCCAATCTCTTCGGCTTTTTTAACAATCTTAATCTCAACACCAATCCGCCCAAAAGCATTCACAACGCTTTGAAGATTGCCCATATTATAATCAATCAGACCTATCATAACTCTCTCTTTTGTGAAATAGCCCTAAGATAAAAGGCAAGCCCAAACAGAAGTAAAGTCACGCCTCCGATCAGATAAACCGCATTTAAAATATGTGCTGAGTCAATAATCGCATATTTAAAAACAAGCATCAACGCCTCTATGGCAAGAGCTATGATGATGGAACCTAAAAATCTAACCATAGTTTTATGGATACTAGAGTTTTCATCCCGCTCATTTCGCCCTAAAACTTCCTCTTCAAAAATAGTCTTTACCAAATCAAAAATCGCTAAAGAGAGCGTTATAAGAATAGTTGATTGGAACATAGCTTCGATATCAAGAAGGTTGAACGCAAAACCATGCATAAAAAGACTTCTCATACCATTGAACAACAGCAACATAGCAATCGCCAAAAGCGATAGTGAAAAAATGGAGTATATAACTTGAGATGTTTTGCCAAATTTAGACTGCAAAGATGAAGGATGAGCAATTTTCAATATATGCTCTAGTGAAACATCAATACAAGCGATAAATTTGAGTATGTGCTGGTCATCATAAATAGGAAAAGAGGCGGTTACGGTCAAATCATTGGTCAAAGTTGAAGGATAAGGGTCGCTCAATACGCACCTTTTTTCACGCACAGCACGGTAGTAATAGGATTTTGCACTTCTGTTTTGCCCAATTCCACCAACTTTTTCTCGGTCTTTTGAGATATTGTCAATAATCTGCTCGCCTTTGTGATTTAACAGATACAAAGCTTCAAAATCATCTACCTCGTGGGCTATTTTATCTAGTCCTGCAATGACAATATCAATATTTGGCTCTGGAAGAAGATTTGGCATATTGCGTGTAAAAAGATAGCACAAATATGCTCTTGCTCTGGGTCTAACTTCGCCAAACTGCTGAATTTCGCGAATAATCATTAAAAATCCTTTTGCTTTTTTGTATTTTAGCTAAATATTAACTCGGCACAACAGTAAAATTTTAATCAATTTTTATTGTGGTTAAATTCTGGCACAATGTCTTTTAAGGATTTTAGTGGGTTGCTAGATACTAAAAGCTCTTCAATTTGAGACTCAAGCAAAGAGATATCATAAGGCTTTGTGCTTGTTACAAAAATCGAGCTATATTTTGTCTGGATATCATCCTCGTCTATCAAAAGCTCCTCAAAAAGCTTCTCCCCTTGTCTAAGCCCAGTAAACTCTATCCCCAACTCTTCTTTGTCGTAAAGTTTCAACATCTTTCTAGCCAAATCAACTATCTTTACAGGACGCCCCATGTCAAGCACAAACAGCTCTTTGCCTTTGGCTATAGTTGCGGACTGCAATACCAACTGGCAAGCTTCAGGAATAAGCATAAAATACCTTGTAATCTCTGGATGGGTAACGCTAAGCGGTCTATTTTGTGCGATAAGTTGTTGAAATTTTGGGATAACACTTCCGCTAGAGCCCAAAACATTGCCAAAACGAACAGCCGAAATCTCAGTGTCTTTGGCATCAACATTCATAGCATAAATCTCACACACTCTCTTGGTCGCACCCATAACATTTGTTGGTCTTACGGCTTTGTCTGTAGATATCAACACAAATTTTTGAACACCATTTTGTATGCTCGCATCAATACAGTTTTTAGTACCCATAATGTTATTTAAAATGGCTTGGGATATATTTTTCTCAACCAACGGAACATGCTTATACGCAGCTGCATGTAAAACGACATGAGGTTTATGCTTGGCGATTGTGGAAAAAACCTCATCCCTATTTACCACCGACTGCATAATGGTCTCAACCTCTACATGTAAGCCACTAAAATACTCTGCAATCTGATACAAATTGTACTCACTGTTGTCCACTAAAACAAGTTTTTTAGCACCAAATCTAGCACTGAGTTTTGCCAACTCACTCCCGATGCTTCCACCTGCTCCTGTTATCAAAACTGTTTTATTTTGAATAAACTCTTGAACGGCCGAGGAGTCCAAATCTTTTGGTTTTCGTGCCAATAAATCCTCAATGGAAATATCCTTAAGTCCATCTTCTTTATCGCCCAAAAGCTTAACGATTTTAATATTTTTAATACCAAAGGCTTTGAGTTTTTCAAATAACTCATCAAGTGCTTTTGGCTCATAATGCTTGGCGATAATAGCACTTTTAATATTTTCATTTTTGATAATTTTTTCCATATCTTCCATGGCATAAACTTTGATATTGGCAAGCAATGTGCCCACCATTCTCTTTTTTTCACTCAAGATTGCTATCGGGTAGTAGTCAATATCTCCGTTTAAAAAACTTTTAACAATAGAAGATGCCTTCTCGTTTGCGCCAATAATAATCGTTTTATTGGTAAAATTTTTCTTCTTTCTCTCCATCCATAAGCGCTTTGAAAATCTCATACCGCCTATCAAAACAGCCGAAACAAAAAAATCTATCAAAACAACACTTCTAGGAAAACCCTCTTCCATTACGAAAAAAAAGATAACCAAAAAGATAAGAGTAGAGGCAAAAAGTGCTTTAAGAATTTTAAAAGCTTCGTAAATACTCATAAAGCGCCATGCAACCTTATAAATATTTGAAATATACAAAGCAACTATCTTTAAAGGCAAAACAAGGGCTAAGGCTTTAAAAAATCCCTCATACATCTCATGTGGTATCACGAAACCAAACCTAAAAAGATAGGCTATCCAGAGAGAAAAAGCTATCAAAATAGTATCGCTTATAAGAAAAAATGCCACTCTTTTTGCTGGTGAAGGGGCAAAAAAATTCATACAAAAGCCTTTCTATGGTCAACAAACTTTAAAGCCCAAAACAAAAGCGTAATTGCAACTGTCAGAGCAACCCAATAACTACTTGGGTCTAAAAAAGAAAGGATAACAAAAAAAACTAAATTTAATGCCATTCCAGACAAAACTACTTTATCGTGTGCCCAACCAGATTGGCTTAGGCGTTGATACATATGCTTCTTGTGTGCGAAAGAGAGTTTCTCACCATTTCGCCATCGCCGATATAATGTTATCGTAGCATCAAACCAAAAAAGACAAAGTAACACAATCCACCCTACAAAATAGGGGGTGCCAGCAAAAGAAAGTGCAAAAAATGCAAACAAAAAACCTAAAGGAGCACTTCCAACGTCGCCCATAAATATAGAAGCTTTGTGCCAATTAAACAGAAGAAAACCAAAAGACGCCAGTGCGACAATCAAACCCAGACGAAAATCAAAAAGCACAAAACTCGCCATCCCAACAAAAACCGCCTCGCCTCCCGCATAACCATCAATACCATCAAGAAAATTATAAAGATTGGTCATCCACACGAGAAACAAAAAAGCAAAAATATTTAACCATGCACCATGTAACTCAAAAATACCAAAATCAACATGGCTAACCCATCCCAAAAAATAAAGTGCAAGAAGGGCAGAAAAAGCCTGAACGGCAAATCGTATCTTTGCAGAAATCGTAAAAACATCGTCCAAAAAACTCACGATCACAAGTGGCAAAAGTGGCAATAAAAAACTTACTTTATCCACCATAAAAACACCAAAAGCTATCGCCAAAATGATCGCCAAACCACCGCCTCTTGGCGTTGGAACAGCGTGCGAGCTTCTCTCGTTTGGCATATCAAGCAATTTTTTTTTCAAAGCAATATATCTCACAAGATATGTCGCAATAACTGATATGCAAAAAACTGCTACTTCTATCACTTTTTTAAAACCTCACAGATAACATCAAGATATATTTTGTTGATTTTGTCTTGAGAAAATTCATTTTTGACTTTTTCAAAACCAGCCTCGCCCATTTTGGAAAGTGACTCTTTATTGAGAGACAAAATCTTCAAAAACCCTTCATAAAGAGATTTTGGAGAGTGGGCTTCAACAAGAAAACCATTTTCCCCATCTTCTACAACATCTCTACATCCCGCAACATCAGTGGCAATAATCGCCTTTTTTGCACTTGCTGCTTCGAGTAAAACCCTTGAAAGCCCTTCTCGATAACTCGGTAAAACAACAACGTCACTCAGGCGCAAAAAATTCTTAATATCATCTGTAACGCCGAGATAACTCACAAGCCCCTCTTGCTCCCACGCTAAAAGCTCATCTTTGGAAATACCACTTGGATTTCCATCATCAAAAGCTCCGCCTAGATAAAAACAAGCTTGTGGAAAATCTCCACTTTTTCGCAGCAAACGTATAGCCTCAATATATTCTAAAATACCTTTATCTCTCAACAATCTTGCGATAAGACAAAAAGAAATCTTTCCATCTTCTTGCTTCTCGCAATCCCCAAATGCCTCAACGCCAATACCAGAACCTGCAACATATCGAGCTTTTTTTTCACAAACCAATCCATCTTTGATAAAAAATTTTCTATCTTCTTGGTTTTGGAAAAAGACAATTTTTGCAAACTTAAGTGCAAACATATAAAGCGTTTTAACGATGGCTTTCAGCCACGATTTGCCTAAAAAACCTGAACCTAGACCATTTATGGTGCTAATTACAGGTATATTTAAAGCCTTGGCAACAAAGTTACCGAAGATGTTTGGCTTTATAGAGTAGCTCAAAACAATATCTGGCTTTATGTGTCGATAAACCCTCCAAAGAGCGTACATGTAACGTATCTCACCCAGCGGATTTAGACCTTTTCTGCTTATGGGAACTCTATAAAATTCGATGTCATTTTGCTCCAACACCGCCAAAGAGCTTTGTGAAAAACTATCCGTGTCAGATACGCACACAACTTTAAAGCCCTCTTTTTGTAGACACTGCATCAGCCCTAGCCTAAAATTTACAATCGCCCAAAGAATATTTGCATGAATAACCACACATCTCATGTTTTTTTTCTCCAAACTTCCAAACAGTACATACACCACAACATTTTGGCTCTTTTTTCTGCCGAAACATTCACTTTATTTGCCAATAATGCATCGATAAAATTTTTGTCGATAAAAGAACTAGAATAACTTCTTCCACTTAGAGCATCAAAAATAGGCTCTTTTAGGTCATCTTCTACCCATTTTTTTAATGGCACTTCAAATCCTCTTTTAGGTTGGTTGATAAGCTCTGGAGGAAGATATTTTTTTGCTAACGTACGCAAAAGGGACTTTGTTTCTTTACCTTTTATCTTACATGTAGAAGAAAGCGTTGGGGTAAGGGAAAGCATATATTTACTCAAAAAAGGGCTTCTTCCTTCCAAAGAATGTGCCATCGTGGCAATATCCATTTTAACAAGCAAATCACCAAAAAGCAGAAGGGAATAATCAAGATAAAGCATCTTCGACAAATCATCTGTTGGCTTATCGAAAACCGAGCGAATAAAAACATCAGCCTCGTCAAATCTCTCACTTTTTTCAAAACTATAAACATCTTCAAATATGTCATTGGTTGCAGAAAGATAAAAATCCATCCCTTTCTTTTTCGACATCGACAAAAGCCGATACGCATAGTTATAGAGTGATTTTTTATCGTGAGGTTTTGGCAAGATATTTGTCAAAAAAGAGAGATGTTTTGCAAAACCAATCCAACCATTGGCAAGAGGAACGTACCGCCTATATCCGCCAAAAAGCTCATCGGCACCATCGCCGTTTAAAATAACCGTAAGATGCTTCTTTGCCTCTTGTGCCACATAGTAGCTTGGTATAGCCGAAGAGTCAAAAAATGGCTCTCCATAACTTGTCAAAATCGTTTCAATATCGTTTTTCAGATTCATAGAAATATCAATTTGTGTATGTTTTGTGCCGTATTTTTGAGCAGTCAATAAAGCAAGATGGGACTCATCAAAGGCACCCTCAAACTTGACTGTAAAAGTTTTTAAATTTGAGCGATATTCACTCGCACATGCAACGATCAAAGAGCTATCTATGCCCCCACTCAAAAAAGCCCCTACTTCCAAATCAGAAGATAAAAGTCTATCTTTAACACTCTTTTTCAAAGCCTCTTCCACGAGAAAAAGCCCCTCTTTAAGTCCGATATTTTGATTTTGAAGATAGAGGTTTAGCATATCAAAATAACGCTCTTTCTTAACCTTTAGCGTATCCAAATCAATCTCCCAAAACGTTCCATTTTCCACCTCAAACACATTTTCGTAAGGCGTGTTTTGCTTGTAGAAAAATCCGCTTCGCAGGTAAAATTGAATGTTTTTCTCATCGACAGATAGCCTAGAAATGGCATTTTTGATGGCATTAAGCTCACTAGCAAAAAATAGCACATTGTTTTCGTGGTAGACATACAAAGGCTTTTTACCCGCTCTATCTCGTGCTAAAAAAAGTGTATTGGAGGTTTTATCTAAGATAGCAAAAGCGAACATTCCATCCAAAAAATCAAACATTTTTTCTTTGTATTTGATGTACATGTAAAGCAGTGTTTCGGTATCTGAGGAGGTTTGAAAACAACAATCGCTAAGATACGCTTGACGCAATTCTTGATGGTTATATATCTCCCCATTGAAAACAATCGTACAATTTCCTATACAAAAAGGCTGTCCTCCATGTACGACATCTTGTATGGAAAGCCGTGTATGATAAAGCGTGATATTGTTATACGCCATTTTTGATTGCGCATCAGGTCCTCGATGAAAAAGTGAAGCTAAAACTTTTTCTCCAACAAAAGAACCATTAATAGAACCTGCAATACCACACATTAAGCTATCTTTTTAACCTGTAAACTTTGGCATAAGGCGTTAAGATAGTTGCCTCAAACAACTCTGGATCATAATTTTCAAGCGCATAGAGCTGGATAAATAACGAGTTAAACATGGTGTAGTCTAGCACTAAAAATCGGTTGTAGTCTTTCATAAAAATCACAAACACCGAACCAGAGATATCAACATGTTTGACCGACCTAGTTAACTTTTTATTTGCATCATAAGAGGTAAGAACAAAAGTATTTATCGGCAATGTTTGACCCCCCACAACGACCTTGGTTGCATCTTTGAAAAACAAAACACCATTGCCTAAATCAACTTTATCTCCAACATCTGCCATCGGAGAGCCTGCATAGAAAAATGGCTTTTTTTGTTGATTGCCAGTTTTCAAATCAATAGTACTAAAAAGTGCCACTGTAGGGAAAATACTCAACATCCTATCTGGAAGATAAAAATAGACATCTCTTGTCTTGGCTGGAGGAGAAAATTGCTTATTGCTAAGAGAGTTTAGAAAAGTTGTGACATTTTTTTCGCCATAATCTTGCATCATCTGCACAAGTCCGCCACCACTTGGTTTCTCCGTATACTCAACCGCAAGTCTTGCCATATTGGCACCTGCGACTTGGTCACTAAGCAGTGAAAAACTTACTGGAAAATTGACACTTCCAGAGTGCTTTCCACCATCTATCAATGTCTTCATATCACTATAATAACGGATAGGATACCCATAATCCCACCATGTAACTACATAATCTTCCCGCTGAGCTTGTTTGCCCAACAAGTCCAGAGTTTGAACTTCATTTTTCATAAAAACAGTAGGAACTTTATAATTGACAATATGTTGCAAATTTGGATACAGCATCGCCATAACGCCCACGCCCACAAAAACTCCATAGGCTACTTTTTGAGCCTCTTTGGTTATAAAGTTTTGTATGTATTTTGCAACCATAAATATAAAAAACGAAGCACCCAATGCCATCAAAGGAACCGCAAAAACAGTAAATCTAAGCCCTCCTCGAAGAGCAAAAAATCCTAAAATAACCATCGGTAAAGAGAGTAGTGCAAGCTTATATCTGTAAACAAACAAGAGATATCCCGCAACAGAGATTATCAATCCTATCGTACTTCCACTGATGCGATGAGCAAAAGTTTCAAACGGAATATTTCCAGCTTCTCTGACAGTGTTTAGAACTTCAAAATAGTTAAAAGTATTTCCAGAGGCAATGTCATTTATGACTGCTCTTGTAAAATACTCGCTTTTAAAAACTATCATCAACCAACCGTAGCCACCCAAAACCACATACGCAACTATACATGTAAAGAGCAAGGTTAGCAAAATCTTTACCTCAAGCCTCTCTTTAAAGTAGACAAAAAGAAGATTTAAGGCAATGATAAGTGCGATTTTAAGACCCATATCAAGGGTCATCAACGAGATGATAAGTATAGATAAAAACTGATAAAAAATAGGATTTTTCCGCTCAAACAAAAGCATATAAACCAAAGTTATCGCAAAAACACCATTTCCTACATGTAGAACTGCTGGATGCCAAAGCAGACCAAAGCAGACAAAGAGCGGAGCTATAAAAAGGACTTTTTGATTTTCAAAATGCAAAACATAGAGCGAAAAACAAACAACCATAAGCGGCAATACAACAACTAACATATCGGTATCAAAGTAGCCTGTCATAGTACGGTTGTAGTAGCTAACTGCTATAGAGCCTATCAAAGCGCCAGAAAAACCAACCCACTCCTCTTGAAAAACTCTTGCAAACAACATCATAGGCACGACCAACAAAGAGCCTATGCATGTAGACATATAAAGGATAACTGTTTCAAAACTAAAAGGCAATGTTTTGACAAAAAATGCCGTAAGCAAAGACAGAGGCGTGCTTATCGGCGAAAGGTCATTGGGCTGATGAAAACCGTTCAGGATATCCCTTGCACCTTCTGCAAAATAGTACCCATCGTTTGTATTTATCATCAATTCACCATTCCACACAAACTGCTCAAATCCACTAAATTGAAAAACCCAAATCAGACGAATCCCAACACTAAAAGCATATGCCAAAAGCATCAAAAACAAAAAAACTCCAAAAGGCATATCCGAAGACTTCAAGGGTGGCTTAGCAACAGTTTTCATTGAGCATTTTTCCTATAATGTATAAAATTTTTTAAAACCCTTAGCGTATACTTTGCCAAAGAATAGCCTACAAAAAAAAGATACCAGCCTAGCGATATAAAGCCTTTTTTATAACAAAACGCATAGTTAAAAAGCTCCCCTTTTTCCATCTGCCACATATGAGCAGAAAGTCCACTTTGCCCATAAGCTCGCTTGTGCAACCTTGCCAGACTTGGCTTTTGAAGAAAATACAAAGGCTCTTTTTGTGAGATTTTGAGCCAAAGATGATAATCCTCAGAGTATCGCTGAGAATCCAAAAATCCACCAACCTCATCAAATAGTCTTCGCTCAACAACTGTACACGGCGTAGATGTTCGATTGAAAAATAAAAAATCTCTAAAATTATACTTTTGCAACACAACTTCCCCATCTTGCGTAAAACTATCAAAAGTATAGCTTGAAGAGATAAATCTTGCCTTTTTTTCGCAAATAAGTGCATATTGCATCTCCAGCTTATCGGCCCTCCACTCATCATCAGCATCTAAAAACGCCAAAAAATCTCCGCTTGAATGCTTTACGGCTAGATTTCTCGCACTTCCTGCACCTGCGTTTTCTTGATAAATATAGCGGTACGACAAAGTAGTGTTTTGGAAAAATGTTTCAACCACTTGCTTTGTTGCATCTGTGCTTCCATCATCAACGATAACTATCTCAAAATCTTTAAAAGTTTGCGATGCAACCGAAGAGAGTGCAATGTGTAATGTTTTTTCACTGTTGTAGCAAGGAATAATGACCGAAAACATCATGATTTATGCTCTGTGAGATTTTTCTCTTTGAACGCCAAATAATCATAATATCCTAGTATCTTACGCTCAAGATTCTGTATATCATCGCTGGCTATGATTTCTATTCTTTTCAATCGTCTCAAATCAACATTTTCTTTTGTATTGAATCCGATGTGACTCGAAGAGGCAATATTGTACCCAATTTTGCCTATCAAATCGATAGTGTCCGCATTGTAAGAGCCGTGTGGATAGCTTACATGTAACACTTTTTTTCCGATAATATCTTCTAATGTTTGCTTACTCTTGCGAAGTTCATCTTCTTGTTTTTCGTAGCTCAGCATTGCCAAGCGTGTATGCGTTGCACCATGCGTACCCAATGTACAAATGGATGATTTGGCAAACAACCGTATATCTTGTGCATTGAGATAATCTTTTTGCCCAATTGTCCCTGTTGTTATATACAGCGTAAAGGGAATGCCATACATTTGGCAAACTTCTAACGCATAAAGGTTATCCTTATACCCATCATCAAAGGTAATGCAAAGCGTATTGGTATCTAACTTATCTTCATAGTGTTCATCTAAAGCGATAATCGTATATTGTTCTTTTAAAAATTGCATATGCTCTAAAAAACGCTCTTTTGTTATCGAGATGCCATAGCTATCATGTGCCAACTTTGAGCCAATGGCGTGATAAATCAAGATACGATTGCCAATTTGCGTAGTATGCTTATGATAGAAATTGTAATACAAAAAAGCAAGTTGCTCTTTGAGATACTTTTTAAAACTCATAAATAAAGCCTATTGATAAGAAAACTTATGAGTTTTGAGTTACTTATCTCCCATTCACCAAGTTTTTCTACGATACTCGCCCTAAGCCCATTTTTAAAAGCAAAAACACCAGGATTTGAAACAGGGTCTATGCCAGACATATCGTACTTTGTGCAACCTAACGCTTTGGCTTTTTTCAATAGCTCAAACAAAAGGATATGGGATGAGTAGCTTTGTCTTCCCTCGTCAACAGATGCAGCCCAAAAGTCAATCGCTTGATTTTCAAAATATAAAAAAGCTCTTATCGCCACAATGTGTCCATCTATCTTTGAGGTTGCCACGACGATTTGCTTACCTAAATGATTTTTGATATGTGAAAGTTCTTGTTCCTTAGGCAAAACAACCTCTTTTTTTGTCTCAAATTTACGAAAAATTTTATCGAGTTCAGGTACTGGCACATCTTGCAAAAAGCAAACTTCAACTTCTTTGTTTTTTTCATAACCTCGTTTGAGATTTTTTCTAAAATTTGAAGAACAACTTTGTGTAAGCTCTTCCATGCTTTGATGCAAATCGACATAGATGGTATAGTCGCTATTGATTTTTTTGCAACTTTTTTTCCACCCCGCACTGTGCAAAGCCAAAGAGTCATCAAAATCCAAAACATTGGTAAAACTGGTTTTGATAAATACGCATTTCACGCCAAAAGTATCTTGAATAAATCGAATTAAGGCTTCTTTCTGAAAACACTCTATCGCTCCTGCGATACTTCCCACACACCACCCAATAAAGATATTAAATTTTTGCTTATAGGCGATTTGAAAATATCCTATTTTCCCATCTTTATTGGCTTTGATACTAAGCGTCTTCCAGCCCATCTCATTTTTATATTGACCCAATTCATAAAGCTGATAAGCAGAAAAATTTGATTCTTGTGCAATAGCTTGATTCCAGACATTTGCATCAGTAATCAGTTGGTAATTTGGCATATTATGATTTACCTCATACTCTCAAATATTTTTTGATACACAATCTCTTTTCCATGTTGTCCGTCAGCATAGTCATACTTTTTAATTTCATACAAAGAGGGGTTGTAGGAGCCAAGTATCTGAATATCGTTTCTTTGCGAAAAGTCTTTCACATAATTTTCCACTTTTAAAATCATTCTAAAGGTATCATGATTGAGTAACAATGGATAAATTTCTGGATGATAAGGATGTAAAAAAAGTACCACTTCTACTTTGTTTTCTTTCAAGTAATGAATAAATTGTTCAAAAACTTCTGTGTTGGAAAGCATTTTAAATCCAAGAAGTTCATAATACCTATTATCCACTTGTATCTGCTTTTTTTCTCCTGCAAGTACTCTTTCTATCTCTGCATCTACTACATTAGGATAATAATGTGATCCAAATTTATCCAAAACATAGTCATTGATACCCTCACTATTTTTTGCAATTGAGTATTGACCTTGATGATTGAAATTCCTATAAAAAAACAAAACATTCTCTTTGGTATATTCAAAATTTACCAAATTTTTATACTTAACCCCATCAAGTTCTTTTTTTTCTAAACTCTTCATACCCAATAAATTTCTGAGATTTTCTGCCCCATTTACCCTATTAAATATCCAAGGGTCTATCCCCATAATGATTCTTTTGGGTAAATTTCCTTTGGTTTTATACTCTTTCACAATATCTATCATATCTCCAAGTACTGCCCCGCTTACAGCATGGTTATAATAGAAAATATCTCCGCTTTTGGGAATAAAGTCATAGCGTACCAACATACTTCTTGAAGAACCTAATACTATAGTATCTGGTTCTTGTACAAATTTGTTGATAATGATTTTTTGCAAAAGTTTTTCATCATAATTCTTTAATCCAACGACACTATTCCCATTAATCATTTCATTGGCCACATCAACCAAGTAGAGTTTTTGGTTGAAAAATCCCGCATAGTCTATCTTGTAATTAAAAAATACAATCCCTGCTAAAAGAAGCGAAGAAAAAAGAAAAAATTTGACGATTAATATCTTATACATTCTCACACTAAAACCTAAAATATAAAAATTCTGATGGGCCACTAAGCTTAATCAGACAAATTCCAAAACAAAACACCACAAAATATAAATATTTACTAATTTTTGCATCCAATAAACTATTGGTATTTTTAAATCCAACAACCAATACAAATGCGACTATCATCATAACGACAACGATTTTGATATCACTTGCAACATTAGCTACTGCACCGCCAAAAGAGATATTGTAAGTTTCCAAAAAACTAAGTTTATTTCTCAAAACTTCAGGCAATACAATCCCATTCAACCCGACCATACCCTTAATAACTTTGATAGCATCATCCCACTCTTTAGCTCTAAAAAATACCCAAGCAATATTTACAAAGTTAAAAGTGATAAACCAAACTAAGTATTTGTTCATAGAAAAACCAAATGACTTCCAAACCCTATGAATCATGAGTGCTAAACCATGTAATGTACCCCAAAAGATAAAAGTCCACCCAGCACCATGCCAAAGACCACCAAGAATAAAAGTAGCGAGAAGATTGATATAAGTTCTAAACTCTCCTTGTCTATTTCCTCCTAAAGGAATATAAATATAATCTTTCAAGAACCTTGAGAGTGTCATATGCCACCTTCTCCAAAAATCTTGAATATCCAAAGCCTTATAAGGAGAATTGAAATTAATAGGAAGTTTGATGTTAAACATTAAAGAAGCACCAATAGCCATATCTGTATAACCACTAAAATCAAAATAAAGCTGAAAGGTATAAGAGAGACTTGTTGCCCATGCTTCAAAAAGGCTAAGTGTTGTAGCCGTATCAAACCCTGCAGTTGCCCATACAGAAAAAGTATCCGCAATAACTACTTTTTTAAATAAGCCTATTGAAAATATAAAAAGTCCTGTTGCTATATTTTTATAGTTTTTTGTTTTATTACGAATATTAGCAAATTGGGGCATCATCTCAGAGTGATGAAGGATTGGTCCTGCTAAGAGGTGAGGAAAGTAAGTTACAAAGAGGGCATAGCGTACAAAGTTATACTCTTTTACTTTATCTTTATAGCAATCTACCAAATAGGCAATTTGGGTAAAAGTAAAGAAGCTAATGCCTAGAGGTAAGATAATATGGGGAAGCGGTACATTTGCTCCAAAGATACCATTAAAGTTATCCAGAAGAAAATCTGTATATTTGAAGTATCCTAGAAGGGATAAATTTGAAATGACAGCAAATACAAGCAATGTTTTTTTCTTGATTGCATCATGGACTTCAACAAATGATTTACCTATAACAAAGTTAAACAACATCGATGTTAATATCAGTGGTAAATATACAGGATTCCACCAACCGTAAAACACCAACGATGCAAAAACCAAAAAAGCAATACTTGCTGTTGTTAATCTTTTATTATTCAGGTAAAAATAGACAAAAAACGTTATCGGTAAAAATACAAATATAAACTCGTAACTGCTAAATAGCATACACACATCCTACCATAGAAAAGGTACCACTTTTACATGTTTATAAAATTCCCTACATTGTCCAGCAATAACCTCATCTGGCAAATCTGGCCATGGCAATATAAAAAATCCTTTTTTGAATAAAAACCTTTCAAATGCTTTGCTTTTCGCATTATCAATAAAAGCAAACTCAAAAGGCACACCAAACGCATCTAGTTCATAGATAGCCTCTATACGAAATTCTTTTGCCCATGTTTGTATCATCTCATAAAGTTTTCTTCTTCTATCACTCTCTTTTTGGATATCCAATAAAATAGATTTATCTTTCAATACAGGCGTTAGGTAGCAATTAGAGGGCATATTATGTTCACTATCTTTATCTGGCAAAGGTAGCATTGAGCCTGTTTTTAGATACCGCATGATCCGCCTCATAAGCACGATACCAATCCCCATATAATGGCTAAAAATCTTTTTTTTGATATTCAGCTTTTTTAGATATGCACTATCTTCAAAACTTTCCTCACTTGATGCACTCTCATAGCCTCTGTTTTTGAGTGCCTCATTATTGATAAGCAATGCCCCACCATTGGGTAAAAAAACCGTTTTTCGGATACTCAGTAACCCTATATCACCCCTACTTCCAAGCCACTCACCCTTTTTATCTTTACTTAAAAAACCATGCGCATTATCTTCGATGATAAGGGCACCACACTTTTGTTTGTATGCCACAAAAGGTGCTATATCTTGTGCAAAACCAAAATAATTCACCATCAATATCGCTTCACAAGATATATCTTCAAGTATGGGACAAAGCCTTTCATCCACGTCATAAAAAGTATATTTTATCCCTAAAGTATTGATAGGAGCTAATATATCCCTGCATATAAAGGCAGGAAGATAGATACTTTTAAGAGAGAGCTTTTTCAAAACTTCTAAAAAAGCATACCGTGCATAAGGGTAAAAATAGAGATCACTTTTTTCAAAAAGTTCTGGGATAAAGGTTGGTTTGTTAGCTATTTGAAGGTCAAAAGGCGTCATCGTTTTATCCCCAAAATTGCAAATGCCAAAGAGATATATTTTTTAATCGCAAAAGGATAATCCATGATAGACTTTATCAGGATGGGTATAGCTTTTTTAAACTCTCCGCTCATCTGGTAAGAGCGACCTCGATAGTATTCTACTCGTGAGCCATGTATCTTTTTTAACTCTCTTTTATTATCGATATGTAAAGCCTCAATATGATTTAGCACAAGTGTTTTAAGGTTATTATTGATGAGTTCTATATTGCCTGACATATTGGTGCCACTTATGTTAAAAACACCAAAAGACTCCTTGATATAGCGAAATTCTCCGACCAAAGAGAGTTTCATCCACATATCATAATCTTCAACCGCAAAATACTCTTTACGGGTATCGAACAAACCAACTTCAAGCAACTTCTCTTTTTTAACACACATCGCAGAAGTAGATAAACTATTCCCATTAAACAGCAGTTCATTATAGGGTTTAGCAAAGAGCGTTTTACCGTGTTCAAGCATGGAGTGAAAGTCACCATCTACCATTTTGTCTTCATAATGGCTAATAGCTATCACACTAGGATGATTTTTTATCATTCTGGCGACAACTTCTAATTTCCTCGGATACCAATAATCATCCGAATCCAAAAAAGCCACCCACTCTGCTTTAGCATGTTTTATCCCTGTATTTCGACTTCCTGCTGGAGAACCACTATTTTCTTGCCAAAAATACTTCACTCGCTTATCGATATCACGATAACTTTGCACCACCGCTTTGGTCGCATCTGTTGAGCCGTTGTCCACGATGATAAGTTCAAAATCTTGGTGGGTTTGAGCGAGAACTGATTGTATCGCTACATGTAACTCTTTTTCTCGGTTATACGCAGGAATCACAATGGAAAAAAACATTATTTATCCAACAACTGGAAGATTTTTTCTACTTCATTCTCTATTTTATCTTCAACTTGAAAGTTAAAAACACTTTTAAGTTTTGCATTGTCCACATATACATCCTCATAACATATGCAATCTAGAGCATTGATCTCTAACGCCAAAGGTTTTTGGTATCGCTTTTCGTAAACCTTTTGAACACTCATCGCAATCTCTAAAATCTTCAAACTTTTTCCTGAAGAGAGATTATACGTTTCACTCTTTTTAAATCCCAAAGAAGCTTCAACCACACGACAAACATCACCCATCCAGATGAAATCTCTTTGTGCTTTTCCATTGGTTTTAAGCATGATTTTTCCGCTTTCGTGTGCAGATTTTGCCAAATCATTTACTACCAAATACCACTTATTGGTATCAATAGTAAGCGGACAACCATAGCTATTGGTCAATCGAAAAATAACATAATCAAGCTTACATGTAAAGGCAAATTGCTTGATGTAATACTCCGCAAAAAGATGCGTTGAAGCATAATCATTTTTAGGCAACAAAGACGTCTGCTCGGTTATGTGTCCGCTGTTTGCTCCATAAACATGAAATGTACTCATATAGATAAATTTTTTGATACCACTTACGCTTAAAACTTCAAGAAGATTTCTCGTACCAAGGGCATTGATAAGCAGTGCACCTTTGGCATAGTTCTCTAAAAAATGCTCATTAAGACTTGCTGTGTGGATACAAAAATCAAATGGCATGGTAATTTTTGATTTTAACTCTTCAAGATTTGAGATATCCACCTCAATCACAGTGTACGCCAAGCCCTCTAGTTTAAACTTTTCTTTTCGGCTCAACACATATACATCAAACCCTTGATGGACAAAATGGGATGTTAGCCAACTGCCAAGATTGCCAAGGCCTCCTGTGATGAGCACTTTACCACGCATAGGGTATGCTCTCCAACGCTTGATTTATCGCTTCATTGGGGTCATGTTCTAAACTTGCAAGATTTAAAAGCATATTGTTCTTCCCAACCCCTCTAAAAGCCACCCACAACCCAGCACAAACCGTCAATCTTTGGTAATTTTCAGGAGATAAAATAACACTAAAAAACGCTTTTTCATCCCAAACCACAAACTCTATCGCACCAAAAGGTACAACCAAATTGAGGGTCATCTTCGTATGTTTTTTCCATCCTTTAATGTCACCTTGATGAATGGTAGAAAAATATGCCTCACCAAATCCCTCAAATCCAACATCACTTTTTTTCATCGCATGAAAAACATCTCCTTTGGGATGATGTATCTGCTTAAGGGGAGTTAGTATCACTCCGTCCATAAAAGCCCTTTTTGCCGTGCTTTTTGTTCGTATTCTTCGATTTGGCTAAGTGTTTTATGATACATATCTTTGGTGTTACGATAAAAATCATAATACCACTCGCTTGTAAATTTAATCGTCTCTTTGTACTCCAAATTCGCCTGCCATTTGAGATAGAAAAGTGCTTTATCGCAGTTAAGCTTTAAAAGCCCCGCTTCATGAAAAGGTATATTGCCCGTTACGCTAAACGCATCTTTTGCTTCAGCAAAATGCCAATAGCCACTCAAATCTTCCAAAAGCTGTGCTACGGTGTGATTTTGCTCAGCACGAGGTCCAAAGTTAAACGCTTCGCCATGCAAAGAAGACTCTACATGTAAGGACGACCCAAGTGCGAGATAACCCCCAAGAGGCTCTAATACATGTTGCCACGGACGCGTTGCATTGGGACTTCGTATCTCTACTTTTTCACCCTTACTCCACGCCACCATACAATCCACCACAATCCTATCTTTCGCCCAATCCCCACCACCGATAACATTTCCAGCCCTTGCAAGAGCAAGTTTTACTTTACATGTAGAAGCTTTAAAAAACGAATGAAAATAAGACTTGATGACCAGTTCAGCCGCACCTTTTGAACCACTGTAAACATCCTTGCCACCCATTTTATCATCTTCTTTATAGCCCCAAACTTGCTCGACATTGTCATACGCTTTATCGCTAGTGATGATAATGGCTGTACATGTAGGGTTTAATAAACGAAGTGCTTCTAGGATATTTGCTGTTCCCATAACATTGGAAGATATGGTCTCAATTGGATTCTCGTAAGAAGTTGAAACTATCGCCTGAGCCGCAAGATGAAATAAAAAATCTGGCTTTTCCTCAGCAATAATTTCAGTCATTTTACGTAAATCTCGTATATCTGCTACGTAATGCTTTATCTTCTTCTCTAGCCCCAACGCTTCAAACATCGAAGGCGTTGTCGGTATATCTTTAGCAATACCCACAACATTCGCACCCAGTTTTAAAAGCCAAACTGTAAGCCATGAGCCTTTAAAGCCTGTATGTCCTGTAACTATAACTTTTTTGTTTTTATAGGTATTTTGAAACATTATTTTTATTTCCTACCATGAATAAGCAGATGATGATATACGCTATCTTCTGCATGAGGAGACTTGTCAAACACAAATATATTACAAAAAGGGAGAAAAACTTTTGCAAAAATCTTTCTACCTAAACGCCCCATCAATGAAATATGAATCTTCTCACCATGCTTGATAGGTGATTCATTCCACAATGAATACAATGTAAAACAAGTGTTGCCAACTTTAGTTATTTCTATATCTTTAAACTCCACATTCGTGACTTCCCGCAACATATAACTACTGGTAAACCGCATAAGATCATGTGGCATCTCATGTTCTCTATATAAAAAAGGTACGCTAATTAAAAGCCTACCTTTGGGCTTTAGTATCCTATGAAAATCTTTTAAAATGGCCTCCACATTGCCACTATGCTCCAGAACATCCATACACAAAATCATATCGACACTTTCATCTTCGATGGGCAAAGCACGAAAAGTCTTAGCATCTAAAACGATATTGATAGAGCCACTTTGATTTTGACAAACATCGGCTTTAATATACTTCTTACATGTAAACATCGTTTCATAAGGAGAGTTACCTGCACCAAAGTCCAAAATGGTCTCATAAGGCTCAGATGTAAAACGATTTAGAAACAGATTGATATTTTTTTCAAGCACATAGTCTGGACTACAAACGCTCACGGTGTGATGGTTCTTTCTCTCCAATACTATTCTACTCACGCCCAGCCTTTCCACGGAGCTTTATTTGTATCCCAAAGTTTATTTAAATCATTTTTATCTTTCAAGCTATCCATCGGCTTCCAAAATCCCTCATGTTTATAGGTATATATCTCGCCATCTTCTGCCAAACTTCTCAAAGGGGTTTGCTCAAAAACAACTTCATCCCCCGCATCTATATAGTCAAATACTTTAGGTTCACATACAAAAAATCCCGCATTAACCCAACCACCATCACCCTTTGGCTTCTCTGTAAAAGCATTGACTTGATGCGTATCGGTGATATCCAAAGCACCAAATCTTCCATCTGGTTGAGCTGAAGTCATCGTCATCGCTTTGCCATGAGATTTGTGAAATTTGACTAAAGCTTCGATATCAATGTCCGCTACACCATCACCATAAGTGAGCATAAAAGGCTCATCTCCTACAAATTTTTGTGCTTTTTTTATCCTTGCACCCGTCATCGCATTTAAACCCGTATCCAATAAAGTAACCTTCCATGGTTCACTAGAATTATTGAGTATTTCCATCTTGTTATCTTTAAGGTCTATGGTTACATCGCTTTGATGTAAAAAATAGTTCGCAAAATACTCTTTAATGTAATATCCCTTATAGCCAAGCAGAACCACAAAATCATTAAACCCATAACTAGAATATATCTTCATAATATGCCACAAAATAGGCTTTCCACCTATCTCTACCATTGGCTTTGGTCGGATGTCTGTCTCTTCGCTAAGTCTTGTTCCAAAACCACCGGCTAAAAGTAATACTTTCATTTCAATCCTTATCAATTAATGCTTGATACTGTTTTAACATTTTATCATCGGTAAAATTACATCTATATATTTCATAACCATTTTTTGCGTGTTCTGCTACCAAAGTAGCGTCTAGCATATACTTTTCAATGGCAGATGCCATAGACTCGGCCCCATCAATTATAAAACCATTGACACCATTTTGCACCTGTATATGAGCATCGCCAACATCTGTTGTTATAACCGGCATACCAACACTCATCGCCTCTACTCTTACCAACGCAAAGCTTTCAACAATAGAACTTAAGATAAATACATCGCAAGAGTCATAGTATTGATAAGGGTCTTTACTAAACCCTTCAAAATATATATTTTGTAACCCATACTGTGTTATTTTATGTTTAAGCATTTCCAAATAGCCAGCATCTTCTTCTTTCCCCACAATATAAAGTGCTACTTGGTTATAGCCTTTTTTTTGAAGAATATGTAATGCTTCAATAATCAAAAGTTGATTTTTTCTCTCTCCCAACGCACCTATATTGAGTAATTTTAGCTTTTCTTTCCCTAAAATAAAATCTTTTATCTGAGTTTTCATAGCTTTAACCCCATTATAAATGACTAATGGTTCTTGTTTTATAAATCTTTTTTGGAGTAATTCTTCTTTGGTTTGATGTGAAACACAGATAATTTTACTGCATTTATCGATCATCGTATCTATCATATATTCAAAAGGTGTAGCTATCTTTAAAAATACTTTTGTAGCGATATTGTGAACAATATGATAATTTTTAGAACCTATCAAATAAGCAGCCAGTGTCGTCGCCCTATTGCACTCTCCGCCAGGATATCCACCATTGTTTGAGAAAAAAACATCAATAGGATATTTTCTAAATAAAAAGAAAAAATAGACCACAAACCACAGTATCAAAGGATACCTTATCAAAAGGTTCCATGCCTTGAAACAAATAAATAAAAGCTTACGAGAAGATTTGAAACTATTTGCCATCATTCCTAGCTCTGCTAAGGTAGGAACCCCGTATCGTATCAATTCTACATTGGAAGGTAATATTGTTGCTAGTAAGATAGAAGTATCATTAGACTTGTTAACAAATACGTAAGCCTTTTTATAACTCAACCCATCTATCAAATCTCTAGCTATCTTATCGCTACCTCCAGCTACATAATTTTCGATGAAAATGGCAATATTTTTTTCAACTAACACTTTTTGATTTACCCAAAATAAAAAGTGATCCTTGAATCATAAAAGGAGCTAAAAACTTCATATACTTATAAATCCAAATAGAAACCTTAAGCTCATATCGTCTTAGCTTATTATTCCTTTGAGCATCAAATTCTTTTGTATCAGCATACAAAATATGCCTTGCGTAATCAGGAAAAAATAACTCAATTGGCTCAAAGTATTGACGGAAATGCTTCAAAGCCGAGAGATAAGAGAAAAAATGGACATGCCCAAGTGTTGTTGTTTGTAAAGCATAGTATCTATTTTTCATATAAATATTTCTCAAAATATCAAACATATTAATCTCTATTGGAATATTGTAAATGGCATATTTTGAAATTTTTTGAAGAATGGATGATGCACTGTCTTTGTTTGGGATATGCTCAATAACATCAATCATAAGAACTAAATCAAGGGTAAAATCAATATTCAAATCTTCCAAATAACAATTATGCGTTTTGGAAACATAAGGATTATTGCTTCTTTGAACTTCTATCATCTTTTTGGAAACATCAAGGATATGAAATTCTACAGACTTACCATGTTTGACAAAAAAATCACACACCATCTTTCCAAGGAAACCACCACCACCACCAACATCTAGGATTTTAATAACCTCATTATTTATATTCATCGCTTTCAATAGTGGTTCAATATAAAAAAATTTGTATCCCACATCTTCTAGTGCTAAAGTGGGATTATTGGCAATATATGTCTGCGTATTGAAATCATCTTCTTTGTTTAATTTTTTTTTCATTGTTTGCTAATCCTCCTTTAAAAAACTAGTAATAATTTCATCATTTGTTCTATTTTCACTCTCAATGGATGTGAGATATTTATATTTATATTCGCTATATGCCATCTTTGAAACATCAGGTATGCTTAGCTCTTCTACCAAATCCATATTAATAAACGGTACTTTTATCTCATCAGATAATACTTGCATAAAAGGCATTATATTTAAGCCATATATTTCTTGCATCTGCGAAGTATAGATAAGCATAATAGGTTTATTTCCTAAAATAGCATACGATATCGATGTACTATGGTGAGAAATTACTAATGAAGAATGAAAAACAAGCTCTGCAGTTTTATTTTTCACTAACTTTCTATTGCCAAATGTATCGGGAGCATAGTTTGCCTTAGGGTGAATAGCTATCACTACTTCTAGTCCCAAGTCTTTTTCTAAAAGTCTAAAGAAACTGTTCAAAGCATTGATATATTCATTTGAGTTCAATCTCTTTAAAGTAGAATTATATTTTATATCTTCATGGTGTGCCAAATATGCATCTAAGAAAACTATATATTTATGCTCTGCTCGTGTTGATTTTTTTTCACCAAAGGCGTGTTGTCGATAGTATTCATAATCCACATAATTAATAGCAATAGCTTTATGCGTCTTTTTACTAGCTACTTCTAGTGCTACATTTCCTGCATAAAATATAAAATCAAAATCAATCTTCACAAGACCTAGTTTTCGAGCCAAAAAAGAGAGTGTTTTCTCCTTAATCCGCCTTAACATATCCATCGGCTGGGTTATATAATTTTTTGCTCGATTAGCGACAGAGACTTCTGGTAAATAGCCGATTTCAAATCTACATAAATGGCAATTAAATTTTTTAAGCAACCTAAATAAAGTAAAAAATCTATCTTCGTAATGTATCTGAATATTAAAATATGTTTGATCATCAAGATGTTCTCTAATAGCCTTTTCAAAATCTTTCCCCGAACCAATGCTTTGAACAAAATCATATCTTTGTGTTCTTTCTTCCCCAAATAGCCAATGCGAAAGGTCAAGAAATACAACCTCTTTGCCTTCTGCTAAAAAACTATCAATACACAAAGCATCGTAAAGATATTTTTCCAATGACCCGATAGAAACAAACACAATTTTTTTCAAAAGACACCTTTTTAGAATATAACTACTTTAGCCTTACTAATTATAATATTAATAAAGGCTTTTTAACTCTTTGATAATTTTTCCTGGATTACCTGCAAAAACGGTATATTCTGGTACGGACTTAGTTACAATAGTTCCAGCTCCAACAACTGAATTTTTACCTATGACGACTCCTGGCAAGATAACAACATTAGCTCCAATCCAAGCACCTTCACAAATTTTTACATCTCGAGAAACATAATGTCCTTGCTCAATTATGGGAATATTCATATTGTCAAACTTATGATTAGCAACATATATATGAATACCGGAACCCATCATAACATTGTCTCCTATAAAAATAAATCCTTCCTCGTCTTCTCGTGGATCAGCAAACAGCATTGAGTTTGGTCTTATAATTACATTCCTGCCTATGCTTATTTTAGAGCAAGTTATGGCATAAGCTCCAGCCCTAAACTCTGAGCTGTCTTCAAAATTTTTAAACTTCATCTTACATATTTTTTTCATTGAACTTTTAAAATATAATTTCCAATGAGTGAATGGACAATCTGGGCCTAGTCTATCATTTGTCTTGTCAAATTTATATTTTTTGATTATTTCTTTAATCATATACTAAATCCATCATCTACGATAATATTTTGACCATTAATACATTTACTCATATCACTCAAAAGATAAATCAAAGTTCCATTTAAATCTGAATTCTCCAGCATACCTTTATTTAAACATACGTTTTTATATTGTTCCAAAAATAGTTCATTTTGTCCATCTAGTATCCCGCCTGGGCTTATGCAATTTACACGGATGTTTAATCCTTTAAGGTACTTTGCTACATACTTTGTCATGTGAATAATCCCTGATTTTATGGCACTATATGCGATAGGGGAACTCATTGTTGTACCCTCGTATGTTTCAAATTTTGGTGCGACAACTCCTTGTATAGAAGAAATATTGACTATATTTCCATATCCTTGTTCTTTAAAACACTTGGAGAACTGTTGCATTACCAAAAAAGCTCCCCCTAATTGGAGATTAGTATTAACACAAAAATCCTCATACTCTACATCAAAAAAATGATTTCCAAATGTTTTTGTTCTAGGATAGGCACTATTGACGACAGCATCTATTTTTCCATATTGATTTTTGACTTTTTCTATCAATTGCTGGATGGACTCTTTTGATGTAATGTCAATGGGATAATTTTTGCTAACAATGTCTGCATTTATAGCAATGCCTCTTGCATGAGTCACGACATTTACAAATGCTTTACCCAACAACCCTTCCCCACCAACGATGACGATCACTTTGTTATTTAGCATCATTTTTCCCCATTAAAAATTCAACAAACTCAAAATCTAGCTCTGTGTCTATATCTATAGACCTCTCTTCTGGCATAACATAAAGCCCTGTTTTATCAAGAAATAGACTTTTTTCATTTAAAATAATGTCTCGCTTCCAAATATAAATAGAGGCATTCATATCATAACTTTTAGGTGCATCTTGTCTTCTCACAATACTACTATCAAGTTTCTTTGATAAAGCAACCTTCCCATCATTACTAACTTCTACAAGATTAAAATATGGACTTCTCCGACTAAGCATAGCCGTAATTAAATTGTCATTGTCATTTTTCAAAAATTGAGCAAAAGAGTTTTTGATATCATCAACGCTTCGCAAGGGTGCAGTTGCATCTAAATCTATAAGATAATCGTATTGCTTTTTATAGTGCTCTTCACTTCTGATAAATGCGTCTTTAATGACATCAAGCTTTCCAGCTGTATCACTTGCCATTTCGGGATTTCTTTTAAAAAAAACCTCCGCTCCATACGCTTTGGCAACATCTGCTATGGCATCAGAATCTGTACTAATAACGATATGTTCAAAAAGTCCTGAAGCTTTAGCTTGTTCTATGGTATAGGCGATTAAAGGTTTACCGTTTAGTTCTTTTATATTTTTATTTTTAACACCTTTTGAACCACCTCTGGCACAAATCGTACATAAAACACTACCCATTATTATCCTTCTGAATACTCTCTATCACATCCATCACTTCCATTCCTTCATCAAATGTACATGCTAAACATCCTTTTGACAAAATGGAGTCATGCATACACTCAAACATATAATTTCGCTCCAATCCAGGAATGGCATATTTTTCTTCTACCCCAAATTTATCTCTTTGAAGTAAACTATTGTTAATAAAATCCAATTCAAAACTTTTATCATTGGTGGTTACAAAAACTTTGCGATGTGCTATCTTACTAATATAATCAATGGAAAAATTGATAACCGTATCTTTATTTGTTTTCCCAATAGCAACTACCAAATCATCAGAGTCTATCTCAAGGTCTGATATTTTCATCTGAATGCTGTTCAAAATTTGAATTTTACCAAACAACCACTGAATATAATCTATCTCATGGCTAAGATCGAGCAAAACGCCACCACCTTGATCTTTCTTTGCACTATACGAATCACGATAATCTATATTGGTTCGCCAATGAGGCAAATACGAACCGCATGTAACATTGGCACTCAGTATCGTAGCTTCTTTTAAACATGCTTTTAGCTTTTGAAGCAACGGATGAAACCTCAACACGTACCCCGCAAATACTTTATTGTTCTTTACATGTAAAGCTTTTTTTGTTTCAAACAAAGGTTTTTCACATAAAATGACTTTACCAACTACTCTTTCTTCAAGATAGTGTAGTTGAGCAAAATGCTTATGTGTTTCACTGGCTATCACAAAATAATCATAAACATTTAAATCAGAAATATCTTCTAACGCTTTAAATGAAATCTGCTCTTCTGCTGTTTGCTTGGTTACAAGATGGATTTCTTTGACCATTTGAGATTTTAAAAGAACCTCATGATGTCTTCTGCCAATAGAGCCATATCCTATGATCAATACTTTCACTAAAACACATCTCCATATTCACTATTTGCTCGCTCATACTCTTCCATCCGACCAATATCTAGCCAATATTCTCGGATAGGAAATGAGAGTGTATTTTTACCTATGCCTATTAACTTTTCAAACAATATGGGCATATCAAAAAAAGTATCTTTCTCAATATACTCTATAGCTTTGGGATTTAACATATAAATACCAGCACTTACAAAAAATTTCTGGACAGGTTTTTCTTTAATAGATACTATTTTACCATCTTGCATATTAACAACGCCATAAGGCACTTGAAAATCATATTCTCTTACGCACATCGTTGCCATAGAGTTGTTTGCGAGGTGGTAGTGATGCAAATGCTCAAAATTTACATTGGTTAGCAAATCACCGTTCATGACAAAAAATGGCTCATTTGGCACCTCTTTTAAAAGGCTAAGTGCCCCTGCTGTGCCCATTCTTTTTTCTTCTAAAACATACTCTATATTGACACCAAAAGAACTTCCATCTCCAAAATAATCTTGAATAACATGGGATTTATAATTAACACACATCACAATATTGACAAATCCATACTCCGCAAACTTCTCGACAATGGTCTGAAGTATGGGTTTATTACCAACCATTAGCATGGGTTTAGGAGTATTTTCTGTTAAGGGTCGCAGTCTAGTTCCTAGCCCACCTACCATTAAAACAACTTTATTGGGTTTTACGCTTGAGCTTACAAGCTCCTCTATCTCTTTTATGCCAACAACTCTATTTTCTTCATCCACTATTGGTATTTGATGCAATTTTTTAGCAAGTGCTTTTTTTAAAATCTCTTCTTTGGTATCGCTTATCTTGGCTACTGTTGGATTTTTAAAGATGATAGGCTCGATAGCACTATCCAAGCTCAAACCCCTCAAAAGTCCTCGCCTGATATCCCCATCGGTCAATGTGCCAACAAGTCTATCTTCTTCATCTACAACGATAGCTATCTGCATGGCACCCTTGTCGATAACATCTAAAGCCTCTCTGATGGTCGAAGATGGCTTTAGTTTTATATTTCCTATATTTTTCATTTTTTAATCTTTTTTATACTTCTGCTAACTTTGGCAAAACCAAGATTGAACTCAAATTTCGTAGTAGTTTCTACTACTTCACTATCTTCATCATCAGCCAATATATCAGATTCTATCTCTATAATCTCCTCAAGGATTTTATTTGATTTTTTCGCCAGTTCTTTTTGTTTTTCTTTATTTTCTGTTTTCATGATAGCATTTATATTTCTTGATAGCTCTTTTACTTTTGCAAAGGTTTCGATGATATTTAAAGTAGTTTGAATAGCTTTTTCGCTAGTAAGAATTGTTGCTAACATATATAAGCCTTTTTCGGTAAAAACCTTTGGGTTTACAGTAGAATGTTTGAGTTTATCGAACCGGTCAAAATTTTTGACCAGTTCTGTTTTTTCATCTTTTGTTAGCTCTATCACATAACCATTAGGAAATTTACTAGGATTGTTGGATACGGCTTGATTGACTTCTTTTGTAGCAACATTATATAACTCCGCTATATCTTTATCTACTATTACAAATTGGTCATGATATTGAATGAGTTTGCTTTCTATTGTTTCAAATTTAATTATACTCATGTTTGCCTCTTTCATTTTAACAAATTTCCTTCAAAAGTACAAAACTCTCAGCATATTCACATCCACAAGTAGCACCTCTTAAAGTTGCCAAAGCTCTTAAATTTCTCTCACTTCTTGGAAAAGGATGTTCTGCCATTTCGCTTTTAAAAACTTTCATTATCTCTATCTTCTTCTCAAAAAATTCACTTATATCAACAAATACATTTGGAATAAAACTATCCTCTTTTGTGCTTGGTGCAAACTCTGTTTCACTCAATGTTTCCATCATATATATTTTTTTTATAAATGGATATCGAAATAATTTTGTACAGCTATAAGAAGCTTCAAATATTTTTCTATGGTCACTATGAACATCACCTTTAAAAGGAAGATAAATAATATTTGGTTGAACTTCTTTTATCACTTGAGAAATTTTACCTACAAGTTCACTGACCGTATATTCATCCACTTGCATAGTTTTTAATCTTAAGTTATGTACGCTGTCAAAATTATACATTTTAGATACTTGCTCTATCTCTTTTTCTCTTGTTTCAAAATAGCTATGATTTTTATCAATGGTTGTACAAATAAGCCAATGAATTTCATCACCATTTGCCTTATGCCTTAAAAGTGCTCCCCCGCAACCCAAAGTTTCATCATCTGGATGTACTGCTATAACTAAAATTTTATTTTTCATATAAGCTTCTTTTTAACATACCATTTTCTATCATCCAAATTAATGGTCTCAAGAAAACTAACGATTTTTTTATGAGCATAACCATCGCCATACGGATTTACCAATTCTGAAACCATGCGTCTATATACTTCATCAAAACAAGCTTTGTCTAAAGACTGTTCTATCTTTTCGATATTATAAGATACAAATTCAACATTTCCCGCATTTAATCTCCCTTTCTGGCGATTTCCAACATTGACCACTGGCAATTTATAGAGTGGTGCTTCAAGAATTCCCATACTTGAGTTTCCTATTAGAGCTTTTGCATTTCTCATCAAATTAATAAATATTTCTCTTGGCAAAGTCTTATAAAATTTAATATTATCATTGCAATTTTGATCAATAGCTCTTAATATGTCATAGGAACCAGGATCTGTATTTGGGTATATTCCAACAACCTTGATATTTTTTTTATCAGAAAATTTTCTGATTGCTTCCATTGTAATCGTCATTTGCTGGTATGCATCTTCAACCTCAGAAGACAAAGGATGTTTCAATACGACAATATATTCGTTTGTGTCTATATCCATCCCTAAAAACTTGCTAATTTCCTGCCTACTAATCTTTTGGGTTACTATAATATTACTCAAAGCAGGATTACCACTAAAGCATATTCTAAACTCTTCCTCTCCAAGCTTTTTTATATTTTCAGCATATACATTTGCGGTCGCAAAGTGAATATGCGCTAGTTTGCTACAAGCCACCCTTATCGGATCATCAGCATTTCCATATACCGTATCTCCACCTCCAATGTGAGCGACTAAGACATCCATATAATTACCGACAACACATGTTGCAATACTCTCTTCTCTGTCACCAACAAAAAGCAAAATATCTGGCGCTAATCTTTCAACCGTTTGTGTTAGCCCTTGAATCAGCAGTCCGACACCTTTTGGTCTTTGAGTTTTTCTATTAGTCATCAATAAATAATCAATTTGTTCAACAACCTCAAACCCATCTTGTTTAATTTTTTCCACAGTAAATCCATGCCAATCTGACAAATGAGCACCCGTGGCAACTATTTTTAAATCGAACTTTTCATTTGCTTGCAATTCTTTTAATACTGGATAAAGAATATCATATTCTGAGCGAATTCCCGTAACTGCTAATATCGTTTTTTTCATCTTATTTTCTACCTCTCAACCAAATTCAGCGAACCATTTGTTAATATATACTCTTTTGCTATTTCCAAATCATTAAACAACAAGTCTATAATACTAAGATATTGAATAAAACCTTGTTTTTCCCAGAGTTGTGTATATGGTCTATATTTAAAATTATACTCGTATATACTGATGCCTTTTTGAGAAAACTTATCCAAATCCATATAGGTCAATCCACCAGAACCCGTTATGTACTCTTTTTCACTATTTGCCATTATCAAATCAAGCACTAAATCATCTTTTCTTGATGATATATGAAAATCACTTGATTTTTTTATCACCACTTTTGCATTTATAAGTTTAAGCGATAAAAAAAGCAAATCCATATTTAAGTCATTTAATTTTTCATATTTTTTTGAATTAATTAAATACTCTATTTCTCCAAAAACAATATCAAAATACTTTGCCTTCGAATAATTTGTTTTTAATGTTTTTAGCATTTTTTGGATATATACATCATTCAAGATATGTACTTCATTAATCAAACTACTTGATTTACTAAGAACGGGGATAGTTAAATAAGATTCACCTGTCGGCGTCTTAATAGAATTTCTATTTTGAACCCCATTTTTTTGATATTGCACATCATCCATCATGATAAAAATATCACTCTTTAATATCTTATAAAAATAAGGAAGCCATGGCAAAAACTGTGATTGATGAATACTAATCATTAAGTAATCCTATAAGTTCTTGAATAATATACCGTGCATCGTTCTCATTTATTAACATATGAATTGGAAGTGAAATGTGCCTAGCTGAAAGCTTTTGGGCATTTGGATATTTGCCTTTATCATTTTTCTTAAATACTGGTTGATTATGCAACAATGGAAAATATGGGGCATCTGCCTTAATATTTAACAAATTCAATTTTTCTTTTATCTTGTCTCGATTATGTTTTTCTAAAAAAACAATAAATCTCCAATATGCATGCCTACTGTCTTTAGCAGGTTCTTGAAGTCTAACGGCACCATTTTCAATCAGCAAAAATAATGCATTTTTATATATAGTTGCTATTTTATTTCTATGTTGCAAAAATTCTTCAAGTCTTTTTAGCTGATGCAACCCTAAAAGAGCTTGAAACTCTGTAACCCTATGATTGCTTCCTAAATTAATAAACAACTCTCCTTTATAATTAATATCCATGCCCCTACTTCTCATGCTGGCACATTTTTCATATAATTCTTTATTGTTAGTGGTAATCATTCCACCTTCACCTGTAGTCATGATTTTGGTAGAATAAAACGAAAAACATCCTAAATCGCCGATATTCCCAGCTTTTAAGTTTCCAAATGTTGCACCATGTGCGTGTGCATCATCTTCGATAAGAACTATATTTTTCTCTTTCAAATAATCTCTAATTTTAATAATATTTTTACTTATCATCCCCGCAAAATGTACCATAATAACTGCTTTTGTGTTTTTGTTTATCAATTTTTTCATTGATTCAAAATCAAGTAAAAAATCATCATCTACATCACAAAAAGCTATTTTAGCCCCTACTTTTAATACGGCAGAACCCGTTGCTATAAAAGTTTGAACGGGAACAATTACTTCATCATCGCCCTTTAAATTTAAACTGCTTAAGCTAATTTCTAAAGCACTTGTGCAAGAATTTGTAGCGATAGCATATTTTACTTCACAGTAATTACTAAATTGTTTTTCAAATTCGCTTACATTCTCACCCATAGTCAACATTTTATTTCCGCACAATATTTCTCTTGTTTCTTTTAAAATTTCTTCAATATCTTCTTCTGGGAAATAAGGAAACGCTGTATTATATGTTTTCATTTTCCATATCCTTTATGTATCTTTTAAGCCCAAATTGAATCTTTAAGGGTTGAAAACCTAATATCTTTTGAGCTTTTGTCGTATCTATCATTACATCAAAGTCAGAAGGTGGAAATTTATCAACAGGGACAACAACCGAACCACTATTTGTAAGGCTAACAACCAATCTTGCAACGTCAATAAGCTTAAGCGAATCCTCACTGCCGGCCATAAAAATCTCATTTTTAGAAAGATTTTCTTGGTTTTTATAAAGTAAATAAAGCATCTCGGCTGCACTTTCCACATAGATTAAGTTTCTAAGTTTTTGACCATTACTGTACACTTCTATTGGCTTATTTTCTTTTGCTAGTGTATAAAATGTTTCCACGATGCCACCTCTGCTGTTGACACCAAAGATAGACGGAAATCTTACAATGCAGGTTTTTATATCAGTTTTCTCAAATTCTATTTCTACTAGTTTCTCCGCAATATATTTTGTAAGTCCATAATAATTCTTTGGATTTGGACAAGTGGTCTCATCAAACACACTGGCAGGGTCTTTGCGTGAAAATATACTACCAGTTGATATATATACAAATTGATTAATTTTAAGAAACTTAGCGTAATTTATAATTTTTCTTGTTAATTCAACATTTGTTTCATAAAAATCTTTATATTCTGGAAATTCGCTGAAAACTTTAGAAGCTAAATGATAAATTGTATCTATCTGATAAACTTGAGATAAATTTTCATCAAAAGAATCAATAATAATTAAATCATCACTACCTAGATTTAATATATTATCCAGATTTATATGTTTATAAACTACTACTTTTAGATTTTTAGACAATAAATATCGAATCAAATTGCTTCCTAAAAAACCTGTGGCTCCAAAAACTAAAACTACTTTCATTTTTCTAAAACCAAATACCATCTGCCATGTTGATAATTACTTATACAGCTATCAACCGTATGCAGTTCACACCATTTTATTTTAAAATTTGTATCTTTGATAAATTCTTCTATCTTTTGTCGACTAAAAAGACTTTGAATCGTTCCTTTTTCATGTTCTTCTTCAACTTCAACCTCGCCATCAAAAAATTCTTTGTCTTTAACTTGCCTAAAGATATCCGCACTCTCAACAGAAATTAGACTTAAGAAAAAATATTTTTTTGTAACCCTATCTATATCTTTGATTAATCTTTTAGCTAATTCAAAAGGCATACTATCAAGAACACCTTCTGATATTGTAAAATCAAAATAGTTGTCATCAAAAGGTATTTTTTCACCATCGTAGGCTTGTAAAAAACCTTCTAAATTAAACCCAAAATACTCTGATAATTTTTTGGCTTCAACGATAGCATTTTGAGATATGTCTATTCCATATCCATCTATATCAAACTCGTGAAGCAAAATTGTCATACGCCCTATACCACATCCAAAATCAAGCCCTCTTAATTTTTGTGGCGAATCTATTAATTGAATATATTTATTGAGCGATTTTTTTTTCTTAATAAATCGATTTAAAAACTTTACCGTCTCTTCTTTTGGATAGTATATAAAGTTTTGTCCTTTTGCATAACTTGATTCCCAATTGTCTTTTTTAATATCAAACATTACTTTTCCTTAATTTAATTTTTATATCAATTCATCTTTTTGATAATTTTTATCCGCAATCATTCCTATTATATTATCCCATAACATTGGACTTATACCATTTCCAGCCCTTTTAATTGCAAGATTATTTTCAGCAAAGACTTCACCTCGTTGAATTGTACAACTAGCTACGATGGCTTTTCTGGCAATAGATTTATTTTTACTTTCGCTTGGAGTTGGTTTTTTAATGCCATCGCCTAAGGCTCTCTCAATATTTCGTATTGCTTTTACCATCGCAACCAACTCTTCTGGCTCCAATGAGGCCTTATGATCAGGTCCTTGCATATTTTTATCTAATGTAAAATGTTTTTCAATCACACACGCTCCCATAGCTACAGCGGCTATGGGTATTTCGATACCTTGCGTATGGTCAGAATAACCTACTTTAAAACCAAAAACATTATGTATGGTTTGCATCGCTTTTAAATTCACTTCATCCATAGGGCATGGGTACTCCGTGGTTGCATGTAATACAGTTATATTCTCTTTATGTGTACCTACTTGCACCAACACTTCAAGTGCATCTTCAACCTCTTTTAAAGTTGCCATACCAGTTGACAAAATGACCTTCTTTTGTAGTTTTCCTATGTGTCTAAGATAAGGTAGATTGGTGATTTCACCACTAGGAATTTTAAAGATTTCAAGTCCTAAATTATCCAATAAGTCAATGCTATCATGGTCAAAAGGTGTTGACAAAAACAAGATACTTTTTTCTTTACAATAATCCATCAAAACATGGTGCGCTTCTTCATTAAGCTCTAGCTTTTTTATCATATCAAATTGAGATTCACTCTTATCGGTTGTTTGTTTTTGATAGTCAGCTTTTTGGGCACTCTTTGAAACCAGTTTATCGGCTTTAAATGTTTGAAATTTGACTGCATCAGCCCCAGCGACACATGCCACATCTATAAGCTTTTTAGCTAATTCCAAATTGCCATTGTGATTGACTCCAGCTTCGGCAATGATAAAAACTTTACCTGATTTCACGCTTGTTCCTTGCTTTGTCTGTAGTTTATTTTATCTACTGCTGACAATTCTTCCAAATCTTCTTTTACTAAATCTTCTAGTTCTTTTGTTGTTGGCAATACGACCTTATACTTTGAAACAAAAAGATTTTCATCAAGCCCTGCGGTGGCATATTCTACTTTGACGCTGTTTTTTTCAGTACAAAGTATGATTCCTATAGGTGGGTTATCGCCTTGCATTGAAATTTCGTTTTTGTAGTAGTTAAGATAAAAATTCATCTGCCCGACATCCGCATAACTAAAAGCTCTAACTTTAAGGTCAACCAAAACATGACATTTAAGCACTCTGTGATAAAAAACTAAATCTATTCTATCATGTTCATTATCTATAGAAATTCTTTTTTGTCTTGCCTCAAAACAAAATCCAGTGCCTAGTTCTAGCAAGAAATCCTCTATATGATTTAATAAAGCACTTTCTAAATCATTTTCGCTATAGCTCTCCTTATTTTCAAGTCCCGTAAACTCCAGTATATAAGGCTCCTTGACAATTAAGGCTGGATTGAAAAGTTCTTTTTTATTTTCTAGTGATTGGAGTAAACTTTTTTTATCTACCGACAATCCAACTCTTTCATACAGAAGTGATTCCACTTGTCTTTTTAGCTCCCTTACGCTCCAGTTTCCTTTGATGGTTTCTACTTCATAAAATGTTCTCTTGAGTTCATTATCTATTTTTATAAGCTCAATAAAATGGGTAAAACTGCAAGTTCTTAAAAGCTTCTCAGTAGGTACATTCAAAGATTGGTCAGTCACTGATTGACTTATTTTATAAGGTATCTTGAATTGGTCGCTCACTGATTGACTTATTTGTGGATAAGTGAGATAAAATTGCCTCATAAGCTTTAAAGCCGTAGTTGACATCCCTTTGACATGCGATAACTTTTGAGCCATATTCTCTATAAGTTTCGCTCCATAAATGGCTCTATCACTCCCATTTTGTTCATACTCTACAATATAATACCCGATAATAAAATTTCGCAAAGTAAGATTTATACTCAAGCTTTGCAAAGCTTTGGTTTGAAATGTTTGATGTACGGTGTTTATGGTTGAGATAAGGCTTGGGAGTGTCATTTTAACTTTCCTGACTCATCCAGCATTACCTGAATACCTCTTGTGGTATAAATTTTATCTTGAATCGTTTGGTTATTGGCTATGGTTAAATTATTCATTTGGCCACACTCCCTGCCTTGATAAATCCACTGACAAGTATAGACTCTTTACATGTAGCGTTACTTCCATAAAAAGTTGACGCTTTTACATGTACATTTCCATTCACAATCGCACCTGTTGAAATGTGACAATTATCTTCGATAATAGCATCGTGTTCTATCAATGCTTTGGTGTTGATAATGCAATTTTTTCCTACTTTTGCATTGGCATTAACAAGAGCATGGTGCATAACAATGCTTCCTTCTCCTACATGTGCATGTTTTGAAATGTATGCTAGTGGAGAGATAATAACTGGTAAGTTATATCCTAGTTGTATTAGTTTTTCAAAAATACCAATGCGTATTTGAGATGTTTTTATCTGTCCTAGCGTGATAAATGCGTGGTGATATTGTTTTCGTAAAGCGCCCAAGTCATCATCACAACCAACGATATCATACCCCAAAACTTTTTGTCCGATAAACTCTTTTTTATCGATAATCCCAGCAATGGTAAATCTACCTTCTTGCTCTATCACATCAATGACAGATTTACAGTGTCCACCTCCACCGATAAGAAGGATTTGCTCTTTCATATTCTCACCGAACTTGGGATATTAACAACACGTTCTTCTAGCCAAGAAGCATTGGATAAATCTCCACACTGACATGCTTTAAACATCTCTAACTTATTCATTAATGTCCATATGGGTCGGCTCATCACACCGTTGCTATTGGTGTATTCTAAAAATATATCTCTTTGTTCTTTATTCTCCAAGATAATAGCATTGAGCCAGTAATTAGACTTTGAATCTTTAGGCTCTTTAACATAGCTTATCTTTGAGTCTTTAAAAAATGCTTCATAGCGTTTTGCCAAATCTCTTTTGTTCTCTAAAAAGTTATTGAGTTGTTCAAGTTGTGCCACCAAAAGAGCCGCATTGAGATTTGGCAGACGGTAGTTATAGCCTATCTCATCATGCACAAACAACCATTTATGAGGTACTTTTGCAGTTGTTGTGATATGTTTTGCTTTTTTTGCCAAAACCTCATCATCGGTCACAACAACACCGCCACCACCGCTGGTGATGATTTTATTGCCATTGAAACTAAATGCACCTACCCGACCAAAAGTGCCCGTATGTCGTCCTTTGTAGTAACTCCCCAGCGACTCGGCAGCATCTTCGATAAGAGCGATATGCCACTCATCACAAATGGCTTTTATCTCATCTATGCGACATGGATGCCCAAAAGTATGCATCGGGACACACGCTTTAATGACTTTTTTCGTTATTTTATTGATACACTGATTATCTTTAATGTGTGCATTTTCATTTAAAAATGTACGCAAAGCTTCTGGAGATAAACCCAAAGTATCTCTATCCACATCTACAAAAATAGGCTTCGCCCCACAATACGTTATAGCGTTACATGTTGCGATAAAAGTCAAAGGCTGGGTGATAACTTCATCGCTCTCACCTACTCCCATCAAAACTAAGCTTACATGTAAAGCCGCCGTTCCATTCACGGTTGCTATAGCATACTTGCTACCTACATGTAAAGCAAATTCTTTTTCAAATCTATCGACATAAGCCCCCACGCTTGAAACAAATGTGGAATCTATACAGTCATTGAGATACTTTTTTTCATTGCCTATAAAGCGTGGTTCGTGCAAGGAGATAAACTTTTGAGCTACAAAAGTGTCTTGAATAAATTTTACTATTTTTGCATACATCTACATCTTCCCTAACTTTTTAATCGATGAATTATTTATCAAAGATTTCATTTGAGATATCGCCATTTCATTGAGTGCTATAAGTCTATCAGATTGAGCAATACCTCTTTTTATAAGTTCGGCATTGATACTCTCCATATTTGAAAGAACTATAAGCTGTTCTACGCTTGTATAATCTCTAATATTACCCTCTTTGTTCGTATTTGCTTCTCTCCATTCTTTTGCAGTCATTCCAAAAAGTGCTACGTTTAGCACATCCGCTTCGTTAGCATAAATAAAACCATCTTTTTGTTTTGATAATACACTCATTGGGATGAGATGTTCTTTTATAGCATCCGTATGTATTTTATAGTTTATCTTCGAAAGACTTCTGCTTAAATTCCACTCTAAAGATTTATTTTGTATCTCATCTTCTTTGAGTCTTTGAAACTCTTTGATAAGAAAAAGTTTAAACTCGGCACTTATCCAACTAGCAAATTCAAAAGCTATATCTTTATGAGCATAGGTTCCACCATACCGTCCTGCTTTACTAATAATACCTATAGCATTTGTATTTTCTATCCATTTAGAAGGAGACATCGTAAAACTATTTAATCCAGCTTCATTTTTAAACCCGTCGAATTCGACCCCTTTAAAATTAGGATTGTTTATTTGCTCCCAAAGACCCAAAAACTCTATCGTGTTTTTACTTCTAAGCCAGTTTTTGACAACATCTTTTGGTTCATCTGTATTTTTAGCTCTTGCTATATCTGTTAAAGATATAAAATCAATTTTTTCATGCCGACGAATTTCGATACTTGTATCTTGAACTATAATTTTATTTTTCATCTACATCTTCCCATCTAGGTATTTGCCTGTTTCTTTATGTCCGAAATTAGGAATCATTTCATGAAAAAGTGTAACTATCTCTTCTTTTGTCCACGATTTATCATTTTTCATTTTTTCTATCTTTTTCGTAAAATTATCAAGCTTTTCTTCATCAAATAATGGCTCATTTTTGATAATCCCAAGATTTTTAAATCGGGTCATATCAAGCGTTTCATTTTCTGTAAAAAATTCTTCAAAATCCTTCTCGCCTGTTGTATCACTACATGTAAATAGACAAGGCCACTTTCCTTGTTGTGGAAGCACGCGGGCAAGCCTTCTTGCTTCGTCCTCATCTTTACATAAATAAGGCTCGTAGCCTACATTTTCAAGGTACTTTATCGCTATATCAGCAAACGTTATCAAATGAAGCTCAACGCTAAGTTTTGGGAAAAATATATCTCTATTTTCACCAAAAATACAACTCATCAAACAAAGCTCTCCACTCTCTTTTGGCGTTACAAAATAGCGTTTAATATCATTGGGTGCGACAAGGGGTTGATGTTTTTGGATGCGTTGATTGAAGCTGTGAAGTAATGAGCCATCGCTAAACGCAACATTGGCAAATCTAGCAGTGGAGATAGGTATGTGAAGGCTTTTTCGCATCAAAAACATCTCCATGATACGCTTACTTGCACCCATCATATTGACAGGATTTGCTGCTTTATCCGTACTTACACAGAAGTATTTTTTAGTGCCTTTTTCTATGGCTTGTTGCAATGTTTTATCGGTATTGAAAATATTGACATCAATAAGGCGCATCAATGTAAAAGGGTCTTTTTCACTTCGCACATGCTTCAATGCAGAAAGATTTAACACATAATCATACTGACCATCAGCCTGTATAAAAGCCTCATATTCGATACTTCCAACATCAAGTGCAAAAGTTTGAAAATCCCCATCAATATACCCAAAAGAACTGCGAATATCACGTACCAATTCTGCCATATTGTTTTCACTGATATCCACAACATGTAACTTTTTAGGACTTCGTTTAAATATCTCTTTAGTCACCGCTTGACCGATGCTTCCAGCACCTCCGATGACAAGAAAAGAAGAAGAAGAAACAATAGAAAAAAGTTCTTTTTCATATTTCCCTATGTCATATAAAAAAAGTTCTTTTTCTCTACCAATTAAGTTCAATATATTATTTCTCATGGATTATTTTTCCATTTTCAATTCTGTATATCTTTTGACATCGTTTTATCGTACTTAGACGATGGGCGATGATAATAAGTGTTTTATCTTTGCTAATATCATAAATCTCATCCATAATTTGCATCTCTGTTTCATCATCAAGGGCAGAAGTTGCCTCATCAAGCACAAGAATTTCTGGTTTTTTGTATAAAGCTCTTGCGATGGCAATACGTTGCTTTTGACCACCGCTGAGCATGATTCCACCTTCACCTACAAAAGTTTTTACCCCTTCTTTTGTTTGTAAAAAATCATATATCTTAGCTTGTTGCAAAACTTCAATTAACCTATCCTCGTCATAACTTTCACCAAAAACAACATTTTCCGCAACTGTGCCATCAAAAAGATAAACAGCTTGTGGGATATAGCCTATTTTTCTTCTCCATGATGCAATATTGTCATTACAAATCTCTTCATCATCAACAATCAATTGACCTTTTAAAGGTCGATATAACCCTATAATCAAATCTACTAAAGTGCTTTTCCCACTTCCACTTTCTCCCACAAAAGCAATACTTTCACCTTTTTTTATTTCAATTTCAACATGGTCTAGAATAGGCTTTCCTGTTTCATAAGCAAAATCGATGTCTTTAAGTTTTATAATTTCATTAAAATCAATTGCATTATTTCCTAAATTTTCGCCATCATACATCAAGTCTGTATGAATAATTTCTAATGACTTATAGGTAAATAAAATTGTATTGTAACTTGTCATAATTCTACTCACTGATGGCATTAACCGATACAAAGAAAGTACAAACATAGACAAAACAGAAAGTAAGAAAGAGATATTTTCTTGATACTGCCACACAATATACAAAACCATCAAAATAACTAACGAAAAAGCAACGACCTCCAAAAATAATCTTGGCACCTGTTGAAGTGTTTGTGCAAAAACATTAGATTTAGCATAACCATAACTTGCATTTTTAAACTCATTGACTATATTTTTATCATTCGCTTGAAGTTTAATAAATTTAAAATTTGATAAACTTTTATTAATAATTTCGTAAAAATTTTTTTGAAGTTCCGCCCTATTATCTCCATGAGTTTTTATCTTTGTCGAAACTGTTTTGATCATCAATATAGCATTTAAAACCAATATAGATGTCAAAACCATTGTGATTTTATAGTTTACCCAAAGCATCATCACATAGATAAAGAGCACGACAAAAACTTCACTCATCATAAATAAAACAGAAGAAATCAACATAGTTAAACTTAATGCTTCACTAATAATTGATTTAGATAAATTTGACGAATTTTTCGACACAAAATCCCTATAATGCATCCCCATATAGTTTTCAAACAATCTATAGGCAAAAAAATGGTATCTCCCTTGTGAAAACTTTGCCAAAGAGTATGTATAAAATATATTGATTCCACCTCTAAAAACATAGAAAAACATCAAAGCTATTCCAAAGAACAACACAAAAGAAACATCGCTTGTACAACCCAAAAGATTGTAAGCATACATACAATATTGGCTAGAGTGTATCTTTGTAAAATCCATTGCGACTGTTAAAAAAGGCATAATTGCAGATATCCCTATAGTTTCGATCATCGAAACAAAAATGGAAAAGAATAACAGTAGCCAAAGCAGCTTTTTATCTTTTTTCGTTAAGATATCCCCTAGTTTAGAAAGTACATTTCCCATATCTTATCTTACAACCTTCCATCACTACAAGGTAATACTGATTTGATATCGTAAACAATTTGTTCTTTACCTGTTTTAATCTCTAACTTTTTAAACACATCATGCGAAACGGCCAATACAAGAGCATCGTAGTCCCCTAGCTTTGTTTCAAAGTTATCAACCAAATTAAGTCCATATTCATGTTTGACCTCATCTTTATCTGCCCATGAGTCTGCAACATCTACTATACAACCAAACTCTTTTAGCTCTTCTATGACATCTATAACTCTAGAATTTCGAATATCTGGACAGTTTTCTTTGAATGTGATGCCAAGAACGAGCACCTTTACGCCTTCTACTTTTTTGCCTTTTTTGATGAGAAGTTTAACGATCTGATTGGCGACGTAGATACCCATATTATCGTTTATTCTTCTTCCTGCGAGTATCATTTCAGGGTGAAATCCTAGGCTTTGTGCTTTATGTGTTAGGTAGTATGGGTCAACGCCTATGCAGTGTCCACCCACAAGTCCTGGTTTGAATTTTAAGAAATTCCACTTTGTGCCTGCGGCTTCTAGTACTGCGTTGGTGTCTATGTTCATCTTGTAAAAAATCATCGAAAGCTCGTTGATAAAAGCGATGTTGATATCTCTTTGAGTGTTTTCTATGACTTTAGCTGCTTCTGCTACCTTGATAGATGGTGCTTTATGCGTTCCAGCGGTAATGATACTTCGGTACAGAGCATCTACTTTATCGGCAATTTGTGGCGTTGAGCCTGAAGTGACTTTTAAAATTTTTGTAACGGTATGCTCTTTATCCCCTGGATTGATGCGTTCAGGGCTGTAACCACAGAAAAAATCAACATTAAATTGTAATCCAGAAAACTTTTCCAAAACAGGCACACAGTCCTCTTCAGTAGCCCCTGGATAAACTGTACTTTCATAGATGACGATATCATCTTTTTTAAGCACTTTTCCTACGGTTTCACTCGCTTTTAGCAGAGGTGTTAAATCTGGTTTTTTGTTTTTGTCGATGGGAGTTGGAACGGTGACGATATAGATATTGCACGATGCTATATCTTCGCTTTTGTTGGAAAATTCCATCTTGTTTGCTAGAGCTTCTTTTAACTGTGTTTCATTAAGTTCAAGCGTTCTGTCATATCCACTTTTAAGTTCATCGATGCGTTTTTGATATATATCGAAACCTACAACTTGATACTTTTTGGCAAATTCAACTGCTAAAGGAAGTCCTACATAACCTAAACCTATCACTGCTATTTTATACATGCATAGTCCTAATTATCATCTATTTTACTTCGCTTTCCAATTTCCAATATCCACTTTTATCACTTCCAACTCGCACTATAAGTTTATACTCTTTTAACTTTTGAATACTTCTCATAATCGTTGTTCTATTTTTACCAACTTCTTTCACAATCTTAGTATAAGAGATATTTGGATTGGTCCGTATCGCATTTAATATTTTTTCTTGTGTTTCATTTAGAGGTGCATTTAGAGGTGCATTTAGAGGTGCATTTTCTTCTCTCTCTTGCAATTTAACTTCCACTCGAAAAACTTCACCTTCTACCAAAATAGGATCGCTTCCACCATAGGCTTTTGCATACTTGTAAAGATTTTTCACTCCGCTTCCAAGCTCATCCGCAAAGCCTATCTCGCGAAAAACCTTTGCTATGGTTGGATTTTTTGGATAAGGTGTAAAATTGGTTGGTTTTAGCTCCCCATAACTATGTGGGATATTTGCATTTTCAAAAACTACATTATGTCTACCAATAACCATTTTTGCCACATATGCACTGCTATATTCTCGATGTATCAAGCTATTTGACACGGCTTCTCGAAAGATTTTATCTCTTAGACTTATGCGCATATCTCCCTCAAGATAAAAAGGGTCATTTAGATGTTTTTTTACAAATTCCATCATCTTATAATAACTGTCAATCAGATTAGTCGTTACTATCTCTCTATCATCATATCTATCAAGATTCATTTTACGAAGTATCAGGTCTGTTTTATGATGAGGCAGAGCATTGGTTATCGTTTCATCTTTACCAAAAAGCAAAATAGCCCCAAGGGTAAACCCTTCTTTGTTTGTCGTTTTATCGACCTTGTAAAGTCCTGAACTTTTTAATAATTCAAAATCACTCAATTCTTCCCACGGATGAGTATCAACACGTCTGTTTGATGCTACGATGCGGATTCGCTTTATAAGGTCTAAATCAAAATCATCCATTGTTACATAAGGAAAAACTTTGTCTTCTGTATAAATGTCTTGCTTAAAAAGGTAAAGCTTAGCAATATTTGCATTTTGTCCAGTGATATTTATATCGCTATCATTGTTTCTATCAAATATCTTTCCATTTAGAGTGCACACAGACTTGCTTTGTGGTACTTTGATGTATAAAATCTTTTTGTTTTTTATTTCTATCGTTTCTATAGTAAGATACAAAGGTGGACTAAATTTTTGGGGATTGTTTATGGCTGTCACAAACTCTTTTTTTATGTGTTCAATGGCATCTTCGTCTACACCCACGATGTTTCCATCATCTTTTACACCTAAAAATATATGACCTCCAGCTCGATTTGAAAATGCACATACGGTTTCATAAACATCTTTGCTGAGCTGATTTTTTGATTCTTTAAACTCAACTTTAAAGCTCTCGCCTTGCATAATAAGCTTTAGTATATGCTCTAGTTGCATGATTTCATCACTTCAAGTTCTCGCTGCAATTCTTCATACTCTTGTTTCTTTCGCTCAATAAACTTTTCTGTTAAAGCTATTTTTTCTTTAAAACCTTGTTCTGTTAAAAGATATCGATAGGCTTTTTTATTGGTACTATGAGAGAAATTTTCGATTTTTATGAGTCCTTTTTGGATAAGTGCTTTTAGGATGTAATTCACTTTTCCTACACTGTACCCGATTGAACTTGCAATATCTCTTTGGGTGGTATGCTCCCCAGCAACTCTCAGGATGGCTAAAGTATCGGTATTGTTTATTGTATCTTGTGTGTTCATGTGTTGAATTTTATAGTCTTGAAGCTTTGATGTTCATAAATTGAACATATAGAATTTTTTCTATCAATTGCTTTCATTTTGCACTACTTTTCAAATAAATTTTCCAATCTTTGGCTTATTTCACTTGGCGTTGGCAACAAATCTTTAAATTCGCTTGGTAAAAATTCTGTAAGTTTATAAGTAGCAACTCCTATTGGTTGATTGCTCTCTTTGAGTGCGTATTCCACTGTTGTTCGTTTTTTTTCTTTACAAATGATGATGCCGATGGATGGATTTTCATCAGGTAGTTTAATAGTGTCATTTAACACTGAGAGATAAAAGTTCATTTTTCCTGCGTATTCTGGTTTGAACTTTCCTATTTTTAGCTCAATGGCTATTAGAGATTTGAGCCTTCTGTGATACAAAAGTATATCTATAAAATACTCTTCATCATCTACTTCTAGTTTGTATTGATTTCCCAAAAAGGCAAAGTCAGAACCCATCTGAGCTAAAAACTCTCTTATTTTATTTATAAGTCCAATTTCCAACTGATGTTCGCTATACTCTTCACCTAATTCTAGAAAGTCAAAATTATATTCATCTTTTACAGCAAGTGAGGCTTGATGTTTGTATTTTTCTACTATTGTAATATCAAAATTTGTTTGATTTAAAAGAAATTTTTCATAAGATTTGTTATCGATATGATTGTCCAGCACTCTAGATGTCCAGCCAAACTTTATGACCATTTTGATGTAAAATTCTCTTTCTAATTCATCTTTGGCTTTTTGGAAAATGACCACATTGTGTGTCCAACCAATTTGTGCAGTCAATGCCTGCAGTTTTGTGTTGTCTCTGTATTCAATATAGAAAGTTCGCATATTCCAAAGATTTCTTTCACTAAAACCTTTCATTCCTACAAACTCTTTTTGAAGTTCTTCTGAGAGGTTTTTTACTACAGATTGTCCCCAGCCAAACTGCTCTTGTTTTTCTACAATATTTTTACCAATATCCCAATAAAGATTTATAAGCTCTTTGTTGACTGCTTTTAGGGCTTCATATTGAGATGAAAGTATTTTAGATTTTATTTCTTTGACAAAGGTAGTGAAGTGTTGGTCTGTAGGCGAAAGTTCTTTTTTCATTTTAGCAACTCTATTATTTTATACCACTGTTCTTTATCTATATCGTGACCAATACTATTATTTTCTATAGCTTCTTCTATCTCTGTTTTCATTTTATTTTTTGTATTTTGTGATAATATTTGCCAATTGGTCAATATGTTTTCGACAACTTCTGAAACTATATAGGTTTGTCTACCTAAAGCATATCTAAAAGATGCAAGTAGTGTTAACTCAGATACTTTTATCGCAGATTTTTGTAATAAATCTTCTAAAATATCATGGCACTCTTGCAGCTGTTCATCTGTGACATTATCACTCATACTTATTGCTTGAGCTAAAATATCAAACTCACATAAATTTTGTTCTCTATTATCATCTATAGTTTTCATTACTTATTATCGTTCCTTTGATACCTTTTTCAATGAAGATTTGATGTTCATAAATTGAACTTTCATTTTAAACATTAAAAAACTCTCTATACCAATCCACAAATTTATCTATTCCCTCTTGGATTGGTGTTGAGGGTTTATACCCCAAATCCTCGACCAAATCGCTCACATCCGCATACGTTGAGGGCACATCTCCTGCTTGAAGTGGCAAAAAGTTTTTTTCTATCGTTTTTCCGAGCTTCTTTTCGATGGCTTCAATAAAATCCATCAATTTTACTGGATTATTATTGCCGATATTGTATATCTTATAGCTCTTTGCTGGACTGTCTATTACCCTTACTACACCCTCGATTATGTCGTCAATATAAGTAAAATCTCTTAGCATTTCGCCATTATTGAACACGTCAATTGCTTTTCCCTCAATAGCCGCTTTGGTAAACAAAAACAACGCCATATCTGGTCTGCCCCACGGTCCATAAACTGTAAAAAAGCGAAGTCCTGTTGTCTGCAAACCAAAAAGATGACTATACGTATGTGCCATCAGCTCATTGGATTTTTTGCTCGCTGCGTACAAACTGATAGGGTGATCAACATTGTCGCTTGTGCTAAAAGGAAGTTTTTCATTGGAGCCATAGACCGATGAGCTGCTCGCATAGCAAAGGTTTTTTACCCCAAAATGCCTGCAGCACTCTAAAATATTCATAAAACCAACGATATTGCTCTGGATATAAGCATCTGGGTTGGTTAGCGAGTAACGCACCCCTGCTTGTGCTGCGAGATTGCATACAGCATCAAATTTCTCAGTGGCAAAAAGAGCCTCTAGTCCAGCTTTATCCTCAAGATTGAGTTTGATAAAACGATAGTTTACATGTAAGCTGGATTGAATGAGTTTATTGAAAACAATAGACTCTTGAGCTATACCTGCACGCTCCAATCTTCCGAATTTAACACTTTGGTCATAGTAGTCATTGATGTTATCAAGTCCAATAATTTCATCTCCTCTAGCCAATAGCTTTAACGCTAAATGACTTCCAATAAATCCTGCTGTTCCCGTGACTAAAATCTTCATATCATTCCTTAACCCTAACCCTTAAAAACACAGGAAACCTAGGTTTCCCAGCTTTGGTGATTTCTTGATATTTGTAGGTGATTTGTGTCCCTACTTTGGGTGGATTTTTGCGCTCATTTTCACTAAAGCCAGAACCCACATCAAATGTCATCCCTTTTTCGCCTTTACATGTAAGTGAGCCTAAAAGATTTTTATATTTGCCTTGCCCTTTATGGTGGGCGATAACTTCGCACTCTGCATCATAAAAAGTTTTCACTTTTAAAGCGCTATCGTCTCGTTTTGCGATGTAAGGTGTTTGTGGATTTCGTAGCACGACACCCTCTCCACCCTTTGTTTCAACCTCTTTTAAAAATTGCGCTAAATGGGCTTTGTCTTTACATGTAAACTGAGGCACAACTCTGAGATACTGCGGTAAAGGCTCTTTAAGAAGTGCTAAACGCTGTATCAAATTTCCTTTCGCTTCAGGTACTTCAAAAATATTATAGGTTAGTTTTTTCCATCCCTCATGGGGTTCTTTTTGCATCACGATAGATTGAATCACCTCAAAATCGCCTTGCTTGCTCCACAATTCGCCATCGAGTTTAAACAATGGAAAATCTTTGGTAAACCACTTTGGAGCAGCAAAAACCCTACCACTTCGAGAGACAAGGCTTTTCCCATCCCAATACGCTCTCACACCATCGAGCTTTTCGCTCATCAACCAGCCTGAGATATTTTGGTCTTTATAGGTTTCTAGCAATAAAAGTTCTGGCTTAGCACCCCATGCGAAACAACATAAAAGGACAAAAAAGTAAACAAATCTCATCGGTTATGATACTTCTTCAAATACCACTCAATCGTCTTAACAATCCCGCTCTCAAAATTTTCTTCAGCTTCCCAGCCGAGTTTTGTTTCTATCTTAGTCGCATCAATGGCATAGCGTCTATCATGCCCTGCTCTATCTTCTACAAATGTTATCAATTGTTTATAGGAAGTTTCTTGTGGCACTAAACTATCCAATATCTCGCAAATTTTATGGGCGATGTAAAGATTATCTCGTTCATTGCGTCCACCGATATTGTACGTTTCGCCACTATTTCCCTCATGAAATACCAAATCAATACCTTTGCAATGGTCAAGTACATAGAGCCAATCACGGATATTTTTTCCATCACCATAAATGGGAATTTTTTGATTATTTAAGGCTTTTCGTATGATAGTTGGAATCAGTTTTTCATCGTGCTGTTTAGGTCCATAATTGTTGGAACAATTGGTGATAACCGTATTCATGCCATACGTATGATGATACGCCCTTACGATCATATCGCTTCCCGCTTTTGATGCTGAGTAAGGAGAATTGGGAGCATAAGGCGTGTTTTCGGTAAAAAATCCTGTTGCACCCAGTGTTCCATAAACCTCATCAGTGGAGATATGATGAAACCGACACTCTTCATAGCCTTCAAGTCTTGCAAAAGGCTTTTGCATCCAATATCTATACGCTACATCGATAAGCGTAAATGTGCCATTGACATTGGTTTCGATGAAAACGCCTGGATTTTTGATGGAGTTGTCCACATGACTCTCGGCTGCAAAATGAATAACTCCTTGTATATCGTATTTGTTAAAGAGTGATTCTACGGTATCACGATCTCTGATATCGCCTTGCACAAAAGTATAACGAGGGTGATTTTCCACTTCGCTAAGATTGTCCAAATTGCCAGCATAAGTCAATAAATCCAAATTTATCAAACGGTAATTTTCATATTTTTCCAAAAAATACGGCACAAAGTTTGAGCCGATAAATCCTGCACATCCTGTTACTAAAATATTTTTCATGCTTACTTCACCAAATCTTTAAGATACTGACCGTAGTTGTTTTTGCTCAGTGGTTTGGCAATTTCTAAGACACGCTCTTTATCAATCCAGCCGTAGTTATAGGCAATCTCTTCTAAACAAGCGATTTTGTAGCCTTGACGTTTTTCGATGGTTTGTACAAACATTCCCGCTTCAATTAAACTATCATGTGTTCCTGTATCAAGCCATGCAAAACCACGTCCCAATACCTCTACATGTAAGGTGTCTCGCTTCAAATACTCCTCATTTACAGTAGTGATTTCAAGCTCTCCTCGCTCACTCGGCTTAACATTTTTAGCGATTTTTATGACGCTATTATCGTAAAAATAAAGTCCCGTCACGGCAAAATTTGACTTGGGATTTTGAGGTTTTTCTTCGATACTAAGTACCTTTTGATTTTTATCAAACTCTACCACGCCAAAACGCTGAGGGTCTTTGACTTGATAGCCAAAAACAACCGCACCGCTTGTCAGTTTTGCCGCATTTTGCAGCAATGGGGTAAAGCCTTGACCATAAAAAATATTATCGCCCAAAATAAGGCAAACACTATCATCTCCGATAAACTCTTCTCCAAGAATAAACGCTTGCGCCAAACCATCGGGGCTTGGTTGGATTTTATAGGAAAGTGAAATGCCCCACATGTTTCCATCACCTAAAAGCTCTTCAAACTTACCGATATCTTGCGGTGTAGAGATAACCATAATCTCACGAATCCCCGCCAACATCAACACTGAAAGCGGATAATAAATCATGGGTTTATCGTAAATAGGAAGCAGTTGTTTGCTGATGGATTTCGTAACAGGATACAGCCTAGTGCCACTACCTCCGGCTAGAATAATGCCTTTCATGTTAATGCAACTTCGCTTTAGCTTGAACGATAATCTCGTTTAGTTTTTGCTCATATAACTTTGCATTAGCTTCACTAGTTGACTCAAAACGTGTAACCAAAACAGGCGTAGTATTGCTCGCTCGAACAAGTCCCCAACCGTCATTAAAGATAACCCTCACACCATCGACATCGACTATCTCTTTGATGGCAGGAAAATCCGCTGGAGGATTTTTGAGAAGCTCTTTGACTTTTTCAACCAATGGAAATTTATCGTTTTCATTGGTCTCGACTTTGAGTTCTTCAGTGGAATAAACCACAGGAAGACCCGCTATCTCTTCATCCACATCGAGTCCATTTTTAACCAGTTCTATCATACGAAGCGTGGCATAAATGGCATCATCATAGCCAAAATAACGGTCATTAAAGAAAAGATGCCCACTCACTTCTGCTGCAAAATCAGCGTTCGTTTTAGCGATCATCACTTTAAGATTGCTATGCCCTGTTTTATACATAATCGCCTTGCCACGCTTGTTGATATCATCATACATAATTTGAGAGCATTTGACCTCACCGATAACCGTAGGATTGCTCATCGCACGGGAAAATAAAATCGCCATGATGTCGCCTTTGACATTGTTTTTCTTTGTCAAAAAGGCTATTCTATCGGCATCGCCATCGTAAGCAAAACCTAACTCAAAATCGCCCTCTAGCTCTTTTTTGATATCTTTTAGGTTTTTCTCTACCGTTGGGTCTGGGTGGTGATTTGGAAAACTTCCATCTGGCTCAGTAAACAGACCTTTACATGTAAAGCCCAAAGCTTTAAAAATATCTTGTGCAACAACCCCAGCAACGCCGTTTCCACAGTCATAGACAAACTTTTTATCAAACCCTTTGAGGTGGTCAAACTCTTTAATGAGATAAGCGATATAACGCTCTTTGGCATTGATAAATTTTGAAGTGGTGTTATCTTCGATTTGCAACTCATAATTTGCAAGAATTTCTCGACCCAATGCGTAAATATCTTCGCCAAAAAAAGGCTTTTTATCAATCGTGATTTTAAAACCATTGTACTCGCTAGGATTGTGTGAACCAGTTATCATGATAGAAGCATTTGGCGTGATGCCATCGAAGTTTTGAAAGTTACTAAAGTAGTTGACTGGCGTTGCGACAAGCCCCATGTTGAGGACAGAACATCCTGCTTTATTTAAACCACTTGTCAGATACTCACACAAAATCGGGGAGTGACTACGTGCGTCATAACCGATAGCAACAAAATCTCCAATTTTCTTTACATGTAAGCCTAAAAAATAGCCAATAAGTTTTGTCATCTGCTCATCTAGCTCTTTTTTATAAATGCCTCTGATGTCATACTCTCTAAAAATCGTTTTCACGTTTAATTCTCCTTGTACAATTCTTCTTCAATAGCGATTCCAAAGACATCCGTGTAGGATTTTTCAGCTCGTAAATTTTCCTGCATTGTAGCTAAAGCACGTTTATAATCCTCTATAATAAGATTGCCTTTAAGCAGTTCGTGCTTTAAAAACAGCCAATAAGTATTGAGCACATCACTCTCACAATACTCTTTGATTTTCTCGATCTCTCCTGCATAAAAAAGCTCCATCACTTGATCGCCACTTACGTCATATTTGCCAGGAAGTCCCGCCATTGAACAGACATGGTCTAGCTTCATTCCTCGCACCGCACCAAATTCGCATAGCTGATCCATCAAGTCGATATGAAACTTGTCACTGTACCTTGCACGGTAGTTTTCCCATTTATTTTTACCGTTTTCTTTGTTATCACTCTCAAAATAAGCACTACATGTAAGGTTATATCGAAGTGCTCGAAGCATTAAAAGAGGCATATCAAAACTGCGTCCGTTAAAACTTACAAGTTTTGGACTTTTTTTGTCGATAAATCCTAAAAAATTTTTAATCATCTCAAACTCATTTTTACCCTCAATGCTACTCACTTTGCGAAAAATCCCAAATTCATCGGCAATAACAGCCGAAATGGCAACGATTTTATGAAAACTCAAAGGCAAAAAACTACTACCATTTTTCGCCTCTTGTTCGCTCATCGCCAAAAGTGAAACCTCTTTGTCCTCGCCTTCGTAAGCAAAAACATCTCTTATAACTTCAGCATCTGGTATGGTTTCGATATCAAATACGCAAATCATTTGTCAACCTTTAAGTCGCATTTTGTTAAAATTTTATCTTAAATAATTTATGAAAGTGATTAGATGAAAGACTTTTGGGAGTATTTTGCTATTCGTTGTGTTTTACTTTTTACAAGATTTATACCAAAAAGTCTTGTGTACAATTTTTGCAAATTAGTGGCAAAAATATTTTTTAAATACAATAAAAGAAGAAGCTCCTTAACACTTAAAAATATTCGCTTGGCCTATCCCGAAAAAAATGACGATGAAGTTTTATTTTTAGCAAAAAAAAGTTACGAAAGCATTGCTATAACACTAGCGGAAATATTGCTTATGCTAACCGACAGAATAGATTTTGATGCGATGGTTGAAAACACTCAAGAAGCACTTGAGCAAATAGCACAACACATCAACAAACCGCAAGGCACAATCATTTTAACAGCTCATTTTTCAAACTGGGAGTTGGCGGCTCATTTTTTAGCAAAAAATGGATATCCGATGGTAGGTATAGGCAGAAGGGGGAACAACAAGTTTATCGAAGAGAGGCTCACAGCACCTTTTAGAGCCAAATATGGAAACCAGATGATATACAAAGACTCTGCTGGAACAAAAATGATAAAATGTCTTAAAAGTGGCGGACAATTGGGGATTTTAGCAGACCAAAAAGCAAGTGGCGTCAGTAGTATAAAGGTAAAATTTTTCAATCAAGAAGCCGACACATTTAACTCCGTGGCTGTACTAAAACTAAAATACAACCCAACAATATTGCCGATTTTTGTAGCGAGACAGCCAAGCGGAAAATACAAAATCATCATCAAAGAGCCTATTTCTTACACCGCCGAAGAGCTTAATGATGAGAAAGAGCGTATTGAGAAAATGACCCAAAAATACAATGACGTTATCGAAGAGGCTATAAGAGCTTATCCAGAGCAGTGGTTTTGGATGCACAACAGATGGAGAATCCAATGAATTTGCTTATCATCAGTGACGGCAGAGCAGGACATCTAAATCAATCTATCGCTTATGCAAAACACCATAAAGCCACTTATGAGATAATAAAAGTAAAATTTAGCAATAAATTTTTAAAGGCTCTTTCGTATATTTTTGATTTTTTATACTGTTATACAAAGATTATATTTAGTGCTGAAAAACCATCTTCTAGCACATATGACGGGGTTGTCTCAACTGGCTCAAACACCTACTATGCCAACAAAACTTTTGCAAAAATTTACAAAACCAAATCTATCTCAATGATGCTTCCAAAGGGATATCGCTACGATTTTGATACCATTTTTGCCCAATCTCACGACAATCCACCAGCAAAAGAGAACATTACCATTTTGCCAATCAATTTTAGTTTTGTGGAGCCCAAAGGACTTTTTTCTCCATCCAAAAAATCAGTCGGCATTATCATTGGAGGCAATAATTCGTACTTTAAAATGCACAAAGAGCTTCTAAAAGACCAGCTGGATTTTATATTCGAGCATTTTAAAGAGTATGAGATTGCGCTCACAACTTCGCCTCGCACACCTCAAGAGATTGAACAGATGATAGAAAATTACAATTTTGACTATAGCGTTATTTATTCAAAAAATAAAGCAAATCCTATTGCTGATTTTCTACATCATTGTGAGGTTATTTTTATCACAATGGACTCTACTTCAATGATAAGCGAAGCCCTAAGTTACGGCAATTCATACGTGGAGATACTGCCACTAAATCCAAACAAACGCAATAAATTTTATATAATGGTTTCACAGCTTGAAGAAGAGGATTTTTTGCATATTTTTGATGGCAAGCTCGGATACAAAAATAAAAAGATAGCCCTATGAAAATAGTCCAACTTCTGCCAGAGCTAAACGAAGGTGGCGTGGAGCGAGGAGTGGTTGAGCTTTCACGAGAACTCGTAAAAAGAGGTTTGCAAAGCGTAGTTATAAGCAATGGCGGAAAATTAATAACTCAACTTGAGAGTGACGGAGCCTTACATGTAAGGCTTGATGTGTGCTCTAAAAACATCCTCACCGCACCATGGCGTATCTTTAAACTATATCGAACACTAAAATCACTTAAGCCAGACATCCTACATGTAAGAAGCAGAGTTCCTGCGTGGATGGTCTTTTTTGCCAATGCGTTTTTACATATTCCTCTTATTTCAACGGTACATGGTTTTAACGGTGTGAGCTTTTACAGTCGTATTATGACGCACTCAAGCCATGTGATTTGTGTGAGTAATGCCATTAAAACTTATATCCAGAAACATTACAATACGTCAGAATCAAAAATAACTGTTATACCACGTGGTGTGGATTTGGAAAAATTTAATCCAAACCATCTTGATAAAATCTTTATGGATGAGTTTATCAGTCAATTTAGCTTGCAAGGAAAATGGGTCGTTTCAACCATTGGCAGAATCACACAACTCAAGGATTTAGAAACTTTTATAAAAGCAATTGCTATACTAAAAAAAGATTTTCCAAATATCGTGGGACTTGTCGTCGGTGGTGTCAGAGAAGACAAGCAAAAATACTTTGAGTCGCTCCAAACGCTTGTTGAATCTTTACATGTAAAAGAGCAGATACTTTTTTGCGGAAGTACTGACAAAGTTGCTGAAGTGTATGCGCTGAGTGATATTGTTGTTAGTAGTTCCAAAAAACCAGAAAGTTTTGGAAGAAGTGTAGCTGAAGCGATTGCGTTAAATACACCGGTTGTTGCAACCAATCATGGCGGTGTTTTAGATATCATCATGGATGGCGAAAATGGCTATTTTACTGCGATTGGAGATGAAGTCGATTTGGCAAAAAATATTGCAAAAGCAAAAATCTTGAGATTTGATGGGTACAATTATATCAAAGAAAATTTTTCCCTGGAAAAGATGATGAATAGCACAATTGGAATTTATAAAGGGCTTGGTAAATAATGCATATTTTGATGGTTTCGTTAGATTTTTTACCAACCGTTGGTGGTATCACGGCACATGTTTATGAACTTTCTTTAGCCCTCATTCAAAATGGTTGCAAAGTAAGTATTGTCACACGAAAAACACCTCAGGCAAACAATGCATTTGATACGGTTGATGGCATTGATGTGTACCGTATGGATTTACGTTTTTTTGGTGCCACTTATGGCTTGCAAATCAACAACCTTATCAAGCAAAAACTACCCATCATCAAGCCGGACATTATCCATATTCATGGTATGCGCCCGTTAGAATTTTATACTATCAAAGGTATTCCGCTTGTCTATACAAACCACACTTCGGGTTATCTCAAAAGAATTCAAAAAGGCGGATACAGAATCGCGTTGCTCAAAAGACTTTTTCAAAAACCTTCCTTATTTTTAGCCCCTAGCAAAGAGCTTTTAGATGTCCCTTTTGCCATATCTGCCAAAAAAGTTTATATCCCCAATGGCGTGATAAGTTCAAAGCTGGCACGAAACGAAAGCGCTAGACAACAAGTGCGTGCTTCTTTGGGGTTGAATGATGACGATATTTTAGCTATTGTTACAAGGCGTTTGGTCGAAAAAAATGGCGTTAAGTATCTTTCTTTAGCCACAAAATGTATTCAAAATCCTCACCTAAAACTGCTTATTATCGGCGATGGCGAAGAATTTAACGAGATTAAAACCAACCTAGAAACCTATTTTAAAGATAGGTTTTTTATGATGGGAGCAAAAAAACATCACGAAATTATAGGCTATTATAGTGCATCAGATTTTTCTATTTTGCCATCTCTTATGGAAGCAACTAGCATTAGTGGGCTTGAAGCTATGGGCGCTTCTCTTCCTTTGGTGGGAACACGAGTTGGTGGTATTCCTGAGCTTATCATGGAGGGCGTCAATGGCTATCTTTGTGAACCCAAAAATCCACTAGATTTAGCACACAAGATTGATAAACTTCTTTTGGAAAATTTTAAGGCTATGGGAGAAAAATCACTAGAAATAGTCAAAAAAGATTTTGATTGGGATGTGATTGCTAAAGCCACACTTAATGAATATGAAGAGCTCTTATGAAAAAAATCCTTATTGTGTTTGGAACCCGCCCAGAAGCCATTAAAATGGCACCTTTGGTAAAAGAGTTTCAAAAATATCCTCAACACTTTGAAACCAAAGTATGTGTTAGTGCACAACATCGCCTTATGCTTGATCAGGTATTGAGCCTTTTTGACATTGTGCCTGATTTTGACCTAGATGTGATGAAACCAAATCAAGACTTATACGATATAACCTCTAATGTTCTGTTGGGGCTCAAAGATGTTTTGAGTGATTTTCAGCCAGACACCCTTTTCGTACATGGAGATACCACCACAACGTTTAGTGCTTCCCTCGCAGGGTATTATCAAAAAATAGATATTGCCCATGTTGAAGCCGGACTTAGAACACACAATATCTATTCTCCATGGCCAGAAGAAGCCAATAGAAAATTAACCAGTGCTTTAGCCAAATACCATTTTGCCCCAACGCTCGAGTCAAAAGAAAATCTACTCAAAGAAAATGTTGATGCAGAGAATATCTTAGTAACAGGGAACACCGTCATTGATGCCCTTTTCATCACTATCGAAAAAATACACTCTGATAAAACGCTCAAACAAAAGTTAATCGACCAACTTAACTTGACCTTTGATATTGAAAATTCAAAGTTTATCCTTGTCACGGGACATCGAAGAGAAAATTTTGGGCAAGGCTTTATCAATATTTGTGAAGCCCTCAAAGAAATAGTCACAAAAAATCCATCCATCAACATCATCTATCCCGTACATCTCAACCCAAATGTACGAGAACCCGTCCTTGCCATACTCTCAGATGTCGATACTATTCATCTTATAGAGCCTCAACAATATGAAGCATTTGTCTTTCTGATGAGTAGTGCTCATATTATTTTAACGGATTCGGGAGGAGTGCAAGAAGAAGCACCCAGTCTTGGAAAACCTGTCCTTGTCATGAGAGAAACCACAGAACGCCCCGAGGCATTAAGTGCTGGAACAGTGAAACTTGTCGGTACGGATAAAGAAAAGATTATCCATGAAATTCAGCTTCTACTTGACTCGGATGAGGCGTACTCAACTATGAGTAAAGCCCACAATCCTTATGGCAATGGTGGTTCATGTGAAAAAATAGTCAAGTTTATGATGCCATGAAAATTCTCATCATACGATTTACGGCACTTGGTGATTTGGTCACATTGGAGCCAACATTTAGAGCATTTAAACACTTTTTTAAAGATGCGAACATTACTTTACTAACCTCTTCTTTAGGAAAAGGGCTCTATGAAGACAGTGACTATTTTGATGACTTTGTGGTTCATAAAAACTTTTGGGCTACTGTTAAAAAACTTAAAAAAACGCACTTTGATATAGTCATCAATCTTCAATGCAATAAGCCATCACACTACATCAATCTGTTTTTACATAAAGACAAAACCATCAATAAATCCTTCAATCTTTTACAAAAAATTTTCCATATCAAGACCCATTCCAAAAATATCCAAGAGATGCTTTTATGTGCCGATATTGAACAAAGTGCTATCAAAACCTACTTTGAGAGTAAAGACAGTATCACTATTTCCCTTCCTACATGTAAGGATAAAGAGACCTCAAAGAGACCTTGTATTGCACTTTCCACAGGCAGTAGCGAAAGATGGAAAAGCAAACAATGGGGCATTGAAAACTATAGTGAACTTATACAAAAACTCTCCAAAAAGGGAATAGAAATCACACTTGTGGGCTCAAAATTGGAATTAGAAGATGCAAGGCATATCGTCACACAAGTGCCATCTGTTATCAATTTAGTAAACCAAACCTCATTAAGTGAACTGAAAAATATCTTAAATTCTGTAGATTTATACATAGGAAATGATAGCGGACCAACGCATATTGCCGCCGGAGTAGCTACAGATACGCTCACCATTTTTGGACCAACCGATATCAAACATTGCCCTGCTTTTGAAAAATACAATGGAAAACATTTATATATCAAACCCGACTCGAGCATTTTGTGTCATCCTTGCTACAAAGGCATTTGTCCCACAAAACATGAATGTATGAAAAACATAAGTGTCTATACTGTTTTCAATACGATTATAAAATATCTAGAGAGCAAAAAATGAACTCACTCAAAATAGTTCATTGTGCCAATTTTAGTGAATCGAAATATGGAGCAGTTTATTATGCCATAGATAGAAAACTCTCCAATGGGCTTATCCGCAATGGTCATTTTGTTTATGATTTTAGTTATCGAGAGGTTGCAAAAAACTCAACTTTCTTTAAAAGTAAAAAATTTGGCATTAAAAACACCAATAATGCCTTACTTGAAACCATTAAAAATATTGAGCCAGACCTCTTGCTTTTGGGACATAGCGAACTCATTACCAAAGAGATTTTAATCAAGGCAAAAGAGATGTTCCCACAAATGAAAATTGCAATGTGGTGGGTAGATCCTTTTGAAAAAATAGCTCACATTCCTGAGAGACTAAAGATCATAGATGCTTTTTTTGCGACAACAGGTACTTCTAAACTAAATGCTTTATTTGGGAAAACTCATGCGAAATTATCATTCTTCCCAAATGTTTGTGATAACTCAATCGAAAAACAAAACCTTGACCTCAAAAATGAATTTGACTACGATGTTATTTACGTAGGAAGAACCGATGAAAACAGAAAATCATTTATCTCTTTTCTGCAATCTTTAAATAATGTAAAACTTGGCATATTTGGCAATACAAAAGACAATTTACTTCTCGGTGCAGACTATTATAAAACAATTAAAAAAGCAAAAATCGGCTTAAATTACAGCAGATTTAACGACATTGACATGTACTCTTCCGATAGAATCATCCAGCTAACTGCCTCTGGTATTATGGTTATGTCACCGATGATTCCTAATTTCAAACGGCTATTTGATGAAAATGAGATAATCTATTTTTCTGACAATCAAGACTTTAAAGAAAAACTTGACTTTTACTTGGCACATGATGACGAACGAATAAAAATTGCTAAAAAAGGTTGGCTAAAAGCACATGAGTGTTTTAATGAAAAAATAATTGCAAAAAATATTATAAATATAATTTATTTAACTAAAAATGGAAATTAAATGTATAAAAACTTTTTGACCGACAAAACCTTAGTTTGTTTCATCGCTTTTGCTCCTTTTTTTATGTACGTTGACAGAGGCTTATTTAATATTCTTTTGGCTTTCTTACTTATTTTTTTTATATTTCTTTATAAAAAAAATATACTATCTTTAAAAAACGAAAACTTTTTGAAAGCAATTTCTATCTTTTTGATATTATTACCATTAATAGATATAGTTAGCACAAAAACTATTCCATTTTCAAATATTTTAAATGCATTAATGGTTATCGTATTTTTTTTCATTATCCAAGCTATATTTTTCCACTCAAAAAACAAACAAGTGAATATAAAAATATTTTTGAAAACCTTGTTTTATACAATGTCTTTCATTGCTGTAATACTAATTGTAAGCTGGTTAATTGATGTTAATCTTCTTCTGAGTGTCAAAAAAACTGAAATCATCCCTTTTAATCACAACTCTTTCCATTCTAGCCATACTTTTTTAGTAGCTGGGCTAGGTCTTTATCTTTATTTTTTTATTAAAGAAAAAAAATCACTTTTAAATATATTGTGTATTATTGCTCTCTTTACTTCAGCATATATAAGTCAAGGCAGAACCGCAATCCTTACAATGAGTGTAGGATTTTTAATTTTTACCTATGTTTACTTCTTAAAGAATTCTAGAAAAACTATAAAAATCTTGGCCATCACTATCCTAATGATGATTTCTATCTTTTCTATCTCTTATATTAGCTCTGGTGATGGATTAGCCGTTGGTAAAATACATACCAGCGGAAGATTTGATGGATATGTCAAATATGTGGAATACACACTAGAGCATGCTCCACTGTTTGGATTAGGAATTAATGGTGGAGAAAAACTCTATAAAATGAAAATCATCCCTTACAAACATCCTCATAATATTTTTATAGAGGCCTTGGTAGCAACAGGAGTCGTTGGAGTACTACTTTTAATTTCACTTCTAAGCTATATCTTTTATCTATTTCTCAAAGCGTACTTACGCGCTACTATAACAATAGACAAAGCCCTATTGGCTTCAAGTTTTTGTATGTTTATCATCTCTTCGCAAGGGTTTTGGTCTATTTGGAATAAACACCATTTGATGATTATGTTTTTATATCTTTTTATGGCTTTTTTTATTGCCAAAGCCTCTAAACAAGCAGTAGATTAAACTTTTCTAGCGCCATTTTTGGCGTTATTTCATTGATAATTTCTTCGCTTATGGAGACTTTTTTTAAGCTCAATGCTCCCACATTTTCATCTGTGCCTGTTGAAAAAAGCGTTAGCGTAGGAATACCCAAACCTGCGGCTACATGTACAGGACCAGTATCGTTGCTGATAAAATAATCGCACACTCCAATAGCCCCACAAAGCTTGTCAACACTCACATCGCATACTCTTATAACATCACTTGAAAATGCATCAAGATACTGCTTTTCGGCACTTCCTGCAAATATTAAAATATTAAAATCTTTTTTGAAATACTCAGCTATTTGAGCAAAATTTTTCTCCGACCAACGTCTACTTTCTTGCGTGGAGCCAATATTGAGTCCTATGGTTTTTTTGGTCGCATCAAGCTTTGAGAAAAGATTTTTGCGATACTCTAAAGCCGTTTCACTAAGCACCATCTTGGAAAAATCCAAACTATCATCAACCCCAGCAATACGGCTAAAAAACTGATCTTGATAGTTCATTAATCTTCTCAACTATACAATATTGTTCATCGACATTATCGGAATTGTTGAATGTAGTAATTAACATAGAAAACTGCTCTCTAATGCTGTTTAA
>JAQUWL010000026.1 GCA_028692875.1 Sulfurospirillaceae bacterium
TTTTAAAAGCATCAATATGTATTTCAACCTCATCAACACCGTATTCAAGGGAGTATTTTTCACTTATTGTGGTATATGGGAGGTTTCCAGGTTTTCGTATCGGTACAAAGCGAGTCTTAAGTAAAGTTGCTAAAGCTGAGCCAAATATAAAACCCCTACTTTCTATACCAGCAATATAATCTATCTCCATCTCTTTATATCTGTCCACCAAGTGCTGCATCAAAAAGTTGAAGACTTCAGCATCGCCAAGGAGTGTGCTAATATCCTTAAACACGATACCAGGCTTTGGAAAATCTTCAACATCCCTGATGGATTTGAGGATATACTCTTTTTCTTCCTGACTCAACGTCTTCATAAAACCACCTTTAGTAAATTTTTGATTATTGTATAGACAAGCGAGATATTAAAATCAAAATCCATCTACAAGAGCGCTTCTATCTTTCCTTCAAGCTCTTTAATATGCTGACGTAATTTATCATTTTCCATTCTGTATTGACTATTTCGCGTACGCAAAGATTTCAAATCATTTTTAACTTTTTTCAGCTCATCGCTCAGGATGTCTATATTGCCAAGCGACCTTTGAAGCTGAATTTGATACTTTCTAATAACAATCTCTGCATCCCCTAGAGTATTTTTTACGACAATTGAACTTCTTTTCTCTTTTCGCAATAGTGTTCTAAAATAAAAAACCATAATTAGTAAATAGACCGTTGCAGAAAAAAGTATCGTAAAAAAAACCCACTCTGTTATCATGATTTTATCTCTATCTTTTTAACTCTTTGTGCATGACGACCACCTTCAAAAGAGGCTTCGCACCATGCTTTCAATATTGATTCTACTACTCCTAGCCCAACTATACGCTGACCAAAACAAAGAACATTTGCGTCGTTATGAGCTCTTGCCATTTCTGCTGTATAAGCATCATGACACAATGCCGCTCGAATTCCTACATGTTTATTTGCAGCCAAACTCATACCAATGCCTGAACCACAAATCAAAACACCTTGCGTTTCAGGATTTGCAAGAACTTCTTGACAAAGTTTATGGGCAAAATCAGGATAATCCACCCTCTCATCATTGAAAGGTCCCAAATCCAAGACATTGTGACCCATTTTTTGTAACATTTCTATAACATCAGGTTTGATTGCTATTCCTGCGTGATCTGTAGCAATAAAAAACTTCACGCCCATCCTTTTTTATGTTTTAAATATGGTGGATTATAGCACAAGGACTATAAAATTCCACCTACGGTGCAATAGCATTTAGTATGTAACGAATAGGTGCAAAAAAGTATTGTGACGCTGGAGTAGCTATCAACAACAGTAAGATAATCATCCCATATCTCTCCATCGACTGCAAAGCATTTGCAAGCTTATACCATCTGTTCCAAACCGCAAAATACTCCAACGCATGTGAGCCATCCAATGGCGGTATCGGATAGAGATTGAACACGCCTAGAACAACATTGTAAACCATTGACTGCACTAAAAAAAGAATAAAAAATAGCTCAAAAATACCCTCTGCCTTGCCAATATACTGCAAAGATATCGCACAAATAATAGCAAGAATAAAGTTATAACTAATCCCTGCCAATGCAACACCAATAGCACCTTTATATCCTCCATTTTGAATAACTGTGCGAATCGAAACCGGCACAGGTTTTGCCCATCCAAAGAGAAACGGAGCACCTGTTACATAGAGCAATGCTGGCAAAATAATAGTTCCAACCAAATCTACATGTACTATCGGATTTATACTTAATCTTCCAGCAAGCCTAGCGGTGTCATCACCATATCTATATGCCACATATCCATGCATTATCTCATGTCCGATAATGGCTATCATAAGAGCCAAAACAGTGGCTAAAATCTTGATGGCTTCGGTACTAATTTCCACTCAAAAATTCCTCGTTATTTTCTACTGTATCAATAAATCTTCCTATGCGATTCCATCGAATTTGATATTTATCGTCCCATGAAAAGTAGATAAACCAAGGCTTGCCCACGACAAGCTTATACGGCACGCTTCCCCAAAAACGGCTGTCGTTTGAATGGTCTCTATTGTCACCTACCATATAGAAGTGATCATTTTCTACTTTTTTATAAAAAGCATTGTGGTTAAAACCTATCTTCTTTGGAAGCTCATTAACCAAAAGTGGTTTCATATCCAAATCGCCTGCAAGTAAAAACATATTCATTTGCTCAAACAAATCTACCTCATTGTCGTACTGAACGCCTTTAAATCTCTCCTTGTAAGGATTGTTTACCCAAAGTTTTCCCATCAAAGATACAAGTTTCTCTTTTGGAAAATTCTCCTTCATATAATCATCACCTTCTGCGAAACTGATATAAAGATTTTTATCGTGATAGATAATCTCATCGCTACCAGTTGCAACACAACGCTTTACATAGTGGATTTTCGGCTCTTTTGGAAAGCGAAAAACAACAATATCTCCACGTTTTGGCTTGTCTCCATCCACAAGGTGGCCATTGCCTTTAAAATCAGGCAATACTGGCACTTCAAACCACGGTAAATGCGGAGTTGGAATGCCATAAGAGAATTTTTTAACAAACAGATGGTCGCCTATCAAAAGGGTTTTTTTCATGGACCCACTAGGAATAACAAAGGCTTGAGCCACAAAAAATATAACCAACAAAACGATAATAACCGTTCCAGTCCATGTATTAGAGAAAGCATAAATTCTTCGCAAAGCATTATTCATTAAAAAAGTCCTTTTTATTTCTGTCTGCGAGAAGCTGACTTGATGGTATTTGTCAAAAGCATCGCAATAGTCATCGGTCCAACACCACCTGGAACTGGGGTTATATAAGAGCACTTTGGAGCTACATTGGCAAAGTCTACATCGCCTACGATTTTGCCCTCTTCGTTTCTGTTGATACCAACATCCACAACGATAGCACCCTCTTTAACCATATCTGAAGTTAAAAGATTTATCTTGCCAACACCAACAACAATCAAATCCGCCCTAAGCGTATGCTCTTTTAGGTTTTTAGTGGAACTTCGACAAACCTCAACGGTCGCAGAGGCGTTAAGCAAAAGATTCATCATGGGCTTTCCTACAATATTACTAGCACCTATCACGCAAGCGTCCATACCTCTAACATTGATGCCATAAGCCTCCAAAAGTTTCATCACACCAAAAGGGGTACATGGCACAAAACCATCCATTCCAGCTACCAATCTTCCAACATTGAAAGGATGAAAACCATCAACGTCTTTATCTGGACTAATAGCTTCAATAACCTTAGATGTATCAATATGTTTTGGCAAAGGAAGCTGAACTAAGATGCCATCCACCTCAGGATTTTTATTGAGAGAGTCAATGATTTTTAAGACCTCTTCCTCGGAAGTAGAAGAACAAACTCTATGCATAATGGAAGTTATACCAACAGCATTACAGGCTTTTTCTTTTGTATTAACATAGGTTTGACTAGCAGGGTCATCTCCCACCAAAATAACTGCCAAAGCTGGAACGACACCCTTCTTCTTAAGTGTTTCACTTTGTGTTTTAAGATCTGTTTTGATTTTATCAGATAGCGCTTTACCGTCAAGAATTTCCATCTTTCCTCCATCTTTTAGTTGCGTGTAATAGTATTTCGGTACTATATCGAATTAGTATTAAGAAGAGGATAAAAGCTTTTTTATGGGAAAATCAATTTTAGTTTTTTTACTTATTTTATGTGTTGATTTTGGGCTACATGCAGAGGATTTTATTACAAAAATGGAGTATGCAAAAATGCTCTATTCTAACCCTAGAGGAATAGGATGCAACAAATGCCACGGCGAAAAAGGAGAAGGTGCGATTATCGCAACCTATAAAGAAAAGGGTAAAAAAATAACACTAAAAGCACCCCCTATTAACGCTGTTTCAAAAGATAAATTTTTTGAATCCTTAAGTAAACCACACAAGGTAATGCCAACATATTTTTTAACCGCAAACGAAATTGAAAGTCTCTATTATTACGTATCGAACGAGGTAAACAAGTAACTTTTTACATACTTTAAAGTAAAATTCACAAAAAACAAGGAAAACACATGAAACACACAAAAAGCCAAAAAGCATTTCAAGAGGCACAAAAGGTTATTCCTGGTGGCGTTGACTCTCCAGTTAGGGCATTTAAAAGCGTTGGAAGTGACCCAATTTTTATCAAGGGCGGAAAAGGCGCTTATCTAATGGACGTCGATGGCAACAGATATGTCGATTTTGTTCAAAGTTGGGGACCTCTTATATTTGGGCATTGCGATAAAACTATTGAAAAAGCTGTTATTAAGGCGGTTAAGGACGGACTTAGTTTTGGCGCACCAACAAAAATCGAAACAAAACTTGCCGAAAAAATATGTGCCATGTTTGAAGCAGTTGAGAAAATCCGTTTTGTAAGCAGTGGTACAGAGGCTGTTATGAGCGCTATAAGATTGGCTAGAGGTTATGCTGGCAAAAATGACATCGTAAAATTTAAAGGCTGTTATCACGGACATAGCGACTCTTTGCTTGTTCAAGCCGGAAGTGGGGCGGTAACATTTGGAACCCCAAGCTCTCCCGGAGTGCCTGCTGATCTAACCAAACATACACTTTTAGCAACTTACAACGACATAAAAAGCGTAAAAGCCTGTTTTGAAAACTCCAAAGATATAGCTTGTATTATCATTGAGCCTATTGCTGGAAATATGGGATTTGTACCTGCTGATGAAAAATTTTTAAAAGAGCTTAGAGCGTTATGTACAAAACATAAAGCTGTTTTGATTTTTGATGAGGTTATGAGTGGTTTTAGAGCCTCTTTAAAAGGCGCACAAGGCGTTTATGATGTGGTTCCAGACATGGTCACATTTGGAAAAGTTATCGGTGGAGGTATGCCTGTTGGTGCATTTGGAGGTAAAAAAGAGATCATGAACATGCTCTCTCCAGAAGGTCCAGTATATCAAGCTGGCACACTTAGTGGAAATCCTGTAGCAATGTATGCCGGTATGGCATCACTAGAAAAACTAATTAAACATAGTTTCCTGTATGAAGAGTTTGAAGAAAAAGCAAAACGTCTCACTCAAGGCTTAAAAGATGCAGCGCAAGAGCATGGCATACCTTTGCAAATTGGAGCTATCGGAAGTATGTTTGGCTTCTTCTTCAATGCAAATCCTGTTAAAAACTTTGACGATGCCCTAACTTCCGATACAAATATGTTTGCAAAATTTCATCAAGGCATGCTTGAGCGTGGATTTTATTTTGCATGTAGCCAATTTGAAACTGGCTTTATATGCTCAGAAATTAGCGATGATATCATAGATGAAACAATCGAAGCTGCCAGAAAAGTCTTTAAAGAAATCAAATGAGCGAATCAAAAAAGCCAAAGCTCGGCAAAATCATAGAGGGAGCTGAACAGCTATCTTTGGGTATCTCCATCGTTGTTGCCATTTTGATAGGCGTTGGAATAGGACTCTTTTTAAAAAGCTTCTTCAACCAAAATTGGCTTTTATGGGTAGGTGTTTTCTGGGGTGTAAGTGCAGCAATATTAAATGTCTACAAAGCTTATAAACAACAGATGAAATCTCTTGATGAGCTTAAAGATGATGTTAGATACAAAAAGTACCAACAAAACACCAAAGAAGAGGATGATGAATAGACTTTACAAGCCCTATATTTTTGTAGATATAGGGCTTATCTCTCTTTCGCTTTACATGGGAGGAGTGTGGCTTTTAAATACCCAAATCGCTTTTATATGTTCATTTTTTATCGTATTCTCCTCATTTGTTTCATATAAAAAAATGATAGACAATCGTGTCAAAATGGGCGACATTGGAGATGATAGAGATTTACTAGACAAAATCGAAGACCCGCACGAGTTACATGTAGAGAAAGAGGAGGAGCAAAAATCTTCAGTACTTAAGCAAAGTGTTAAAAATCTCTACACAAGCAAAAGTGCTATTTTCTCAATCTATCGCCTCTTCTCTTATCTTTTTTTGTGCCTTGCTGTTCTTTTTTTAATTCGCCATCAGCTTTTTAATGCTATCGCCTTTTTAATAGGCTTAAGCGCTATGCCTTTGGCGTCATTAGTTCAACTATTTTTTTTGGGCAAATCCAAAGATTGACAAACAACTCTATTTCTTCCCTCTTTTTTAGCTATATACAAACCCTCATCCGCTCTTTTTAAAAAAGTCTCCAATGTATCATTTTCCCTAAGTTGTGCAACCCCAAAGCTGGCAGTTTTAGCACTATCAACACCAAACGTCTCCAACTCTATCTTTATTCTCAAGGCATTTGCTAAAGAATATGCCCCATTAAGGTCTGTCTCTCTGCAAATAATTAAAAACTCTTCTCCACCATAACGACCCAAAATATCACTTATTCTAATATTGTCGTCCAAAAGTAGTGCAAACTTCTTTAAGAACCTATCTCCTGCTTGATGCCCAAACTTGTCGTTAACATCTTTAAAAAAATCGATATCAATCATAATTATAGACAAAGGACGACTGTTTCGCTCGGCATTATGAATCTCTTTGATTAACATTTTGTCTAACCACATACGATTGTAAATACCCGTAAGTCCATCTATTGAAGAGAGTTTTTTAAGTTCTGTATTGTGTTTGGATAACATATATTGACGATAAGCTACAAAAAACAATAAACAAGAGACAATAGCTAAAATTTTGTTTATACGCCCATAATCAGTAGTATTATACGACTGAATGGACACCCATTTATTCATAATCTCTTGATGTTTTTCAGTTGAAATGCTAGCAACTAATTTTTCAAAAATACTCAAAAGCAGTGGCTCGTCTTTTTTAATACCAACACTTAGTGCCCACTCCTCATTGAATTTTCCAGATATTTTTAACATTCCAACATAAGAGTTTTGGATGTGATAAGACAGCGATGGCAACGCATCAATAAATCCATCTACCTTGCCAAGCCTTACCATCTCTAGCCCATGCCTAGAGGAGTCAACATAGACAAGATGTATATTTGGATAGTTTTTCTCAACAACTTTAACGTAAGAGCTTCCCTTAATGATAGCCATTTTTTTATCTTTAAGCATGGCAATATTGGCATAAAAAGTCTCATTTACAGAAGTCGCAATTCCTACTGGCATATCAAGATAACTTTTAGTAAAATCCATATACTCTTGCCTTTGCTCTGTTGCACCAGTTAGCGAAAATATATCGCATTTTTTATCTTTTATCTTCCCTGGAGAATCCTCTAAACACCCAGCATCAATAAACTCAAAAGGGACGCCTAGCGTCTCTTGAAAAACTTTGATGTAATCTGAAACAATCCCCTCGTGGAGCTCATTTTTTAATTTTTCCAAAGGCATCCAGTCCGACGAGCAACACACTTTTATACTTTTTATATTTTCAATATACTCTTTTTCACTATCACTCAAATCAATATCTTGAGCTGAGGCTAGCATTGGCACAATTAAAAAAATAACTATAAAACAAATTTTAAAACGCACTTAATTCCACCTTCGCTAACACAATTAAAATATATAGTTAAGATTATTATAACTACTTTTTCTTAAAGAAATTCTCTTTATCTCTTGGAATTATAAAATTTAAGCTACCAGTGGATAACATTTATGAATCTAAAAGTCAAGGAGTAGCTATGAATGCTTATGAATATGCAATGCAAATTGAAAAAGAGGGTGAAAAATACTATAGAGAGTTGGCTGAAAATGTAGACGATGTAGGTCTTAAAAAAATATTCACTATGCTTGCAAATGAAGAAGTTAAGCACTACGTTGCCTTTGAGAAAATGAATAAAAATCAAAAAATAGAACCGCTAGAAGTTGTAGATGTTTTTGAAAAAGCTAAAAATATATTTCGAAGCGCAAAAGATGAAAATAAACTAACTGCTTTTAGTGACGAGCAAATAAAATATTATACAAAAGCACTTCAAGCAGAAGAGAATAGCTTTAGATTTTACACTGAAAAAGCCAAAGAGATGAAAGACGAAACACAAAAAAATGCCTTTTTGGCAATAGCCGAAGAGGAGAGACAACACGCTGTTTTAATTGAAAATATTATTGAATATGTGAACGATCCTCAAAGCTGGATTGAAAATGCTGAATTTCCTCAAAGGAATTTTTAACCTAAAGGCTCTGCTTGGAAAATTTGCTATTTTTAGCCCATGTTGTATTGTTGATGGTAAGTGCACCCATAATATCCCGCATCTTTAGACTCCCCTCTTCTGTTGTGGAGATACTTTTAGGCTCATATGCAGTATGGATAGGCTTCTTACATGTAGACAATGAGATGTTTAAAAATCTCGCAAAAATAGGCTTCTTTTACCTGATGTTTTTAGCAGGACTTGAAGTTGATGTGCAAAAGTTTTTACACTACAAAGAGCGTTTTTTAAATAAAACCATGTTGTATTTTCTTTACATGTACGGTATTTCGTTTGCACTTTATCTCATATTTAAACTACCTAGCGTTTATATAGTTGCTATTCCTATTGTCTCTTTGGGGATGATAATAGCACTTATAAACCAACACGGAAAAGAACATCAGTGGCTAGAATTTTCGCTTATCGTGGGCGTTGTTGGAGAAATCGTCAGCATTTGTGCTTTAGTTATCTTTGATGGTGCCATCACTCACGGTATCGGATGGCATTTTTTCAAAAGCTTATTTCTTCTGGTGGCTGTGCTTTTTTCTTCGTACTTTCTTTACAGATTTCTTAAGATTCTTTTTTGGTGGTATCCAAATCTTAAAAAACTCATTATGCCACACAATGACACAATGCATCAAAGTTTGCGTATCTCGATGGGGCTTTTCTTTGTTTTGATAGCCACAATGCAATGGCTGGAGCTAGATATGGTTTTGGGTGCTTTTATCGCTGGCATCTTTATCTCAAACTTTTTCGCCCACAAAACCGAGCTACCTCATCAGCTCTCAACATTTGGATTTGGTTTTTTAGTGCCTCTGTTTTTTATATTTGTTGGCACAACCTTGGATCTAAATATCGTATTTACAAAAAGTATATTTATGAACGCACTTTGGATTGTTTTGGCGATGATTGGCGTAAGATTTATCAGCTCTATTGCCACTTTCTATGGCTATTTTGGGTTGAAAAATACTGTTTTATTTACCCTTGGTGGCTCTATGCCACTAACATTTTTAGTTGCCATTGCGACAATAGCTGTTAAAAATGGTGCTATAAGCTCTCAAGAGTACTCATCTTTTATAGTTGCTGCGTTGATAGAGGGTATAGTACTAATGACGCTTATCCAATTTTTAATGCACATTTTTAAAAAAATAGAAAAACCAGTCTAATCATCCCTCCACTTCCACTCTAAAATCTCTGGCATATCTATACCATAATGCTCAATGTATTTTTTATGTTGTTCAAGTTTTTCTCGCATCTGCTTTTTTATCTCAAGTGCATAAGGTTGCATCTTTGGCACTCTGTCCATCACATCAATAACAAGATGAAACCTATCCATATCGTTCAGTACCGCCATATCAAATGGCGTTGTGGTCGTTCCCTCTTCCTTATAGCCTCTTACATGTAGGTTTGTGTGATTTATCCTTCGATATGCCAAACGGTGTATCAACCACGGATAGCCGTGATACGCAAAAATAATCGGTCTATCTTTTGTGAAAAGTGCATCAAAAGCCTCATTTGAAAGTCCATGCGGATGCTCCTCGTTTGGCTCTAAACACATCAAATCAACAACATTTATCACTCGAACTTTAAGACTAGGAGCAACTCTTTTCAAAATATCGACCGCACCCAAAACTTCAAGCGTAGGCACATCACCGCAACATGCCATCACCACATCAGGCTTGCCATCATCATCACTACTTGCCCACTCCCATCTGCTGATACCTTTAGCACAATGCTCTATCGCCTCATCCATATTAAGCCACTGCAATTCTGGCTGTTTTCCAGCGACTATAACATTGATAGCATTGCGACTTTTTAGACAACGCTCGCCGATACACAACAACGTATTGGCATCAGGCGGAAAATAGACATTGACGACATGTGCTTTTTTGTTGACAACAACATCGATAAATCCGGGGTCTTGATGCGAAAAACCGTTGTGGTCTTGACGCCATACATGTGAGGTCAAAAGATAGTTTAGCGATGCGATAGGTCTACGCCATGGGGTTTCACGGCTTGTGACTTTAAGCCACTTTGCATGCTGGTTGAACATAGAGTCCACGATATGGATAAACGCTTCATAACAAGAGAAAAAACCGTGTCTGCCTGTGAGCAAATACCCTTCAAGCCAACCTTGACATGTATGCTCCGAGAGTATTTCCATGACTCTGCCATCACACGCAAGATGGTCATCAAAACTATTTTTCTCCGCCATCCAAACACGATTTGTCACTTCAAAAACAGGACTTAAGCGATTTGACGCTGTTTCGTCTGGACCAAAAACACGAAAATTTTGCATATTTTGCTTCATCACATCTCGAAGATAAACCCCTAAAACACGAGTGGACTCAGCAGTTACTTGAGCATGTCTTTTTACCGCAACAGAATAGTTTTTCATATCTGGCAAATCCAAATCTTTAAGCAACAAACCGCCGTTAGTATGAGGGTTTGCACCCATACGCTGTTCGCCTTTTGGGGCAAGCTTGGAAAACTCCTCTTTTAGTCTGCCATTGTCATCAAAAAGCTCCTCTGGCTTGTAGCTTTTCATCCAATCTTCAAGCACTTTTATATGTTCTGGATTTTTATCAAATCCAGAAAGCGGAACTTGATGCGACCTCCAATGCCCCTCCGTCTTCAGTCCATCAACCTCTTTTGGACCAGTCCATCCCTTGGGACTACGCAAGATGATCATCGGCCATCTAGGACGCTCTTTGAGTCCATCAATGCGAGCCTTATGCCAAATATCTTTAATCTGCTCTATCGCCTTATCGACCGTTGATGCCATCAACTGATGCATCGCTTGAGGCTCGTCCCCTTCTACGAAATACGGAGTATATCCGTAACCAAAAAAGAGTTTTTCAAGCTCTTCATGGCTTATGCGAGCCAAAATGGTTGGATTTGCTATCTTAAAGCCGTTTAGATGCAAAATCGGGAGCACCGCACCATCACGCACTGGGTCTAAAAATTTATTTGAGTGCCATGCAGTTGCAAGTGGACCAGTCTCTGCCTCTCCATCGCCAACCACACAACATGCGATAACATCAGGATTGTCAAGCACCGAACCATACGCATGGGAAACTACATAACCCAACTCTCCGCCCTCGTGGATGGAGCCAGGAGTTTGGGGTGCTACATGTGAGGGGATGCCAGAGGGAAAAGAAAACTGTTTAAAAAGTCTTTGCATACCTTTTTCATTTTGTGAAATATGCGGATACACCTCACTATAACTGCCCTCTAAGTAAGTATTTGCAACAACAGCAGGACCGCCATGCCCAGGACCTGCCAGAAAAAACATATCAAGATTGTATTTTTTAATTACTCTGTTCATATGCACATAAATAAAGTTCAATCCAGAAGTCGTTCCCCAATGCCCTAAAAGTCGAGGCTTGATATGCTTTAACTGCAAAGGCTCTTTGAGTAGTGGGTTGTCTAGCAGATAAATCTGACCTACGCTTAGGTAGTTTGTCGCACGCCAATAAGCGTGTATGTGCGACAACTCAGCTGGCGAGAGAGGCAAATGTGAAGCGTGCATCTGAAGTCCTTTTGAATGCATTTTTAACATTTTAGCAACTCTTCTCTTTTAAATTTCAAACGAATATAAAATTAGGCATAAATATAGCCCTGTTTTGGGCTAGACTTAAGCTAGTACTACATCTATGAAAGATATGTATCTTGGAGTATAATTAACAAAAAGGAGGTGTTTTATGAAAATTGCAGTCTCGGCGTGTCTGCTTGGGGAAAAGGTTCGATTTGACGGAGGACACAAGCAAGATGCTTTCATTATGAAACAACTCAGTCATTACGCCTCATTTGTTCCTTTTTGCCCAGAAGCCAAAGCCTTTGGCATACCGCGTCCTTCCATTCGCCTTGTAAAAGAAAAATGTTTGGAAGTCATCTCCAACAAAGATGGTCGTTCTTTATTGACACCCCTTGAAGTAGCCGTAAGCAATGAACTAACAATGTTGGAAAAGCATTCACTAACAGGCATCATACTCAAATCAAAATCGCCTAGTTGTGGGCTAGGCAGTGCCAAAGTCTATTTACCAAATGGACAATCTATCGGTAAAGGCAATGGCGTGATGGCACAAAAGTTGCAAGATGTTTATCCGTATTTGCCCATCGAAGAAGAAGGACGGCTTCAAGACCCGTGGTTGCGAGAAAACTTCGTCATGCAGCTTTTTGCGTACGACAGATGGATGAAACTTCTTGAAACACCTGTCACTATGCACACTCTTATATCCTTTCATACGGCTAGCAAATTTTTATTGCAAGCCAAAAACGAGCAAAACTACCGTGAGCTGGGAAAAATTGTAGCCAACCATGAAAGCCGTGATATAACTACATGCCTTAGTGAGTATGGTACCATCTATCTTAAAACAATCGCCATCAAAAGTAGCATCAAAAAAACCCGTAATGTCTTAGAACACATGGCTGGTTTTTTAAAAAAAGTCTTACATGTAAATGAAAAAGAGATGTTACACCAACTCATTCAAGAGTATGCGGAGGGCATCATTCCGCTTATTACGCCCATGAGCATACTGTTAATGTTGGCTAAAAAATATGACATTACTTATTTGCTGGAACAATATTTTATCTCTCCATACCCCAAAGAGTTGGCGTTACGCTCTTCCATTCAGAATGGTAGATTAGATATTTAAAAACTAAAGTTTTTACGCACTATTTTTTGTTATGTTTTACCCAAATGAATTTATTGGTATCAAATTTAAGTTCTTTGGCTTTTTCTAAAATCTTATTTTTTGTTACTTCGTCTATGCTTTTAGTGCGAGAAAGTATCCATAAGTACTCCCGACTCGGCTCACCAATAAGTGCGTAAGTATACTCTTCATCCAACATCAAAACCCAATAATTACCATAAAAAGGTCTAAAGAAACTGACCTTTAATTTCGTATTTGTAATATCTACAGCATAAGCTATACCAGTAGCTTTTTTGTGTGTGCCATCTTCTTTGGTGCATTGATTGAACACATTGATGTTACCATTGTCTTTTAGGTCGTAGGTGGCAGATACATTAGTACAACCTCGCTCAAAAGAGTGGTCAAAGCGTGCTATCTCATACCATGTGCCAAGGTATTTTTTTATATCCACTTTATCGACCGTTGAAAGAGGTTCATAATGCTTTGCACACCCTAGGAAACCAAAAGAGCAGATGAAAGAAAGTAAAATTTTAAACATAATAACTCGCTTTGTAAGATAAATTATTTATTCAGACGTAACTAAAAAACAAGAGGCTAAAAAAACAAATGTCACAAACTCATGTTTTGTGGTATTACCATCTCTGCTAGATAAAAATAATCTTTACATGTAAAGATTTACCCGCAATCATCAACCATTAGCTTAACCATTTTCTTCTTTGAAGCGCTGTGCCACTTCTCTAAATTGTTCTTTTAGTATTAAGAAAGCGTGGACAATCGCTGGGTCAAAATGCGTTCCCTTGCCCTTCTCGATAATCTCTTCAGCACTTTGAAAATCCATAGCTTCCTTATAACAACGCTTGCTAATTAATGCATCATACACATCTGCCAAAGCCATAAGCCTTCCCTCTAGAGGAATCTCTTCGCCCTTTAAGCCAAGTGGGTATCCAGAGCCGTCCCATTTTTCATGGTGCGTTTTTGCAATATTAGCCGCAATCGTTAAAAATTCATTGGTTTTATTGTAACTGTTTATGGCATTTTTAATAATGGTGTATCCTATCTTCGCATGCTCTCTCATAATGTTCATCTCTTTAATGGTGAGGCGACCTGGTTTTTGCAAAATTGCATCAGGAACGCCAACTTTACCAATATCATGCAAAGGTGCTGCACGGTAAATTAAATCTATAATATGGGGATTAAGCTTGTCTTTGTAGGTATTGTTTTTATACAAATATTCCGCCAAAAGCTTGACATACTCTTTGGTGCGCACAATATGAAATCCCGTCTCAATATCTCTGCTTTCAGCAACCATTGTCATACTATCAATTGTTGCCGAATGTGCCTCTCCCAAATCCTCTAAAAATTGTTTCCGCTCAACGTAATGCAGCACCGCAAAAAAAAGCGAAATAATAAAAAATAGAAATTGAAAAGGAACCAAAAAATATCCCAATGAGGGGTATATCCATTGTGTTAACGATAGTCCTGTAGCAATAATCGCTACGAAACAAACACCTAGAAAAACAATCCAAGATAAAAGATACTGTTTTTGCATAACCAACCAAACCAATATCAAACTCGCCAAAAAAGAGAGACCAAAAGAGAATAGTTTCAAATCTTTAGGTTGATACAAAAGTCCACCAGCCATCATATTTTCCAACAACGAAGCATGAATATAAACACCTGGCAAAACTGAGCCACTCGGCGTCATATACTGATCAAATAAACCTGTTGCTGTCGCACCAAGTAAAACAAATTTTCCAGTAAAAATACTCGGGTCTATTTTTCCCAAAAGGATATCTAGTGCTGAGACATGAAGAAAAGATGATTTTGAATACAAGTGATTTAAAACTTCAGCACGCTCGTCAGTACGAATGCTTTGATTTAAAAAAGATATCTCTAGGCTATTAAAACTATGTTTGAGTGGCAAAATTGCTGTAGAAGAATCCAACTGTTGCATCATTGCAATAGCAAGAGAAGGAAGAATCTTTCCTTTGTAGCGTAGCGCTAGTAATTGCCTTCTAAACACACCATCCATATCTACAGTTGCATTGATAAATCCAATCCCCAAAGAAGATTGCTGCAAATTTGGAATATTGCATAAAAGATATTTTGTTTCCGCTAAATGTATTCCCAGCCCATCTTGCAAAGGAGTATTGAAAATGCACATATTTGCACTTTCCTCTTTGGAAGCAAAAACAGGAAGAACACTTTTGCCCATCCTTAAGATATCAGAAAAAAGTGCATCATGGTCAATAAAAGCTTTTGGAAAGCTATTGATATCAATACTAACACCAAACATTTGCTTATAAAAGTTTTGCATATGTATCGGAGAAGTGCGATCGACTTCTGGAAATAAAATATCAATTCCCAAGGATGCTGGATGCGATTTTAAAATTTCTTGAACCACTTGTGCGACAACTACTCTAGGCCAAGGCCATTGTCCCGCTTTGGCCAAACTCTCTTCGTCGATTTCAACAATAACCGTTGATTCAAAGGGTTCTAAAGGCTCCGAATAGACCCATTTGGATGCTAAATCAAGAAATCTAAAATCAACAAAAGGAATGACTCCACTAAAGTATATTAAGGCATGCAAACTACTCGTGATAAAAAGAATCGTAAGTACGTCAGCAAGAGTTTTTTTCATTTTAACGAATCAACAACTCTACACGTCTATTTCTAGGCTCAGATACCTCATCTTCTGTTTGAATCAAAGGGTCTTCCTCGCCATACGATTCAACAGTAATATTTACTATATCGAGATTTTTTTTCACAAGAAGCTCATGCACACTTTTTGCTCTACTAAGTGAAATAGCGATATTGCTTTTACTAGAACCCTCCCTATCTGCATGCCCAATGATATTTACAACACAAGGGGCTCTATCTTTGATAGCTTGTTCTATTTTTTCAAAGAGACTCAAAGACTCTGCAGTTAGTGTAGTGCCACCTGAATGAAAATACAACAAAAAACGGGTTGGAGGTTTTGGGGTACCTTTTATTAAAGTACCAAATTGTTTATTAATCTCGTCCATTGAGAATGATTTCTGCTGTGTTGGTTTAGACGTTGGCGATGAAAGCTCTGTATAGGAATTTGGCTTCTCTAAAACCTCTTCTCCACCTTGAGTTTTAACGATAACTGCACTGTTTTCTTTGTTACCTTCAAGCAAAACCACTCGACTACTTGTGGCACATCCACCAAAGACCATAAAAAGCAAACTTAAGAGTATTGCCTGCGCATAGTTCATTTTACCTTCTCCTATTGTACTTCAACAATAAATTTAGTGCCTCGTATGCCAACCGTTCCCTCTGGAATTTTAAATTGAAAAGAATCTGGTGCCAAAGTACCAATTTTTCCTGATTCAAAAAGAGCTGAACCCTTATCCATGCTAAGGTTAAATTTAAACTCTTTATCCAAAGGCTTAAAAGTAAACTCATCAACTCTTAGATTGCTATTTTGACCTAGATAAAGAACACTTCCATCATGAAAAATCAATCCTATACCACTTTTTTCTCCGGTCATTAAAATATCGTTTTTTTGAATCTGCTCTTTTGGTGTTATGGTAAAGGTGGTATTGTCACGCTTAACATTCACTTGCCCTTCAACACTTTTAACAATAGCAATACCTTCACCTGCAAAACACATCATTCCAATCAAACATGTTGCAATCCCAAACAGTTGCTTCATGATAAATCCTTAAAATAGATATAAAAAAACTTATTTGTTTAAGAATTAAGTATATAATAATTATTATTAAAAATAAAGAGGAATTCTACCTCCAACCTATAGTGTTTTTCTCTCTTGTGAGATTTAAAACGCCCATTGCAAGGGCAAAAAGATGAAGAAGTAGCCCAATATAGGGCACAAAAATCAACAGAGGCTTGAAGATTATACAGAGGTTATTAGTATTCTTTCAGCGACAAAAATCATGAAATTGACACACAATTTGAAAAACTCCTCCAAAAAGTTGTCGATTGGGAGTTTTTATCGTAAGTAGTGGTGTCAAGAGAGGGACTCGAACCCTCGACCTCCGGCTTATGAGACAAGTTTTTTTTCATTCCTTAAAGCATTTTATTTATTCTTATTGCCCTATTGTAGGGCTTTTATCTTTCTTTACATTTCATATCATGCTATAATAAATTCTTTAAAAAGTGGGACCCAAAGTGGGACCTAGTATAATAAGGTTTTCTTATGGCAATTAACAAAGATGATTTTAGTGAAAAAATTGATATAGGATTAAAAGCCAATAAATCCCATACACAATTTTACGTTCGCTTTAAAATTGAAACAAAGGAATATTCAAAGCTTTTTGATTACTCTGATAAAAATTGGGATAAACGGACAAGAATAACTAAAGCAAAGACTGATGCGATAATCTTTAAAGAACTTTCAAAAACAAAACACTTTGCACAAACTGCTATCTTTGATGAGACATGCACATTAGATCAAATTGCCGAAGCCTACTTTACCAATGAATGCAGTAAAACTCCTTGGAGACAAGAAAAACAAGATGCATATAGGCTTTATTTACAAAAACCACTTGGAAAGAAAAAAATCAAAGATATACGCTTACATGATATTAACCTTGTTAGAACATCAATGGAACAAAAAGGGTACACCAAACAAACCATAAATGGCTGTAGCCCTAGAACGATCAAAAAAATTCTTCTTCAAACATTGAAACCCATCATGCAATACGCATACGACAATAAAGTTATTGACAGTATTCCAAAAATAGAACTATCAAAACATCACTCAAAACTTAATAAGGCAAAAAAGAAAAAGGTTCATGATGCAGGCATTAAGCTTGCTACCTTATATAAAGCCATTATGCATCTATACTATGATAATCCACTATACCGTGCACTCTTTTTATTCGCATTGTATGGAAGAAGATGGGGAGAAATCAAAACGCTTGAGTGGAGAGATATAAATTTTCAAAAACAGCTCTACATCATCCGAGCGGAAAATAATAAAATCGGAGAAGAGCAAATCTTTGAATTGCCACAACCAATTGAAGAAGCACTATTAGATATCATGGACAATAAAAAAGAGCTTGTGTTTAAATCGCCTATTACAGGACAAATCCTATCAACTCCTAAAAAGCAACTTACTAAGATTAAAGAATTGACAGATATTCCTGAACTTACAATGCACTATTTTAGGCATATCTTGGTGAGTGCCATGGGTGAAGTTGGTACAGCTGCGACTATTTTATCTGCATCTTTAGGACATACAAATCTTAATACAGTTCATCAGTTTTATTTGAGTGCAAATCATGAAAAAGCATCTCAAATTACCAATCAAACGATTCAAGAGATTACACATGCAAAGTAAAACTTTATAACTTACAATAAAAATATTAGAGAATTGATATATTTATAAATTAGAGTAAATATACAGTATAATACTAGAGTAAATATACATATGAAAACTAGAGAAAATCAACAAAGGATTAGATATGGCCCCTAATACAAAATTAGCGAAATCACTTGAATCATTAAAAATCATTCAAGATACTATTGGTACTGTATTTGAAAGTTCATATCTTCCTGCTAATGATCGAAGAATACTGAGTTCTCAAGGTTTTATAGAACCTATTATTAAAGGTTGGCATTTTATATCCAATCCAGAAAAAAATTTACAACAAGGCGATACCTCATTGTGGTATTCTAATTTTTGGCTTTTTATCTCTAAATATATAAAAAAAAGATTTGGTGAAGATTATATAGTCAATCCAGATGATTCACTTTTATTGCATACGGGCAGCACTGTAATTCCACAACAACTTATCGTTGCTACCAAAGCAAATGGAAATATGAATTTAACACTACCGACCAATATTAAAGTCATCATCTATTCAGATAAAAATATTCCTGAAAATGCAACCATTATCAATGGAATGAGAACATATACATTAGAACATGCTCTTTGTAAAATAAGTCCTGCATTTTACAAAAGTAATCCTACAGAAGTAGAAATAGCATTTGGTTTGATTCATGAGCCTTCAAAATTACTCAATATTCTCCTCTCTGATGTGCGTATGGAAGCATCTGCGGGAAGAATTATCGGAGCACTTCGTTTTTTAAAGAGAGAACAAGATGCTAATAGAATAAAATCAACCCTAATTGCGTCACTTTTTACGATTCGAGAAACAAATCCCTTTGAAATAAGCACTCCAACAATACATTTTTCTAGAGAAAAAAGTCCCTACACCATGCGCATTAGATCTATGTGGAAAAAATACAAAGAAGATGTAGTGTTAGCTTTTAAAGATGTAAGCCCCTCTTCTATCACCAAAGATGCATATTTAGCAAATATGCAAGAAATATATACTTCCGATGCTTACCATTCATTATCTATTGAAGGTTATAAAGTCACAGATGAGCTCATCAATAGAGTTGCAAACCTTAATTGGAATCCAGAAAAAACTGAAGAAGACATGCAAAGTAGAAATGCTCTTGCCGCACGAGGATATTATCAAGCATTTGAGAAAGTTAAAAAAACTGTTGAGAAAATTTTTGATTCGAACAATCCTTCTGAGATACTAAAAAATGATTTTCACGAATGGTATACACAACTCTTTGCACCAAGTGTTACAGCAGGTATTATTAAGCCTTATGCACTTGCTGGATACAGAAATCATCAAGTTATTATTCAAAATTCAGCACATTCTCCTTTGCCACACTATGCAATTAGTGATGCCATAGATGCTTTTTTTGAACTAATGAGTGAAGAAACAAATGCTTGTGTTAGAGCTGTTTTGGGACATTTTATCTTTGCCTTCATTCATCCTTATCCTGATGGCAATGGTCGCATATCAAGATTTATCATGAATACAATGCTATCGTCTGGTCAATATCCTTGGACAATTATTAAAGTCGAGGATAGAGATGAATATATGAAATCTTTGGAAAGCGCAAGCGTATATGGGGATATTAAGCCATTTGCTTTTTTTATTGCACGAAGAGTAAAAAACGCATTAAAATAGCGTTGCAACAACACTATTTTTTTATTTTAACTATTATGGTAAGAGCCTGTAAAATAAACTGTGTAAATCAACTTTAGCCCGTTTAATTACCTTGTATATTTTTCCATAATTTCGCTGAAAAATATACAAAGTTGAGGGTAAATCTCACTCCAATTTCTTATTCCGTT